>JAYSSS010000116.1:0-8046 GCA_043720415.1 Ideonella sp.
GCCGTCGTGGTGAAATTGGTAGACACGCTATCTTGAGGGGGTAGTGGCGAAAGCTGTGCGAGTTCGAGTCTCGCCGACGGCACCAAGCTCTTTGATGTCTTGCCCAGGCCTGATCCGGCCCCGGGCGGGCGATCCCAGCGCGCTAGCTTGGCGTGTCGCCGAGGGGTCGGGCAGTGAAGCTGATCGGGCCCGGGTGGCACGCTAGGCCAAGCCTGAAGTGTGGCCGGATGCATCCCACAACTTAGTCGCCGCTCACCATGGACCTGCAACAGTACCTCCCTGTCATCCTGTTCATCCTGGTCGGCGTGGCGGTCGGTGTGGTGCCCCAGCTGCTGGGTTACCTGCTCGGGCCACAGCGCCCTGACGCAGCCAAGAACAGTCCCTACGAATGCGGCTTCGAGGCCTTCGAGGACGCCCGCATGAAGTTCGATGTGCGCTACTACCTGGTGGCCATCCTCTTCATCCTGTTCGATCTCGAGATCGCCTTTCTCTTTCCATGGGCAGCGTCGCTGCGTGACATTGGCGCGGCAGGCTTCTGGGCGATGATGATGTTCCTCACCATCCTCGTGGTGGGTTTCATCTACGAGTGGAAGAAGGGCGCGCTCGACTGGGAATGAGCTTGGCGGGCAGACGGCTCGGCGCGCAGACAGTACACGAGGACACACGATGGGCATCGAAGGCGTTTTGAAGGAAGGTTTTGTCACCACCTCGGTCGACAAGCTGATCAACTGGTCCAAGACCGGTTCGCTGTGGCCGATGACCTTCGGGCTGGCTTGTTGTGCGGTGGAGATGATGCACGCGGGTGCTGCGCGTTATGACATCGACCGCTTCGGCATGTTGTTCCGGCCCAGCCCGCGCCAGAGCGACCTGATGATCGTGGCTGGCACCCTGTGCAACAAGATGGGCCCGGCGCTGCGCAAGGTGTATGACCAGATGGCCGAGCCCCGCTGGGTGCTGAGCATGGGGTCCTGTGCCAACGGCGGCGGCTACTACCACTACAGCTATTCGGTGGTGCGCGGCTGCGACCGCATCGTGCCGGTGGATGTCTATGTGCCGGGATGTCCGCCCACGGCCGAGGCGCTGCTCTACGGCATCCTGCAGCTGCAGGCCAAGATCCGTCGTGAAAACACGATTGCCCGAGCCTGACCACCATGACCCAGAGACTCGATAGCCTGCAGGCCGCGCTGGAAGCCGCGCTGGGTGACAAGATCAAGGCCTTCAAACGTGAACGGGGCGAAATCTCGATCACTGTGACCGCGGCCGATTACCTGGCCGTGGCGGGCATGCTGCGCGACCACGCAACGTTGAAGTTCGAGCAGCTCATCGACCTGTGCGGCATCGACCACAGCAGCTGGCATGACCGGCCCTGGGACGGCCTGCGTTACTCGGTGGTGTCGCACCTGCTCAGCATCAGCCACAACTGGCGTCTGCGTCTGAAGGTGTTTGCGCCGGATGACGATCTGCCGATGGTGGCGTCGCTCACCGAGGTGTGGTCGGCAGCCAATTGGTTTGAACGCGAGGCCTTCGACATGTTCGGCCTGATCTTCGACGGTCATGTCGATTTGCGCCGCATCCTCACCGACTATGGCTTCATCGGTCATCCCCTGCGCAAGGATTTTCCAGTTTCTGGCCATGTCGAGATGCGCTACGACGCCGAGCTGAAACGTGTGATCTACCAGCCCGTGACCATCGAGCCGCGCGAGATCACACCGCGCATCATCCGCGAAGACAACTACGGCGGCTTGCACTGAGGCACTGCTTTCATGGCTGAGATCAAGAACTACACCCTCAATTTCGGGCCTCAGCATCCGGCCGCGCATGGTGTGCTGCGCCTGGTGCTCGAACTCGACGGCGAAGTCATCCAGCGCGCCGACCCGCACATCGGCCTGCTGCACCGCGCCACCGAGAAACTGGCCGAAAGCAAGACTTTCATCCAGTCGCTGCCTTACATGGACCGGCTCGACTATGTGTCGATGATGTGCAACGAGCATGCCTACTGCCTGGCCATCGAGCGCCTGATGGGGCTGCAGGTGCCCGAGCGGGCACAGTACATCCGGGTGATGTTCTCCGAGCTGACCCGCTTGCTCAACCACCTGTTGTGGCTGGGCGCGCACGGCATCGACTGCGGTGCGATGAACATCCTGATCTACTGCTTTCGCGAGCGCGAAGACATTTTCGACATGTACGAGGCGGTCTCGGGCGCCCGCATGCATGCGGCCTATTTCCGGCCGGGCGGTGTCTACCGTGATCTGCCCGACACCATGGCGCAGTACAAGGCCTCGAGGATCCACAATGCGCGCGCCGTCGGCGAACTCAACACCAACCGCCAAGGCTCGCTGCTCGATTTCATCGACGATTTCTGCGCCAAGTTCCCGGGCCGGGTCGACGAGTACGAGACCTTGCTGACCGACAACCGCATCTGGAAGCAGCGCACCGTGGGCATCGGTGTGGTAACGCCCGAACGGGCCCTCAACCTGGGCTTCACCGGCCCGATGCTGCGCGGCTCGGGCATCGAATGGGACTTGCGCAAGAAGCAGCCCTACGATGTCTACGACCGCATGGATTTCGACATTCCGGTGGGTGTCAATGGCGATACCTACGACCGCTATCTGGTGCGGGTCGAAGAGATGCGCCAGGCCAACCGCATCATCCAGCAGTGCAGCCAATGGCTGCGCGCCAACCCCGGCCCGGTGATCACCGACAACCACAAGGTGGCACCGCCCGCCCGGGTGGGCATGAAGAGCAATATGGAGGAGTTGATCCACCACTTCAAGCTCTTTACCGAAGGCTTCCACGTGCCCGAGGGCGAGGCCTATGCCGCGGTCGAGCATCCCAAGGGCGAGTTCGGCATCTACCTGGTCAGCGACGGGGCCAACAAGCCCTATCGGCTGAAGATCCGCCCGCCGGGTTTCCCGCACCTGGCCGCGCTGGATGAGATGGCGCGGGGCCACATGATTGCGGACGCGGTGGCCATCATCGGCACCATGGACATCGTGTTTGGCGAGATCGATCGATGAACGCTCCTGACTTGACCCGCGCCCCAGGCGCCCCCGCGCCGCTGTCGGCGGCAGCCTTCGAGCGCTTTGCGCGCGAGGTGGCCAAGTACCCGGTCGACCAGAAGGCTTCGGCCGTGATGGCCTGCTTGTCCATCGTGCAGCAGGAGCAGGGCTGGGTCTCGCCCGATGCCGAAGCCACCGTGGCGGCCTACCTGGGCATGCCGGCGATGGCGGTGCACGAGGTGACCACCTTCTACAACATGTACAACCAGCAGCCGGTGGGGCGCTACAAGCTCAACGTCTGCACCAATCTGCCGTGCCAGCTGCGCAACGGCCAGCAGGCGCTGGAGCACCTGTGCAGCAAGCTGGACATCAAGGTCGGCGGCACCACGGCCGATGGTCTGTTCACGGTGCAGCAGTGCGAATGCCTGGGCGCCTGCGCGGATGCACCGGTGATGCTGGTCAATGACCGGCAGATGGTGAGCTGGATGAGCAACGACCGCCTCGATGACTTGGTCGACACTTTGAGAGCACAGGCTCAATGAGCGCGATGATGATCGCAAGCACGGCGGCGAAGACGCTTGACTTGTCCCGGTTCCAGGCCAGGGGTCTGGAAACCTGCTTCCACGATCGCCATGTTCAGCCGCAGATCTATGTCGGCCTGGACGGCAGCAACTGGCGCTTGAAAGACTACGAGGCGCGCGGTGGCTACCAGGCGCTGCGCAAGATCCTGACGGCCAATGCCGAGGGCGCGCCGGGCATGACGCCCGACCAGGTGGTGGCCGAGGTCAAGGGGTCGGGGCTGCGCGGGCGTGGCGGTGCGGGCTTCCCCACCGGGTTGAAGTGGAGTTTCATGCCGCGCGCATTGCCAGTGCAGAAGTACCTGGTCTGCAACAGCGACGAGGGCGAGCCCGGCACCTGCAAGGACCGGGACATCCTGGCCTACAACCCGCACATCGTCATCGAGGGCATGGCGATCGCCGCCTACGCGATGGGCGTGAAAACGGGCTACAACTACATCCACGGCGAGATCTTCGCGATCTACGAGCGCTTCGAAGAGGCTCTGGCCGAAGCGCGCGCTGCCGGCTTCCTGGGCGACCAGATCCTCGGCAGCGGGTTCTCGTTTCAGCTGCATGCCTTCCACGGCTTCGGCGCCTACATCTGCGGCGAAGAGACGGCGCTGCTCGAGTCGCTCGAAGGCAAGAAGGGTCAGCCGCGCTTCAAGCCGCCGTTCCCGGCCAGCTTCGGCCTCTACGGCAAGCCGACGACGATCAACAACACCGAGACGTTCGCGGCGGTGCCGTGGATCATCCGCAACGGCGGCGAGGCGTACCTGGCCATCGGCAAGCCCAACAACGGGGGCACGAAAATTTTCTCCGTGGTCGGTGATGTCAACCAACCGGGCAACTTCGAGGTGCCGATGGGCACGCCCTTTCCAGCGCTGCTCGCCTTGGCGGGCGGTGTGCGCAGCGGCCGCACGCTCAAGGCCGTGATTCCCGGAGGTTCGTCGGCGCCGGTGCTGCCGGCGTCGATCATGAACCAGTGCACGATGGACTACGACAGCATCGCCAAAGCAGGCTCGATGCTCGGTTCGGGCGCGGTGATCGTGATGGACGATTCGCGCTGCATGGTCAAGAGCCTGCTGCGCCTGTCGTACTTCTATCAGCACGAGAGTTGCGGGCAATGCACGCCGTGCCGTGAAGGCACTGGCTGGTTGTGGCGCATGGTCAACCGCATCGAGCACGGTGAAGGCAAGGCCGAAGACCTGGAACTGCTCGACTCGGTGGCCGACAGCATCAAGGGTCGCACCATCTGCGCGCTCGGCGACGCTGCGGCGATGCCGGTGCAGGCGATGCTGAAGCACTTTCGCGCCGAATTCGAGCAGCACATCCAGCTTGGCAGCTGCCCCCACGACACCGCGCGAGTCTTGCAGCATGGTTGAAATCGAACTCGACGGCAAGAAGGTGAGCGTGGCGGAGGGCAGCATGGTGATGCATGCGGCCGACGCGGCGGGCACCTACATCCCGCACTTCTGCTATCACAAGAAACTGAGCATCGCGGCCAACTGCCGGATGTGCCTGGTCGACGTCGAAAAGGCCCCCAAGCCGATGCCGGCGTGTGCCACACCGGTGACCAACGGCATGATCGTTCGCACCAAAAGCGACAAGGCGGTGAGGGCGCAGAAGTCGGTGATGGAGTTCTTGCTCATCAACCATCCGTTGGACTGTCCCATCTGCGATCAGGGTGGCGAGTGCCAATTGCAGGACTTGGCCGTCGGGTACGGCGGCAGCGGCTCGCGCTACCACGAGGAGAAGCGCGTCGTCTATCCCAAAGACGTCGGTCCGCTCGTGTCGATGCAGGAAATGAGCCGCTGCATCCACTGCACGCGCTGCGTGCGGTTTGGGCAGGAAGTGGCCGGCGTGATGGAGCTCGGCATGATCCATCGCGGCGAGCATTCCGAGATCACCACGATCGCCGGCGAGACCATCGACTCCGAACTGTCGGGCAACATGATCGACATCTGCCCGGTGGGTGCGTTGACGAGCAAGCCTTTCCGCTACAGCGCCCGCACCTGGGAGCTGTCGCGCCGCAAGTCCGTGTCGCCTCACGACAGCGTGGGCGCCAACCTCATCGTGCAGGTCAAGGCCGGCAAGGTGATGCGCGTGGTGCCGCTGGAAAACGAAGCCGTCAACGAGTGCTGGATCTCCGACCGCGACCGCTTCAGCTACGAAGCCGTCAACAGTGATTCGCGCCTGACCCAGCCGATGATCAAGCAGGGTGGTCAGTGGCAGGCGGTCGACTGGAACACCGCCCTGGCCTACGTGGCCGACGGCTTGAAGCGCGTCAAGGCCGAGTTTGGCAGCGCCGGCATCGGTGCCATCGGGCACGCCTCGTCCACGGTGGAAGAGTTGCACCTGCTGGCCAAGCTGGTGCGCGGGCTGGGCAGCGAAAGTGTCGACCACCGCACCCGCCACGCCGATTTCAGCAACACCGCCGCGCCGGGCAGCGCCCGTTGGTTGGGCATGAGCCTGGCCGCGCTGTCCAAGCTGGACCGCGTGTTGGTGGTGGGCAGTTTTTTGCGCAAGGACCACCCACTGCTGGCCCAAAGGTTGCGGCAAGCCGCACGCCATGGCGCCCGGGTGATGAGTCTGCATGCCGTGCACGACGACTGGGCCATCAAGCTGTCGGCCACGCTGACTGCCGCGCCTTCGTTGTGGGTCGACCAGTTGGCCGACGTGGCCGCTGCGGTGGCCAAAGCCAAAGGCTTGCCTGCGCCTTTGCCCGCCGACCCTGGCCAGCACGCTCAGGCGGTTGCGGAGTCGCTGCTGTCAGGCGAACGTGTGGCCCTGCTCTTGGGCAACGCAGCGGCGCAGCATCCACAAGCCAGCCAGCTGTTGGCCTTGGCACAGTGGATTGCGCAGCACACCGGCGCCACCGTGGGCTACCTGGGTGAAGCAGGCAACAGCGTGGGCGCCCAGTGGGTGGGCGCGCTGCCAGGCGCTGGCGGCTTGAACGCCAGTCAGATGCTCAGCCAGCCGATGAAGGCTTTGCTGTTGCTCAACAGCGAACCGGTGCTGGACAGTGCCAACGCCGCAGCCACGCGCCAAGCCCTGGCGGGTTCGGGCCTGGTCGTCGCGCTGACGCCTTTCCAGGATGCCTGCGCCGATGTGGCCGACGTGCTGTTGCCCATCGCCCCGTTCACCGAAACCGCCGGCACCTTTGTCAACGCCGAAGGCCGCGTGCAAGGTTTCCATGGCGTGGTCAAACCTTTGGGCGACACACGCCCGGCCTGGAAGGTCTTGCGCGTGTTGGGCAACCTGCTGGGACTGGCCGGGTTCGAACAGGAATCGGCCGAAGAGGTCCGCGCCCAAGCGCTGGGCGATGTGGCGGCCCTGAGCACTCGCTTGGACAACAGCACCCAGGCCGCCTTGACCGTCGGCACATCGACTGCCGTATCGACGGCGGGCTACCAGCGTATTGCCGACGTGCCGATCTACGCCACCGACTCGCTGGTGCGCCGGGCCACGTCGCTGCAGCTGACCGCCGACGCCCGAGAGCCGCAAGTGGGCTTGCCCGCCGCGCTGTGGCAAGCGCTGGGGCTGAAGGATGGCGACCGCGTTCGGGTCAGCCAAGGCGATGGCTCGGCTGAGCTGTTGGCACAACAGGACGCCTCGCAGGCCGCCGACACCGTGCGCGTGGCTGCGGGCCACCCGGCCACGGCCCAGCTGGGTGCGCTGTTCGGCACCGTCACCATCGCAAAGGTTTGAACGTCATGTTTGAGCCCCTTCATCAATTTGCCAACGCCGCCCTGGGGCCCACCCTGTGGCTGGTGCTCTGGAGCCTGATCAAGATCGTCGCCGTGGTGCTGCCGCTGCTGGGCTGCGTGGCCTACCTCACCTTGTGGGAACGCAAGGCCATCGGCTGGAGCCAGATTCGACCCGGCCCCAACCGGGTCGGGCCCTACGGGTTGCTGACGCCCATTGCCGACGCCGTGAAGCTGATCTTCAAAGAAATCATTCGACCCACGGCCGCGCACAAGGGATTGTTTTTCCTGGGCCCGGTGATGACCATCATGCCGGCCTTGGCGGCTTGGGCGGTGATTCCTTTTGGGCCCGATGTGGCGTTGGCCAACATCAATGCCGGTCTGCTGTTCCTGATGGCCATCACTTCGCTTGAGGTTTACGGCGTCATCATCGCGGGCTGGGCCAGCAACTCAAAGTACGCCTTCCTGGGCGCTTTGCGTGCCAGTGCGCAGATGATCAGCTATGAAATCGCGATGGGCTTTTGCTTGGTGGTGGTGCTGATGGTGTCGGCCAGCATGAACCTCAGCGAAATCGTGGCTGGCCAGGGTAAGGGTGTTTTTGCCGACATGGGCCTGAGCTTCCTCAGCTGGAACTGGTTGCCCTTGCTGCCCATCTTTGTGGTGTTTTTCATCTCGGGTCTGGCTGAAACCAACCGCCACCCCTTCGATGTGGTTGAAGGCGAATCCGAGTTCGTGGCCGGCCACATGATCGAGTATTCGGGCATGTCGTTTGCCATGTTCTTCCTG
>JAYSSS010000117.1:0-25193 GCA_043720415.1 Ideonella sp.
TGGCGGGTTTTGTCGGCGGCAAGCTCGATGCGCTGATCTCGCGTATCGTGGACGCCTTCCTGGCCTGCCCGTTTCTGATCCTGGCCATCGCCATGGCGGCGTTCTTGGGGCCCTCGCTGGCCAACGCGATGATTGCCATAGGCATCTCGGCGACGCCGATTTTTGTGCGGCTGACGCGCGCCCAGGTGATCAATGTGCAGGTCGAGGATTACATCGAGGCCGCGCGTGCGCTGGGCAACCCGCCGTGGCGCATCGCCCTGCGCCATGTGCTGCCCAACGTGACCGCGCCGCTCATCGTGCAGGCCACGCTGGCGATTGCCTCGGCGGTGATCGCCGAGGCCAGCCTGTCCTTCCTCGGCCTGGGCCAGCAGCCACCGGCGCCGAGCTGGGGCAGCATGCTCAACACCGCCAAGAACTACGTCGACAACGCGCCCTGGATGGCCATCTGGCCGGGGCTGGCGATCTTCGGGCTGGTGCTGGGTTTCAACCTGCTGGGCGACGGCCTGCGCGACGCGCTCGATCCGCGCCAGCAGCACTGACAGCGGGGGCCAGGGCCGCCGCCTGGGCTTGATCGCGCCGGTGCGCGGCCAAGCCCTGGTGCGCAGCGAAGTCCTGGTTAGGTGATGGTGCCGCCGCGGTAGTCGCCGTCGTGTTCGACCTGCCAGCCGTGGTGGGTGGCTACGCTAGCGGCAAAGGTGGCGACGAAGCGGCGCGCCAATTCGGCCCCCAGCTTCTGGCGCCAATGCTCGGCGATGTCAGGGATGACATTACCGAAGCCGTCGCGGTACAGGGTTGAGGCGGCGGAGGCGTCCAGCGCGGCTTGCTTGGCCAGGGCGGCCTCATCGGCCAAGGCCGCCAGTTCGGCCTGGTCGCCCGCCTTGACGAGCGCGGCCATGGCATCCAACTCGGCCCGCAGGTCGAGGCTGCCGCCGTCCTGCGCGCCCGCATCGGCGCGTGCGGCCGGTGAATGTGTAGCCCGTCGCGGCCGCCGCTGAAACAGACGCAACATGTTTGCCCGGGCGCTGAAGCTGGCGTGAAACCCCTGCCCGCCACAGTTCATCCCATGCCGACCCACCCCACACAGGAGCCGACCATGGGATTGCCCGAACGCCGCAAAGTCAAAGAGCTGCAAGACATCACGTTGCCCGAGCGCAGCCGCGAGATTGCCGAGATCTGTGGCCAGGTCGTGCCCTATGAGGTGGATTGGGCGAGCATCGAGAACGATGCCCAGGCGCTGAACTTTCTCGACAACGTGTCGTGCCACCGCCTGAACATGGCGCTGCGCATGATCTGCCAAGACGACATGGGCCGCGAGGCTGTGCGCGAGGGCTTGAAGCTGGTGCGCTTGCGCAATGTGGCCGAGCCCGCGCAGCGCCACCTGGCCTTCGCCGGCGGCGTGCTCGACATGCACTGCGCCTATGCGCAGGGCACCAACGGCATGCACACCGATGGCGCCATCCGCGAACTGCTGATGGCGGGCCTGTGATCGTGCCCTTGGCGAAAAAGGGCCTGGGCTGGCTGCTGCTCGGCGCTTTGGCCTGGCTGGTGGGCTGCGACACCGGCGCCGGATACGCCAAGAAAGACGGCGCCTGGATCTACGACGGCAAGCGCCAGTTTGTGCCGCTCGATCCGGCCAGCTTCCGCCGGCTGGACAAGCTGTTCGCGCGCGACGCGCAACGCGGCTACTACCGCGGCGAGGTGATCGAGGGCAGCGAGGGCAAGAGCTTCGAGGTGTTCTCCGAGCACGAGGCGCGCGATGCCCGCGCCGTGTTCTACGCCGACACCTACCGCAAGGGCCAGGAGTACTGGACCGTGCAGCACGTCAAGACCCACGCCATCGCCGGCGCCGACCCGGCCAGCTACCGCGTGCTGGAGCACGGTTATGCGCGCGACGCCGGCCACGCGTTTTATGAGGGCCTGGCATTCAAAGTACGCGACCCGGCGAGCTTTGAGCCGCTCAACCCCTTCTTTGCGCGCGATGCCCAGCGCGGCTACTTCGAGCGCATCGAAATCCCCGGCAGCCACGGCGCCAGTTTTGCGCTGCTCGACATCCGCGAGGCCGAATTTGCCCGCGACCGCGCCCAGGTCTATCACGGCCACATCGACACCCGTGAGGCGAACAAACAGGTGCCGGTGCTGCGCGTGCTGCGCGGCGCCGATGCGGCGACGATCCGCGTCGTCGGCCGCGGCTATGCGGCCGATGCCAAGGGCCTGTGGTTTCGCAGCCAGCCGGTGGCCGGCGCCGATCTGGCCAGCTTCAAGATCAACGCCGATTTCGCCAGTGATACGGATGCCAGCGATGCGGCGCGCAGCTACCGCCAGGGTGTGCCGTTTACCGCCGCGTCTACCGGCACCGCCAAGGCGCCATAGACCAGGCAAGACCTGAGCTGGCGGCATTCGGGCATGTGGCGCTGGCGCCCACCGCCGCGCTCATTGCCGCAGCCGCGATTCCGTCAACGCGCCATAAATCATGTTGCGCAGCATTGGCCGGTACAGCACGCGCTGTTTCGGGCTTTGCATCATGAACACGACGAACAGATCCGATGCCGGATCGACCCACATCGCCGTGCCGCCAGCACCGCCCCAGTTGTACTCACCCACCGCGCCGATGGCTGCGGCCTCGGCGCTGGTGCGCACCGCAAGGCCCAGGCCAAAACCGTAGCCCGGGCCGGGCAAGTACAGCGGCGTGCGCTGCACACTGGCGTCCAGGTGGTTGGCCGTCATGTACTCCAAAGTACGCGGGCTCAAGTAGCGCTTGCCGTCGAGCTGGCCGCCGTTGCGCAGCATCATCAAAAAGCGCGCGTAATCGTGCGCCGTGCTGACCAGGCCGCCGCCGCCCGATTCCATGCGGGCCGGCAGGCGCGGATCACCGACCACGGCGTTGACACCGATGACGCGGTCGTCAACCAGCGGCTCGGCGATGCGTGCCTGGCGCGCCGGCTCGGGTACGGTGAAGCTGGTGTCGGGCATGCCCAGCGGATCGAGCAAGCGCGCCTTCAGGTGCGCATACAGGCTTTGGCCCGAGACCACCTCGATGACGCGGCCCAGCACATCGGTCGAGTTGCTGTAATCCCAGGTGCTGCCCGGGTGAAAGGCCAGCGGCATCTTGGCGATGGCCTGCGCAAATTCTTCGTTATTGAGCTGCGGGCTGGTGGTGATGTTGGCCTCGACATAGGCCTTCTTGACCAGGCCCTCGCCGAAGAAACCGTAGGTCAGGCCCGAGGTGTGGCGCAGCAAGTCCTGCACCGTCATGGGCCGGCGCGGGGCCGCCAGATCGAGTGTTTTCTGGCCCTGCGCGTCGGTCTTCTCGACGCCGACCTTGACGTTGGCAAAGGCCGGGATGTAGCGCGCCACAGGGGCTTCGAGCAGCAGCTTGCCCTCTTCGACCAACATCATCGCGGCCACGCTGACGATGGGCTTGGTCATCGAGTAGATGCGGAAGATGTCATCGGTCTTCATCGGCGCCGGGTCGCCCGGGCCGCGTTGGCCCACCGCATCCAGATAGGCCAGCTTGCCGCCGCGCACCACCATGATCACCGCGCCGGGGATCTTGTTCTGCGCCACCTCGGCGCGCAGCCAATCGCTGATGCGCGTCAGGCGCTCGGCCGACAGGCCCACCTCGCTGGGCTTGGCGCCCGGCAACAGCTGGGCCTGCAGCGCGGGGCTGGCCAGGGCCAGGCTGAGCAGCGCGGCCAGGGCCGGGCGGCCCAGCCTGGACAGGCCCAGGCGGCGCGACCGAGGTGCAGGTTCTGAATGGGTGTTGGGCTTCATGACGAGGTCTCCTGTCGGTGGGCGTTGGCGTGAGCCGGCGGCGATGGGCACGGGTTACCCTCGGCAGCATGCACCATACCGTCTTCGACACCCCTGTCATCAACACTGCACTGCGCGCGCTCTCCGTGGCCATTCTCAAGATCGCCGGCTGGCGCATCGAAGGCGCCTTGCCGCCCGAGGCCACCAAGTGCGTGCTGATCGCCGCGCCGCACACCAGCAACTGGGACTTGCCCTTCACGCTGATGACGGCCTTTGCGCTGCGGCTGAACATCTACTGGATCGGCAAGGCCTCGATCTTCACGCCGCCCTTTGGCCCCTTGATGCGCTGGTTAGGTGGCATCGCCGTGCGGCGCGAGCAATCGAACAATCTGGTGGCGGCCTCGGCCGCCGCGCTCAAGGCCGCCGATGGCCGGGTGCAACTGATCGTGCCGCCCGAGGGCACGCGGGCCAAGACCCGGCACTGGAAGACGGGTTTTTATTACATCGCCCTGGGCGCGGAGGTGCCCATCCTGCTGGCCTACATGGATTACACGCAAAAGCGCGCCGGCCTGGGGCCGGTGTTCCAACCCACCGGCGACATCGAGCGCGACATGCTCAGCATCAAGGCTTTCTATGCGCCGTTTCAAGGCAAGAATGCCCGGCAGTTTGATGCCGAGTGAGGCTTGAAGTGATTCGGAAGTTTCTGTTTGGCGGACATAGGCATTTCGATTGTCGAGCACAAAGGTTTCAATCAGACGAGCTCTAAGATTACAATCGGCCGATGCTTGAAAACCCGCTTCCCGCCCCCGCGCCGGTCGATCCTGCCCCCTACGCACGTCTGGCCGGTGCCCGGCTGCTGACGGCACTGGCCGACACGCCCGTGGTGTTGCTGCATGGCCCGCGCCAGTGTGGCAAGACGACGCTGGCACGCATGGTCTGCGAGCCCGCCGGCTACGGCTACTTGACGTTTGATGATGACAACCTGCGCGCCGCCGCGCTGGCCGATCCACTGGGCTTCATCGCCGATTTGCCGGCGCGCATGGTGCTCGATGAAGTGCAGCGGGTGCCCGAGATCTTCACCTCGCTCAAGACCGTGGTCGACCGCGACCGCAGCCCCGGGCGCTTCTTGCTCACTGGCTCGGCCAATGTGCTGCTGCTGCCGCGCCTGGCCGATTCATTGGCCGGGCGCATCGATCTGGTGCGGCTGCACCCGCTGGCGCAGTGTGAGCTGGCGCGCCGGCCCGGCGGCTTTGTGCAGACGCTGTTCGGGGCTAACTTCAAACCGCAGCGGCACAGCCGGCTCGGGCCCGCGCTGGCCGAGCGCATCGTGGCCGGCGGCTTTCCGGCCGCGCTGGCGCGACCGGCGCCGCGGCGGCGCGATTGGTACCGCGCCTATGTCGAGACCCTGGTGCAGCGCGATGTGCGCGATCTGGCGCGCATCGCTTCGCTCGATGCGCTGCCCCGGCTGCTGCAACTGGCGGCGGCGCAGACCGCGTACCTGATCAATGTCAGCGATCTGGCCGGGCCGTTTCAGTTGAGCCGGCCGACCATCCGCGATTACATGACGCTGCTCGAACGGGTCTTTCTGCTTGAGCAATTGCCGCCCTGGCACAGTCAGCAGATGAGCCGCTTGATCAAGACGCCCAAGCTGCACCTGGCCGACACCGGCCTGGCCGCCGGCCTGTTGCGCATCGATGCGCCGGCCCTGATGCGTGACCGCGCGCTGCTCGGCCAACTGCTCGAGACCTTTGTGCTGCAAGAGCTGCGCCGGCAGGCCGATGCGCAGGATGAGGCGCTGGCCTTTCATCACTTTCGTGACAAGGACGGTGTCGAGGTCGACATCGTCATCGAGCGCGGCGCGGCCGAGCTGGCCGGCGTTGAAGTCAAGGCCGCGGCCAGCGTCAACGACAGCGATTTCCGCGGCCTGCGCAAGCTGCAGGCGGCGGTGGGCGCGCGTTTTGTCTGCGGTGTGGTGCTGTACGACGGCGAGCATGTGCTGCGCTTTGGCGAGGGTTTGTTCGCCCTGCCGATGGCCACGCTGTGGTCATGATGGCCGCCTGTGCCGCACGTCTGTGCCGCCCGCTTCACCGTCGCATTGATACAGTGGTTAGCCGATTGAAACCCCGTCGTTAAAACGCCATGGCCCTCTTCCCCCAAGGCCTGAGCCAGATCGACGCGCGCTGCAACGCCGGCGAGCGCCGCGTGCTGCAGCAGCTCAAGCGCTGCCTGGAAGACGACTACCTGGTGTGGCACGACATCGCCATCGGCCCCAGGGCGCGGCAGCCCGATTTCGTCATCCTCAGCCCGCGCTGGGGCGTGCTGCTGCTGGAGGTGAAGGATTGGAAGCGCGCCACGCTGGGCCCGGCCACGCGCGATGCGGTGGACCTGCACACCGAACGCGGCCGCGTCACCCAGGCGCACCCGCTGCGCCAGGCCCGCGACCACATGCTCGAGCTGGTCGATTTGATGAAGCGCGACGCCGCCTTGGTGCACCCCGACGGGCCCTTTGCCGGGCGCTTGCTCTTCCCCTATGGCTGGGGTGTGGTGCTCTCGGCCTTGAAGCGCAGCGAGGTGGGGGATGAGGCCGGCGGCAGCGACTTTGAGCTGTTGTTTCCGAGCGCCCGCACCCTGCTGCGCGATGACCTGGACGCCGAGGTCACGCCTGCGGCCTTTCAACACCGGCTGTGGGGCATGTTCACCGTGAGCTACCCGCACACCTTGTCCTTGCCGCAGCGCGACCGCATCCGCTGGCACTTGTTTCCGGAGATCAGGCTGTCAACGCAGGGCGCACTGGATTTCAGCGGCGGGCAAGAAGATGAACGCGCGGCAACACCGGCCCAGGTGCCGCGCGACCACGCACCGCGCGAGCAGTTGGCACCCAGGCGGACATCGCCCGAGCCGCCCCTGCCCGATCTGATGCAGGTGATGGATCTGCAGCAAGAGCAACTGGCGCGCTCGCTGGGCGAGGGCCACCGCGTCATCCATGGTGCGGCCGGCTCGGGCAAGACCATGATCCTGATCTTTCGCGCGCAGTACCTGGCGGCGGCGGCGCGGGTCGATCAGCCCATCCTGGTGCTGTGCTTCAACCGCGCCCTGGCCGACCGCATCGACGCCATGCTGCGCCAGCGCGGCGTGGACGAGCGCGTGCAGGTGCGCACCTTCCACAGCTGGTGCCAGGATCTGGTGCGCAGCTACCAGCTCGATGTCGGCCGTGGCCTCACTGGCGACGCCTACTTTGAGGCCCTGGCCCAGGGCGTCGAGCGCGCGGTCGAGACCGGCCTGGTGCCCGCCGGCCAGTACAGCGCGCTGCTCATCGACGAGGCCCATGATTTTGAGGACGCCTGGCTGCGCATCGCCAGCCGCATGGTCAGCCCGGTGAGCAACAGCCTGCTGGTGCTTTATGACGACGCGCAGTCGATCTACCAGCACAAGCGCCGCGCCTTCAACTTTGCCAGTGTGGGCATCGAGGCGCGCGGCCGCACCAGCATCCTCAAGGTGAACTACCGCAACACCGCCGAGGTGCTGGCCCTGGCCGTGCAGTGTGCCCAGGGCTTGCTCAGTGGCGATGGCCGCGGCACGCCGGGGGCGGCGCGCGGCGAGGACGAGCTGCCCCTGGTGCAACCCGACAGCGCCGGGCGCCACGGCGCGCTGCCGGTGTTGATCGAGGCCCGCCACGCCGCCGAAGAGGCCGAGCTGGTGATGGAGCGCATTGCAGCCGCCCAGGCCGCGGGCGTGGCGCTCGACGAGATCGCCGTGCTGTGCCGCACCAAGGCCATGCTGCACCCCTTTGAGCAAGCGCTGGCGCGGCATGGCCTGGCCTTTCAATCCATGGGCCAGCAGGCCTTTCGGCGCTTTGACTGGCAGCGCCCGGGCGTGAAGCTGCTCACCCTGCACAGCGCCAAGGGGCTGGAGTTCGCCCAGGTCTTTGTCGCCAGCCTGCAGGCCATGCCGATGCAGGGCGAGGCGCTGACCGATGCGCTGCGCCTGTTGTATGTGGGCATGACGCGGGCCACGCGGGCGCTGGTGTTGTCGGCGCATGGCCGCTCGGCCGTGGTCGACAGGGTGCGCCAGGGCGTGGCCATGGTGGCCCTGGCGGCGGCGGTGGAGCGCGTGGGTGTTGGCAAGCCTGGGGCTGCGGGTGCGGGTGCTGGTACAAGAGCGCCAAGAGCCGCAGGGGGACCAGGCCATGGCTGAGCTGCAAGCCCCGCTGCGGGTCGGCCTGGGGCAAGCGCGTGCATCCTGTGCCTTGGGGCAGCGCGCACCGTCCATCGCGCCATCGCGCTCAGCGCCCCGACCGCGGGGTCACAACATTCAGGCCCTTGAAATAGTGGCGGAAGAATCCAGCGTCGGTGGTCAACAAGGCATCGGCCTGGTGCAGTGCGTGCGCGCCAATCAAAAAGTCCGGCGCCACCCGCTCACGTGGCCCGGCGTTGCGGGCATAGGCGCGCATGATGCGCGCGGCGCCGACGGCGGTGTCAACGCTCATGGGGTCGTGATCGATCTGGCAATCGGACAGAAACTCCAGCAAGGCCTCGTCACGGCTGAAGTAGCGGCCCAACTCGGCGAGGACCACGGCACACGCACACAGGCCGCCAGTCGCCAGCGCGGCCTCCAACGCGGCCTGGGCTGCAGCGGCGCCCGGCGCGCCCTTGACGATGTCGAACAGAACGCTGGAATCGATCGCGGTCTTCATGCGTGCGGCTTCTTGGCCTTGGCCTTGGCCTTGGCAGCCGGGCGCTTGCTGGCAGGGCGCTTGCGTGGGGCGGGCTGCGGCGCACGCGCGCCCTCGGCCTGCCACGGCACTGCGCGCCCACGCAGCTCGGCCAGCGCTTGCTCGGTGGTCAGGCCGTCGTCCACGGCCTTGCCCACCCAGCGGCTCAGATCGAGTGCCACCCGCTTTTCAATGAGCAGGCGGCTGCCTTCGATGCGCACACTCAGGCGCGCGCCGGGCTTGAGCCCCAGCGCGTCCCGTGCTTCTTTGGGGATGACGATCTGGCCGCGCGCGGCCAGGGTGACATCGGCAACATCCATGGCCTACCCCTTGGTGGTGAATGATCAAGTATGCCAGGTGAAGTACGTGTTGTATGGTACGACAAGGCGCCCGCCGGGTTTGACCCAGCCAAGCCTGGCCGCCATCAACATCGCGACGAACACGGAACTGATCCCAACCCTGAGGCGGATCGCCACCATGTGCATTGGGGTGAGGCGCGGCCGATGCCGCATCACGTGCAGGCGCAGGCAGGTGTGTATTGCCGCCGCCCAGGCCGCGGCGGTGGAGCGCGTGGGCGTTGGCAAGCCTGGGGCGGGGGCTGCGCCGGCCACGCGAGCGCCACACGCGGCGGGAGGACCAGGCCGTGGATGAGCATCAAGCCCCGCTGCCATCCGGCCTGCGCCGGCGCACCATCGACAACGGCAATGGCCTGTTGATGCATGTGCTGGAGGCCGGATGTGAAGGCGCGGACCGGCCCTGCGTGCTGCTGCTGCATGGCTTTCCAGAGCTGGCCTACAGCTGGCGCAAGATCATGCCGGCCCTGGCCGAGGCGGGTTTTCACGTCGTCGCGCCCGACCAGCGCGGCTATGGCCGCAGCACCGGGTGGGATGGGCGCTTCGACGGCGATGTGGGCAGTTTCGGCATGCTCAACCTGGCCAAGGACGCGCGGGGCCTGGTGGCCGCGCTGGGCCGCAGCGAGGTGGCGGCGGTGGTCGGGCACGACTTCGGCTCGCCGGTGGCGGCCTGGTGCGCGCTGCTCTGGCCCGAGGTGTTTCGCAGCGTGGCGCTGATGAGCGCCCCGTTTGCGGGGCCGCCCGCCATGAGCCCGCGCCCTGCCGACATCCACACCGAGCTCGCCGCCCTGGCGCCACCGCGCAAGCACTACCAGTGGTACTACAGCGGCCGCCAGGCCGACGCCGACATGCGCCATGCGGCGCAGGGCGTGCACGACTTCCTGCGCGCTTACTACCATGTCAAAAGCGCCGACTTGAAGGCCAACGCCCCCTATGCCCTCAAGGCCTGGACGGCCACCGAACTGGCGCAGTTGCCGCGCTACTACGTCATGGATCTGCACCAGGACATGGCGCAGACCGTGGCGCCACACATGCCCAGCCCGGCCGAGATCGCCGTCTGTGCCTGGCTGCCCGATGCCGAGCTGCGTGAATACACGCGCCAGTTCAGCCACACCGGTTTTCAGGGCGGCCTGCAGTGGTACCGCTGCGCCACCGATCCACAAGCCGGGCTTGCGGCCCATGCCGGGCGGCGCATCGAGGTGCCGGCCTGCTTCATTGCCGGCGCCAGTGACTGGGGCGTGCACCAGGTGCCCGGCGCTGTGCAGGCCATGCAAACCACGGCCTGCACGCAGATGCGCGGCGTGCACCTGGTGCCCGGCGCGGGCCACTGGGTGCAGCAGGAGCAGCCTGAGAGGACGGCTGCGATCCTGCTGCGGTTTCTGCAGCGAGGCTGAGAGCGCCCCCAAACCTGCGTGGCGCCCTCAGCGCAACCGCATGCCTTGACCGCTCACACCTCCATGATCCGGCGGTTGGCGGCGCCCGGGCGGGTGGCCAGGCTGCGCCCGACGTTCGATCTCAGCTCATTGCTCAACACCGAGCCGACGAACACCCAGTCGGCGCGCGCCAGCGCCGGGGTCAGCGTGACGAGCAGGTAACCGCGGTCGCTGGTTTCGGCGTAGCGCAGCTCGGGCACCATCTGGACGAGGGCATCGGCCAGGAACTGGCGCGTGATGCGCGGGTATTCGAGCTCCAGCCCGGCCGAGGTGACCGAGGGCGTGGCGAACTCGACGCCGATAGCGGCGCCGGCGGCGTCTTTCAGGTCGCTGGCCCAGGCGTTGTGCGAGTCGCCGGCCAGCACCACCAGGTTCTTGTCGAGCCGGCGCGCGGTGGCAAACACCGCTTCGCGCGCCGCGGGGTAGCCGTCCCAGGTGTCGGATTTGAACGGCGCGCGCGGCTGCGCGACCAGGGCCCGTTGCGCCTCGCTGCGCAAGGCCGGCGCGGTGGACTGCGCCAGCAGGAAGGCCGAAATGGCGTCCTCGCTGAAGTCATTGAGCACGCTCAGCGGCAGGTGCATGCGCCCCATCCAGACCTGCGAGCCCAGCAGTTGCCAGGTCGCGGTCGAGGCCTGCAGGCCGGCGTCCAGCCAGGCCGATTGCTCAGGCCCCAGCATCTGCCGCGTCGGGCTGGCGGTGGCGCCTGACAGGTGATCGGCGCGCGAGGCTTCAGGGTCGCGGCCCAGCGCGCGCGCATCCAGCATGTGCAGCGTGGCGAGCTGGCCGAAATCGAAGCGGCGGTAGATCTTGGCCGGCGCTGCCGGGTCGGGCAGGCGGATCGGCAGCCATTCCTGAAAGGCCTGCATCGCCGCTGCACGGCGTGCGCTGAAGCTGCCCTTGCTCGGGTCGTGGGCGCTGGCGCCGTCGCGCCAGATGCCGTTGATGAGGTCGTGGTCGTCCCACACCGCGATCACCGGCATGGCGGCGTGCATGGCCTTGAGGTCGATGTCGCCGCGGTAAAAACCGTGGCGCGCACGGTAATCCTGCAGCGTGACGAGCTCGCGGTCGGGCTCCCAGTTGCGGCCCAGCAGGCGCGAGGCCAGCTCAAGCCCGCGGCTCAGGTCGGATTCGTAGATGTAGTCGCCCAGCAGCACGGCAGCATCAATGTCACCGCGCCGCGCCGCATCGGCATAGGCATGAAACTGGCCCACCGGATAGGCCGCGCAAGACATCACCGCCAGGCGCACGGCGCCGACCGCGGCGGCCGCACCGGTTGGCAGGGTCTTGGTGCACCCGGTGGGTGAGACCTCATCGCGCAAGCGGAAACGGTAGTGGTAGGCGGTGCCGGGCTGCAGTCCCGTGGCGTCGACCTTGACGGTGTGGTCGCGCGCCTCGCTGGTGCTGGCCGTGCCCGAGGCCACCACACGGGTGAAGAGCGCGTCGGCGGCAATCTCCCAGCCGACATCGATCGAACCGACGGCGCTTTGGCTGACGCGGGTCCAGAGGATGACGCGGTCGGCCAGTGGGTCGCCGCTGGCCACGCCGTGGCCGAAGGTGCCCTCGGGTGCTGTGCCGCCGCCGCAACCGGACAGGCCGGCGCCAAGGCCGCCAATCCCGCCCAGTGCCGCTCCGCCCAGTGCCGCTCCGTACAGTGCGCTGTCGCGCACGAAGCGCCGGCGCGTGATCGGCGCGGCGTAGTCGTGCGCTGAGATCGCTGCCATCGGTTGCACAGGTTCGGGCCCAAGGGTCGGTTCGGTCGCTTCGGGCGGGTGCATGGTTGACTCCTCTGGGCGTTGCGGGCGTTGCGGGCGTTGCGGGCGTGCATGCGCCACATGTCGGGCACGCCGTGCACGCCCACCGCATCTTCTGCGTTTGCGGCGAAAGCGCGTGTAGGCGAGCATGCCGGTGTGCGCAACATGTCGCCGCTGGCCGGCGCCGGGCCGGCGCCGGGCCTTTGCGCCTCGCAACAGGCTCATAGGGTTGTGGCTGTCAGCGCTTTGTCGTTTTCGACGTTGCCTGTCCTGGCCAGGTCCGGCAATGGCCTGGTCAAGCCCATCCACAGCACCGACGCCCAGCCGAATGCCCAACTACCGCCCCAAACTGCTCGCAACCGGGCCAGCCCGCGCCGCCGTCGTCATGTCCCTGGCCCTGGCTCTGGGCGCCTGTGGCGGTGGCAACAGTGCGCCCGAGCCGGTGGTCGTCGCACAACCGCCGCCGGCGGTCGTCGCACCACCTCCGCCGCCGCCGGCGGTGGTGGTCGCGCCGCCACCCCTGCCGGTGGTGAGCCCACCGCCACCCCCGCCGGTGATCGTCGAGATCACCGGCCCCGGCGAGCTGAAGGAGGCCACCCGCGTCAACACCTTCAGCGCTGCCGACATCGCCAGCGCCGCCCGGGCGCCGGACAGCAAGGTGCCGGCCGTCACCCCGCTGTATGCCGTCACCTCCTATCGCCTGAAATACCTGACCATCGACGGCCAGGGCAAGCGCATCCTGGCCTCGGGCCTGGTCAGCGTGCCGGTCAAGGGCGCGGCCTCGGCCCCCAGCCCGGTGATCAGCTACCAGCATGGCAGCGTCTTCAAGGACGCACAGGCGCCCAGCAACCTGGTGCTGGCGGGCGAGCCGCCGCAGGTGCTGGCCTCACTGGGCTATGTCGTGCTGGCCGCTGACTATGTGGGTTATGGCGCCTCCAAGGGGGCGCCGCATCCGTATTTGCTGTCGGCGCCCACGGCCGCGGCGGTGATCGATTTCCTCACCGCTGCGCGCACCTGGCGGCAGAAAAATGCCGTGCTCGACAACGGCCAGTTGTTCCTGCTGGGCTACTCCGAGGGCGGCTACGCCACCCTGGCGGCACACCGTGCGCTGCAGCTCGGCACGCACCCCAACGCCGGCCTGCACAAGGCGCAGTTGCTGGGCTCGGTACCGGGCGCTGGCCCCTACCACCTGGGGGCCGTGCTCGATGTGCAGCTCGATCGCGTGCGCCGCGAAAACGCCTTGATCGGCGGCCTGCTCAGCCCGGGCCTGCTGCGCCACCTGGGATCGACCGTGCGCAACGAGGTGCGCCGGCAATTGATCAAGGCGCTGTTGCCCGACGACGCCGATGTCAGCTTCCAGGGCACTTTTGTCGACAACTACCTGGCCGACGACAACGACGCCATCGAGCGCGACAGCAATGTCCACGACTGGAAGCCCGAGACGCCGGTGCGCCTGTTCCATGGCCGCGACGATCAAACCGTGCCCTATGTCGCCGTCACCCGCACCTTGCAGGCCATGCGCCTGCGCGGTGCCCCCGATGTGCAGTTGACGGATTGCAGCGCGGTGCCGGCCAGCCACCTGGGCTGCGTGCAGCCCTACTTTGCTTTCATGCTGGCGCAGCTGCGTGCGGTGGCGCGCGATTTGTAGGGGCGGGGGCGAGGGGCGGGTCAGCCCAGCCGCATCACCTCCAGCGGCCCGGTGGTGGTGGTGACGCGCAAGGCCAGCTTGGCGCCACCGGCCAGGTGGGCGACGCGAAAGCGCCCAAAGGTGTAATGCGAGGCATCGCTGAGCGCGGCAGTGCCGGCCAGCTTTTGCACCTGCCAGGTGCTGCCGGCGATGCCGGTGATGCGGTACAGCGCCGTGCCGGCCTTGTTGGCCTGCACGTAGATGCAGCCGGCCGCAGCGTCGGCGCTGGCATCAAAGTGCGTGCCTGCCGAGCACAGCCAGTTGGTCTCATGCGACATGTCACCGGTGACGGTGGTGTCGAACAGCGTGGTGCTGTTGAAATCCAGGTGAGAGCCATCGCTGGAGCTCAAGGTGATGGTGTCGGTGACGCTGTTCCAGTTGCGGCTGGCCAGGTTGCCGGCGTCTATGGCCTGGCCATAGCGCACCCGAAACGCCTTCTGGTTGCCGCTGAACCAGACGTACTCGCGGCGCTCGCGCAGCAGGCACCAGGCGGTGTGGGCCTGGTGCGGCAGGTAGCTGCTGAAGCCTTCACTGACGATGCGCCCGAAGCTGTTGGGGCTCCAGGTGGTGGCCTCGGTGTCATCGAGCTTGTAGCCAAAGTAGGTGTTGCCATTGCGCTGCTGGTGGAGGGTGTTGCCGTCCACATAGGCCATGCCGTAGCTCGCCCAGTCCACACCGTGCGCCGGGCCTGGCCCCCAGTAGTGGGCGGTGCGGTAGCGCCCCGTGTCCAGGTCGAGCACCGAGCGGCAGGTGCCGCCCTGGTAGACGCCGCCCGAGCGGTTGCCCAGCACCGCAGGCGCAATCCAGGTGAGCTGCTGATAGTTGTGGATGCTGCCCGGGGCGCCGTCCAGCAGCGGGCAGTTGCTGCCATCACCATTGCCGCCCGAGCCATTGGCGGCGTTGGCATGCAAGTTGACTGTGGTGAAGGCTTGAGCGGTCTTGTCCCACTGCTGCCAGGCCGACAAGGGCGAGCGGTCTTTCACCCGCGTCCAGATCAGCGTTGCAGTGTTGAGCGCATACAGCGCGTTCTCGCAGATCGAGGTGTCGCCATGGCCGCCGCCCATCAGGTACATGATGTTGTTCACATGGTCCCAGGCTGCGCCGCTCCAGGCGTTGACGATGCCCGGGCTGCCATCGGCCGGGCCACTGGATTTGGCGTAGCGCGGCGTCTCGATCACGCTGTCCAGCACGGCCGCTGGCGTGGCCAGGTACAGCCAGCTGTGCAGGGGCAATTGATTGAAGTCCGTGGCCAACACCGCGCCCTGGCTGTCGCGGTTGGGAGTCCACTGCAGGCCTTGCAGCTGTAGGGGCGGTGGTGGTGGTGGTGGAGGTGGTGCCGGGACAGCCGCACCGCCGCCACAGGCCGCCATCGATCCGGCCGTCGCACCGCCGAGCGTGGCTACGGCGCTTTGCAGCAGCGCCCGACGTTGGGCATCAATGGCGGGCTTGGGCGCTGGGCAATGTGGGCTGGGTGGCATGGCGCGGATGATCGCACCCGCCGTCCCGCCTCACATGGGCTTGCTGAGCCTGCGCGACAGGCCCATGGCGCCCAGCGCCAGCCCGAGCAAGGCCAGGATGCTCGGCTCGGGTGTTCTGGTGCCGCCTGCTCCGATCAAGGGCGCGATGTCGTCCAGCGCAGACTTGAAGAACTCGTTCGAGACGAAGTTGTTGGCGCTGGCCACCAGGCCGGTGGTGCTGTAGTCCATGAAGAAAAACCGGCCGTTGTTGTCGGCCCAGTAAACATGGCCGGCGCCATCGACCGTGCCCTGGTCGAAGTTGTCGCCGGCCACGATGCGATCACTGACGATGGCGCCATTCAAGGCCAGTTGCGTGATGTGGTTGCTGCCGCCCAGGATCAGGTTGCCCGTGAACGGGTCGTAGACCATGCCGTGCGCCGCGGGCAGGTTGGTCAACAGGCGCGTGGTCACGCCGGTGGTGAGGTTGATGGTGCCGAAATTGCCAAAGCCACCTGATCCGGCGTTGGTGTAGTAAGCCACGCCGCCCGGCGCAAAGGCCAGGGTGGTGATGGCGGTGTCGTCGCCCGACAAGGCCAAGACCGTGCCGGCCGCGCCAAAGGGGTTGATGGGCATCGAGGCCAGTGCGCCCGGAATGCTGCTCGCCCAGACCACGTTCTTGCCCGGGTCCACCGCCAGGTGGAAAGCGGCCACGCCTGGCGTGGCGGTGGTGAAGGCGCCGCCCACGGGATCGACCTGATGCACCGCATTGCCCTGGCCACCGATCAGCAGCTTGCCGTTGTTCGGGTTGAGCACGATGCCATCGGCGCCGCCGGTGCTGGCGATGTTGGTGTCGTTGCCCAAGGTGAAGCTGCCATTGCCGGCTGTGCCGTTGCCGGTGTAGCTGCCTTGTACGCGCCAGACGTTTTGCCCGCCGTTGAAGGTGGTGTAGTACAGCGTCAGGTCGACCGGGCCGGCCTGAGCGCCGAGCGACAAGCCGGCAATGGCGCCGGCCAGGGCCAGGTGCCACCAGCGCTGCGGCGACACGCCAGACCGAGCGGACAAAGTAGCCGTTGACGGGTTTGGGTGGGACATGCTGTGTCTCCTGCTGGGCGCTGCTAGCGCGGTATTGGCGCGGACACTGCAAGCACAAATCGCGCCACAGGCGCAAGTGCTTGCCAGGAAAGGATTGGGAAGGACCGGGCAGTTTCGGGTGTAAAGATTCTCGACAAGACCGGGGCTTGGCGCCCTGCAGCGTGGCCGCTTCTAAAGTACGCCCATGAGCAAACTTTATTTCCGCTACGCCGCCATGAACGCCGGCAAATCCACGGCCCTGCTGCAGGTGGCCTTCAATTACGAAGAGCGTGGCATGCGAGTGCGCTTGTTCACCGCCGCGCACGACGACCGCATGGGCTCGGGCCTCATCGGCTCACGCCTGGGCCTGACACGCCAGGCCCAGACCTTCGGCGCGGCCACCGTGTTCCAGCGGTCCGGCTTGGATGCGGGCGATGCGCGCTGGCTTGACCGGGTGGCTCAAGCGGGCCAGGGTGGCCAGCCGGCCCCGGCCCCGGCCACGGCCTGCGTGCTCATCGACGAGGCGCAGTTCCTGACGCCCGAACAGGTGCGCCAACTGCATCGCATGGCGCATACAGAGCATGTTCCGGTCATCTGTTATGGCCTGCGCAGCGATTTTCGCGGCCAGGCCTTCCCTGGCAGCGCCGAGCTGCTGACTTTGGCCGACGACGTCGAGGAAATGAAGACCATCTGCGCCTGTGCGCGCAAGGCCACGATGAACATCCGCATCGATGCCGCAGGGCGGCGCGTGCAGCACGGCGAGCAGGTGGAAATCGGCGGCAACAGCCGCTATCGCGCCGTCTGCCCGGCCTGCTTTTATGCCGACGTCCAAGGGGGTGCCGAGCTTGCCCCGGGGCTGTTTGCCTGAACTTCGAGCCTCGGCTACATTGGCCCGCGATGGACCTCAGCGCGATTGATCCGCGGCCCCAGGCCGATGCCAGCGACGGCTTTCGCAGCCTGTTCGAGTTTCTGCCCATCGCCGCCTATCAATCGGCGCCAGACGGCACCATGCTGCGCGCCAACCGTGCCCTGGTGCTGCTCAACAGCCTGGACAGCGAGGCGCAATTGCTGCAGGCCGCCCGCGAAGCCGGCAACGAGTGGTACATCGAACCGCAGCGACGCGAGCTCTTTCGCAGGCAGCTGGCGCGCGAGGGCCTGGTGCAAGGCTTCGTCTCCGAGATCAGGCGCCATGGCAACGGCGAGCACCGCTGGGTCAACGAGAACGCCCAGGTGGTGCGCGATGCCCAGGGCGCGCCGCTCTACTTCGAGGGCACCATCGAGGACATCACCGAGCGTGTGCTGGCCGAGCAGGCGCTGTCGGCCAGCGAAGCGCAGTTCAGGCAGTTGGCCGAGCAAATGCCGGGCGTGGTGTTTCGCGTGCTGTTCGATCCACAAGGCCAGCGCCACTACCAGTACGTGAGCCAGGGTGTGCAGGCCCTGTACGGGGTGGCGGCGGAGCTCATCATGTCCGGCGCCGATACGTTGAGCCGGTTTCGCCATCCTGAAGACAAAGACCGCTTCGAGGTCGAGTTGCGTTCGGCGGTTTCTGGCGGCAGCCAGCGCCAGGATGAGTTCCGCATCGTGCTCGACGACGGCACGCAGAAGTGGCTGCAGTTGATTTCCAACACCGCGCGCCAGGATGCGGCTGGCGTCTTGCGCGTGGGCCTCATCGTCGACATCACGGCGCGCAAGCAGGCCGATGAGCTCAGGCGGCAACTTGATCGCGCCGAGATGGCCAGCCAGGCCAAGGGGCAACTGCTCAGCCGTGTCAGCCATGAGCTGCGCACGCCCTTGAACGGCGTGCTCGGCTTTTCGCAACTGATGGCCAGCGATGCCGCCATCTCGGCCCGGCACCGCGGCTGGGCGCAGCAGATCGTGGACAGTGGTCAGCATCTGCTGGGTCTGGTGGACGATGTGCTGGATTTGTCCCGTGCGCACAGCGGGCAGCTGGGCGCGCAGCTTGCCGATGTCGCCCTGCTGCCGCTGATCGAAGACACCTGGCACATGGTGCAGGCCTCGCAGCCGCAGCCCGCCGTGGTGTGGCGCAATCACGTGGCGAACAGCCCGGCAACCGCAGCGCCTTGGGTGCATGCCGACGCGCGCCGCGTCAAACAAGTGCTGGCCCACCTGTTGGGCAATGCCATCACCTACAACAAGCCGGGCGGCGAGGTGCGGGTGACGGTGCACAGCGAGGGCGGGGTCGTCACCTTGCAGGTGCAGGACAGCGGCATGGGCATGGACGCTCAGCAGATGGCGCGTTTGTTCAGCCCCTTTGATCGCCTGGGCGCCGAACACTCGCGCATTGCCGGCCGTGGCATCGGCCTGGCTGTGTCCAAACAGGTGGCCGAGGCCATGGGCGGCAGCTTGACCGCGCAGAGCACGCCGGGCGTGGGCAGCACCTTCACCTTGCGCCTGCCGGCAGTGGGGGCGGCAGTTGCGGCGGCCCCGCCCGCCGCCGCCCTCAATCGGGCAGCACCGCCGTGACCTCGATCTCGACCTTGGCCTGATCCTCGATCAGCGCCACCACCTGCACCGCCGTCATGGCGATGCTGAAGCTGCCGACCAGCTCGCGAAAGGCAGCGCCGATCTCGCGACCCTGGTCGATGTAGTCGCGCTTGCTGGTCACGTACCAGGTCATGCGCGTGATGTGCTCGGGCCGGGCGCCGGCCTGCGCCAGCACCGCCACCACATTGGCCAGGGCCACACGCGCCTGGTCGGCCAGGCGATCGCTGGCGAAGTGGCCCTGCGCATCCCAGCCGATCATGCCGGCCACGAAGATTTGTCGACCACGCGGTGCTAACACGCCATTGGCATAGCCTTTGGGTCGCGGCCAGCCGGGTGGGAGCAGGGTTTGCAGGGCGGTCATGGGGCCTCCTCAGGGTTTGAGCTTGAAGCGCTGCAGCTTGCCGGTTTCGGTGCGCGGCAGTTGCGCCAGGTAGGTGACGGCGCGCGGGTATTTGTAGGGTGCGATGGCCTGCTTGACGAAGTCTTGCAGGGCGCGTGTCATGGCGGCGTCGCTGGGGTGCCCCGGGTGCAGTACGACAAAGGCCGCGACGATCTGGCCGCGCTCATCGTCGGCCTGGCCGACCACCGCGCATTCGGCCACCGCCGGGTGGGCGAGCAGGGCGTCCTCGACCTCGGGCGCGGCGATGTTGTACCCGGCCGAGATGATCATGTCGTCGGTGCGGCTGCAGTAGTGAAAGTAGCCCTCCGCGTCCAGCCGGTAGGCGTCCCCGGTGAGGTTCCAGCCTTGGCGCACGTACTTGGTTTGGCGCTCGTCAGCCAGGTAGCGGCAGCCGGTGGGGCCTTTCACCGCCAGGTGGCCGATGGCGCTGTGCTCGCCCGGGGCGGGCGGCGCGATCACCTTGCCGTCGTCGTCCAGCAAGCAGGCGCGGTAGCCCGGTACGACCAAACCGGTGGCGCCGGGGCGGGCCTGGGCTTCGTCAGCGGAGATGAAGATGTGCAGCAGCTCAGTCGCGCCAATGCCATCGATCAGCTCGATGCCGGTATGCAGACGCCACAGCGCGCGCGTGGCCGCTGGCAGGGCCTCGCCGGCCGAAACGCACTTGCGCAGCGGCCCGCTCAACGGGGCGGTCAGGCGGCGCCGGCCGGCCTCCATTGCCATGCCGCGGTAGCTGGTGGGCGCGGTGAACAACACCGTGGCGCCGAACTGTGCGATGGCATCGAGCAGCGCCGGCGGCGAGGCTTTTTCCAGCAGCACGGTGGCTGCGCCCACCGCCATCGGGAACAGCAGCAGGCCGCCCAGGCCAAAGGTGAAGGCCAGCGGCGGGCTGCCGATGAAGACATCGTCGGCCAGCGGCCGCAGCACATGCGTCGGCCAGCAGGCGCAGATCGCCATCACATCGCGGTGAAAGTGCATCGTGCCCTTGGGCTGGCCGGTGGTGCCCGAGGTGAAGGCAATCAAGCAGGTGTCGTCGGCGCTGGTGTTGACGGGGGTGAAGGCGGCGTCGTGGCGGGACATGGCGGCTTCCAGGGGCTCGATGGCGGCCAGGCTTGCGGCGGTGTGGGTATCGGTGCTGGTGTTGGCGCTTGTGTCGGTGCTTGTGTCGGTGCTTGTGTCGGTACCAGTGCCGCCACCCTCCGGGCCGCGCTCGCCCGGCCAATCCCCTGTGCCATTGAAAAAGCGCACCTGGCGCAGCACCGGGCATTGCGCCATCGCCGCCAGCAACTCGTCGGCCAGGCTGGCATCGCACAGGGCGTGCGTGACCTCGGCCTTGGTGATCACCTGCGCCAGCTCTTTGGCGCGCAGCAGCGGCATGGTGGCCACGGCAATGCCACCGGCCTTGACCACGGCAAACCAGCAGGCCGCCATCATCGGGTTGTTGGGCGCGCGCAGCAGCACGCGGTTGCCGGTCTCCAGGCCCAGATCATTCACCAACACCTGGGCAATGCGGTTAGCCCTGTGCAGCAGCTCGGCATAACTCCAGCGCAAACCGCCCGGAGCAAGGATGCAGGTGCGATCGCCCCAGCCCTTGGCCATGGCGGCATCGAGCAGCGCGGCGGCGCAATTCAAGCGCGGCGGGAACTGCAGCTCGGGCAGCTCGAACAGGAATTCGGGCAAGTCCTCAGGCGCGGGCAGATGGTCGCGGGCGAAGGTGTCGATGTGGGCGCTGGCCATGGCGGCGGTGACTCCTGTGGGCAGGGCGGGGTGGGCGGCGCCGCTCAGCGCCCCTCAAACACCGGCTTGCGCTTGGCCACAAAGGCCTCGTAGGCGCGGGTGAAATCGCCGGTCAGCATGCACAGTGCCTGGGCCTGCGCCTCGGCCTCGATGGCCTGGTCGATGGTCATGGCCCACTCCTGGTGCAGCATGGTCTTGGTGATGCCGTTGGCGAAGGTCGGACCGGCGGCGATGTCCGCGGCCATCTTGTCGGCCTCGGCCCACAGTGCCTCAGGCGCGCACAGGCGGTTGAGCCAGCCCCATTGCAAGGCCTCCTCGCCACCCAGGGCGCGGCCGCTGTACAGCAGATCGCTGGCGCGGCCCTGGCCGATGAGGCGCGGCAGCATGGCGCAGGCGCCCATGTCGCAGCCGGCCAGACCGACGCGGTTGAAGAGGAAGGCGGTCTTGCAGCGCGCCGTGCCCAGGCGCAGATCGCTGGCCATGGCGATGATGGCGCCGGCGCCGGCGCAGATGCCGTCAATCGCCGCGATCACCGGCTGCGGGCAGTTGCGCATGGCCTTGACCAGATCGCCCGTCATGCGCGTGAACATCAAAAGCTCGGGTGCGGTCAGGCGCACCAGCGGGCCGATGATTTCATGCACATCGCCGCCCGAGCAGAAGTTCTCGCCGGCGCCGCGCACCACCACCGCGGCCACATCGTCGGCGTGGCGCAGGCTTTGAAACAGGTCGCGCAGCTCGGCGTAGGACTCAAAGGTGAGCGGGTTCTTGCGCTCGGGGCGGTTGAGCGTGATGGTGGCCACACGCTCGTTCACCTGCCACAAAAAGTGAGCGGCGGGGTAGCCGGCGAGTTGGCTGCGGTTGGCGGCCAGCAGGGCGGGGTCAATGCGGGGGGTGGGGGATGCGGTGGTGGTGTCGGGCATGGCGGGCTCGTGGGCTGTGGTCGGTTGGGCGGGTGGGGCAGGTGCGGCAGTGGGGGGTGATTGCGGCGGTAGTGGCGGCAATATTGGCGGCAATATTGGCGGCGATGAAGCGGGCTGAAGGCGTGGTCGTGGTGGGCCGGCGCGAGGCGTGCTCAGGTGCCGGCCGTTGGCGCCTGATCCTGCTGGCGCGCCATGCTCAGGCGCAGGCTGCCCAGCAGGCCGTGCAAGAGCTTGCGATCGGCCACGCGCAGGCCCGCCAGCAGCTCGATCACCCAGGCCTCGTGCTCGGTGGCCATGGCCTCGAAGTGCTGGCGGCCTTGCGGCGTGAGCTTGAGCACATAGGCGCGGCGGTCACCGGGTGCGGTGTCGCGCTGCACCAGGCCGGCCTTTTCAAGCTCGTCGGTCAGGCCGGTGGTGTTGCCGCCGGTGACCATGAGGTAGCGCGACAGCGCGTTCATGCGCAGCCCCTCGGGGTGGCGGTGCAGTTGCGCCAGGTAATCAAAGCGCGACAAGGTGGTGCGAAAGCGTGCGCGCAGGCGCTTGCGGATCTCCGTCTCGATCTGCGTGCTGCAGGCCAGCAGGCGCAGCCAGAGCTTGAGCGCGCCGTGGTCGTCGGCACCGGCGCGGGCCTCGATGCCGATGTGGGCGTCGCCCAGGCGCTTCATGGTGCCACCTCAGGGCGCGCGCCGCGGGTGGCTGCAGGCGCGGCGGCGGTGGTGGCCGAAGGCGCAGCAGCGGCCAGGGCGGCGCGGGCAAGCTCGCGTTCGCGCTCCAGGTTGCGCTCCAACTGGCCCTTGCCCGACAGGTACTGCTGCGGCCAATCGACATCGGTGAAGCCGATGCGCGCGGCCTCGTTCAGCGTCCAGGCGGCGTTGGCAAGGTGCGGCCGGGCGATGGCGCACAGGTCGGCGCGGCCGGCGGCGATGATGCTGTTGACATGGTCGGCCTCGCTGATGGCGCCCACGGCCATGGTGGCGATGCCGGCCTCGTTGCGGATGCGGTCGGCGAATGGCGTTTGGTACATGCGGCCATACACCGGTTGCTGCTCGGCGCTGACCTGGCCCGATGAGCAATCGATCAGATCGGCCCCTGCGTGTTTGAAGGCCAGCGCGATCTGCACCGCATCTGTGGGCGTGATGCCGCCCTCGACCCAATCGTGCGCCGAGATGCGCACCGACATCGGCAGGTGCGGCGGCCAGGCCGCGCGCATGGCGGCAAACACCTGCAGCGGGTAGGCTAACCTCTGGCTCAAGGGGCCGCCAAATTCATCCTGGCGCCGGTTGGTCAAGGGTGAGATGAAGGACGACAGCAAATAGCCGTGGGCGCAGTGCAGCTCCAGCCAATCGAAGCCGGCATGGGCTGCTTGCTCGGTGGCGCGCACGAAGTCGGCCAGCACGCGCGCCATGTCTTCAGGCGTCATGGCGCGCGGCACCTGGCCATCTTGCAGATAGGGCAGGGCCGAGGCCGCCAGCAGGGGCCAGTTGGCGCGGTGGCTGTGGCTTTCGTCGTCGCCTTGGCCAGCGCCAGGGTGATGGCCCTGCGCGCCCGGCGGCGCCTCTTCCAGCGGCCGATCCGCGCCCGCCCCCTGCCAGGGTGCGTTGGTGGAGCCCTTGGGCCCGGCATGGCCCAGCTGCAGGGCGATCCTGGCGCTGGAGTTGCTGTGTACGAAATCGACGATGCGCGCCCAGGCGTCGCGCTGCGCGGTGTTCCACAGGCCGGGGCAGCCGGGGGTGATGCGCGCGTCTGGCGAGGGGCAGGTCATCTCAGCCACCACCAGGCCGGCGCCGCCCAGCGCGCGCGCCCCCAGGTGCACCAGGTGCCAGTCGGCGGGCAGGCCCTCGACGCAGCTGTACTGCGCCATGGGCGAGACGACGACGCGGTTTTTCAGCACCACCGAGCGCAGGCGGTAAGGTGTGAACATGGGCGGCGGGGCGGGTGATGGCGGCAATGCACCGTCGGCTTGATTGGGCGGTAAGGCAGGCGATGCCGGCAGGGCCGGTGCGGTCGAGTTTGCGGCCGAGTTTGCGGCCGCTTCCGGCCCCCCCAGGGCGGCCATCGCGCGCTGCGCGAACCACCGCTCAAACCCCGCCAACCAGCCGGCATCACGCAGCCGCAGGTTCTCATGGCCTATGCGTTGGCTGCGGGTGAGCATCGAATACATGAACTGCGGTAAGGCCAGCGTGTCGCAGTAGCGCAGGCCGCAGACCTCAAACCACTCCATGGCATTCCAGGCGGCGTTTTGCAGCTTCAGCACATCGATGCGCCGTGTCGCCTGGTAGCGCGCCAGCAGCTCGGGCATGGCCTCGCGGGGCACCTCATTCGATCCATCCTGCGGGCCCAGCAAGCGCGCCAGCTCGATCGCATCCTCAATGGCCAGCTTGGTGCCCGAGCCTATGGCGAAGTGCGCGGTGTGCACGGCATCACCCATCAACACCACATGGCTGCTGCCATTGAACAGCGACCACTGCTCGCAGCTGATGCGCGAAAAATTCAACCAGGCCGAGCCGCGCAAATGCCGCGCGTTGCTGAGCAGGGCCGCGCCCTCCAGGTGCTTGGCAAAGAGGTGCTCGCAAAAGGCGATGGATTGATCGGGATCGGCACTGTCCAGGCCATGCGCCAGCCAGGTGGCCTCGGGGCACTCGACGATGAAGGTGGTGGTGGTCTCGTCGAACCTGTAGATGTGCGCCTGAAACCAGCCGTGTTCGGTGCGCTCGAAGATGAAGGTGAAGGCGTCGAACAGCTTGTGCGCGCCCAGCCAGATAAAGCGGTTGGGGCGCAGCACGACGTCGGGCTTGAAGACCGCCGCGTGGCGGGCGCGCACCCGTGAGTTGATGCCATCGGCGGCGACGACCAGATCGCTGCCTGGGAAATCGGCGTCGCTGCTGGCCTCGGTCTCGAACACCAGCTTGACGCCGAGCTGTTCGCAGCGCCGCTGCAGGATGTTGAGCAAGGTCTTGCGGCCTATGCCCACAAAACCATGGCCGCCCGAGCGCTGCACCTGGCCGTGGATGCGCAGCTCGATGTCGTCCCAGTGGTTGAAGGCCTGCTCGATCTCGGCCGCGCTGGGGGCATCGGCGGCGCGCATGTTGTCCAACGTCGCGTCGGAGAACACGACACCCCAGCCAAAGGTGTCATAGGGCTTGTTGCGCTCGACCACGGTGATGTCGTGGCCGGGGCATTGGCGCTTCATCAGCAGGCCGAAGTACAGGCCGGCGGGGCCGCCGCCCAGACAGGTGATGCGCATGCAGGTCCTTACGCGCTACGCGCCGCGGGTGTGCGGTGCGCTGGCGATAATCTAGACCTGAATAGTTTAGATGTCAACTAAGAGTCTTGTCCAACGAGGTATGAGCCTGGAGCCGGGCGCGAGATTCCATTGAGGAATGAGCCTGGCGGCGACCTGGGATCCGTGATTTGTGGGCTG
>JAYSSS010000118.1:0-24968 GCA_043720415.1 Ideonella sp.
CCGAAACACCCAGGCCCCAGCCGATGAGGCGCTCACGCCACGGCGGGATGCGCTCGCGCGCCAGGGGTTGGATGTCGAACTTCAGCGCTTCCAGGTGCACGATGTAGAACAGTGCGATATAGGAAATAACGGCCGGAAGGAGCGCATGCTTGACGATCTCTGAGTACGGGATGCCGACGTATTCGACCATCAGGAAAGCCGCTGCGCCCATCACCGGCGGCATGATTTGCCCATTCACCGACGAGGCCGCTTCGATGGCGCCGGCTTTCACACCCGAGTAGCCGGTGCGCTTCATCAGCGGGATGGTGAAGATGCCGCCCGAGACGACGTTGGACACCGACGATCCCGAGACCACGCCGTTGAGCGCCGACGACACCACCGCCACTTTGGCGGGCCCGCCGCGCAGGTGGCCCAGCAAGGCCAGCGACATCTGCAACATGAAGTTGCCCGCACCGGCGATGTCCAGCAGCGTGCCAAAGAGCACGAAGAGAAAAATGAACTGCACCGAGACCCCGAGTGCCACGCCGTACACGCCTTCGGTGGTGAGCCACATGTGCGAGATGAAGCGCTGCAGCGAGGCGCCCTTGTGCTGCATGACATCGGGCATGTAGGGCCCGGCGAAGACAAAGGCCAGGAAGACACCGGTGGTGATGAGCATGCCCAGGCCCATGGCCCGGCGCGTGGCCTCAAGCATGATGGCCACGCCGGCCGCGCCGACGACGATGTCCATGGTGCTGGGCTGGCCCGGGCGGGTGGCGATCTCGCGGTAAAACAAGAACAGGTAGGCGGCGCAAAAGGCGCCCACGGCGGCCAATATCCAATCGGCCGCCGGCACCACCTGGCGCGACGAGCGCCGCCAGGCAGGGTAGGCGCAAAAGGCCAGGAAGACCGCAAACGCCAGGTGGATGGCGCGGGCCTCGGTGTCGTTGAAGATGCCAAAGCCCAGCACAAAGGGCAGCGGCGAGGCGTACCACAGCTGGAACAGCGACCACGCCGCCGCCACCACGGCCAGCGCCTGGCCCACGGCGCCACCGGGTTCACGGCCGCCGAGATCGGCCTCTTTGACGAGCTGGTCGAGCTCGGCGGTGGTGGCCTGGGGCAGGGCGGTCATGGGAATCGATGGGTGGGGCGCAGCGAAGCGTTTGTGCGCACCAGACCGAGCGGGCCGCCGCTTACTTCATCCAGCCCTTTTCCTTGTAGTAGCGCACGGCACCCTCGTGCAGCGGCGCCGACAGGCCATCCTTGATCATGTTCTCGGGCTTGAGGTTGGCCAGCGCCGGGTGCAGTTTCTTGAACTCGTCGAAGTTGTCGAACACCGCCTTGGTGACCTGGTAGACCGTGTCGGCCGGTGTCTTGGCCGAGGCCACCACGGTGGCCAGCACGCCATAGGTCTGCGCGCCATTGGGGTTGTTCGGGTAGAGGCCGCCGGGGATGTTGGCCTTGGCGTAGTAGGGCTTGTCAGCCACCAGCTTGTCCACCGCCGGGCCGGTGATGGACACCAGTTGCGCGCCGCAGGACGTGGTGGGGTCCTGGATGTTGGCGCTGGGGTGGCCCACGCCGTAGAAGAAGCCGTCGATCTTGCCGTCGCACAGTGCCGGGCCATGTTCATCGGCCTTCAGTTCGGAGGCCAGCGAGAAATCGCCTTGCTTCCAGCCCAGGGCGACCATCAGCTCTTCCATCGACGAGCGCGTGCCCGAGCCCGGGTTGCCGATGTTGAAGCGCTTGCCTTTGAAATCGGCAAAGTTCTTGATGCCAGCCTCCTTGCGCGCCAACACCGTGAAGGGCTCGGGGTGGACCGAGAACACCGCGCGCAAATCGCCATAAGCACCGGCATCCTTGAAGCCGCCCAGGCCCTTGCTGCCGTTGTACTGCACATCGCTTTGCGCAAAGCCCAGGTCGAGCTCACCGGCCTTGATGGTGTTGACATTGAAGACCGAGCCGCCGGTGCTTTCCACCGAGCAGCGAATGCCGTGTTTGGCGCGGTCTTTGTTGACCAGGCGGCAGATGGCGCCGCCCGCGGCGTAGTACACGCCGGTGACGCCGCCGGTGCCGACGGTGACGAACTTTTGCTGGGCCTGGGCCAGGGGGGTCGTCAGCGCGACAGCGGCCAGGGTGGCCAGGGTGGTCAAGGTTGGGTTGAATCGCATGGGGATGTTCCTCAAGGGATGGGGTGAAGGGTCGGGCCGTGCCGGCGTGGCGCGGTGGCGGTGGTATCAGCGGTGGTATCGCCGGTGGTATTGGCGGCGCCTGGAAGACCAGGCCGAAACTCAAGGCGGCAACACGAGGTGAATGGCGCTTTGCAGCTTGTCGGCCAGCTCTTCGAGCTGCGCCATGGTGCAGGTGAAAGGCGGCGCCAGCAATACGTGGTCGCCCTGCTGGCCATCGACGGTGCCGCCTGCGGGGTAGCACAGCAGGCCCAGTTGCAGCGCACTGGCCTTGATGCGGGCGTGGGTTTGCTGGGCGGCGGGCAAGGCTTGCTTGGAGGCGCGATCAGCCACCAGCTCCAGCCCGATGAAGAGGCCGCGGCCGCGGATGTCACCCACATTGCGGTGCGCCCCCAGCCGGTCCTGCAGCCCGGCCATCAGCGCCCGACCGTGGGCCTGCACCTGGGGCAGCAGCTGCTCATCGCGGATCACGCGCTGAACGGCCAGTGCCGCAGCGCAGGCCACCGGGTGGCCCAGGTAGGTGTGGCCATGCTGAAAGAAGCCGCTGCCGGCGCGCATGGCCTGCACGATGCGGCCATTGACCAGCACCGCGCCGATGGGCTGGTAGCCCGCGCCCAGGCCCTTGGCGACGATCTCGATGTCGGGCGCCACGCCCTCTTGCTCGCACGCATGCAGGCTGCCGGTGCGGCCCATGCCGCACATCACCTCGTCCAGGATGAGCAGCACGCCGTGGCGATCACAGATCTGGCGGATGCGCGCAAAGTAGCCGGGCGCGGCGGCGACGGCGCCCAGCGTGGCACCCACCACCGGCTCGGCGATGAAGGCGGCTACCTGGTCAGCGCCCAGGCGCAGGATCTCGGCCTCCAACAGATCGGCCATGCGCTGGCCGTAGGCCACCAGCGATTCACCCGCCGCCTGGCCGCGGTAGGCATAGCACTCATCGATGTGGCCGATGTCGTGCAGCAGCAGCGACGTGAACTGCGCCCGCCGCCAGCGGTTGCCGCCGGCCGAGAGCGCGCCCAGGGTGTTGCCGTGGTAGCTCTGCCAGCGCGCAATGATGCGGTTCTTGCCGGGGCGGCCGCACTCGGCGTGGTACTGCACGGCCATCTTCAGCGCGGCCTCAACACCCTCACTGCCGCCGCTGACAAAGTACACCTGGCTCAGGCCCTTGGGCGCATGCGCCACCAGTTCATCGGCCAGGGCCTCGGCGGGCTCACTGCTCATGAACGAGGTGTGCGCATATTCGAGCTTGGCCACCTGCTCGCGCACCGCCGCCACCACCGCCGGGTGGCCATGGCCCAGGCAAGACACCGCGGCGCCGCCGCTGCCATCGAGGTAGCGCTTGCCCGTGCTGTCGATGAGGTAGGGGCCCTCGCCCGCCACCGCCACCGGATAGGCCTGGCGCAGATGGCGATGGAAGACGTGTGAGGGCGAGGTCACCGGGCCAGTCACAGGCGTTGTTCGCGGAACAGCCCGAGCTTTTCCTGCGCCGCGCGGTCGGAATAGGAGAACAGCACCAGGTCCTCATCGGCGGCGATGCTGTGCGCCATCCAGCCCGGCACGACGACGACATCGTGCGGCATCAAGGCAAAGGGCTGATCACCCACACGCAGCGTGCCGCGGCCTTCGACGACCATGAAGATGGTGGAGTCGCTGCTGCGGTACGGCCGCGTCACCAAGCCTTGAGGGCAGAGTCGAATCATGGTCGCCATGGTGGGCATGGCCCAGCCACCATCGGTGGGATTCACATAACGCATCAGATGGCTGGCATGAGCATCGGGCGCCCCGGCCTTGGTCAAGGCCTGCAGCGCCTCGCGGGTGCGGTCATAGGGGTAGTTGAAGACGGGTGAGTTGAGCGAGGCGTTCTTGTAGCCCACCGGCAGCAGGCCGCTGCCATAGCGCGCCAGGGCGTCACCCTCGGGGCGCGTCAGCTCGGCCTCGTCCTGCACATGGTCTTCGCGGAAGGTGGAGTTGAAAAAGGCCACCAGCGGGATGTCCAGGCCGTCGAGCCAGATCATCGGGCTGGCTGTTGAAAGCTCGGCTTCATGGCCATGGTGGTGCCAGGTCCATGAAGGCGTGATGACGAAGTCGCCCGGGCGCATGGTGGTGGCCTCGCCCTCCACCGCCGTGAAGGCCCCCGTGCCCTCGACGATGAAGCGCAGCGCCGATTGCATGTGGCGGTGCGCCGGGGCCACCTCGCCCGGCATGATGAGCTGCAGGCCGGCGTAGAGCGAATTGGTGATCTGCGAGCTGCCCTTCAGGCCCGGGTTCTCCAGGATCAGCACGCGGCGTTCGGCCTCCTTGGCGCTGATGTGGCCGGCCGATTCGAGCACATAGGGCCGCACCTCGCTGTAGGCCCAGCGGTGCGGCACGCCCACCGGGGTGGGGGATTCGGGGACGAGTGACTTCAGGCGCGTCCACAGCGGCGCCAGGTGCTGCGTGTCGGCGCGGCCATAGAAGGCCTCGCGCTCGGCCTGGACGGTGGGTGGCACGGCGCGGGTGGTGGCGGAACTTGGGTGCATGTGGGGGTCTCCGGTCAGGGCTGCATTGTGCGCAGGTGGTGCCTCGTGCTCACTTGAACGGGTTGACGATGCGCAGCCCTTCAATGCGCTGGCCGTGTTGCAGGTCTTCGGTGAGCAGGCGCTTGCTGCCGCCTTCCAGCGCGGCGGCGACGATGAGGGCGTCGTAAAGGGCCAACTGCCAGCGCTCCTTCAGCCGCATGGCCGAGGCATAGAGCGCGGCGCTGGGCATCACTGTCCACAGGGGCTGCAATGAGTGCTGCAAAAAGGCTTGCGCAATGTCGGGCGAGGCCGGAACCGGCAGCTTGCTGGTGATCACACGCAAGCTTTCTTGCACCACCTGAAAGCTGATGCAGGCGTCGTTGCTGCCAATGGCCGATGCGATCAGTTGCTTGGCAATGTCGTGTTTGCGCGGGTCGCGGGTGTCGAGCAGGTCGATGAAGACATTGCTGTCGATGAAGTCAACGCTCATTCATCTCGTCCCGGGTCCACTTGCGGCCACCGGTATCGACATGGCCGCTAATGTCGTCCAGCAGCTTGTGGAACCGCGCCACGCGTTGCTTGCGGGTGTAGGCCTGCAGCCACAGCCGGAACTGTTCATTGAGTGTGGTGTTCTCGGCATGCGCCTGGGCGCGGGCCAGGTCAATCAAGGCCTCGTCGGCGCTGAGGGTGATGTTGCGCATTTCAAAGCTCGGTGCCGTGCAGGGGTTTCAATGTACACGGCGTAGTGTGTCAGTGCAGTGCGTCAGTGCAGTGCGTCAGTGCAGTGTGTCAGCGCAGTGCATCAACGCAGTGCCGCGTCGGCAGCTTGACTGCGCCGAGCCGGACGATGCCTGCCTGCCGCTGCCGCTCAGCCCCAAGCCGCAAAACACAGCCCCGTGCCCGTCAAGGCCGGGCTGCGGTAGCCGGGGATGTAGCGCACCCAATCCATTTGCAAATCCTTCAAGGCCTCGATGCCGACGATCCAGTTGCGGATCTCCGAGCTGCCGGCCTGCAACTGCCTGGGGTCGAGGGCGGCGAACCAGGCGCTGTCCTTGCGGCGGATGGCGTCGATGACGCCTTGGTCAAGTTCTTCATCGACGACGAAGTGGCTCAGGCCGCCGGAGGCCAGAACGCCCACGCGTTGGTCGCCCGGATAACGCGTTATCAGCTCGCGCAGCGCGGCCCCCAGGGCGACGCAGCGGCGTGGTGTGGGTTGGTTGGGCGGGTCGAAGGTGTTGAGGATGATGGGGACGATGGGCAGGCCAGTAGCGCCAGGCACGCCAGTGACACCAGTGACACCAGTGACGTCAGAGCCGCCCGGCAAGCCGGGCGGTCGCAGCCCTTCCAGGTAGCGCCGGTGAATGAACGAAAACGCATGGCCCTCGAACAGGCCCGCCTCCAGCCCGCTCATCGCCGCGATGTCGAAATCGCGGTCGCTCAATTGGCGGATCAGCCATTCGGCCAGGGCGCTGTCGACCGGGTGGTCACGGTCGGCGCCGGGTTCCTGCCGCCACATGCGCGCGCGTTGCACCCAGTTGTCGGTGTCGCGCAGCTCGGCCGCGGCATTGCGGATGGTCGTGCCGTGGTAGATGGCGATGGCCGGCAGGTTGGTGGATCGAAACAGCTCGGTCTGGTCGTCGCCGATGACGATCAGCACATCGAGCCTGGCCGCGTGGATGCGCTGGCGCAAGGTGTCCATCGCAGCCTGGGTGTCGTCGAAGCGCTGGCCCATGGCATCGATGCTGACCATGCCCTGCGCGGTGGCCGGCGCGGCGGCCAGCAGCTCGGCGTAATGGGTCTTGTTGCCGGCGCGATCAAACAAGTGCGGGTTGCGTTGGTCGATGACGCGAAAACCGTGCTGCCAATCCTCGCGCTGCGAGGCCAGCATGATGCTGTGCGATGAGCCGAAACCGGCGACGAGCTGGGTCATGGCGATCAGCCTGCGCTCGGCGTTGAGGCTGGGGCCACAGGCGTATGGCCCTGGCTCAGCGGCGCAAACATCGGCACCGCCTGGCCGTTGTCACTGGCCTTGAAGACCACCCGCACACGCTGGCCGATGGACAAATCGTCAGGCCCGGCGTCCACCAGGTTGCTCATCATCGTCACGCCCTCATCCAAGGTCACCAAGGCCAGGGTGTAGGCCGCATCGCCCTGGCCCATGGTGCTGAACGAGTACACCGTGCCCAGGCCGCTGGCCGTGGCCCACTCGGTGTTGGCACTCAAACAAAAAGGGCAGATGTCGCGCGGGTAGTGGTGGTGGGCGCGGCAATCGCCGCAGCGCTTGACCAGCAAGCGGCCCTCGTTGGCGGCCTGCCAATAGGCGGCGGTCTCGGGCAGCACATTCGGGTTGGCAATTCGGCGCGGCATCACAGCCTCTCCAGGATCAAGGTGGCGGCGGTGTGGCGCGAGGCCAGGGCGCCGCCGATGCCGCTGGCCAGGGCCAGGGCGCAGTGCTTGACCTGCACGGCGGGGTGGGCCTCACCGCGCAGTTGGCGCACGGCCTCGATCACCTTGGTGACGCCGCCGCGGTTGGCCGGGTGGTTGTTGCACAGGCCGCCGCCATCGGTGTTGACGGGCAGACGGCCGACGCCGGAGATCAGCCCGCCATCGGCGACAAAACGCCCGCCTTCGCCTTTGGCGCAAAAGCCCAGGTCCTCGAGCTGCATGAGCACGGTGATGGTGAAGCTGTCATAGAGCGAGGCGTACTGGATGTCGGTGGGCGCAACACCCGCTTCGGCAAAGGCGCGCGGGCCGGACCAGGCGGCGGCGCTGTAGCTGAGATCGATCACGCCACCCATGCCATGTTTGGGCGCCTCGCCTGTGCCACGCACCAGGATCAAGGGGCGCTTGAGCTGGCGTGCGATCTCGGGCCGGGCGACGATCAGCGCGCCGCCGCCGTCGCTCATCACGCAGCAATCCAGGCGGTGCAGCGGGTCGCTCACCATGGGCGAGCGCAGCACGTCGTCCACCGTGACGACATCGCGCAGCATGGCGTGGGCGTTGTGCTGGGCGTGGTGCGAGGCGGCGACCTTGATCCAGGCGAGCTGCTCGCTGCTGGTGCAGAACTCATGCATGTGGCGTCTGGCCACCATGGCATAGAGGTTTTGCGTGGCCGGGCCATAGGGCAGCTCGAAGGCCAGCTCGGGGGCATCGGGGTCGGGTGGGCGCAGGGCCAGGGGCGGTTTTGTCGCCTGGGTTGGGCGCTTAGTGGAGCTGCCAGGGCCACCGGGGCTGCCTGGCGGTGGCGCAGCGCTGGTGGCAGCGCTGGTGGCAGCGCTGGTGGCAGCCGCCGCGGCGGCCCTGGCCACGCCCTCGGCCATGGCCGCGCGTGGCCGGCCGGCCAGGGTGATCAGCGCCACGCTGCAGCGGCCGGCAGCAATGGCCGCGGCGGCGTGCGCCACGTGCAGGATGGGGGCGGAGCCGCCGCAGTCGGTGGAATTCAGGTGCTTCAACTTCAAGCCCAGGTACTCGGCCACGGTGGCCGTGCCCAGGCCGGGGGCGTCGCCGGCGCAAAAGTAGGCGTCGATGTCGTCCTTGCACAGGCCGGCATCGGCCAGCGCGCCCTTGGCCACATCGGCGTGCAGGCGCAGCACCGAGAGGCCATCGGCCTTGCGGGTGGGGTGTTCGTAGGCGCCGACGATGGCGGCGCTGCCGTTCAAGCTCATGGGGTGGGTGTCCTTTGGAGCGCGTGCTCCAGTATCAGATCGCTGGCCTTCTCGGCAATCATCAGCGTGGCGGCGTTGGTGTTGCCGCCGGGGATGGTCGGCATGATCGAGGCATCGGCCACGCGCAGGCCGCGGATGCCGTGCACACGCAGCTGCGCATCGACCACGGCGTTCTCACCGACGCCCATGGCGCAGGTGCCCACCGGGTGGTGGGTGATGCCGCCTAACTCGCGTATAGAGGCGTCGATCTCGGCATCGCTTTGGCAGGCCGCGCCGGGGAGGGTTTCGGCCTCGATCAAATCGGCCATGGGCGCCTGGGCATAGATCGCCCGGGCGGCGCGCAGGCCATTGCGCAAGCGCTGCACATCGCGGGCGTCGCTGAACAGATTGAAGGCGATGCGCGGCGCGTCCGCGGCACTGGCCGAACGCAGCGACACACGCCCGCGGCTGTGCTGGCCGAGCAGGCACACGCTGATGTAGAAGGCATGCTCCTTGGGTGCGACCACACCCGGGAACCACAGCCCGGCGTCCAGCCGCACGGGGTTGCACAGCAGCTGGATGTCGGGCCTGTCCAGCCCCGGCTGGCTGCGCAGCAGCACGGTGCCGCTGCACACCTGGGTGGCAAACGGGCCGCTGCCGCACAGCGCCCAGCGCAGCGCCGACACCACGGCGCGATCAAAGCGCAACTGGCGGATGAAGGTGACTGGCAGGCGCGCCTTGTACATGAGCATCATGCGCGGGTGCTCGATCAGGTTGGCGCCGACGCCGCTCAAGGCGTGATGGATGTCGATGCCGTGGCGCTGCAGCTCATCGGCCGGGCCGATGCCGGAGAGCATCAGCAACTGCGGCGAGTGGTAGGCGCCGGCGCACAGGATGACCTCGCGGCGCGCGCGAATCTGCTGCACGCTTCCACCATGCATCAGGGCCACGCCGGTGGCGCGGCCCTGTTCGAGCAGCACACGCTGCACCTGTGCGTGGGTCAGCACGGTCAGGTTCTTGCGGTGCCGGACGGGGCGCAGGTAGGCGCGGGCACTGCTGGCGCGCCGGCCGCGGGCGGTGATGGCCACACTGCCGCGGGCGAAACCATCTTGGGCGGCGCCGTCGTAATCGTCATTGATGGCGTGGCCGGCCTGGCGAGCGGCCTCGCGCAGTGGCGCCATCAGCAGGTGGGTGGTGTCGATGGCGCGCACTGGCACGGGGCCATCGGCACCATGCCAGTCAGGGCCATCGGCACCATGCCTGGCGCGGCCGTCAGCGCCATGCCTGGCGGGGCCGTCAGCGCCATGCCTGGCGGTGTTGGCGGGCGTGGCGCCGGCCAGCCAATGGCTCTCACTGCGCTTGAAGTAGGGCAGCACATCGTCATAGCCCCAAGCGGCGCAACCGGCGTCGCGCCAATCGTCAAAGTCCAGCCGGTGGCCGCGGATGTGGAACATGCCATTGATCGATGACGATCCGCCCAGCACGCGGCCGCGTGGCACCGGGATGACGCGGCCATTCAGGTGCGCCTCGGGCTCGCTGTGCAGCCGCCAGTTCCAGTCGGGCCGGGCCACCACCTTGGTGAAGGCGATGGGCATGCGCAGCAGCGGGTGGGCGTCGGCCCCGCCGGCCTCGATCAACAGCACCTGGCAGGCCGGGTCGGCGCTCAAGCGGCTGGCCAGCACGCAGCCGGCGGTGCCTGCGCCAACGATGATGAAGTCGAAATCGGTCAAGGCGGCGCCGCAGACTCAAACCGGTGCGTGCGCATAAGGCCTTACTGCTGCGGCGTGAACCCCGAGGCCTTGATCACTGGCCCCCAGTGATCGAGCTCGGTGCGCAGCATGCGCTCCATCTCGGCAGCGGGGCGGTAATCGGCGTGCATCACGCGGTTGGCCAGCAGCTCCTTGACCTCAGCCGTGGCCAGGATTTTTTTCATCGCGGCTTCCACCCGGTCGGTGTCGGCACGAGGGGCCTTCATGGTGGCCCACAGGCCAATCCAGCCATCGCCACCACCGGTGTCGAAACCCTGCTCCACAAAGCTGGGCACATCGGGCATCAAGGGCGAGCGTCGGCCGCCCAGCACGCCCAAAGCCTTGGCCTTGCCGGCGCGCACCTGCTGGATGAAATCGCCCGCCACCATCATGCCGGCGGGAAGCTGGCCGCCCACCAGCTCGATCATCAACGGGCCATTGCCGCGGTAGGGCACGACGGTGATGGCCGCGCCGCCGATCTTGCCCAACTGCAGGGCGTTGAAGTGCGTGTCGCCGCCCAGGCCAGCCGTGCCGATGTTGGCCTTGGCCGGGTTGGCCTTGAGCCAGGCCACGTAATCCTTGAGGTTGTTGGCCGGCACCTCCGGGTGCACCGCCAGGCCCATGGGGTAGGTGGTGATCACGCCCACCGGGCGCAGATCGGTCAACAGGTCATAGCGCAGTGTGGCCACCGGGTACATCAGGTGCTGGAACACGCCGCTGGCATTGGGGGCGACGAGGTAGGTGTTCGAGTCCGGCGCGGCGCTCTTCAGTGCCTCGGCAGCCAGGCGCCCGCCAATGCCGGGCTTGTTCTCGACGATGACCGTTTGGCCCAGCTCCTTTTGCAGGCGCTCGCCCAGCACCCGCGCCACGGCGTCGCTGGCGCCACCGGGCGGAAAGCCGACCAGCAATCGCATGGTCTTGTCCTGGGCCGAGGCCGGGCTGCTGATGCCGGCCAGTGCCAGCGCGGCGGCGCCCAGCAGCAGGCGTCGGCTTGAAGAGTGGGTTAGCTTGCTGCGGCGCATGGCGTTCTCCGGGTTGAGAGGCAGGGGACGGGGGCGGGCCTCGGTCAGCAGACCCAGGCCCGACACACACTCACTCGATCTTGGCCACCACGCGGCCGCTGACCGTGCCGGCCTTGAGCCTGTCGATCACGCCCGAGACCTCGGCCAAAGTGCAGGTGGCCACGGGGATGGGTTTGAGCTTGCCCGTGCGGGCCAGGGCCACCACCTCGTGCAGCTCGGCCAGCGAGCCGACATAGGAGCCCTGCACGGTGATGGCGCGCTGCACCACGTTGACGACAGGCAGCGTGATCTCGCCGCCGAACAGCCCCACAGCGATGTAGCGCCCGCCCTTGCGCAGGCTGTTGTAGCCCAGGCTGGCCGTGCTGTCGGCGCCGACAAAATCCACCGCGCCCCACAGGCCGCCCGGCAACTGCTGCAACTGCGCCACGGCACCGGCGTCGTTCGGGTTGACGCAAACACTGGCCCCCAGGGCCTGGGCGGCGGGCCACTTGCCGGCATCGATGTCGGCCACCGCGATGTTGGTGTGGCCCAGAGCGCGCAACACCGAAATCGCCATCAAGCCCAGGCCACCGGCGCCGAGCACGACGATCCAGTCCTGCGGCGAGCAGGGCATGAGCTTGCGCACGGCGCTGTAGGTGGTCAGGCCCGAGCACGCCAGGGTGGGCGCGAACACCGGGTCGATGCCGCTGGTGTCGATCAGGTACTTGGCGTGTGGCACCAGCAGGTGGTCGGCGTAGCCGCCGGGGCGCTGCACGCCCAGGTAGCGCGGCTGGCCGCACCAGTTGTCCATGCCTTCCATGCAGCGCGCGCACTGGCCGCAGCCGGTCCAGGGGTAGACCAGGCGGTCTTCACCCATGGGCACCGCGCCGGCATCGGGCCCGGCGGCGATGACCGTGCCGCTGGGCTCGTGGCCCATGGTCACCGGCAACTTCATGCCGCGGTCGTACATGTTGAAGCGCTTGCCGCTGCCCATCTCGAAGTAGCCGTCGCGGATGTGCACATCGCTGTGGCACACGCCGCAGTACTTCAGCTTGATCAGCACCTCGGTTCCTGTGGGTTGCGGTGTGGCGCGCAGGGCTTGTTGCAGGGGCTTGCCCCATTCGGTGATGTCGTAGCTTTGCATGGTGGTCTCCGGTGTCAGGGGTGATGGGGTTCAGGGGTGATGGATGCGGGTGTGGGTGAGCGCAAGTGTGCCGGTGCCACCACCACCAGCGCGTCCAGTGCCAGCACCTTATCAGGGTAGGCCAGCAGGGGGTTGATGTCGATTTCCATGATCTGCGGGTGGGCCAGCATCTGCTGGCCTATCGTCGATACGACGCGTGCAATGGCGGCCAGATCGGCGCCCGGTGCACCGCGCAGGCCCTGCAGCAGGGCGGCGGCTTTGAGCTGGCGCAGCTCATCCATGATGTCGGCCTCGGCCAGATCGGCGCTGAGCAAGCGGACATCCTGCAGGGCCTCGATCCAGACGCCGCCCAGGCCCACCAGCAGCACCGGGCCCCAGTCGGCATCGCGCTTGGCGCCGACGACCAACTCGATGCCGCGCGGGGCCATGGTTTCGACCAACAGGCCTTCCAGGCCTGGTGTTGAGGTCAGGCCGTCCAGGCCGGTCGCCAGCGTCAAATCAGGCCGGTGGCCTTGCAGCTCGGTCAGCATGGTTTGCCAAGCGATGCACAGCGCGGCCTCGTCGGCCAGGCCGATGGCGACGCCGCCGACATCGCTCTTGTGTGGCAGCGTGCTGGCCTGGGCCTTGAGCACCACCGGGTAGCCCACCCGCGCGGCGATGCTGGCGGCCTCGTCGGCGCTGCGCGCCAGGGCGCCGGCAGGCACCGGGATGCCGCAGGCCGCCAGCCAGCGCTTGCCTTGGTGCTCGGCATAGATGCCGTTGGCGGGGGCGGGCGATGGCAGTGTGGGTGTCGCCATGATCGGCCGGTTAGGCGCCAGGGAATCGCCTGCGTGCAAAGCCGCCTCAGGCCCACCGCCGCCACCTCGCCCGGCGCGATCCGCGCGTTCGGCCCGCTGCAAGGCATGCGCATGCGCCGCCACCCGGCCCAGTGCCCGCAGCGCGCGATCGGCTGATCGGAACAGGGGTACGCCGCTGGCGCGAATGGCATCGGTGAAAAAGCCGTGAATCGGGCCATCGTCGCCCGTGATCACCAGCAGCGCGGGCTTGGCGACGCGGGCCAGCGCGGGCACGATGTGCAGGGCCTTGTCGCGCTGTGCCATCTCGGGCCCGGCGGGGATGCACAGCACCAGGCTGGCGATGTGCGGATCATTGGCCACCGTATGCACGATCTCGCCGATGAGGCCAGGCTGGCGCACGCCGATGGTGGTGTAGTCCAGCGGGTTCTCGGCCACGGCGAAACTGGGCAACTGGCTCTTGAGCAGCTGCACGGTGCCCTCGGTCAGGCGTGGCAAGGCCAGGCCCATGGCATCGGCGAAATCCAGCGCGATGTTCTTCATGGCGCCCGAGCCGGTGACGAAGGCCGTGCCGCCACAGCCGGGCCGCGGGTGGCGCAACAGAACAGCGCAGGTGTCGAAGAGCTCGTCCAGCGTGTCGACCACCACCACCGCTTGGCGCCGCAGCGCCACACAGGCGCTGGCATGGTTGCCGGCCAAGGCGCCGGTGTGCGACTGCGCGGCGTCGCGGGCGCGCTCGCTCTTGCCGGGCATCAACAGCACGATGGGCTTGCCGCAGTGCCGGGCCTGGCGCGCCAATTGCAAAAAGCGCCGTGGCTGGCGGATCTGCTCGGCATACATCGCCACCACGCCAATGCTGTCGTCGGCAAGCTGGTGTTCGAGCACATCTTCGATGCCCACAGAACCCTCATTGCCGGTGGAAAACACACAGCTCAAGGGCAGGCCCCGGCCGATGAAGGCGTCGCGCAGCGTGGCCGCCATGAAGCCGCTTTGGGCGATGACGCCGATGTGGCTTGCGGTGACGGCGGCTGCAGTGACTGTGGGTGCGGCGAGGCCGGGCGCCGCGATGGGCAATGGCGCGGCGGCCGCTGTGGCCACAGCCGGCAAGGGCAACAGGGGCTCAAAAGTCACCGGTACCGCAGCCGCGTAGTTTGTGAAACCCATGCAATTGGGCCCGACGACAAGCATCGCGCCGGCCGCGGCCACAAGCTGCTGCTGGCGCACGCGCCCATCGTCGCCTGTCTCGGCATAGCCCGCGGCGAACAACACCGCCGCATGGCAGCGCTTGGCCGCCAGCTCGGTCACGGCCTGCAGCACACCGGCCTCAGGGATGGCCAGCACCGCCAGATCGATGTCACTGGGCAAATCGGCCACCTGCCTGACGCAGGCGCGCTCGCCGATCACATCGCTGCTGCGGCTGACCAGGTGCACCGCGCCAGGGTAGGCAAAGCGCTCCAGGTTGCCGAGCACAAAGCCGCCAAAGGATCGCGGGTCGGCCGAGGCGCCGATGATGGCGATGCTGCGGGGTGCCAGCAGGCGCTGCATGGCGGTGGGCGGTGAATCTGTCTGCATACCAGACAATCATATGTTGGATGCCACGGGGCAAAATTTGTATACTGGTCTGAAGTGACCCCATGAAAACCCCTAGCCGCACATCGACCACCGCTGGCCTTGCGCTGGGTGACAGCATGCGGGCCAGTTCTCGGGTCAAGCCGGCCAGTGGCAGGGCCGGGGCGCCCGGCAGCCAGCCAGGTACCCAGCCCGGCCCCCAGTCGGCCTCCAGCCCGCGCCTGGGTCGCGCCGCCGACATCCGCGCGACGCTGCAAGACGAGATCGAGACCGGCAAGCTGGTGCCCGGCTCGCCGCTGGACGAGCGCGCCCTGGCCGAGCGCTTCGCCGTTTCGCGCACGCCCATCCGCGAGGCGCTGCAGCAGCTCAGCGCCCGCGATCTGGTGCGGGTGGCGCCGCGACAAGGCATGCATGTGGCGCGCCTGTCGATCAGCCAATTGCGCGCGGCGCTGGAGTTCATCACCGAAGCTGAGAGCCTGTGCGCGCGGCTGGCGGCGCGGCGCGTCGATGCGGATGTCAAGCGGGCCTTGCAGTCCGCGTTGGCGCTCGGCGAAAAGGTCGCCAAGCGCAAGCTGGCGGCCGAGTACAGCCTGGCCAACGCGCTCTTTCATGAGGCCATCTACGCCGCCTGCCGAAATGCCTACCTGGCCGAGCAGATTCGCGCGGCGCGGCGCTTGCTGCAACGCTACCGGCGTGATTTTCAAACCCCGGCGCGCATCAACAAGTCCATCGCCGATCACCGCCGCATCGCTGCGGCCATTGCGGACGGCGATGAGGCCGCTGCGGCGGCCGCTATGGTGGCCCATGTCGCCGCCGGCACGACCGGGTTCTCAGAGTTTCTGGCCACGGCGCCCATGAGTCACTTTGAGGCGGAAGGCAAGTGACAGCCCACGCCGCCGTGGCCAGCGCTGGCGGCCATCCATCCGCGAGGTTCACATGCCCTTAAGCCCTGAAGATAACGAGTTATTGACGCGCGTTGAAGGCGGCGCGCCCATGGGCCAGATGATTCGCCGCCACCATTGGCTGCCGGCGGTGCCCTCGGTCAAGCTGGTGGCCGGCGGCGCCCCCGTGCGGGTGCGGCTGCTGGGCAGCGATCTGGTGGCCTTTCGGTCGCCCGATGGCACGGTGGGTGTGCTCGATGAGCGTTGCCGCCACCGCCAGGCCTCGCTGGCTCTGGCGCGCAATGAGGCCGGCGGCCTGCGCTGCATTTACCACGCCTGGAAGTACAACCCGCAAGGCGAGGTGATCGAGGCGCCCAACCATGCCGGCGATGCCGAATACTTCTGCAAGCATGTTCGGGTGAACCGTTATCAATCTGCGGATCGCGGCGGCATCGTCTGGGTCTGGCTGGGCGGTGCGGCCGATGCAGCCATGGCCGCGCCACCATTCCCGAACCTGCCCTTCGTCGATCTGCCCGAAGCTCAGCGTTCCGTCACCAGCCAACAGGTGCCGGCGAATTGGGTGCAGGCGGTGGAAGCCTCGATGGATTCATCGCACGTCGGCGTGCTGCACGAATCCACCACCCAGATCAACGCCGGCGCCAGCAGCCAGCGCATCAACATGACCAAGGCCCTGGCACCCAGGCTGGAGTTTGAAGACCAGGCCTATGGCTACCGCTATGCGGCCTTGCGTGAGCTGCCAGGTGGCCAGGTCTACGCCCGCATCAACAATTTCGTGATGCCGTTTTACGGCCTCATCTGCGCCGGCGAGCCGGGCGGCCCGGCCTCGGTGTTTTTCTCCACACCGGTGGACGACACCACGCACCGCGGCTGGTTTGTGCACTTCAATCTGCAGCGGCCGCTGGGCATGACCATGATGTCGGCCACGCCGGATGTGTGGAACTTTCCGCCGCTGCCGCCGGGCACGGCCGCTGACAACTGGGGCCAGAACCGCGAGCTGATGGCGCGCGGCCACGCCACGGGCTTTGCGCAACACCTGGGCACCGAAGATTTCGCCATGTTCTTGAGCCAGGGCGTGATCGTCGACCGCAGCGATGAGCAGCTGTGCTCCGCCGATGGCGCCGTGGTGCGCGTGCGCCAGCACCTGCTACGCGCCGTGCGCGAATTTATGGCCGGGCAGGTGCCAGGGGCGGCGGCGCTGGCAGCGTCAGGCCAGGTGCTGGACTACACGCAGGCGGTGTCCGTGGGCGGTGTGATCGATGCCGGCACGGACTGGCGCAGCCTGTTGCTCAGCGCCGCCGCGGCCAGCTAACGAGATAAAGGATCGTGATGTGAAACAAGGTCGCAGACAACTCGTATGGGCCGGCATGGCCACGGCCGCCTGCTTGGCCTTGGGCACGCCATCGATGCACGCCCAAGACAAACCCCCGCTGCGCATCCTCATCGGCTTCCCGCCCGGCGGCGGCACCGATGCCATCGCCCGGGCCATCACCGACAAGCTGGCCATTGAGCTGGGCCAGGCCATCGTCATCGACAACAAGCCCGGCGCCGGTGGCCGCATCGCTGCGGAGTTGCTGATGGCCGCACCCGCCGACGGCAGCACCTGGATGATCGCGCCCAACGCTACGCCGACCTTCCTCACCTTGGTGTTTGGCCCGCAGTTGAAGTGGAACCTGTGGCGCGATTTCGCCCCGGTGGCCGGGCTGGTCAGCTACCCACTCGGTATGGCGGTGAGCCTGAACACCGGCGCGAGCAACGTGCGCGAGTTCGTGGACTGGGTCAAGCGCAACCCCAAGGCCAGCTTCGGCACGCCTGGGCTGGGCGGCCAGAACCACTTTCTGGGCCTGCAATTCGCCAAGCTGGCCGGCATCGATTTGCCCGTCACGCCCTACAAAGGCTCGCCACCCTTGATCACCGATCTGCTTGGCGGCCACGTGCCCGCCGCCGTGTCGTTGATGGACGGCATGCTGGCCCAGCACCGCGCCGGCAAGTTGCGCGTGGTCGGCATCTTCAGCGACAAGCGCAGCGAGCTCATGCCCGACATCCCGACCATGGCCGAGCAGGGCATCAACGTCTCCTCCGGCGACGGCTGGAACGCGATGTGGGCACCGGTGCGCACACCGCCGGAGGTGATCGAGCGCATGCAGCGCGCCGTGCAAAAAGTCCTGGCCACGCCGGAGATGCGCGAGCTGCTGATGAGCAAACTGGCCGCCGTGCCGCACTTCCGCAGCAGCGCTGAAATGGAGCGTGCACAGCGCGCCGAGCTGGCTTATTGGGAGCCGGTGATCAAGGCTTCAGGCTTCAAGCCGGAGTGAATGCACAAGCCATGGACACCATGCCCCCCGACCTCGTCACCTATGAGCAAGACGACCGCGTCGCCGTGATCGGCCTGAACCGGCCGGACAAGCGCAATGCCGTCAGCAACGCCGTGATCGATGCGCTGCGCGCCGCCGTGCAACGCGCCCACGATGAGGCCGATGTCGGCGTGCTCTTCGGCCACGGCGACCACTTTTGCGCCGGCCTGGATCTGGCCGAGGCCCTGGCCCGCGCCAGCGGCAAGGTCGCCCCGCCACGCCACCGCAAGCGCCACAACTGGCACGAGGTGTTTGACTTGATCGAGCGTGGGCCGATTCCGTTCGTCGCGGCGCTGCAAGGCGCGGTGGTCGGTGGCGGGCTCGAGCTGGCCACGGCGGCACATCTGCGGGTGTGCGATGAGACAGCAATCTTCGGCCTGCCCGAAGGCCAGCGCGGCATCTTCGTCGGCGGCGGCGGGACAGTGCGCGTACAACGCGTGGTAGGCACCACGGTGATGACCGACATGATGCTCACCGGCCGCTTATTGAACGCCGCCGAGGGGCTGCAAGAACACATCGTGCGTTATGTCGTGCCGCCCGGCCAGGCCTTGATCAAGGCCCGTGAGCTGGCCCAACGCATCGCCAAGAACACGCCCGACACCAACTGGAAGATCGTGCATGTCCTGCCGCGCATCCACGACATGTCGCACGACGACGGCCTGTGGGTCGAGCAAGTCAACTCGGCCATGGCCCGCTCACCCGAGGTGGAAGGGCGGCTGCGCGAGTTTGTTGAAGGCCGCGCAACACATTTGTTAGGTGACAAGGTGGCGGCGAAGTCGGCGAAAGTTGACGGTGTGTCCGATCTCAAGGCTGAATTTCAGGCCGAGGCTCGCGCCGAATCCCAGCCCAAAGCCCATCCCGAACCCGGTACCCCACCCAAGGACTCCCCATGAGCGTTTTTGATCTCAGCGCCGACGACCGCGCCCAGGCCGCGGCGCACCTGAAGCAGGCGCAGGCCCTAGCTGGCTGGCTGCCCAACATCCCGACCGGAACGCCAACCCGCCCCGTGAACCAGGTGGCCATCATCGGCGCCGGCACCATGGGCGGCGGCATCGCCATGGCCATGGCCGGCGCGGGCATCCACGTGACACTGATCGATGCCGATGCCGCCGGCCTGGACCGCGGCATGGCGCGGCTGCGCGACAACTACGCGCAGAGCGTGAAGCGCGGCAAGCTCGATGACGCGGCGGTCGCCGAGCGCCTGGCGCGCATCCAGGGCAGCCTGCGGCTGGCCGATGTGGCGCCAGCCGATCTGGTGATCGAGGCAGTGTTTGAGGACATCGGCCTGAAGCAGCGCCTGTTCCGCGAGCTCGATGCCATCGCCAAGCCCGGCGCCATCCTGGCCACCAACACCTCGGGGCTGGACATCGATGCCATTGGCGCCGTCACACAGCGCCCGCAGGACGTGATCGGCGCGCACTTTTTCAGCCCGGCGCATGTGATGAAGCTGCTGGAGGTGGTGCGCTCCGATGCCAGCGCGCCCGATGTCATCAACACCCTCATGCAACTGGCGCCGCGCATCGGCAAGACGGCGGTGCTGGCTCGTGTCTACCCGGGCTTTATCGGCAATGCCATGTTTCGCAGCCTGCACCGCGAGGCGCATTTCCTCGTCGAGGACGGCGCCTTGCCGCATGAGGTGGACGCCGTGCTCACCGGCTTCGGCTACGCCATGGGCGTGTTCGCGGTGCAGGATTTGGCCGGTACGGATGTGGGTTATCAAACCCGCAAGTCGCAGGTGGCCACACGCGCCACCGACAGGCGCTGGAGCGACCTGATCTTGAAGCTGGTGGAGATGGGCCGCACCGGCCAGAAGAGCGGCGCCGGCTGGTACCGCTACGAGGCCGGCCACCGCGCGCCGCTGCGCGATGCGGTGGTGGAACATTTCATCGTTGCCGAATCGGCGCGCTTAGGGCTCAGCCGCCACGCCGTGCCCGAAGACCAGATGCTGGAGCGCTGCCTGTTCAGCATGGTCAACGAGGGCGCGCGCTTGCTGGAATTGGGCATCGCCCAGCGCCCCAGCGACATCGATGTGGTCTTCACCCTGGGCTACGGCTTCCCGGTGGGCCAGGGCGGGCCGATGTTCATGGCCGATCGGATCGGCTTGAAGCACGTGGCCGAGCGCGTGCAGCACTGGCACCAGCGCCTGGGCGCCTGGTGGCAGCCGGCGCCGCTGCTGTTGAAGCTGGCGGCTGAGGGGCGCGGATTCTCGTCGCTGCTGCCGGCTTGACGGGTGCTGCCCTGACGGGTACCTGCCTGACGGGTGCCGACCTGAACACCCTCAACCCGTCAAAACCACAGGCCCTCGTGGTGTTCGCAGCCGCAGCCTGAAATACGGCCGATCCGCTTGTTCGATGCGCAGCTCAGCCCCCATCGCACTGAGCAGGGCGCGCAACTCCCCGGCCTGCGGGTGGCCCATTTCGAAGGCATCGAACAGGCAGCCTGGCACCGAGGTGGTGGCCGGATGCACCGAATCCAGCCAATCGATGCACTTGGGCACAAAGTCGCCCAGTGGGTTGAGCGCGGGGTCCGCGCTGGGCACCAGCAGGCGCCAGCGCAGGGTCTTGCCCTCGGGCGTGTTGCGTGAAGCATCAAACAGGTCCGAAGCGATGCCGTGCGCTTGCAGCACCCGCTGCACGGTCTCCAGCGATGTCCCCTTGAGCATGTATCCAAACAGCCGGGGCGAGGGCAGGGCGCTGATGCGCGCGCCCATGTTGGCGCGGGGTGTTTGCGTCGGGTCCACCGCCAGCAGCTCGAAGTAGATGTCCGGGCCCAGAGAGGCCAGCGCATTCCAGGTGCCCAGCTCGGGATGGCGGCCGCCCTTGGCGGGGGTGATGCCGCTGAGCCCGGCAAAGCTGGCGATCAAGCCATCGAGATCGCGGCCGGCGTAGATGAAGTGGTCGAGTTGAAGTGACATGGCGTGTGGCCTCCTGCGGGGAATTGTCGGGGGCTTGTCGGTGTGCCTTTGCCAACCCGCCTTGGCTCAAGTTAGCCCGTGCTACATTCCGCCAGATGACGACCCCGTACTGCCAGGCCTCCCAGGCCGCACTGCTACTAAGGATGCTTCAGGCGCGCTGAAGATCCTCGTCTTTGCATTTCCAGGATTCACGGCCCGCCAGCGCAACGCAGCGGGCCGTTTTCATTGGTGAAACCGAAAAGCCCGAAGCGGTGCAACCCACCTTCCTCAAGGAGAGTTTCATGACCATGCTCAAGCAACCCAGCACCAAGTACCGCGCCTTCCCACCGGTGGGCCTGAAGGACCGCACCTGGCCCGATGCGGTGCTCACAAGGCCGCCGCAGTGGTGCAGCGTCGATCTGCGCGATGGCAACCAGGCCTTGATCGAGCCCATGGACCCGGCGCGCAAGCTCAAGCTGTTCGAGACCCTGGTGGCCATCGGCTTCAAGGAAATCGAGGTCGGATTTCCGTCGGCCTCGCAGGCCGATTTTGATTTCGTCAGGCTGCTGATCGAGCAGCAATTGATCCCGCAGGACGTGACCATCCAGGTGCTGACCCAGGCGCGCGCCGAGCTGATCGCGCGCACGTTTGAGGCCTTGCAAGGCGCGCCGCGCGCCATCGTCCACCTGTACAACGCCACCGCCCCGGTGATGCGCAAGGTGGTGCTGGGCTTGAGTGAAGACGGCATCGTCGAGCTGGCCACCGCCAATGCCCGCTTGCTGCAAGAGCACGCCGCGCGCCAGCCCGGCACGCACTGGACCTTCGAGTACTCGCCCGAGATGTTCTCCGGCACCGAGCTGGCCTTTGCCAAGCGCGTGGTCGATGCCGTCACCGCCGTGTGGCAGCCGACACCGGCGCACAAGTGCATCGTCAACCTGCCCAGCACGGTTGAGCACAGCACGCCCAACATCTTTGCCGACATGATCGAGTGGATGCACCGCCATCTGGATCGGCGCGACAGCATCGTGCTGTCCATCCATCCGCACAACGATCGCGGCACGGGCACGGCAGCGGCCGAGTTCGCTTTGATGGCCGGCGGTGACCGCATCGAGGGCTGCCTGTTCGGCAACGGTGAGCGCACCGGCAATGTGGATGTCGTCAACCTCGCGCTGAACCTGTACACGCAGGGCGTGCACCCGGGGCTGGAGTTCTCGAACATTGATGACATTCGCCGCACCGTCGAGCACTGCAATCAGTTGCCCGTGCACCCGCGCCACCCCTATGCCGGCGACTTGGTCTACACCTCGTTCTCGGGCTCGCACCAGGATGCGATCAAGAAGGCCTTTGCGGCGCGGCGCGACGACGACATCTGGGTCATGCCCTACCTGCCCATCGATCCGAAAGACTTGAACCGCAACTACGACGCCGTGATCCGCGTCAACAGCCAATCGGGCAAGGGTGGCATCAGCTATTTGCTGCAGAGCGAATGCGGGCTCGATCTGCCCCGGCGACTGCAGATCGAATTTGCCTCATCCGTGCAGGCCGTGATGGATGCGCAGGGCAAGGAGCTGAGCGGCGCCGACATCTGGGCCCTGTTCGCCACCGCCTACCACCTGGGCGAGGGCGAGGTGCACATCGATCAGCAGCACATTGACGAGCAAAACGATGGCCAGGTGCGTGTGGCCGCGCGCTTGGCGGTGGGCGGCGCCACCCTGGCGCTCGAAGGCCTAGGCCGCGGCCCGGTGGCGGCGTTTGTCGATGCCATGCAGCGCGCCACGGGCGTGGCCATTGATGTGCTGGATTTTCATGAGCACGCCATTGGCTCGGGGGCGCAGGCGCGCGCCGCGGCCTACTTGGAGATTCGTGTCGGCGATGCGCGGCCGCTGTTTGGCGTGGGCATCGATGCCAACATCATCACCGCCTCGATGAAGGCGGTGGTCTCGGGCCTGCTGCGCAGTGAGGTGGCGATGACGCCGGCGGTGCAGGTGGTGGGGGCGGCCGTGGCGCCTTCACAGGCGGCTTGATCTTTGGCCGTGACGCGCGGTTTCGTCCCTTACCCATTCAAGCCCCAGCGTCACGCCGCGCGCCTGCCCGCGCTGCGCGATGGCCTTGAGGCCCAACGCCACCCCGTGGTGGTGGTCGGCGCCGGCCCCGTCGGCTACACCGCTGCATTAGGTTTGGCGCGGCACGGCGTGCCGGTGGTGTTGATCGAGGCCGACGACGGCGTTTGCACCGGCAGCCGCGCCATCTGCATCTCGCGCCGCAGCCTGGAGATCATGGATCGCCTGGGCGCGCTGCCCGGTTTCCTGCAGCACGGCCTGCCCTGGACTGGCGGGCGCAGTTTCTACCGCGACACCGAAGTGCTGCACTTCACCATGCCGACGGACGCCAATCAGAAGCTGCCGCCGATGGTCAACCTGGCGCAGTACCGCATCGAGCAGATCTTGCTTGAACGGGCACAGGCGCAGCCCGAGCTGATCGACATCCGCTGGCAGACAAAACTGATCGGCATCGAGCCGCGCGACGACGGTGTGCGCCTGCAACTCAGCACCCCCGCAGGCGACTACACGCTTGATGCCGACTGGCTGGTCGCCGCCGACGGCGGCCGCAGCACGGTGCGCGAGGCGCTGAATTTACCGATGCAAGGCGCCACCTACGAAGGCCGTTATGTCATCGTCGACATCTTGCTCGACAGCGCCCGCGCCACCGAGCGCCTGGCCTACTTCGACCCGCCCTGCAACCCGGGCTCGACGGTGCTGGTGCACAAGCAGCCCGATGGCGTGTGGCGCATCGATTACCAATTGCGAGACGGCGAAGACCCGGTCGAGGCGGTCAAGCCCGAGAACGTGATGCCCCGGGTGGAAAGCCTGTTGGCCATGATGGGCGAGGCAGGCGCCTGGTCACCGATCTGGATCACGGTCTACAAGGCCAATGCGCTCACGCTGGAACGCTACCGCCACGGCCGCGTGCTGCTGGCCGGTGACGCCGCCCACCTGCTGCCGATCTTCGGCGTGCGCGGCGCCAATTCGGGCATCGACGACGCCGACAACCTGGCCTGGAAGCTGGCGGCGGTGATCCAAGGCCAGGCGCAGGGCGCGGCCTCGGACGCGTTGATCGAGAGTTATTCCACCGAGCGCGTCACCGCCGCGCACGAGAACCTGGCCCACGGCCGCAAGAGCACCGAATTCATGGCGCCGCCCTCATTCGCCTTCGATCTGATGCGCCGCGCCGTGCTCAGCCTGGCGGCGGATCACCCGCGCGTGCGGCCGCTGATCAACCCACGCCAAACCTCGGCCATCGCCTACACCGATTCACCCTTGAACGGGCCCGATATCGGCGGCTTCACCGCCGGGCCGGCGCCGGGTGCGGTATTGCCGGAGTGCCGGGTGCTTGTGATCGCGCCGGGCGGCGGGCCCACCGCTGCAGAGGGCGCTCATGTCACCGATCTTCTGGGCAAGGGGCAGGGCTTGACCGCACTGTGGTTTGCCGAGGCAAACCCCGATGCCACGCCCCTGCGCGCCGTGGCACTGGCCAGCACCGCGGCGGCTAGGGCCCCGGCCGGTGTGGCACTGACACTGCATCACCTGCCGCTGCAGGCCAACCCTGCCGCGGCCGCCATCTACGGCGCGGCCGGCGGGGCGCTTTACCTGGTGCGCCCGGATGGCCATGTGCTGGCGCGCTGGCGCGGATTGCCAACGCCTGCGCTGGCTGCGGCCTTGCTCGGCGCCGCGCGCCGCCTGTATGTCGCCGAAGAGGCCGCGCCATGACCGACACCGAACTCGACGCCACCTACACCCTGCTGTGCGAGCAGATGACCGCGCTGGGCCCAGATCAGGCGCCCCTGCTGCTGGCCCGCTTTGCCCTGCTGGCCATGCTGCGCATCGACGACGCGCCAGCCTTGATGCAGATGATCGAGCAGGCCGCAGCCGACACCACCGCTACGCCACCACCGGCCAACCGTCCCGCAACTCGCGCTTGAGCACCTTGCCAATCGCGCTGCGCGGCAGCTCGGCCACGGCACGAATCGCTGACAGCCGCTGCGTCTTGCCGACCTGATCGTTGCACCACTGGCGGATGGCCTCGGGCGTGGCCGCAGCACCCTCGCGCAGCACCACAAAGGCCACCGGCGTCTCGCCCCACTCCACACTCGGCACGCCTACCACGGCCGCATCGGCGACATCTTTGTGTCCGCGCAGCACGGCCTCCAGATCGCTGGGGTAGATGTTGAAGCCGCCGCTGATGACCATGTCCTTGCG
>JAYSSS010000119.1:0-24732 GCA_043720415.1 Ideonella sp.
CCGAACGTGCTGGTCGTCAACTCCGCGCTGCCGGTGCAGACGATCCAGCAGTTCCTGGCCTACCTGCGCCAGAACCCGGGCCGCCTCAGCTACGGCTCGGCCGGGCCGGGCTCGCTGACGCACCTGACCATGGAGCTGTTCAAGCTGGCGGTGAACAGCTTTGCGGTGCACATCCCCTACCGCGGCATTGCCCCGGCTTTCACCGATTTGATCGGCGGCCAGACCCAGGCCATGTTCCCCGGCCTGGCCGCGGCGCTGCCGCACATCCGCTCGGGTCGGGTGCGTGCGCTGGCCGTCACCGGCACGACACGCCACCCGCTGCTTAAAGACGTGCCCACGCTGATCGAATCGGGCTTTGCCGGGTTTGATGCCGTGCAGTGGTACGGCGTGGTCGGCCCGGCCGGCATGCCGCCCGCGGTGCAAAAACTGCTCAACGACAGCCTGGCCACGGTGCTCACCGCCCCCGATCTGCGCGAGCGCCTGTCGGCCGAGGCCATCGAGCCGCAGTCGATGTCGCCGGCGCAATTTGGCAGCTTCATCCAGGCCGACATTGCCCGCTGGACGGCCGTGGCCAAGGCCCGCAAGATCGAGCTCGACAGCTGAGGGGGCATGGCCCTCGGATCAATCGCCGCAGCTGAAGCGGCCACCCTCACATGAACGACCTGCTCGTCACCCTGGGCCTTGAGGGCCTCAAGCCCGCATTGGGCGCGTTGCTGTTGCCCCCGGCGCCGCTGCTGCTGATGGCCTTGATTGGTTGCGCACTGATCAGGCACCGCCCGCGCTGGGGCTGGGGCCTGGCCTTGACGGGCCTGATTGGCGTGTGGCTGGGCAGCACCCTGGCCGTGGGCAATGCCCTGATCGATGGCTTGACCCGGCCGCCGCCCTCACTCGATGTGGCCGCCGTGGCCAAGCTCAAGGGCGCGCCCAAGACCGCCATCGTCATCCTGGGCGGCGGCGGCCGCAACCTGTCGCCGGAGTACGACGGGCCCGATCTCACACCCCTGGGCCAGGAGCGCCTGCGCTACGGCCTGTGGCTGGCCAAGCAGACGCAGTTGCCAGTGCTCTTCAGCGGCGGCATTGCGCATGGCGCGCGGCCCGTGGCCACCGAGGCGCAAACGGCGCAGCGCATCGCCCTGCGCGACTACGGCCTGCCCATACGTTGGGCCGAAACCACGTCGCGCGACACCAATGAGAACGCCCGCCACAGCCTGGCCATGCTGCGCGCCGAAGGCATGACGCGCATCGTGCTCGTCACCCACGGCTTTCACATGCAGCGCAGTGCCGCGGCCTTTGCGCGGGCCGTGCAGCGCAGCGGCGCCGCCATGGATGTGGTGCTCGCGCCCATGGGTTTTCGCAGCGGCCCGGCCGATGCGCTCATGGCCTGGCTGCCCAGCGCCGAGGGCTTCACACGCACACAGTGGGCACTGCATGAATGGCTGGGGCGGCTGGCCGGGGCTTGAGCCTGGGCGCTGGTCTGGCGGGCGGTGGCCTGCGTGCAGCATTCGGGCCGCCCTGCGCCGCGCCTCAAACGCGTTGCGCCAAGGCCCAGTGCAGGTGCTCGGAAAGCAAGTCGTCGGCCTGCGGCTGTGCGCCGCGCAGGGCCGTGGCGATGCGCTCATCGCCCGTCTGCCGCCAGGCATTGCCCAGGGCCACGGCCAGGTTGCGGCGCCAGCGCCAGTGGCCGATGCGGCGGATGGCGCTGCCCTCGGTGTACTGCAAGAACTCGGCCTCGCTCCAGGCCCACAGCGTCAGCAGCGTGGCCTGTGCCAGCGGCTCGCGCGCGTCGAAATCCGGCAGGCCGCTGCGCTTTGCGTATTTGTTCCAGGGGCAGACCAGTTGGCAATCGTCGCAGCCGTAGATGCGGTTGCCCATGGCCACGCGAAACTCCAGCGGGATGGGGCCATCGTGCTCAATGGTCAGGTAGGAGATGCAACGGCGCGCGTCCAGCCGGTAAGGGGCGACGATGGCCCGTGTGGGGCAGACATCGATGCAGGCCGTGCACTGGCCGCAATGGCCGCTCACTTCAGGTGTCAGCGGCAGGGCCAGATCGCAAAATATCTCGCCCAGGAAAAACATCGACCCAGCCTCGCGCGACAGCGCCAGCGTGTGCTTGCCGCGCCAGCCCAGGCCGCTGCGCTGTGCCAGCTCCACCTCCAGCACCGGTGCCGAATCGGTGAACACGCGGTGGCCGAAAGGGCCGATCACAGCCTGCAGTTGATCGCTCAGTTGCTGCAGGCGCGAGCGCAGCACCTTGTGGTAATCGCGGCCCTGGGCATAAATCGAAATCTGCGCGAGCTTGGGCTCGTCCAGCCGGGCCAGCGTTTGGCTTCGCCAGTCGAGGGTGGCTGTTGGTGGCGGGGGGGTCGCTGCCTGCGGCATGTCCCTCGGCAAATAATCCATGCGAGCGGTGATCACACGCACCGTGCCTGGCACCAGTTCGGCGGGCCGGGCGCGCTTCAGACCGTGGCGCGCCATATAGGCCATGCTGCCCTGGAAGCCGGCGTCCAGCCAGGCCAGGAGGCCGGCTTCGGCGCTCGCCAGATCGACGTCGGCCACACCGATCTGTGAGAATCCCAGCGCCTTGCCCCACGCCTGCAGCCGCGCCAGGCACTCTTGCGCATTCACCCCAGCATCTGCATTGCCTTGTCCCAAGTCGTGAGCCTCGCGCATCCGTCCATTTTAGAAACCCGCTGCTGGCAATGGCCCGATGAGGCGGCTTGCGCAGCACAGGCCGCGCAACTGGCGAGCCACCCGCAGATCACGCAGGCCTTTATTGAGCTGCACGGCCCCCTGGGTGCCGGCAAGACCACCTTTGTACGCCACCTGTTGCGTGCGCTGGGCGTGCAGGGCCGCATCAAGAGCCCGACCTTTGCCGTGATGGAGCCCTATGAGCTGGCCCATGGCGCCGTAGCCGCGCACTTTGACTTCTATCGTTTCAGCGATGCGCGCGAGTGGCTGGACGCCGGTTTTCGCGACATCTTTGCCGCACCGGGTCTGAAGCTGGTGGAGTGGCCCGAGCACGCCGCCACCCTGCTGCCCGCGGCCGACCTGAAGCTGTGGATCACGCCGCGGGACGACGACGGGCGCAGTGTCGAGCTGCAGGCCGGCACCGCGCTGGGCCTGGCCTTGCTAACGCCATGAAGCTACAGGCAAGCGGCGATCCAAAATCTTCACCCGGGCTTGGGCTGGCAGATGCCGCCATGTCGCGCCGCCACGCCCTGGGCCAGCTCGCCACCACCGCCCTGCTGCTGGGCACGGCCGAGCTGGCCTTTGGCGCCAGCATCGTCGCCGTGCGCCTGTGGCCGGCGGCGGACTACAGCCGCGTCACCATCGAATCCGATGTGGCGCTCTCAGCCCGGCACTTCATGGCCGAGAACCCGCAGCGCCTGGTGGTCGATATCGATGAGCTCGAGCTCAGCCCCGCGCTGCGCGAACTGGTGGGCAAGGTGCGGCCCGATGACCCCTACATCGCCGCGGTGCGCATTGGCCAGAACCAGCCACGCGTGGTGCGCCTGGTGTTTGATTTGAAGCAGGCGGTGGCGCCGCAGCAACTGCTGCTGGCGCCGGTGGCCGCCTACCGCCACCGCCTGGTGTTGGACCTGCACCCCACGCAGGCCCGTGACCCCCTGCTGGAGTTGCTGCGCGAGCGCCAAAGGGCGGAAAGCCAGGCCGTGGCCAGCGTGCAGGATGCCCTGGGCGAGCTGATCGCGCGGGTTGACAAGCCGCGAGCGGCGAGTTTGCCCGCGGCGCTGCCGGGCCCGGCGGCAGCTGGGTCGGCGCCTTCAGCGGCGCCGGCCAGGCCGGCTTCGGCCACATCGGCCGGATCGGCCGGATCGGCCGGATCGCCCACATCGGCCGGATCGGCCGCGTCACCTGCCACGGCATCGGCATCGGCATCGGTGTCGCCATCCGCACGTGTTGCCGCAGCAGCCTCTCCACCGCCTGGTCCGGTCATGGCCGCTGCCCCACCCGCCATCAGCGCCGAGGCACAACGCCGCATCGACCGCCTGGTCATCGTCGTCATCGACCCCGGCCATGGCGGTGAAGACCCTGGCGCCATCGGCCCCACCGGCCTGCGCGAGAAGGATGTGGTGCTGTCCATATCACTCAAACTGCGCGACCGCTTGAACAGCCTCAATGGCCTGCGCGCCATGCTCACGCGGGATGCCGATTTCTTTGTGCCGCTGCACGAGCGCGTGCGCAAGGCGCAGCGCGTGCAGGCCGATTTGTTTGTCTCCATCCATGCCGATGCCTTCATGCGGCCCGAAGCGCGTGGCGCCTCGGTGTTTGCGCTGTCCGACAAGGGCGCCAGCAGCGCCGCGGCACGCTGGATGGCAAACAAAGAGAACGCCGCCGATGCGGTGGGCGGCGTCAACATCGCCACCGTGCAAGACCCGCAACTGATGCGCGCCATGCTCGACATGAGCACCACGGCGCAGATCAAGGACAGCCTGCGCGTCGGCCGCGAGGTGCTGGAGCGCATGGGCCAGGTCGGCGCCTTGCACAAACGCCATGTCGAGCAGGCCGGTTTTGCCGTGCTCAAGGCGCCCGACATCCCCAGCATCCTGGTGGAGACGGCCTTCATCTCCAACCCTGAAGAAGAAGCCCGGCTGCGCGACACCGCCTACCAGGACAAGCTGGTCGAGGCGCTGTTTGTCGGCATACGGCGCTACTTTGCGCGCAACCCGCCGCTGGCCAGGCCACGGCCGCTGTGAGCCGTGTGCCGGCCAGGCGGGGCCGGCCGAACAGCGCAATCAGCTCGATGAGTTCGGTGCGGTGGGTGAAGCTGGCGTCGGTGGCGACGCCACGGCCGCCGCCTGGGACCGCTTGGCCTTCCACGCACCGATCACAAAAATCACCCCCGGCAGGATGATCAGCGCCCAGATGATGGAGTTCAGGTTGGCCACCACCCAGGGCATGTTGCCGAAGAGGTAGCCCGCGGTCACCAGGCTGACGACCCACAGCGCGCCGCCACTCACATCGTAAAAGGTGAACTTGCTGCGCGTCATCTGCGCCACGCCGGCAACAAAGGGCGCGAAGGTGCGCACGAAAGGCATGAAGCGCGCCAGCACGATGGTGACGCCTCCATAACGCTCATAGAACGCGTGTGCCTGATCGAAGGCGCGCTTGTTGAACCAGCGCGATTGCTCCCACTGAAAAACCCGCGGGCCAAGCTTGCGGCCGATGGCGTAATTCGTCTGGTTGCCGGCCACCGCGGCCGTCACCAACAGGGCCATCACCAGCGGGTAGTTCATCAGCCCGGCACCGGCCAGCGCGCCGACCACAAACAGCAGCGAGTCGCCCGGCAGGAAGGGCATCACCACCAAACCGGTCTCGACAAAGATGATGAGGAACAGCAGCGCATAGACCCAGCCGCCATAGGCCTCAACAAAATGCCTCAGGTGGCGATCAACATGCAAGACGAAGTCGACAAACAGCATCAAGGTGTCCATCGATTCATTATCACGGTGCCGCAATGGCCGGCGGCCCGCCGCCCACCCCCCGGATAATCCCCAGGATGAACCCCGGCCCCAGCCCTGCTACGCCACGCGCCATCCGCGAGCTGCCCGACGAGTTGATCAGTCAGATCGCCGCGGGCGAGGTCATCGACAGGCCGGCCGCCGCGGTGCGCGAGCTGGTGGACAACGCGCTCGATGCCGGGGCCACGCAGATCACCCTGCGCCTGTCAGCCGGCGGCGTGCGCAGCATCGTGGTCGAGGACGACGGCGCCGGCATCGCCGCCGATCAATTGGTGCTGGCCCTCAAGCGCCATGCCACCAGCAAGATCGCCAGCCTGATCGATCTGGAATCGGTGGCCACCATGGGCTTTCGCGGCGAGGCCCTGGCGGCCATCGCCTCGGTGGCCGAAGTGGCCATCACCAGCCGCACCGCCGATGCCGCCCATGCCTGGCGCCTGGATGCGCGCAGCGGTGAGCTGCAGGCCGCGGCGCGCGCCCAGGGCACCAGCGTCGAGGTGCGCGAGCTGTTCTTTGCCACGCCGGCGCGGCGCAAGTTTTTGAAGACCGACGCCACCGAGGCCGCGCACTGCCTGGAAGCCGTGCGTCGCCACGCCCTGGTGCGGCCGGACGTGGCCTTTGCGGTGTGGCACGAGGGCAAGCTGGTCGAGCAGTGGCGGCGCGCCGATGCGGGCCAACGCATTGCCGATGTGCTGGGGACGGAGTTCATGGCGGCGAGCCGGCCGATCGACATTGCAGCCGACCGGTCTTTGTTCGCTGCGGCTGTTAGGCCGATGGCCGCTGTGGCTGGTGCACCGATGGCCGCCGGCGCACCCCATGCCGGCATTCGCGTCAGCGGCCGCGTCGGCCTGCCTGAATCCGCACGGGCCCGCGCCGATCAGCAGTACGCCTATGTCAATGGACGTTATGTGCGTGACCGCATGATCGCCCACGGCGCGCGCTCGGCCTATGAGGATGTGCTGCACGGCACGCGCCAGCCGAGCTGGGTGTTGTTCGTTGAGGTCGATCCGCTGCGCGTCGATGTCAATGTGCACCCGACCAAGATCGAGGTGCGCTTTCGCGATGGCCGCGAGGTGCACCAGGGCGTGCGCCATGCGGTCGAGGCGGCGCTGGCGCTGTCGCGCGCCCCGGTGGCGGCGGCGCCCGATGCGCCGCCGTGGGCGGGCGGTGAGATGCTGCTGCGCGATGTCGTGCCGCCGGCATGGCGGCCTGAGGTGCATGGGCAAACACGGCTTGGTTTGCAGGACCCTGCGGTGCTCTATGCCGAGCAGCCGCAGCCGCGTTGGGGCGCGGAGGCCGGCGCGACGGCCTTGCTTGATCGGCCGGCACTGGCCGCGGCTGGGCTGGCCGGCGCCCACGATGGGCAGCTTGCCCAGGCCCGCACCGGCATCAGCGACACCAGCGCCCAGGTCACCCGTCAAGCCGATGACTTCAGCCAAGCCAGCTACGCCAGCAACAGCAGCAACACCAGCGAAGCCGCTCACAGCAGCCAAGCCTGGCCACTGGGCCGCGCCCTGGCGCAACTGGCCGGCGCCTTCATCCTGGCCGAGAACTCGAGCGGCCTGGTCGTCGTCGACATGCATGCCGCGCACGAGCGCATCGTCTACGAGCGTTTGAAATTGGCACAGCAGGCTGGCGACCGTGGTGCAGCGGCAGCGCGCCTGCCCGCCCAAGCCCTGCTCATCCCCGCCACCTTTGCCGCCACCGCTGCCGAGATTGCCACCGCCGAAGCCCAAGGCGAGGCCTTGCAGGCCCTGGGCCTGGATGTGGCGCCGCTCTCGCCCGGCGTGCTGGCGGTGCGCGCCCGCCCGGCCGCCCTGCCCGATGCCGACCCGGTGGCCCTGGCGCGTGCCGTGCTGGCCGAGCTGGCCGAGGTGGAGGGCTCGACCCTGGTGCAACGCGCCCGCGACGACATCCTGGCCAGCATGGCCTGCCACGGCGCGGTGCGCGCCAACCGCACGCTCACTTTGCCTGAAATGAATGCGCTGCTGCGCGACATGGAGCGCACCGAGCGCTCCGACGTTTGCAACCACGGCCGCCCCACCTGGCGCCAGGTGACGCACAAGGAACTCGATGCCCTGTTCCTGCGTGGCCGATGAAAGACACCATGAACCCGCCTCGACACCCGCCCCGATACCCGCCCGGATACCCGCCCCGTGACGCCCCTGCCATCCGGCCTGGCGACACCCCGGATGGCTCGCGCGTTGACTCGCACCTTGACTCACCTCAGCGCGCGCCGCGCCGCATCCCTGGCCCGGCCGCACCCGGCGGGTGGCCACGGCCAGCGCAGGGCGCCGCAGCGGGCAGCGCCGCCAGCGGTCGACCTGGGCCGGCGCAGATGTCCCCGCCCGGCACCCGGCCAGGCCCGGCGCCGATCACAGCAGCCGCGCCTGCCGCCACCGCGGCCGAAGGCTTTCGTCTGTCCAAGGTGATGGCCGAGCGCGGCCTGGCCTCACGGCGCGAGGCCGACGAATGGATAGAGGCCGGCTGGGTGCTGGTCAACGGTGTGGCCGCCGTGCTCGGCCAGCGCGTGCTGCCCGAGGCAGTGATCGAGATCGATGCCGCCGCCAAGACCCAGCAGGCGCAGCGCGTCACCGTCTTGCTGCACAAGCCCGTGGGCTATGTCTCGGGCCAGGCCGAAGACGGCCACCAGCCCGCCAGCGTGCTGTTTTTGGGCCCTAACCGCTGGGTCGAGGACACAACACCGACACGCTTTCACCCCGGCCAGCAACGCGGCCTGGCGCCGGCCGGGCGGCTGGACATCGATTCCACCGGCCTGCTGGTGTTGACACAAGACGGCCGCATCGCCAAGCAATTGATCGGCGAGGACAGCCGTGTCGAGAAGGAATACCTGGTGCGCGTCCACCCCATCGAGGGCGGCCCCTGGCACCCCGACAAGATCGGTCTCTTGCAGCATGGCCTGGAGCTCGACGGCCGGCAGTTGCGCCCGGCGCGCGTGAGCTGGGCCAATGAGGATCAACTGCGCTTTGTGCTGCGCGAGGGCCGCAAGCGCCAGATCCACCGCATGTGCGAGCTGGTGGGTTTGCAGGTGCTGGGCTTGAAGCGCGTGCGCATCGGCAGCGTGGTGCTGGGCAAGCTGCCCGCCGGGCAATGGCGCTACCTGCGCCCGGACGAGCGTTTTTGATGCCCGCACCCGCTGGCGCCGGCGCCGGCCAGCCCGGCCCGGCAGCCATTTCGCCGCGCCAGGCCGCCTGGTTGTTGGCCATGCTGATCGGCCTGCAGCCCCTGACCACCGATTTGCTTCTGGCCGCCCTGCCCGCCGTGGCGGCTGACTTGCAGGCCGGCAAGGCGCCGGTGCAACTGGTCTTTGCGGCCACCATCCTGGCCTTTGGTGTGGCGCAGCTGGTCTGGGGCCCGGTGGCCGATCGCTACGGCCGCCGCCCGGTGCTGCTGATCGGCCTGACCGCCTATGTGGTGGCCAGCGGCGGCGCGCTGCTGGCGGTGTCGGTGGAGCAGTTGATCCTGTGGCGCGGCATGCAGGGCGCGGCCATGGCGGCCTCGGTGGTGTGCGCGCGGGCCATGTTGCGCGATCTGTATGAGCCGCACCAGGGCGCCGGTGTCATGGCCGCGGCGTTGACGCGGGTGGGCCTGATCGCCGTGCTCTGCCCCACGCTCAGCGGCGTCTTCGTCACCCATCTGGGCTGGCGCTCGGTGTTCGCCGTGCTGCTGGTGGCCGGGCTGTCCCTGCTGGCCTTCGTCGCCTGGCGCCTGCCCGAAACCGCGCGCCACCGCTACACCGAATCGACGCGACTGGCGGCCCTGCTGCCGCAGGTGCTTCGCATCCTGCGCCACCCCGGGTTCCGCGCCTGGACCCTGCTCGTCACCTGCACCTACGGCGCGCTCTTCGTGGCCCTGGCCGGCGCCGGCATCACCCTGATTGAAGTGCTGCAGCTGTCGCCCACTGCGGCCGGCGCCGCGCTCAGCGCCATGGCCAGCTGCTACATCGTCGGCACCGCCGCCTGCCGCCACTGGCTGCCGCGCCACGGCCTGGCCGGCACGGTGGCGCGCGGCGCCTGCTTCTCGCTGGCCGGCGCTGTGTTGATGGCGGCTGTGGCCTGGTTCGATACCCGCTCGGTCTGGGTGCTGATGCTGCCCATGACGCTGTTTTCGTTTGGCCACGGCATCCACCAGCCCTGCGGCCAGGCGGGCGCGGCGGCGGCCTTTCCGGAATCGGCCGGCCTGGCCTCTGCGCTGTCTGGATTTGCCTTGTCGGCCGCCGCCTTTGCCATCAGCGGCTGGCTGGGCGGGGCCTTCGATGGCACCGTGCGGCCGCTGGCCGGTGGCATGGCCCTGGGCGCCGGGTTGACCGCGCTGGTGGCCTGGACCTTGGTGCGGCGCCACGGCGAGCCGCGGCGGCCGGTGGAGGTGGCCGACTCGGCCATCGCGGCCGTCACGGCCGGCTCTGTCGGCGCCCTGGCCGGTGGCTTGATCAGCGCGCAAGCCGCACCTGCGGCATCGGCTGCAGCGGCGACACCTGCGGCAGCGGCCGCAGCGCCAACACTGGCCACGCCAGCCACTCACCCGCTGTCGTGATCCACACGCCGCCCCGCGCCATCGCCCTGGCCGGCCCCACCGCCAGCGGCAAGAGCGCCCTCGCGCTGGCCATCGCGCAGCGCCACGCGGTGGAAATCATCAGCGTCGATTCGGCCCAGGTCTACCGCGGCATGGACATCGGCACGGCCAAACCCAGCGCCGCCGAGCGCGCTGCCGTGCCGCACCATTTGATTGATATTCTGGAGCCGACACAGGCTTACTCGGCAGCGCAGTTTGTGCACGACGCACGCCGCCTGATCGACGAGATTGCGGGGCGCGGGCGCCTGGCTCTGCTGGTCGGCGGCACCATGCTGTATTTCAAAGCCTTGATCGATGGCCTGGACAACATGCCCGCGGCCGATGCGCAAGTGCGCGCCGCGCTCGATGCCCGCGCCGTGCAACAGGGCTGGCCGGCCCTGCACGCCGAGCTGCAGCGCGTGGACCCCGTCACCGCGGCACGGCTGCAGCCGCAAGACGCCCAGCGCATACAGCGCGCGCTGGAGGTCTGGCAGCTCAGCGGCACGCCCTTGTCGGCCCTGCATGGCCGCCGCGCCACGCCCGGCGTGGCGCTGCCGCTGCTGGCGCTGCAGCCCGGCTCACGCGCCTGGCTGCACCAGCGCATCGCGCAGCGCTTTGATGCCATGCTGGCGGCCGGCCTGGTGGATGAAGTGCGTGGCCTGCGCCAACGCGGCGATCTGCACCCCGAGCTGCCGGCCATGCGCTGCGTTGGCTATCGCCAATGCTGGGCGGCGCTGGAGCGCGATGAGCTGGGGCCAGCGGCAGGCTCGGGCGTACCCGTTTCACCTGGCGGGTCCGGTCCACCGGGCATGAGGGCTCCCGCTGGCCTGCCGAGCCCATCGCTGTCATCCAGCGCCCTGCGCGCGCTGCGCGAGCAGGGCGTGGCCGCCACCCGGCAGTTGGCCAAGCGCCAGCTCACCTGGCTGCGCGCCATGCCCGCCGCAAGCAGCGTGGTTTGCGACGCCGCCGACAGTGAACAGCGCGCCCTGGCGCAGGTGGCGCAATGGCTGGCTTAGGCGCCGCACCGCCGGTGTTGCGCATCGCCGGCCTGGCCAAGGCCTATGGCGGCCTGGCCGTCTTCGCACAGGTCGACCTGACGCTGGCGCGCGGCGAGTTCGTCGCCATGCTGGGCGATTCGGGCGTGGGCAAATCGACGCTGCTGAACTGCATTGCCGGCCTGGATGAGGCCGACGCCGGCGGCATCGAGCTCGATGGCCGCGCAGTGCGCGAGCTGGACGAGCCCGGCCGCGCCGGCCTGCGCCGCGATCGCCTGGGTTTTGTCTTCCAGGCCTTTCACCTGCTGCCGCACCTGAGCGTGGCCGACAACATCGGCCTGCCACTGCGCCTGCAGGGCCGGCCGGATGGCGAACGCGTGCAATCGCTGCTGGCCGCGGTCGGCCTGGGCGGCCTGGGCCAGCGCTCGCCGGCCCAGCTCTCGGGTGGCCAACTGCAGCGCGTGGCCTTGGCCCGCGCCCTGGTGCACCGCCCTGCGCTGATCCTGGCCGATGAGCCCACCGGCAACCTGGACCCGGCCACCGCCGAGCGCATGCTCGATGTGCTGCTGGCCCAGGTGCGCATCGAGGGCGCGGCCTGCCTGCTGGCCACACACTCGGCGGCGGCGGCGGCGCGCGCCGATCGCGTGCTGCGGCTGACGGCCGCGGGGCTGATCGATCTGGGCCGGCCGGTCGCAGGTGCTGCGGCATGGGCGGCGGTGCCGACCCCCACCACGCCAACATCCGCGGCGCCGGGGACACCCACGGCGACATCCGCGGCGCCGGCGAGCCGCCAGGATTGAAGCACCGGCACCGCAACATCGCCCTGGACGCCACAGCAATGCTCCCGATGTGGCTTCGCCTGGCCCCGCTGACGCTGGCAGAGTGGCGCCACCACCCCTGGCGCCACGCCGTGGCCATGCTGGCCGTGGCCCTGGGCGTGGCCCTGGCCAGCTCGGTGCAGATGATCAACCACTCGGCACTGAGCGAGTTTGCGCAGGCCGTCCGTTCGGTCAACGGCCAGCCAGACGTGGTGCTGGCAGCGCGCTGGCCCGAGGGCTTCGATGACGCACTTCTGCACCAGCTGGCGGGCGATGAACTGGTCGCGGCGGCCAGCCCGGTACTGGCGCTTGAGGGCCTGGCGCGGCTGGCGGTGGATCAAGGCCAGGCTGACCTGGCAAGGCGCGACGGCCAGCCTCGCGTGCTACTGCCCGAAGGCCAGCCTCGCCCGGCGCAAGCCCAAGGCCAAGCTCGCCTGGTCGAGCGCGCCACCGCCAACGCAGCCCCGCTGGCGCTGCGCATCCTGGGCATTGACGCGCTGCAGGTGGCCAGCGTGGCACCCGATCTGGCACCGGTTCTGGCGCCCGGCGCGGCCACCAGCGCCGCCCTGACGGCGGTCATCGATCCCGGCCTGGCCTGGCTCAACCCCGGCGCGCGCGCCCGGCTGGCGGCGCGTGATGGCGATGCGCTGGAGCTGGCCACGCCGCAGGGCTGGCTGAGGCTGCGCGTGGCCGGGTCGGTGGCCGCGGGCGGCGGCCCGCTGGTGGCGCTGGACATCGCCGCCGTGCAGCAGCACTTTGCCCGCGCCGGGCGGCTGTCGCGCATCGATCTGCGCCTGGCAGCCGGGGTGGACCGCGAGGCCTGGCTGCGCCGCCAGGCCCTGCCGCAGGGTGTGCGCGCCGCGGCGGCGGACGACGCGACGCAGCGCATGTCCACGCTGTCGCGCGCTTACCGCGTCAACCTGTCGGTGCTGGCCTTGGTGGCACTGTTGGTGGGCGGCTTCCTGGTGTATTCGGTGGTGTCGCTCTCAGTCGCCCAGCGCCTGCCGGCACTGGCGCTGCTGGGCGTGCTGGGCGTGGCGGCCGGCCAGCGCCGGCAGTGGATCCTGGCCGAGAGTGCCGTGCTCGGTGCCCTGGGCAGCTTGCTCGGCCTGGCGCTGGGCGCCGGCCTGGCAGCCCTGGCGCTGCGCCTGCTGGGTGGTGACCTGGGCGGCGGCTACTTTGCCGGCGTCGCGCCGAGTTTGGCCTGGCCCGTGCCGGCGCTGGCGACCTGCGCCGCGCTGGGCCTGCTGGCCGCGGTGCTGGGCGCCTGGTGGCCGGCCCGGCAGGCCCAAGGCATGGCGCCGGTGATGGTGTTGAAGGGCCAGGGCATGGCTTTCGCGGCAGGCCAGACCGCGCGCTGGCCGGCGCCAGCGCTGCTGCTGGCCGCGGCCCTGCTGGCGCTGCTGCCGCCGGTGGCCGGCTTGCCGCTGGCGGCCTATGCCTCGGTGGCGCTGTGCCTGGCCGGCGGCGTGGCGGCGGTACCCTGGGTGGTGGGCTGGGTGCTGGCGCGCTGGCCGGGGGGGGATGCGCTGGGCGCTGCGGGCGGGCGCGGCGTGGGGCCGCAGGGTGGTGGTGTGCGCGACGTCGAGCCGCGTGGTGGTGGTGTGCGCGACGTCGAGCCGCGCGATGCTGGTGTACGCGACGGCGAGCCGCGCGATGCTGATGTACGCGACGGCGAGCCGCGCGGTGCTGCTGAGTTCGACCCCAAGGCGCACGCTGCCGATCCGACATCCCTTGTGCCCGGCGCACTCGCGTCGGTGCCATCGCCCGTGCAGCCCGGCGGCGCCAGTCGCGTCCCGGCGCTGGCCTTGTTGTGGCTGGCCCGGCAGCGCGCGCACTTCTCGCGCCATGCGGCCAGCGCCACGGTGGCGGGGGTGGTCGCCAGCCTGGCCTTGTCGGTCGCGCTGACGGTCATGGTGGCGAGCTTTCGCGAGGCCGTCTCGCAGTGGCTGGATCAGGTCTTGCCGGCCGAGATGTATGTGCGTGCCGGGGTCGGCGGCACGTCCGGCGCACGCGCCGGCTTGCCCGCCGCATCGGTGGCGGCCGTGGCCGCGCTGCCCGGCGTCGCGCGGGTGCAGCCCGGGCAAACGCTGGCCCTGCAGATCGATGCGCGCCAGCCGGCCGTGGCCCTGCTGGCACGGCCGATGACCGATCCGCAAAAGCAGTTGCCGATGCTGGCCGAGGCCTTGCCAGCGCCGCCGGGCGCGGTGGCCATTTACATCAGCGAGCCGGCCGCGGCCATCCACGGCTGGGCGCCGGGGCAGACCATCACGCTGCCGCTGCCGCATGCGAGGTCTGCTGAATCGAACCAGGCGCAGGGGCAAGGCCAGGCGCCAGGTCCTGCCCGAGCCCAGGCGGTGGAGCAGTCGCCGGAACAGACATCAGGTCAGGGCCAGGCCCAAAGCGAGGCGCAACCCCTGTTCATCCGCGGCGTGTTTCGCGATTACGCGCGGCAGTTTGGAAGCGTGGCCATTGACCTGGCCGACTACCAGCGCCTCACCGGTGACCTTGGGATCAACGATCTGTCGCTGTGGCTGGTGCCAGGCACCTCGGCGCCTGCGCTGGCTGACGCCATCAAGGCCTTGGCGGGCACGCATCAGCCGCTGGAGGTGGCCAGCCTGGCCGATTTGCGGCGCCTGTCCTTGGCCATCTTCGACCGCAGCTTCGCCGTCACGCGCTACCTGCAGATGGTGGCCATAGGCGTCGGCCTGGTGGGCGTGGTCGCCAGCCTGTCGGCCCAGGTGCTGGCACGGCGCAAGGAATTTGGCCTGCTCGCCCACCTGGGCCTGACCCGGCGCCAGTGCATGGCCCTGGTGACCTTGGAGACCCTGGCCTGGCTGTTCGCCGGCTGCCTGCTGGGCCTGGCGCTGGGCTTGGCGATGGCTGCGGTGCTGGTGCATGTGGTCAATCCACAGAGTTTTCACTGGACCATGGACATGCACATCCCCGCGGCCCGGCTGGCCGCCCTGGCCGGCACGGTGATGCTGGTGGGCGGCCTGGCGGCGGCTTTCAGTGCACGGCGTGCGGCCGCGGCACAGGCCGTGCTGGCCGTGAAGGAGGATTGGTGAACCCGCAGCGCCGCGCCTGGCTGCTGGCCCTGGGGGCCGGCGCCGCACAGGCGGGCGCCGGCCAGGCCGGTGCTGGCCAGGCCAGCGCCGCCAAGGCCAATGCGACCCAAACCGGACCACCGAACTCCAGCCCCATGGCCAGCCCCGCGCCCAGCCCACCCGGCCCACCGCCCGACGACGATGCGGTCTCGCCCACGCGCGCCTTGCGCTTCCCCCACGACCACGGCGCCCATCTGCAGGCGCGCATTGAATGGTGGTACGCCACCGGCTGGTTGCGCCAGGGCAAGGCGCCGCTGATCGGCTTTCAGGTGACCTTTTTTCGCAGCCGCACCGGCGTGGCCCAGGGTCTGGCCGGGCGCCTGGCGCCGCGGCAGTTGCTCTTCGCTCATGCCGCCATCACCGAGTTGAAGCCTGGCGGGCACCGCCATGCGCAGCGCCTGTCGCGCTGGTCAGGGCAGACCTTGGACAGTGGCCCGCTGGCGCAGCGCGGCGACACCGGCTTGCGCCTGGGCGCCTGGCAATTGCAGCGCCAGGGCGATGCTGGCGGCCCGCTGGCCGGCGCCTATCAAGCCCTGATTGCTGCGCCCGAGGCCGGTTTCAGGCTCAGCCTGCACATGCGCCCCACGCAAGGCGTGCTGCTGCAGGGCCAGGCCGGCCACTCGCGCAAGGGGCCGCCGCCGCACGCCAGCCACTACTACAGCCTGCCGCAACTGCAGACGCAGGCCAGCCTGGTGCTCGATGGCCGCGAGCTGCAACTGCCTGGCCGCGCCTGGCTGGATCACGAATGGAGCGACAGCCTGATGCCACCGCAGGCCACGGGCTGGGACTGGATAGGCATCAACCTGCACGATGGCAGTGCCCTCACCGCCTTTGTGCTGCGCGGCGCCAACGGCAGCGCCGTGTTCGCCGGTGGCAGCCACCGTGCGGCGGCCGAGGCGCACGCTCGTGCCTTTGCCGCCGATGATGTGACATTCACGCCCCTGCGCCACTGGCGCAGCCCGGCCAGCGGGGCCAGCTACCCGGTGCGCTGGCGCATCGCGACGCCGGCCGGGCAGTTCGAACTGGAGGCTCTGCTCGACGCCCAAGAACTGGACAGCCGCGCCAGCACCGGCGCCATCTACTGGGAAGGCCTGGCCGAGCTGCGCGACGCCAGCGGGCGGCCACTGGGCCTGGGCTATCTGGAGATGACCGGCAGGGCGGCGCCGCTGCGACTGGGCTGAATGCCGGCTTCACTGCCCACCGGGCTGAGCCGGGTGCAGTGCTGACTGGCTGGGCCTCAATGCGGCCGGCGATCACCCTGGGGCGAACCAAAAGCCGGCTGCCGTTTGGGCGGCACGGGCGCCGCGCGCACGCAGTTGCGCCCTGCGGTTTTCGCGGCACGCAACGCGGTGCCGGCATCGCCGATCACCGAATCCAGAGCCGTGTGGTCGGCGCCGATGGCGGCCACGCCAATGCTCACCGTCACGCTGATCTGGCCCGTGGGCCAGGCCATGCGCAGGTTGGCAATGCGCTCGCGGACGCGCTCGGCCACATCGACAGCACCCATGGGGTCGGTCTGCGGCAGATAGACCACCAACACCCCGGCATTGAACCGGGCCATCAGGTCGTACTGACGCAAGGTGGCCGAGACCAGACGCGTCAATTGCACCAGCAGGGCGTCGCCACAGGCCATGCCATGGGCGTCGTTGATGGCCCGCAGCTGGTCGGCATCGATCATCAGCAAGGCGGCATCTTCGCCGTGGCGGCGTATGCGTGACCACTCGCGGTCGGCCGCCGCAATGAAGTAGCGCTGGGTGTAGGCGCCGGTGAGGGCATCGCGAATGGCATCGGCCTCAAGCGGCGGTGGCACCGGTGTGATGGCGCCGAATGCCGACTCGGCGACTGAATCTTGCAGGCCCGGCGGCGCCTCAGGCGGGGAGGACAGGCGGGCTGCGGCCGCCCCGATCAAGGCCGCGCTGAGCGCGCCCACGCCCGCGCCGAATTGCCACATCGAGGCATCGGCCACCGCGGCAATGCCCAGGCCCAGTGTGGCGCCCACGAGGGCCAAAAGCACCAAGCCCAGCAGCCAGCGCTGCACAGCGGGCTGTGCCTGCCACTGGCGACGCATGGCGTCGATGACGTCGGTCAGCTTGGCATTGGACGGGATTTCCATGGTGTGCAGATTCCATCACAAGCCGCGCGGGCCGGGGGGATGAATAGTGCTTATCGGCACATTCGGCGTTTCCTCAAATGTGCGCCGGAAGGTAAAGCTCGGCGCCGACACCATCGCCTGGGACCCCTTGACGATCTGCCACCTTGACACTAAAGTGATATCACTTCAATGTCGCCAGGAGGCGCTCATGTCCGCTCAACTGAAGTTCAAGGAACGGGTCGCGCGCAGCACCAATGGCTACGGCATGGCGGCCTTGGGCCTGCTGCTGTTGTTCGCTGGCGTGGGCCTGCTGGTGCTGAAAATGGCGCCCTGGCCCACCGGACTGGCCCTGATGGCGGGCTTGCTCACCATCGGCACCCTGACCCTGGTCGGCCTGTATGTGCTGCAACCCAATGAGGCCGCCATCCTCACCCTCTTCGGCCGCTACGTCGGCACCGACCGCACCGAGGGCCTGCGCTGGGCCAACCCGTTCTACAGCCGGCGCAAGATCTCGCTGCGCGCACGCAACCTGAACACGCCCACGCTCAAGGTCAACGACAAGCGCGGCAACCCGGTGGAGATCGGCGCGGTGGTCGTCTGGCGGGTGCGCGATACGGCGCAGGCGGTGTTCGATGTCGATGACTATGAGCGTTATGTGGTGGTGCAAGCCGAGGCCGCCATCCGCCATCTGGCTTCGATGTACGCCTACGACGACGGCGAAGACCTGCGCCCGGATGAGCACACCCTGCGTGGCGGCATGGACGAGGTCTCGGCCGCCCTGGCCGCCGAGCTGCAGGTGCGCTTTGAGGCCGCCGGCGTGGAGGTGCAGGACGCGCGCCTGAGCCACCTGGCCTATGCCCCCGAGATCGCCCAGGTGATGCTGCGCCGCCAGCAGGCCGAGGCCATCATCAGCGCGCGTACCAAGATCGTGCATGGCGCGGTGACCATGGTCGAGGCCGCGCTCAAAGGCCTGTCCGAGCGCTCCATCGTCGTGTTGGACGATGAACGCAAGGCGGCCATGGTGAGCAACCTGCTGGTGGTGCTGTGCTCGGACCGCGAAACCCAGCCCATCGTCAACGCCGGCACGCTGTATTCGTGATGGGCCGGCGCCTTCAAGCCGCGCTTGAACCGCGAGCACGCGTACTTTAAGAGTCAGGCGCCGATGGCCAGCCCCGGCAAAAAGAGCTTTGTGCTGCGCATCGACCCTGCCCTGTGGGCCGAGGTCGAGCGCCTGGCTGCACAAGAGCTGCGCAGCGCCAATGCGCAGGCCGAGTACTTGCTGCGTGAGGCCTTGCAGCGGCGCGGGCGCGTGGTGGCGGATGAGGATGCATCGGGCGCGCCACTGCCCGGCAAGAGCAAGGCGCAGCAGCGCTGAAGGCGACGGTTCCCACCGCGCCGCTGTGGGGTCTGCCGCTGTGGGGCCTGCCGCTGTGGACCTTGCCGCTGTAGGGCCTGCCGCATGTAGGGCCTGCCGCAGGGGCCGCCACCTACACTGCCCGCCATGCCCTCGCCGACCGACCGCGCAGCCTCTGCGACACCCCGCTCCCTTTCCGGTTTATTGCCCTTCATACGCCCCTACCGCGCGCGCATTGCCTTGGCGGTGTTGTTCCTGGTGATGGCCGCCGTCAGCACCCTGGTGTTTCCGCTGGCGCTGAAGTCATTGATCGACGAGGGCGTGGTCGGCAGCGACCCCGGCGCCCGGGTGATGGCGCTGCGCGGCCACTTCATTGCGCTGTTTGCCGTGGGGGCTGCGCTCGGGCTGTTTTCAGCGCTGCGTTTTTACATGGTCACCTGGCTGGGCGAGCGCGTCACCGCCGATCTGCGCAATGCGGTGTATGCCCATGTGGTGCGGCAAAGCCCGGAGTTTTTTGAGAGCAATGCCACGGGCGAGGTCTTGAGCCGCCTGACCACCGACACCACGCTGGTGCAGACCGTTGTCGGCTCCAGCCTGAGCATGGGCCTGCGCAATGCGGTGATGGGCATCGGCGCGCTGGCCATGCTGGTCATCACCAACCCCTATGTCATGACCCAGGTGCTGGGCATCCTGGTGCTGGTGGTGCTGCCCAGCCTGTACTTTGGCCGGCGCGTGCGCAAGCTGAGCCGCGCCAGCCAGGACCGTGTGGCCGATTCAAGCGCCATCGCCGCCGAAGTGCTCAATGCCATCCCGGTGGTGCAAAGCTATACGCAGGAAGCGCGCGAGGCGGCGCGCTTCGATGCATCCACCGAGCGCGCCTTCGATGTCGCGCGCAAGCGCACACGTGTGCGCTCCATGCTGGTGGCCTTCATCATCACCGCCACCTTTGGCGCCCTGCTGTGGGGCCTGTACCAGGGCACACAGGCGGTGATCGCCGGCCAGATCAGCGCCGGTCATCTTGGCCAGACTGTCGTCTTCGTCATCATCCTGGTCAGCAGTGTGGCCGTGCTGTCCGAGGTCTATGGCGACTTGCTGCGCGCCGCGGGCGCCACCGAGCGCTTGATGGAGCTGCTGGTGGCGCGCTCACCCGTGCTGGAGGCCGCGCTGCCCAAGGCCTTGCCGGCGGCGCGCGGCGGCTCGGCGCTGCAGTTCAGCCATGCCGGCTTTCACTACCCGTCTCGGCCGGCCCAGCCCGCGATGCACGATTTCAACTTGAAGGTCGAGCCCGGCGAGACCATCGCCCTGGTCGGCCCCAGCGGTGCCGGCAAGAGCACGGTGTTCCAGCTGTTGTTGCGTTATTACGATCTGCAATCGGGCAGCGTGCAGGTCGATGGCGTTGAGGTGCGCGAGGCCGGCCTGCAGGCCCTGCGCCAGCGCATCGGCATCGTGCCGCAGGACTCGATCATCTTCTCCAGCAGCGCCATGGACAACATCCGCTATGGCCGCCCCGAGGCCAGCGATGCCGAGGTCATGGCCGCCGCCACGGCGGCCTTCGCGCACGATTTCATCAACGCGCTGCCCGAGGGCTACAACACCTTCCTGGGCGAGCGCGGCGTGCGCTTGTCCGGCGGCCAGCGCCAGCGCATCTCCATCGCCCGCGCGATGTTGAAAAACCCGCCTCTGCTGCTGCTGGACGAGGCCACCAGCGCCCTCGATGCCGAGAGCGAGCGCATGGTGCAGGCGGCGCTGGAATCGGCCTTCGCCAACCGCACCACCCTGGTCATCGCACACCGCCTGGCCACCATCCAAAAAGCCAATCGCATCGTGGTTATGGAGGCCGGGCGGATCGTTGACATCGGCACGCACGATGAGCTGGTGGCCAGAGACGGGCTGTATGCGCGTCTGGCGGCGATGCAGTTTGGGCTGGATGAGGCCGAGCCCGCCACGATTTGAACGCATAATTCATGCGCATATCCGATGGAGATTCATCATGCGCCAATTTCGCGATGCCCCCAAGCGAGCGATCAATCTGTCCTTGAATTCGGCCGTACTGGAAATGGCCAAAGAGTTGGGCCTGAACATTTCGCAGACCGTGGATGAGTTGCTCAAGCAGGAAGTCGAACGCGTCTATTGGATTCGCTGGAACGAAGACAACAAGGACGCCATCACCCAGTACAACGCCCGCATCGCCCGCGACGGCATGTTCTCGGACAAGTACCGAAGCTTCATGCGCCCGGCCAAGCAGCCCAAGGCGGCGTGAGTTGAGCCCAGCCATGGCGCGCTTCGATGTCTATGCGAATCCAGACCCGGATGACCGGCGCCACACGCCGTTTGTGCTGGATGTGCAGAACGATCACCTGGGGCCCATGGAATCACGGGTTGTGATTCCGCTGCGCACGCCACAATTTTTCGGCGCCGCGGTGCGCCAGCTCAACCCGGCCTGGCAGATCTCGGGCAAGGCCGTCGTGCTGGACACGGCCCACATCGCCGCCATTCACATCAGCCTGCTGCGCCGCCCCGTGGCGAAGCTGAGCCACGAACGCGCCGATGTCATTGAGGCACTCGACACCTTGTTCGGATCGTACTGACCCCGCCCGCCATGCCGACCCACCGCACCCACCCGACCCGCAGCCAATACGAAGACTTCATGCGCCATGTGGCCCAGCATGGCGTGGCCAAGGGCGACCGCACCGGCACCGGCACGCGCAGTGTCTTTGGCCACCAGATGCGCTTCGATCTGAACGAAGGCTTCCCGCTGGTCACCACCAAGAAGGTGCACCTCAAGAGCATCATCCTGGAGCTGCTGTGGTTCCTGCGCGGTGACAGCAACGCCCGCTGGCTGCAAGAGCGTGGCGTGACCATCTGGGACGAGTGGGCGCGCGATGGCGGCGATCTGGGCCCGGTCTACGGCGTGCAGTGGCGCAGTTGGCCCACGCCGGAGGGCGGCCACATCGACCAGATCACCGAGGTGGTCCAGCAGCTCAAGACCAACCCCGATTCACGCCGCATCATCGTCAGCGCCTGGAATGTGGCCGAGCTCTCGAAGATGGCCTTGATGCCCTGCCATGCGCTGTTTCAGTTCTACGTGGCCGATGGCAAATTGAGCTGCCAGCTCTACCAGCGCAGCGCCGACATCTTTCTGGGCGTGCCCTTCAACATTGCAAGTTATGCCCTGCTCACCCACATGCTGGCCCAGCAGTGCGATCTGCAGCTGGGTGACTTCATCTGGACCGGCGGCGATTGCCACATCTACGACAACCACGCCGAGCAGGTGGCCACACAACTGGCGCGCTCGCCCCACCCCTATCCCAGGCTGCACATCCGCCGCCGGCCGGCATCGATCTTCGACTACGAGTTCGAGGATTTCGAGGTGCTTGATTACCTGCACCACCCCGCCATCAAAGCGCCGGTGGCGGTGTGACGCGGATCGCCCTGATCGCCGCCGTGGCGCGCAATGGCGTCATCGGTGGCGGCAACCAAATGCTGTGGCGCTTGCCGCAGGACCAACGCTTTCTGCGCGAGCAGACAAGCGGTTGTCCGGTGGTGATGGGGCGCAAGACCTGGGACTCGCTGCCCGAGCGGTTTCGGCCCTTGCCTCATAGGCATAACATCGTTGTGACGCGACAAATCGGGTGGCATGCCGAAGGCGCCACCGTCGCCGGCGATCTCGCCACCGCGCTGCAGCTGGCAGCAGCTCGGGTGGCATCCGTGACGGCCCCTGCGGTGGCATCCGCGACGGCCCCCATGGCGACAGCTTCAGCGGCCCCACCCACGCGCATTTGGGTGCTGGGTGGCGCCGAGCTCTATGCCGCGGCACTGCCACTGGCCGACGAGCTGGTGCTGACCGAAATCGACGCCGACTTTGCCGGCGACGCGCACTTCCCGGCCTGGCCGCGTGAGCAATTCATCGAGACCCGGCGCGAGCGCCACCATGCGGCGCCACCGAACGACTTTGACTTTTCCTTTGTCACCTACCAGCGCATCGCGTGAGCGCAACACCCCAGGAGATTGACCCCATGTCAGGACAAGGATTTCACGTTCATGGCCCGCACGACCACGAGGTCGAACACGCCGCCGAGCAAGGCCACGGCAAGGACGCTTTCTCGGGCCAGATCGCCGTGATGACGGCCATCCTGGCCACCGTGGGCGCGCTGTTTTCTTACATGGGCGGGGCCACCCAGGCCAATGCCGGACTGTTCAAGAACAACGCCGCCATCAAGAAAACTGAGGCCAGCAACCAGTGGAATTACTACCAGTCCAAGAGCAGCGAGCAAAACCTGGCCGAGCTGGCCCTGGCCCTGGTGCCCGAAGACCGGCAAAAGCAATACAAGGACGAGGTCGAGCGCTACAAGAAAGAGAAGGCCGAGATCAAGCTCGGCGCCGAAAAGATGGAGGCCGAGGCCACCGCCTGGGACAAGCGCTCGGATGAGCAAATGCACCAGCACCACCGCTGGGCTCAGGCCACCACCGCCTTGCAGGTGTCCATCGCCATGGCCGCCATGGCCTTGCTGACGCGGCGCAGGTGGCTGGAGTGGGGCATGTTCGGTCTGGCCGCCGTCGGCCTGGTGTTGGGTGGGCTGGCAGTGGCCCACATCTGAAGCCGAGACGCCGGGTGGCTGAAGGCGCGGCGCCCATTCGGCGCTCGGGGTGCTGAAGGCCGGGCGCCCATTCGGCGCTCGGCGTGCTGAAGGCCGGGCGCCCATTCGGCGCTCGGCGTGCACCGCCAATTCGCCATGTAAAGCCGGGCCAGCGCGCGGGATTGACCCGGTGCCGACGCGGCACCCCCGCTGCTAGATTGGTGTGATGTTTGCGCCAGCGGCACGTGCCGTCATGTCATGAAGAAATCGACAGTTTTTGGCAGCCTCATCGGCTTGGGCATCTTGGGCGCGGCAGGCTATTACAGCGGCGCACTCAAGGCGGTGGGCATAGACAACGGCTCGGCCGCTGTCGCTGCGGCCGCCGCGGCGTCCGCCGCCTCGGCGCCTCGCCCACCGCAAACCGTGAGCGTGTATGTGGCGCAGACCCGCGATGTGCCTGTCACCGTGGAATCCGCCGGCACGGTGGTCGCGCTGGACACCGTCGATGTGCGCCCACAGATCACCGGCACCATCGCCGAGGTGCTGATACGCGACGGCCAGTTCGTCAAGGAAGGCCAGCCACTGTTCCGCCTGGATGACCGGGCGGACCGCGCCAACCTCGAGAAAGCCAAGGCCCAGCTGCTGCGCAACCAGGCCACCATGGCCGATCTGGAGCGCCAGCTCAAACGCCAGCAAGAGCTGCGGGCGCAGAACTTCATCGCGCAGAGCGTGGTTGACACCGCCCAGGCCAACGTCGAAGCCCAGCGCGCGGCCATTGCTGCCGATGCCGCCGCCGTGCGCTCGGCCGAGGTCAGCCTGAGCTACACCACCATCAACGCCACGCTCTCGGGCCGCACCGGCAATGTCAACGTCAACCGCGGCTCACTGGTGCAGCCGGCAGCGGCCAGCCTGGTGATGGTCAACATCAATCAGATCGACCCCATAGGCGTGTCCTTTGCCATCCCTGAGACCCAGCTCGCAGCGGTGCTGCGCGCCGCCGGTGGCGGCGGCGGGCCACGCGCCGACATGGGGCCAGGGGGCAAGCCTGGCGCAGGCCCGGCGGGCAAGGCAGCGCCCGCGGGCGCCGAAGCAACGGCTGGGCGGGGTGCTGCGGGTGCGGCGTCTCCAGCGTCTGCAGCAGGAGCACGCAGCGCTGCAGGTGCTGTACCCGGCCGCGGCGGCCCAGGCGGTGTGCCTGGCCGCGGTGGCCGCGGCGGCGCCGGTGCTGCCGAAGTGTCCATCGTCATCCCTGGTGGCGAGCGCGGGCGCAACGCGCCGCCGGCCGAGCCGCTCAAGGGCAAGGTCGTCTTTGTGGACAACGCCATCGATACAACCACCGGCACCATCAAGGTCAAGGCCCAGGTGGCCAACGCCACGCAGGCCCTGTGGCCCGGGCAGTACGTCACCGTGCGCATGACCATGCGCACCCTGGTCGATGCGGTGGTGGTGCCGCAGGCGGCCATGATCATCCGCGGCAATGAGCGCTCAGTGTATGTCGTCAAGCCCGATGGCACGGTGGAGCTGCGCACGGTGCAGCCGCGCGTGCCCAGTGGCGAATTCATAGTCGTCGAAGGTGTTCAGGCCGGCGAAAAGATCGTCGTCGAGGGCAAACAAAACCTGCGCCCGGGCGGCAAGGTGCGCGAGACGCCCTATGTGCCCGGTGCCGGCCGGCGCGGGGGCGCTGGCTCAGGGCCGGCGGGTGCGGCCTCGGGTGCTGCACCTGGCGCCGCCACTGCATCA
>JAYSSS010000120.1:0-24568 GCA_043720415.1 Ideonella sp.
TCTCGATCCATGTCCACCTCGCCTCACTGCACATCGCAATGGCCGCAAGGTTCTCAGCTTCGGCTTTGCGTGGATAGATGGGTTGGCGGAACGCTTACCGAAGGTCTGCACGATGGCCTTGCGCAGCGCCTTGCCGCCGTCGATCACCCACAGCCGCATGCGATCGGCGAGCAGCCCGCGCTCAACCAGGTCCGACAGCAGCGAGGCGACCACTCGTGTGGCCTCGGTAGAGCCCTCGCGCAGCCCCAGCAGGTGCTTGTTGCCCTGGGCGTCGATTCCAAGCGCCAGCAGGATCACACGGTCGCGGAAGTGGATGCCGTCGATCATCACGACCGGCAGATCCAAGTCGCCCAAGGGCCGCGCCAGCCATTGCGCCAACTGCTCCTGGCTGAGTTGCACGAAGCGGCGCGACACCGCGCTCTTGGACGCCGCGCGAGGCTTGTGCGCCACAGGCGCCGGCTCCTGGGTGCTGGCATAGCGCCGCGTGGACACACCCGCGGCGATGGCCGCCATGGTCGCTGCGTCCAGCGGATCACCGCAAGCGGCCCACTGGAAGCTCGGCAACGCCAGCTCGCCCTGCGCCGTCGAGCGGGCACGCGGACGGCGCACCGCGATGCGCTGGCCGCCCAGGACGACCTGGCTGGCGGTGGTGCCGCCACGCACCGCGCGCCGCATGGTATCGGGAACGCCCTTGGGCCCGCACAGCGCTGCCCTGTCGGCTTCCATCATCGCGGCCAGCACCTTCTGCCCGGCGTCGATGCACAGGCCCAGGAAAGCATGGCGCACATCGCGCAGTACGCCTTGAATGGGCAGCGAGATTTGAACCTGCACAGCAGGCACTGCCCGCAATGCGGGCTTCGTGTGAGACTTCATCTTGGTGGCTTCTTCGGTTGCTTGCGAGGCAACCCGCATGCTCGCGCATGCGGGTCGAACGAGCCGCCACCTCAGCTCACGCGTTCAAAAGACTCCGGGACATCGCCGTGCTGGTGCAGGACCCGCGCCAGGTGTTGGCGCGCTATGCCGAATCGCCGCCCGATTTGATCCTGCTCGACATCAACATGCCGCACCTCGATGGCTATGCCGTGATGGCGCAGCTGCAGGCGCTCAATGACCCGCTGCCGCCGCCGGTGCTGGTGCTCACCGCCCAGCGCAGCCAGGACCACCTGCTGCGCGCCTTCAATGCCGGCGCGCGCGACTTCGTCACCAAACCCTTTGACCGCGCCGAGCTGCTGATGCGGGTGCGCAATTTGCTGCAATCACAACTGGCGCATCGCCTGCTGCACCAGCAACGCGACCACCTCGAGGACATGGTGCGCCAGCGCACGCAAGAGCTGCACCGCAGCCGCTTGCAGGTGGTGCAGCGCCTGGGCCGCGCGGCCGAGTACCGCGACGAGGAAACCGGCAACCACATCTTGCGCATGAGCCACTGCGCCGCCCTGCTGGCACGCGCCGCCGGCTGGACCGAAGACGACGCCGAGCTGCTGCTCCACGCCGCACCAATGCACGACATCGGCAAGATCGGCATCCCCGATGGCATCTTGCTCAAGCCCGGTAAGCTCGATGCCGACGAGTGGCGGGTGATGAAGACCCACGCCGAGATTGGCGCGCGCATCCTCGAAGGCGCCGACTCTGACCTGCTCGAACTGGGCCGCGTCGTCGCCCTTACCCACCACGAAAAATGGGACGGCTCGGGCTACCCGCAAGGCCTGGCCGGCGCGGCCATCCCGCAAGCCGGGCGCATCTGCGCCCTGGCCGATGTCTTCGACGCCCTGACCTCACAGCGGCCCTACAAAAAAGCCTGGACGGTGGACGCCGCCCTGGCCCTGATCGAGAGCGAATCGGGCAAGCACTTCGACCCCGAGCTGGTGGCGCTGTTCGTGCAGCAACTGCCCGGGGTGCTGGCAATCATGGAGCGGTTTTCGGATGCGGGGCCGGGGGCTGAGGCCGGTGCGCCCGGACATGTGCCTCGTCCCCAATAGACCCAAGCCGGCGCTTCAGTAAGTCGCGCAGGTCTGCGGTTGCCGCGCACACGAGCTGGCCGGGTAGATCACCAAGCCTTCCTCGGGCACCGTCAATCCCTCGCTGAGCACCAGGCCTTCGCTCAGTATCAGGCCCTCGCTGAGTACGACGGTATCGGCGGCAGCGCCGCTTGATCCGCCATAGCGGCATTCATCTTGCGTGGCATACATGCACCTTTGGGTCATGCTATGCCTTGCACACAAAAAGCCTGTCAGGCTCCGCCTACATGCCTGATCCGGCTTGTGATGTGCGCGACAACGCGCGTTCAACGCCGTGATGCGCCGTGTATCGCGAATTGAGCCAACCAAGAATCGGACAACCCAAGTGCTTCCGGCACGCCACACGCGATGGGCCACATGCGATGGGCTGCTTCAACTGCGCCCGGTCGGCTAGCATCGATACCCTGCCCACGACCAACCTGTGCAATCCATGCTTGCCCTGCCAATTGAATGCGTTGTGACGCCAGATCACATGACGACCATTCGTCTGCCAGATGCGGTGGCGCCGGGCGTGCACCAAGTCATCGTTGTGATCGAGCACCCGGCTCAAGCGCCGCTGCAGCGTCGACCCGGCAGTGCGAAGGGTCGGCTCACCGTACTGACTGAAGACGATGAACACTTGCAGGCTTTTGAGGCCTACATGCCGTGAATCGGGTTCTGCTCGACACGCAGGCGTTGTTGTGGTTCCTGCTCGATGACCAGCGGCTGAGCTCGGCTGCGCTGGCCGTGATCTCGGATGCCAACAATCAGGTCCTCGTGAGTCCGGCATCGCTGTGGGAAATCGGCATCAAGATCAGCATCGGCAAGTATGCTTTGCCTGAGCCATTTGAGGCATTCATGAACCGAGAATTGGCCGAGAACAACTTTGTGCTGCTGCCAATCCTTACCCGCCATGTCAGTGCATTGACCTCACTCGCGTTCCACCATCGCGATCCGTTTGATCGGCTGATCATTTCTCAAGCAATGGCCGAGTGCATCCCGGTGGTGAGCGCTGACGCCGCGTTTACTGACTACCCGGTCGAAGTCATCTGGTAGTGCGAATTGGGCATTTGTGTGCCCGTGCGCAGCCGCCGACCGTGCAACTGCGCTGCGAACTTTCCCATCGCAATCATGGAGCGGTTTTCGGATGCGGGGCCGGGGGCTGAGGCCGGTGCCCCCGGGCATGTGCCTCGTCCCCAATAGACCCACCCCGGCGCTTCAGTAAGTCGCGCAGGTCTGCGGTTGCCGCGCACACGAGCTGGCCGGGTAGATCACCAAGCCTTCTTCGGGCACCGTCAATGCCTCGCTGAGCACCAGGCCTTCGCTCAAGATCAGGCCTTCGCTCAACACCATGCCGCTGCCGCCCACCAGCCAACCCGACAGGGTGGCGGTGGGAATGAAGGCGCCCGTGCGGCCGACCGACGAGCTGATGCCGGCCAGCGCATCGGCACGCACCACACTGGCGCTGAGCAAAGTCTGGTTCGCGGCGGGTGAATCCACGAAGGACATGACGAAAGTGCCCGGTGCGATGCCCGTGCCGGCCCAGTAGATGGGCTGGCGATGGCGTGCGACACCGCCCGCCCAGGTGATGCGCGGATCCCAGATCGCCTGCACCTTGGTGAACAAGGCGCTGCCACTGACCACATGGTTGCCGCCTGCGGTGACGATGCGCGACCAGTTGAAAGTGGCGCCGTTGATCGTGGAGGTCGCCACCGGCATGCTCTTGCCCGCGGCCAGCATGGACGCGCCGGCGTCAAGATGGCTGTCAGGGCTCGCCGGCGATGGCGCCTTCGCTGATCACGAGGCCCTCGCTGAGTACCAGGCCCTCACTCAGAACCAGGCCTTCGCTGAGGACGAGGCCTTCGCTCAGTACCAGGCCTTCGCTGAGCACGAGGCCTTCGCTCAGAACCAGGCCCTCGCTGAGCACCAAGCCCTCGCTGAGAACCAGACCGCTGCCGCTGGCCAGCCAGCCCGACAGCGTGGCGCTCGGGATGAAGACACCGGTTTGGCCGACCGACGAACTGGTGCCCGCTAGCGAGGTGGCGTGAACGACGCCCGAGCTCAGCAGCGTCTGGTTGCTCGAGGCCACATCAGTGAAGGACTTGACGTAAGTGTTGGCAGTGATGCCCGTCCCTGACCAGTACACCGGCGTGCGCGTGTGCGCCACACCACTGGCCCATGTGATACGCGGGTTCCACAGCGGCTGGTACTTGGTGAACAGCGCGCTGCCGCTCACGATCCGGTTGCCGCCCACAAACACAATGCGCGACCAGTTGAAGCTGACGCCATTGATGGTCGTGCTGGTCGTTGGCATCGACTTCCCATCGGCGAGTATGTTTCCGCCGGGGCTCAAGACGCCGGCGGAAACCTCGGCGGCCAGATCGGGCTCGATCACCTTCGCCAACGCGATGGCGCCGGAGATGTTCAGGTATCCGGCCCCTTGCTGCAGCAGGCTGTAGCCTGGCAGCGGCTGTGCGCTGTACTGCAAGATGGCCTTGACCAGCGGCGGCGTCAGCCCGGGGTTGGCCTGCAGCATCAGCGCCGCTGCGCCGGCCACGGCGGGCGCGGCGACCGAAGTGCCGCTCATCAGCATCTGTGTTTCGCCATAGGCTTGGGTGATGCCCAGCGGTGCCACGAGCACACTATCGAAGAGCGTGGCCAGATAGTTGCGCGTCGGTTGGCTGCTCGAGGCCTTCGTGGCCATCGGCGCGACGATGCGATTGCCCGGCGCCACGAGGTCGGGTTTGAGCAGGTTGTCGACCCGCCGCACACCCGCGCCGTCGACCCAGGCGCTGCGCGTCGGCCCACGCGAGCTGAAGCTCGTCACCACATCGTCGGCGCGCGCCACCGTATCCTTGTGGTTCACCGCGCCCACGGTGATCACGCTCGGGTCGTTACCCGGTGCGGCGATGGCGCCGTAGGCTTCCTGGCCGCTCAGCGTGCGGCCGAAGTTTCCGGCGGCCACCACCACGGTGATGCCCGCGGCGGTGGCGCTGCGAACCGCCAGGCACAGCGGATCGGTCCGCCAGGATTCGGTCGAGTCCGCCGCCAGGCTGACATTGAGTACGCGGATGTTGTGGAGCTTGGCGTTGTAGATCACCCATTGGATGCCTTCGAGGGCATCGCTGAGTGTGCCAAAGCCCAGGTCGTTCAGGACCTTGACGTCATAGAGGTTGGCGTTGGGTGCGACGCCGGTCGTCTCCGGGGTGCCGCTGGCGTAGTACTTCGAGCGGCCCGCCGCCACGGCCGCGACATGCGTGCCGTGCCCGAAGGCATCCTGCGTCAGGGCCGTGTCGTTGGCGATGGCCGCCTCATACTGCGTCAGCGCCGTGCTGCCCGGCGTGAGCGAGGTGGTGCTGTCGGCGCCCGAGGTCCAGTTCGCCAGCGTCGTGTTGAGCATGCTGACGTTCTTTTTCACGCGCGTCGTGCCGCTGCCGTTGAGAAAGGCCTCGTGCGCCTTCATCACGCCCGAATCGAGCACCGCGATGCCCACGCCAGTGCCGTCTTGGCCGCTGTAGGAAGTCTTGCTGATGCTGGTGCGTACGTTGCTGGTCACAACGCCGGTGATCTGCTCCAGCGTGCTGGCCGTGCGCCGCGTGACTCGGTTGGGCGAGACGCTGACGACATCCGGGCGCTGCGCCAGCGCCTGCACGGTGCCGGCACGCACCGTCACGGTGAGCGCGCGGATGCCGCTGTGGCGCACCAGCACCGAGCCGCCGGTGTTCAGCACGAAGCGGCGCAGCGCGGCCATCTCGGGGTCGGCGCTGTTGCTGACGACGATGGTCTGCACAAACCGCTGGCCGTGCAGCTCGCGCGCCCAGCTCACCTCGGGCGTGCGGGGTGCGGCGATGCCGGCGCGCAGATCCGCGGCAATCTTGTGCTCGTGCGTTGGCGCAGCGTGCGCTGCAAGCGCTGCCGCCGCCAACGCGAGCGCGGTGCCGCCACCGGCCACTGCCCCACGCAGCGCTGCCAGCCACCCAGCCGCCGAATCTTTCTGGGAACCATGCATGAAGAAATCTCCTGTCAAACGCCGTAACACGGACACACCAGCACTTTCGGCGCGATAAGCGGCTTCTTTAGCCGCAAGTTCCGGCTTTTACGGAGCGGCTTCGCCCGGCGTGAACTCTGCACGCCGAGGCACCTTGCGGTGCGCCCGGTGCCCCAGCCACTCAGCGCTGCCGCATGTCCCTTGCGCCGAAGCCCAGGCTGATGCCGGCATCGGAAGGAATGGCCGGCATGCTCGCTTCCCAGGCCTCGTAGGCGGCGCGCATCGCCGCCAGGCGATCGGGCTCGAGCGGCGCGCGGTTGGCGCGTTCGCGTTCGTCGGTTTCGATATCGAACAGGTACTCGTGGCCGTCCACGCGCAGATATTTCCAGCGCCCGTCGCGCAGCGCACGCTGGCCGCGGTGGTTCATGCGCCAGTACATCGGCCGCGCGAAGCTTGGCACGGCGCCGGCCAGCACGCGGCGCAGGTCCACGCCGTCCCAGGGGTACTCGTGGGGCTCTGTGGCGCCGCCGGCGGCCAACAGGGTGGCGCTCCAGTGCATCGTCATGCAGTGCTGCGCGCTCACCTGGCCGGGGGCAATCACCGCCGGCCATTGCGCCACCCAGGGCACGCGGATGCCGCCTTCGGTGAGATCCATCTTGCCGCCCACAAGCGGCCAGTTGTCGGAGAAGCGCTCGCCGCCGTTGTCGCTGGTGAAGACGATCAGCGCGAAAGCGGGCGATTTCTGCGAATCGAACGTGATCAACTTGCCGTGCGCTTTCCACGTTTGGCGGCCTGTTTGCGGCCACTCGGCAGCGCGCGCCGCAACTTGATGGCGGCTTTCGTGAAGCATTTCCTTTGTCGTGCTTTCAGATTTCGCGGCATTGCAATGGCGCTTGGCCGGGCTGTGGCCCAGGGCGGGCCGGCGCTTGCTTTTATGTCTGGGCGAAGATGGGGCGCTTCAACCCAGCTTGTTGCAAATCCTCAAACGACAGCAGCCGCCCCGCAATGGCGCTGGCGGCCACGGTGGCCGGGCTGGCCAGCCAGACCTGGCCGGGGCCGCTGCGGCCGGGGAAGTTGCGGTTGATGGCGCTCACCGTGACCTGATCGCTGGCGGTGGAGGCGCCCGGGCCGCAGTTGGCGCAGGCGCCGCAGGCGGGTTGCAGCAGCTCGGCACCGACCGCCTCGAAGGCCGCCAAATAGCCCTGGCGGATGCAGTGGTCGCGCACCGCCACGGTGCCGAATTGCAGGTAGAGCGTGACGCCCGCTGCGACATGCAGGCCGCGCGCCGCGGCCCAGGCCAGGACCTCGTGATAACGGTCAAAGTCCTCCCGCTTGCCAGCGGTGCAGGAGCCGCCGTAGGCGATCTGGATGGGGACCTGTTCGGTCAAGTCGGCCAGCGCCACGCCGCGCCCCGGGTCGCCCGGGCGCGCCACCATGGGCGACAGCGTTGCGGCATCGATGGCGATGCGCAGCGCGTAGGGCGCGTCGGCATCGCTGCACATCCAGGGCTCGATCTGGAAGTGGATGCCGCGGCGCTCAAGCAAGAAGCGCTGTGTCTGGGCATCGGGCTCGACGAGGCCGGTGAAGCCGCCGAGCTCGGCCGTCATATTGGTCAGCGTGGCACGCTCGTCGGTGTTCATGGCGCGGATGGCCGCGCCACCAAACTCGAACACCCGGCCCAGGCCAGCACCGGCGCGGGTGTCGGCCCGGGCCAGCAGGTGCAGGGCCAGATCCTTGGCGCTCACGCCCGCCGGCAGCACGCCTTCGACATCGACGCGCAGCACCTCGGGCAGGGTCAAACGCACGGCGCCGGTGACGAAGGCATTGGCCATGTCGGTGCTGCCCACGCCGAAGGCCACGCAGCCCAGCGCACCCGAATGCGGGGTGTGCGAATCGGTGCCGACGATCAACTGCCCGGGCAGGGCATAGGCCTCGGCCACCAGGGCGTGCGAGATGCCTTGGGAGCCGGTGTTGCCCTCGTCGCCGGCCTCCAGCGCCTGCAAATAGCCGTGGTCCTTGAGCCCAAAGCGCGCGACGAATTGGCGGTGGCCGCGCGACAGCGACAGCACATCCTTGACCAGGCCTTGGGCCACATGCACCGGGCTGCGGTGCACATAGGACAGGTGGTCCTCGAAGCAGACGATGCTGTGGGCTTGATGCAGTGTCAGCCCTGGGCCATAGGCAGCGTCGAGCAGGCTGGCGGCCATGGCCGTGTAGTACTCGTGGATGAAGCGCAGATCGGCGCGGACGAAGCCGCCCTGGCCGGGCGACAGCGGCACATCGGCGGCCGGCGAATCGGGGCTAACTTTTATATCAAGCCGACGACGCTGGATGATTTTCTCGAACAGCGACATGGGCTTCTGAGCGGCTGGCGCCGGGCCGCTGCCTGCTGTCGTGGCGACGTCTGCCGCACCAGCGACCGCACTGCCCGCCATGCCGGCCGCCGGCGGCGTCGCCACGGCCCCGGCCAGGTGCCGCTGCCCATAGCGCAACAAGCCACCGGCGCGCAGCACCGCCGCGGCCAGCGCGTCGCGGCCGGCCAGAAGCTCGTCCAGCGCGATTTCTTCGCCAGCCTGGATGCGCGCAATCAGCGAGAAGTCGGTGCTGGTGAACAGGCCCGCGTTGTCGGCGTTCTGGCGGTAGATGCGCTCAAAGCTGCGTGCGATGACCAGGCGCACGCCGGCCGCCACCTCGGCCACCACGCTGTGCTCGCGCGAGCTGCCCTTGCCGTAGCGCGCGCCGGCCACCACCACCTCGATGCCGGCCTGGCGGATGGCGTCCACGCCAATCGGCCGCTGGGCCTGCACGGTGAAGCCGGTGTAGGGGTAGCGGCCCAGCGTGGCATCGAAGTGCACCATCACCGGCAGCGGCGTGATCTCGTCGGTGGAGATGTCGTCGCGCAGCGCCTCGATCTGGTCCGCAGCGAGTGCGGCGCCGGCCAGTTGCGCAGCCACCTCATCGGCCCGCGTACTGAGCCACAGCACACGCGGCGCGAAATTCAGCACCTGCGGCGCAAGGTTCAGCACCTGTGGTGCAAGTCCCAGCACCTGCGATGCAGCGCCCAGCACCTGCGATGCAGCGCCCAGCACCTTCGGCGCCGGGTTCATCGGCGCACTCACTGCGCCTCGATGCCGGCCTTCTTCACCAGCGTGGCGTACTTCGCCAGCTCATCCTTGAAGAATTTCTGCGCCACCTCGGGCGTGCTGATGTGGATCACATTGCCCTGCTTGGCCATGGCCTCTTTCACCGCGGCATCGGCGAAGGCTGCGACCACCGCCGCGTTGATGCGCCTCACATCGGCCGCGGCCATGCCCTTGGGCCCGAGCACCGCGAACCAGGCCTCGACCACATAGCCCGGCAGGCCTTGCTCGACAAAGGTGGGGATGTCGGGCGCTGCGGCGACGCGCTGCGAGGTGCCCACACCGATGGCGCGCAGCGCGCCGCTCTTCAAATGCTGCTGCACGCTGGGCAGAGCGGCGGTGGCAAATTCGACCTGGCCACCGATCAGATCGGTGAGCATCGGGCCCACGCCTTTGTAGGGGATGTGCCTGGCCTTGGCGCCGACCTCATCAACATACATCTCCGCGGCCAGATGCAGGATGGTGCCCATGCCGCCCGAGGCGTAATTGACCTCGCCGCCGCGGGATTTGAGGTAGGCCGCGAACTCCTTGGAATCCTTGGCTGGCACCTTGGGGTTGACCACCAGCACGATGGGCGTGTAGCCGCAAATGGCAATCGGCGTGACATCGCTGGCCATGTCAAAGGGCATGACCTTGACCACGCTGGGCACGATGACGACGTTGTTCGACACCACGCTCAGCGTGTGGCCGTCCGGGGCCGAGCGCACCATCGCCGACAGGCCGATCAGGCCACCCGCGCCGCCGGGCTGGTTCTCCACCACCACCGCCTGGCCCAGGGCCTTGGCCAGCGCCGCCTGCGCCGTGCGGGTAATCGTGTCCACGCCCGAACTCACGGCATTGGGCAGGATGAATTTCACCGGCTTGTCGGCCACGGTCTGCGCCACCGCCGCCGTGCCCAGGGCACTGGTGCCGCCAGCGCCGACGGAGTTGATCGCCAAAGCGAGGCTGATTTTGCGGCGGCTGATACCTGTGGTCATGAAAGTCTCCGGATGAAGCTCAGGCCACCACGGCCTGGCTCTTGAGTTGGGTGATTTCGGTGGGGCTGTAGCCCAGGCCGCGCAGCAGTGCGTCGGTGTGCTCGCCCATTTTCGGCGGGTTCAAGCGCACACCCAATCGTGCGCCGCCCAGGGTGATGGGCAAGAGCGTGGTCTTCACCGTCTGGCCGGCCTTGTCGCCATCGGGCACGACGATGTCGGCCAGGCCGCCGGTGGCTTGCAGGTGCGCGTCGTCAAACAAATCCTCGGGCCGGCGTATGGGGGCAAAGGGCAGGCCGGCGGTTTCGAAAATCTGCGACAGCTCGGTCGCGCTACGGGATGCCAATCGCGCGCGCAGTGTGGCCAGCAAACGCGGCCGCTGTTTGACGCGGTCGTTGTTGCTGGCCAGCGCGGTGTCGGCCTTCAAATCGGCAAAGCCCAGCGCATCGCAAAACACCTGCCACTGCGCATCGCTCACCGCGGCCAAAAAAATCTGCTCGCCGTCAACCACCGTGAAGACGTCGTACACCGCCCAGGGGCTGTCGCGTGCCGGCATGGGCGCCGGGTGCTTGCCGGTCATGGCGAACTGCAGCATGTGCTGGCCCATGAGGAAGACGTTGTTCTCGAACAGCGCGGATTGCACCTCCATGCCGCGGCCGGTGATGCCACGCTGGATGAGCGCACCCAACACGCCAATCGCGCCGAACAGCCCGCCCATGATGTCGTTCACGCTGGTGCCCGCGCGCAGCGGGTCGCCCGGGCGGCCGGTCATGTAGGCCAAGCCGCCCATCATTTGCACCACCTCGTCCAGCGCCGTGCGCTGGTCGTAGGGGCCGGGCAAAAAACCCTTGTGGCTGGCGTAGATCAGGCGCGGATTTGTGGCGGCCAGCGAGACGTAGTCCAGGCCAAATTTCACCAGCGTGCCGGGCTTGAAGTTCTCCGCCACGACATCGGCACTGGCCGCCAGGCGGCGCGCCACTTCAGCGCCTTCGGCCTGACGCAGATCGACGCGGATGCTTTGCTTGTTGCGGTTGAACATCGGGAAGAAACCCGCGCCAGCGCCCAGCAGTCGGCGCGTGCCCTCGCCATCAATGGGCTCGACCTTGATGACCTCGGCCCCCATGTCGGCCAGCACCATGCCGCAAGTCGGGCCCATCACCATGTGGGTGAATTCGACGACGCGCAGGCCGGCCAGGGGCTGGACTGCCGCGGCGGTTTGGCCGGCCAGGGGCTGGGCTGCTGCGGTTTGGCCCGCCAGGGCCTTCGGCGTGCTTGATGGAACGGTTAGGCCCGCGTTGCTGCCCTCGCCCTGCGTCATGCCGCCACCCGCATCGTCTTGGGCAGGCCGGCACGCCAGATCGTGCCGTGCGTGGCCTCGCCTTCCAGCCAGCCCACCACCTGCGCGCGCAGCGCCAGCAGGGCATCGAAATCCACCGCCGTGGCCTGGCCCATGCTGGCAAAGAGATAAGCCACATCCTCGGTGGCCACATTGCCGCTGGCGCCGGGGGCATGCGGGCAGCCGCCGATGCCGGCCAGGCAGGCATCGAAACGGCGCACGCCCTGCTGCCAGGCGGCAAACACATTGGCCAGACCCAGGCCGCGGGTGTCGTGAAAGTGGCCGCAGCCCAGGCGCTCGCCGGCCAGGCGCCGGCCCTGCTCAAACAGCGCAGCCACCTGCGCCGGATCGGCATAGCCCACGGTGTCGGCCAGGCCCACGCGCTCGGCGCCGGCGTCGAGCGCGCCCTGCAGCAAGCGCAGCACCTCGGCCGGCTCCACCCGGCCCTGAATCGTGCAGCCAAAGGCCGTGCTGATGCCGACCTCGATGGCGCAGCTTGAGCCCGCGGCGTCGCGCGCAGTGCGGATGGTGGCGATCTCGGCCAACACCGCATCGGGCGTCTTGCGCAGGTTGGCCAGGCTGTGCGCATGGCTGGCCGAAAGTGGCAGCAGCATGACATCGGCGCCGGCCTCGATGGCGCGCTCGGCACCCTTCAGGTTGGGCACAAGCACCGAGACCACCAGGCCCGGCAGGGTCTTGGCATTGGCCACCAGCTCGGCGGTATCGGCCAGTTGCGGCAGCAGCCGTGCCGGCACGAAGGAGCCGACCTCGATCTCGCGCAGCCCGGCGGCGTAGGCCGCACGCAGCCACTGCAGTTTTTGCGCCGTGGGCAGGGTGCGGGCGATGCTTTGCAGGCCGTCGCGCAGGCCGACTTCGCGCAGGGTGATGGTGGGGGTCATGGGCTGGGGTCGAAGCGTCAGGAACGATCGCAAAGGATAGCGTGGCCGGTTTGCAGGCTCCAGACCGGGCGCTTCGTTCGGCATGGCCGGCAACCACGCCGAATCGCGGGTCTGAAAGCCCAGGGGGCCTGCCGGGCTTTGGGCCCAGCGCGTGCCAACTTGTCGGTTAGGCTCGGTCGGCCGCGCGGGCGGCCGCGAACCAAGCACGCTCAATGGAGGCCCATCATGCGAATTCTCAATCTGCAAACTGCCACCCAACTGCTGTGTGCGCAGGGCGTGCCGGCCGGTGCCGAAGTGGACAAAGTCTTGAGCGGCTTTGACTTCAAGAAAACGGTGTACGAACAAGAGTTTTGGCCGGGCGATCGGCTGTTCCAGCTGATGCGCATGCCCAGCGCCGACCAGCCGCACCCCAGCCTGGGCAACTGGTTTGGCCTGGCCGGCGTGACGACCCAGGCCGTGGCCATCAACGATGGCCTGTCCGGCCGGCAGGCCCTGCGGTTCAAGGTGGCCATGCACTTCACCGCGCTGGAGGGCTCGGCCAAAAAGTTGGAGCGCAATCTGGGCAGCGGCATCGGCGGCGCCGGGCGGGGCACGCAGGTTTACCTTCCGCGCCGGCTGTTGGGCCATCTGCAATCGGCCGGGCCCGTGGATCGCTGGTAGCGGCCTGACGCCCGCCGGCCCATACGTCGGTCCATACGCCGGCCCAAGGAAAGCTGGCGTGCGAGCTCAGCCCGGCTGCTTCAGCCCCGGCGGCGCAACGCCACGGCTGCGCCCACTGCCAGCAGCACCAGCGCCAGACTGGCCGGCTCGGGCACCGTGACACGGCGCGTGCTGATGGCGCCCACAGCGTCGATGTCGGCACCCACCGTGTTGCCCGACTGACCGTCCAGCGCGGGGTCGTCACGCAGGCGCACATAGCTGAATGCGGAGGCCGTGCCATGGCCGAAGGCGTCGAGATCAACACCGGCGGTGGCACCGCCGACCTTGCCCACACTGAGCCAGCTGATGCCATCGACGCTGATCTCGACGAAGGTGTCTTCGACGTCGGGGCCGACCTCAAAAATCCACAAATCCTTGGCGGCGTCGCCGCTGCCGGTGAGCACGTTGTCAATGAAGCGCAGGGTCAAGGTGCCGCCATCGCCGAGTGAGACAAAGGTGCAGGTCGGGCCCGAGGCGCAGCCGTTGACACCGGCGTAGTCGGGCACGCTCAGTGAGCGCGAAGGGTCACGGTGCGGCAGGGTCGGGCCGCTGCCCACCATCACGGGGGCGTAATCCACCACCGCGTCGGCAAAGGACACGGCGCCTTGCGGAAACTCGATGCCTTTGAACAAGGCCGCCTGTGCCGGCAAGGCCAGGCAAGCTGCCGACAACAACACCGCTTGCGCATGGCGCGTGAACTTGAAGCTGAACATGGGTGATCTCCGGGTGATGAATGGGCTGGGGCGAGGGCTCGCGCCGGTTACGCGGGCTGGATTGCAACATTGAATCCAAGACTTGGGCAATCCCCTGTTTGTCGGCGCTTGGTGGTGCCGGGGCCGCGAACGGGCCGCGGTGCTGGCCACAATGGCCCATGATTTCGCGTCGCATCACGCTGATGGGCACGGCCGCCCTGGGCGGATCGGCGCTGCTGTGGCTCGGCGCCTGCGGGCGCAAGGCGCCGCCGACAAAACCCTTGCCATCTGGCAGCACGGTATTGGCCCTGGGGGACTCGCTCACCTTCGGCACCGGCGCGGCGCCTGAGGCCAGCTACCCGGCGCAACTGCAGGCGTTGACCGGCTGGCAAGTGATCAATGCCGGCGTGCCGGGCGACACCGCCGTGCAGGGTGCGGCACGGCTGCCAGCCCTGCTGGGCGAACATCAGCCCGCGCTGGTGTTGATCTGCCTGGGCGGCAATGATTTCCTGCGCGGCATGCCCGAGCACGCCCTGCGCAGCAGCCTGCGCAAGGCCATCACCCTGGCCCGCGCGGCGGGTGCGCAGGTGATGCTGGTGGCGGTGCCGCGGCCGGCGGTGATGCTGGGCTTCAGCGGTGTGCTCAGCGATCACCCGCTGTACGGCGAGCTGGCCGAGGAGCTGCAACTGGTGCTGCTGCGCCAGGCCTGGTCCGAGGTCTTGGTCGAGTCCAAATGGCGCTCCGACCCCATCCATGCCAATGCCCTGGGCTATGCTGAATTCGCGCGGCGCCTCAAAAGCACGGCCGTGGCCAGTGGGCTGCTGGCCAAGCGATAGCCGCGACGCGTTCAAGGTCGCCGCTGAGCAGGTCCAGAAAAATTGGCGCTGGCCCTAACCTAACCAAGGAATCAAGCATGCCGCTGTTTGCCCAAGACGCCCTGAACCCCGGCGTGGCCAGGCGCGAAGTTTTTGCCTGGGCGATGTACGACTTCGCCAACTCGGGCTACACCACGGTGGTGCTCACGGCCGTGTTCAGCGCCTACTTTGTGGGCGCGGTCACCGGCAATGCCGACTGGGCCACGCTGGCCTGGACGCTGGCCCTGGGCGGCTCGCGCGCGGTGTTGATGCTGACCATGCCGGCCCTGGGCGCCTGGGTCGATGTGCACGCCGCCAAGAAGCGGCTGCTGATGGCCACCACCGCCGCCTGCGTATGCACCACCGCCGGCCTGGCCCTGGTGGGCAGCGGTGACGTGGTGGCGGCGCTGGCGCTGATCGTGCTGTCCAACCTGTTTTATGCCTATGGCGAAACCTTGATAGCGGCCTTCCTGCCTGAGCTGGCACGGCCGCAGGCGCTGGGCCGTGTGTCGGGCTGGGGCTGGAGCTTTGGCTACTTTGGCGGCATGTTGGCGCTGGGCCTGGGCCTGGCCTATGTGCTGTGGGCGCAGGGGCAGGGGCTGCCGGCCACGCAGTACGTGCCCGTCACCATGCTTATCACCGCGGCGATCTATGGCGGCTCGTCGCTGTTCACCTTCGCCTGGCTGCGCGAGCGCGCGGTGCTGCGGGCCGGCGCGGCTGCCCTGCCAGGCCAGGGTGGCGGCGTGTTTGACGCCCTGCGTGCCAGCCTGCAGCAGCTGCGCCAGGCGTGGCGCGAGGCCGCGGCGTACAAGGATTTCAGCCAGTTGCTGGCCTGTGGCTTTGCCTACCAGGCCGGCATCTCGGTGGTCATCGCCCTGGCTGCGGTGTATGCCGAGCAGGTGCTGGGCTTCAAGCAGATCGAGACCATGGCGCTGATCTTTCTGGTCAACATCGCCGCCGCCATAGGCGCCTTTGTCTTCGGCCATTGGCAGGACCGCATCGGCCACAAGCGCGCCCTGGGCATCACCCTGTCGGGCTGGGTGCTGATGACGGTGCTGGCCTATCTGGCCAGCAGCGCCGCGCTGTTCTGGGTGGCGGCGGTGATCGCCGGGCTGTGCATGGGATCGAGCCAATCGGCCGGGCGCGCCATGGTGGGCGTGCTGGCGCCGCCGGCGCGGCGGGCCGAGTTTTACGGCCTGTGGGCTTTTGCCACCAGCCTGGCCTCGATCATCGGGCCGGTGAGCTATGGCCTGGTCACCTGGGCCACGGCCGGCAACCACCGGCTGGCGATCTTGTCGACCGCGCTGTTCTTCATCGTCGGCCTGTGGCTGCTGCGGCCGCTGGACATGGCGCGCGGCGAGCGTGCGGCGGCGGCGGCTTGAGGGCGGCGCTATGATCATTCTTGTAACGCGTTATGTGGGCGTCCTGATCACCTGGCTGGCGTTGGCGGTCGCGGCGGCGCCCGCCGGGGCGCAAACCGCCCCCAGCCCGGCCGATGTGGCCGGCTTCAGCGCCCTGCAGGCCGCGGCCCACCGCGGCGACCTCGCCACTCTGGGGCGCCTGCTGGCCACTGCCGACAAGTCCGCCACGACTGCGGCATTGGCCGCGCGGGACGGCAATGGCCGCACGGCCCTGCACATCGCCACCTTTGCGCGCCAACGCGAGGCCTTGAAGCGCCTGGCCGCTGCCGCGGCCAGCCTGGGCGCTGAGCCGGGCACCGATCCTGGTATGGGCGCCGGCGCCAACCCGCGCCCAGGCCTGTGGCCCTTCTTAGGCGCGCTCGACCACGACCGCTACGACGCCGTCACCATCGCCGCCGTGGCCAATGATGAGGACACGCTGCGCCTGCTGCTGCAGCTCGGCGCCAGCGCCAAGCTCATCACCAGCCGCTACGACGGCACCGCCCTCATCGCCGCCGCCCACCTGGGCCACGACGGCGTGGTGCGCCAGCTCATTGCCGCGGGCGCGCCGCTGGACCATGTCAACAAGCTGCACTGGACGGCCGTGATCGAGGCCATCGTGCTGGGCGATGGCGGCGCGCGCCACCAGGCCTGCCTGCACGCCCTGCTGGCCGCCGGCGCCAACCCCAACCTGGCCGACCGCAGCGGGCGCACGCCACTGGCCCTGGCCCGCGAACGTGGCCATGGCGCCATGGTGGCGATGCTGGAGAGAGCGGGCGCGCGGCCGTGATTTGACACAGTGCCGGTGCATGGCCAGTGCAAACCAGCGCGAACCCCTGTGACGCACAGGCCGCGGCGATGCACGGCCTGGCGCTATCCTGCGGGGATGACGCCCAAGCCTCAACCCGCCCGCCGCCACCCCGTCCTCAGCCTGTGCTTGGCCGGCCTCAGCCTGCTCGCCGGCCTGCTCACAAGCCTGTTCACGACGCCCTTGCGGGCTGAGCCCAGCGCCGTTTCCGCGAGCGGCTTCCTCAGCAGCTTTCGCGAGGAAATCAAGGCCACGCCCGAGGCCGCCTGGGCCGCCATCGTCGCCCTGCCGCAGTGGTGGAACCCGCGCCACAGCCACTCTGGCCGGGCCGGCGCGATGAGCCTGGACGCCCAGGCCGGCGGCTGCTGGTGCGAGCGCTGGACAGATGCTGCCGGGCGCACGCATTCGGCCATGCACGGCCAGGTGGTGATGCTGCAAAGTGGCCGCGTCATTCGCTTGTTTGCTGCCCTGGGCCCGCTGCAGGATCTGGCGGTGAATGGCGTGCTCAATGTCGTTGTCGGCGCGGGCGCGGGCGCCGATGCCGACAAGATTTTTCTGCGCATCAGCTACCGTGTGGCGGGCGACGCCTCGCTGGCGCTGGACAAGCTGGCCGCGCCGGTGGATGCTGTCATTGGCGAGCAGTTCAAGCGCTTGAAGCTGTTGATCGAGACGGGCAAACCGGAGTAGCCGCAAATGAAGAAAAGCCTTCTCAGCCTGGCGCTGTGCCTGGTTAGTTTTACCGTTAGCGCATTCGATCTGCAAGGCCACCGCGGTGTGCGCGGGCTCGCGCCAGAGAACACCTTGGCCTCATTCGAGCTGGCCATGGCCCTGGGCGTGACCACCCTGGAGACCGATGCCGCCATCACCCGCGACGGCGTCATCGTGCTGCACCACGACCTGGCCTTCAGCCCCAACATCACGCGCGATGCCCAGGGCCGCTGGCTGGACCAGCCCAGCGCGCCCATCCACCACATGGATTGGGAGCAGGTGCGCGACTTCGATGTCGGCCGCATCAAACCCGGCACGCGCTACGCCAGTGATTTTGCCGATCAAAAGCCCATTGATGGCACGCGCGTGCCGCGCCTGGCTGAGCTCTTCGATCTGGTCAAACGCAGCGGCAACACCAGCATTCGGTTCGCCATCGAGACCAAGATCAACCCCAACCTGCCCGAGGCCACGCAAGCCCCCGAACCCTATGCCACGGCCCTGGTCAAGGCCATACGCGAGGCCGGCATGGCGCAGCGCGTGCAGATCATGTCCTTTGACTGGCGCAGCCTGCAGGTGGTGCAGCGCATCGCCCCCGAGATCGCCACCGTTTACCTCACGGCGCAGCAGTCCTGGCTGGACAACATTGGCGCCGGCAAGCCACAGGATTCACTCTGGACCGCGGGCGTGGAATGGAGCAAGCACGGCTCGGTGCCGAAGATGATCAAGGCCGCCGGCGGGGCCATCTGGTCGGTGCACTTTCGCGATATTGATGCCGACAAGGTCAAAGAAGCCAAGGCCCTGGGTATCGCCGTGCTGGTGTGGACGGTGAACGACGCGCCCACCATGCACCGCATGCTCGACCTGGGTGTGGACGGCCTCATCACCGACCGCGCCGACATCGCCGGCCCGGTGCTCAAGGCGCGGGGCATCAAGCCGAGTTGAGCGGGGCCCAATGGGGCTGGGGCTGGGGCTGGGGCTGGGGCTGGCTTGGCTGGCTTGGGCTGGATCGAGCCGGGCCGGGCCAGGCCGGGCCTGACCGCTGGGCCGCTTGATTCGATGGTTAGGCGCGTGCGCCCAGCGCCTGCAAGCGCCACAGCGAGGTGATCTCGGCAGCACGCGCCGCATGCAAGGGGTCGCCGGCATCGCCGGCGCGGGCGTGCAGCGGCTTGGCGTCCAGACGCCCGGCCACCTGCAAGCCGGCCGCGGCGATCCAGCCCAGCAGCTCGGCGCGGCTGCGCAGGCCCAGGTGCTCGGCCAGATCGGACAGGATCAACCAGCCTTCGCCCTGTGGCGCCAGGTGCGCCGTCAGGCCAGCGAGAAAGCCGCGCAGCATGCGGCTGTCGGGGTCGTAGACGGCGGCGTCCAGCGCCGAGTGCGGCTGCGCCGGCACCCAGGGCGGGTTGCACACCACCAGGCCGGCGCGGCCCGGGGGGAACAGATCGGCCTGCAGCAGCTGCACCTGCCGCTGCAGCTTCAGCCGCGACAGGTTGTCGCGGGCACAGTCCAGGGCGCGCGGGTCATTGTCTGTGGCCAGCACCTGGGCACCACGCTGCGCCAGCACCGCGGCCAAGACGCCGGTGCCGCAGCCGATGTCAAACACCTCAGCGGGCTCGGCAATGGGCGCGGGCCCGCTGGGGGCTGATGCTGCGGGTGCGGGTGCGGGTGCGGATGCTCCGGGTGCAGCGCCAGCCGGTGCAGTGCTTGTTGCGGCAAGCTTGGCCGCGGCAAGGCTGACCGCGGGCACCGCGCGGGCATTGCCAGCGCGCCCGGCCGCGCTGGCGTTCAGGCGCTGCTGCGCGCGCCGCGCCACGGCCAGCGGCAGGGGCGCCTGCGCCACCAGATCGACGTACTCGCCGCGCACGGGTGAGAACACGCCGTGGTGCGGATGGATGCGCGCCTGCAGGGCCTCGATGGCCACGCCTTTGACGCGCCACTCGTGCGCGCCGATCACGCCCAGCAGCTCGCGCAGTGAAGCCACGTAATGCTCGGTCACCACGCCATGGGCCTCGCGCCCGGCCTTGCGCACATCGGGCGCGCGCTGCAGTGGCACGGCGTGATCGGCATCAAAGGGCAACAGCAGCAGGCCCAGCCAGCGCGCACGCTGCGCCTGGGCCTGGCGCTGGGCGAGGAAGGTCTGGTTCAGGCCGGCGGCCTTGGCCTGGGGCGGCTTGCCCGATTGGCTGACCGATTGGCTGGCCGATTGGCTGGCGGCTGGGCTGACCGCTTGGCTCACCGCTTGGCTCACCGCTTCGCTCACCGCATGGTTGACCGTTTGGCTGTTCCCCGGGCGGCTCGCCTTGCGGCGTGCTTGGCCACCCTTTTCATCACCCGCAGCACGCTTGCCCGGGCCGCGCGCCGCTTGCTCATCCACGCGCCGGCCCATGGCCTGCAGCAGGTGCCTGGCGTTCTGAAAATCACCGCTCCACAGCAGGCCCACGCCCGCGCGCACCAGGCGCATGGCCTCATCGGCGCTGATCTCGTCGCCCACCACCTGCACGCGCTGGGGTGGCGCATGGCCGGCCAGTGAGCGCCAGCGCACCGGGTGCTGTGCGCCCTGGTCATCGGTCCAATGCAGGGTGTCTTCTCGGGCTGGGTTCATGCGGGCATTGTCGGCGCCGGGCCGCCGCATCAAACCCAGCGCTCGCCAGGCTCCAGCAACACCCAGGCCAGCGCCGCGACGCCGCAGAGCACGGCGCCCAGCGTCGTCATCCAGGCCGAGGCACCGGCTTGGGCCAGCTCGGTCGTCGCCGACGGTGCCGCCAGCAACGCCAGCAATGCCAGGGCCAGCCCCAGGGCACCGCCCAGCAGGTTGAACCTGGCCTGGCGTTGGGCGCTGCGTTGGCGCGCTGCCAAGGTCTGCAGGGCCTGCTCAGGCGCGAGCAAGGCGCCGGCCTGCGCTTCATGCTGGGCTTGCTGGGCTTGCAGGGCCTGCTGGGCTTGCAGGGCTTGCACCCGGCGCATGACCTTGGCGCCGAATTCGGCCTGCGCCGGTGCTGCCATCGGCGCCTGGTCGTCGCGCAGCGCCAGCAGCGCCGCCTCCAACCAATCTTGCGGTTGATGCGGTGCCGCGCGCCGCGGCGGCTCAGTGGGGGAAGGTGTGGGCTCAGGCTTCATGTTGCAGGCTCCGTTTGCCACGCCGCCAGCACCACACGCAGTTGCGCCTTGGCGCGGGCGACATGGGATTTCAGGGTGCCCAGGGGCCAGCCCAGCACCGCGGCGGCCTCGTCGTGGTTCAAGTCCAGGTGGTAGCAGTGCACGATGGCCAGACGCTGGGGCTCGGTCAAGCCGGCGATGGCGCGCTGCAAGTCGATGCGCAGCGCGTGGTTGGGCGTGGTGGCCGTGGCGATGTCGGCGGTGGCCTGGGTGTGCGACTGAATGTGCGGGTGGGTGTGCGGGTGGGTGTGCGGGTGGGCCTGCGCTTGGTCCTGCGCTTGGCGCTGATCATGGCCTTCACTGTCGCTGCCAGGCGCTGTGTGCGGGTGTGGCCCGTGCGGCAAGTGCTCCGCGCTTTGCGTGCGCCGGTGCATCAGGTAGCGGCGGTAGGCGATGCGGTGCAACCAGGTGGCCAGGCTGGCCTCACCGCGGTAGGCAGGCAGGGACTGCCAGGCCAGCACCAGGCTGTCTTGGGCCAGGTCATCGGCCAGGGCCGCATCGCCCTGGGTGAGCTGGCGCAACTGCCGGCGCAGGCGCGATTGATGCGCCGCCACCAGCTGGGCAAAGGCCGCCGTGTCGCCCGCCTGCGCGGCGCGCAGCCAGGGCGGCTGCGGCTGCGGCTGCGGCTGCGGCTGCGACTGCGACTGCGACTGCGGCTGCGACTGCGACTGCGGCAGTGAGGTTGCGCTCAACGCGGTGGTCCATCCCGATTTGCCTGGCCGCGTCAACCCTTGTCCGCGGATTTGCGCTCGATGGCCAGGGCCAGCAACTGGGCCGCGCCAATGCACACCAGCATGGCACCGATGCCCGTGAGAAAGCGCAGGCCCATCAGGTAGAACATCACTGCCAGCCCGACGCCCACGCCAATCAGCGTGATCGCCCTGAACAGCGGTGTGGTGCTCGGCCAGGGCATGGGCCGCGTGGGCGGATCGAGCAGCTCTTTGGGCACCGGCTGTCCCTGCTCGGCGAGGTGGCGCACCGTGGCCATCAACAAGGCGCTGCGCTGGTGGCGGTAGTACAAAACGATGAAGACGATGAGCGCCGGCAAGAGCACGGCGATGCCGCCGATGACCATGCCGGCCAGTGGAATGACGGTGTGCAGGATGGCCGCAGCGTCCATGAGGTGCTCCTTCAAAACAGTGTTTGTGCGTGTTGGATGCGCCCAGGGTGGCGGCTGGATGCAGTGTGGTTGAAAAATTTTGCGCCAACAGCAAAACAGTTTGAACCGCGGGCGCTGGCCGCCCGACACACAGCAGCCAGGGACACCAAACCCCGGCACCGCAAGACCACCGACCCTTCACCCCAACCCGGCCCGTCGCGGCCAGCCAAACCTTCAAGGACCTGCACCATGAACACCACCCTGACACGCCAGCTCTACACCTTGTCCGCCCTGTTCGCCCTGATCGGCTCCAGCGCCGCCATGGCGCAAGGCATCGCGGACTGCACGAACGCTGGCCTGCGTGAATCGCCGACGCTGGTGCGTGAGTCGCCGACCAAGCGCGGCGCCGCTTCCAGCGATGACCTCGCCACCAACAAGGGAGCCCGTGTCGCAGCACCGGCGCCGGCCTGCGATTCAGCCGCCATCAAAGCACCACGCGATGCCGCCACCGGCCAATCCACCGGCAAGCGCATGCATGCGCAGCCACCGATGACGGACAGCAGCACCACGCCCGACAACAAGCCCGACACCAACAACATGGCGATCAGCGAGCAGGGCATTCCCTCGCGCAAAGGCACCGTGGCCGTGGCGCCTGAAGGTGAAGCAGCCAAGCACACCAAGTCCGGCCACGTGACGCTGTTGAAGTGAGGCCGCGCCGCCGCACAGGCCTGGCCATAGCCCAGGCCTGGTCATGGCCCAGGCTGGCCATAGCCCAGGCTGGTGATCGCACAGGCCTGTGATCACACCAGCCGGTGGCGTGAATGACACCCAAACGGCGCGTCCAACGCCGCGGCAGCAGTGCAATTCAGCGCTGCCTCGGCACCTACAATTTCGCACATGTCAGACCCCCACCACCGCGCCTTGTTGCAGCAGGTGGCCGCCCGCAACGGTGGCAGCGAGGCCGCCATGGCCCAGCTGTACAAGGCCCTGAGTGCGCCGGTGTTTGCCTTTGTGCGACAACGCCTTTTTGGCGCCGACGAGCATGCGGTGCAGGAGATCGTGGTGGAAACCATGTACGAAGTCTGGCGCGCCGCCGAGCGCTTCGAGGCGCAATCGCAGGTCAGGACCTGGGTGCTGGGCATCGCCCGCCACAAGCTGCTCGATGCCGCCAGGCGCGACCACAGTGCCAGCCACGACGACATCGATGAGCTGGCCGAGACCCTGGCCGACGACGGCCCCGACCTGCTGGCCCAGCTGGCCGAAAAACAGCGCGCCCAGTGGCTGGCGCACTGCATGGCGCGCCTGCCCGAAGACCAGCGCGAGAGCCTGCACCTGATGTTTGTTGAAGGCCTGGATGTCGAGGCCATCGCCCAGCTGCAAAGCTGCCCCGGTGGCACCGTCAAGACCCGCGTCTTCCATGCCAAGCGCAAGCTCAAGGATTGCCTGGCCAAGTGGCTGCGCGCCGATGGCGATGTGAGCGGCGCGGCGGGGGCGCTGTCATGAGCTTGCCCGGCATTCACGAGGCCGCGGCCCTGGACGCCGTGCGCAGCCTGCTGCCCTGGTACGCGGCCGACACCCTGGCCGGCGCCGAGCGCCAGTTCGTGGCCGACTGGTTGGCCGACCACGGCGATGATCATCCTGACATAACAACAGAATTGAACTGGCTGCGGCGCACCGCGCAGCAGACCCGCGAGCTCGCCGCGGCGCAACTGCCCGCGGCCGACGCCGGGCTGAATCAACTGCTGGCACGCATAGGCCGTGAGCCGGCGCGCCCGCCCACTGCCGCGGCGGCTCCGGCCAGCCCCTTGGCGGCCCCACCCAGCCCATGGCAACGGCTCAGCCAGTGGCTGGCCGATGCCCTGGCGCCGCGCCCGGTGCTGGCCTTTGGCCTGGTGGCGGTGCTGCTGGTGCAAGTGGCCGTGATCAGCGGGCTGTTGTCGCGTGAGCCGGCCGAGCAGCAGCCCCTGGGCGGAAGCAGCACCGGCACCGGCCAGCTTGCCGACCGCGTCATCCTGGCTGTGGCCTTCAGCGCCACGGCCCGCGAGGCCGACATGCGCCTGGCACTGCAGCGCGCGCAGGGCCAAATCATCGCCGGCCCCTCGGCCCTGGGTCTGTACCGCGTGGCCGTGCCCAAGGCCCAGGCCGAGGCCGCCGAAGCGGCGTTGCGCGCCAGTGCGCCCACGGTCGAATCTGTGCAGCGTGAGCCCTGAGAGGGTGAGCGCCCCGCCGTGACGCACGCTCAAGCACCGATGAAACAGGCCCAGCCGCCACCAGGCGAAATCCCCCGTGCGACGTGCGCGGCGCGCCCTGTGGGCATTCGCTGCATGGCCCTGCTGTGGCTGCTGTTGGGCTTGGCCGCGCAGCCCGGCGCCTGGGCACAAACCCAGCCGGGTACGACGGGTGCAACGGGCGCCCAGGGCGGCCACGGCGGCCAAGGCGGCCACGGCGGGCGAATACGCCTGATCCCCAGCATCCGCATCGATCTGAGCCGGCTGCTCGCCCCTAACCTACCGACCGAGCCGACGCACGAACCCGGCCAGTTGCTGGTGCTGTGGGCCGATGACGACGCTGCCCGCGAGGGCCAGGCCTGGCTGGCGCAGACCGAGCAATTGCTGCCCGCCGAGCGGCACAGCCTGGCCACGCTGGGCGGCGTGCTGGCCCTGTTTCAGTTGCCCAGCACCGAGCAGGCGCTGGCGCTGCGCGAGCGCATCCGCGCCGCAAGGCCGCAGTGGGTGGTGGACCTGAACGCGCGGGCCCAGCCACTGCAGCCAGCCGCGGCAGCGGCAGCTGGCCCGCCGGCGCCGGCGCCGGCGCCGCGCCA
>JAYSSS010000121.1:0-7862 GCA_043720415.1 Ideonella sp.
GCCTGGAGGCCGAGATGAGCGTGGCCGACCTGGAAGCGCGGCGCTACATGGCGGCCGACATCGACCAGCTCGACGCCATCATCGACAAGTTCATGGACTACGCCCGCCCAGGCGAAACCCAGCTGCGCCCCACCCTGCTGGCGCTCCTGGTCGACAAGGAAGCATCGGCCTACCGCAACCCCGCGGAGATTCAGATCACCTCCAAGGTGGCCATCGATGTCAAGGTCATGGCCGATGAGGTCGAGCTCGGCCGGGTCTTCGCCAACATCTTCGAAAACGCCCGGCGCTATGGCCGCACCACCGACACCGGCATCGCCGTGGTCGGTGTGAGCTCCACCCGGTCGGGCCAATGGCTGATCTGCACCGTACGCGATCGCGGCCCCGGCGTGGCCACCGAGAAACTGCCCCAGCTGACCACGCCCTTCTTTCGTGGCGACGCCGCGCGCACGGCTGCCACAGGGGCGGGCCTGGGCCTGGCCATCGTTGAAAAATCCATGCAGCGCATGGGTGGGCAGCTCGACATCAACAACGCGCCCGATGGTGGCCTGATGATCCATCTGCGGCTGAAGCTGGCGCCTTGATGGTGTCGTGCCTCGCTAAGAGGATGCATGACATGTTCAAGCCTGTGCCCGCCTTGGCCGGCCGGGGGTTTTCGGCGCTGAGGCACACGCTCGAATGGCTCGCACGCCCGGTGACGCTGGCCCTCTTCGTTGCGGGCCTGATGGCCGGCTGTGCGGGCCTGCCGCGCGCGGTGGAGCGCTTGCCATCGACCACCCTGGTCGCCCCCGCCCAGGCGCCCTTGGCCCAGGTGGCAGGCGATGCCGGAGCGCCTGCGCACATGCTGGCCTGCCGGCCCCTGCCACAGCCCGAATTCGCGCTCGACGCGCGCGTGCAGATGCTGCGCCGCGCCAGCACCTCGATTGCCCTGCAAACCTACCACCTGGCCAATGACAGCGTCGGCCAGCTCATGCTGCGCGAGCTGCGCGACGCCGCTGCGCGCGGCGTGCGGGTGCGCCTGCTGCTGGACGACTTTTACACCGAGGGCCTGGACGACGTGCTGCTGGCGCTGGCGGCGCACCGCAATGTCGAGGTGCGGCTGTTCAACCCCTTTGCCAGCGCCCGCGCCAGCTTTGTGGGGCGCCTGTGGCAACTGGCCACCGGTTTTGATCGTCTCAACCATCGCATGCACAACAAGCTGCTGTTGGCCGATGGCATGGTCGCCTTGGCCGGCGGGCGCAACCTGACCGATGAGTACTTCTTTCGCAGCCAGGACGGCAACTTCATCGATCTGGATGTGCTCATGGTCGGCGCCATCCTGCCCGAGCTCAACCGCCTGTTTGATCTCTACTGGAATTCCGACCCCGTGCTGCCACTGCAGGCCGTGGCCAACAATGGCCTGGACGGGCCCTCCCGTCGCGCGTCGTTCGACAGGCTAACGGATGAAGCACTGGTGCACTCGGCACCGACCACGGCCGATGCCTTTGGCCGACCGAGCTTCGGCGCCGAGCTCGACCTGCGCCAACACCACTGGTTGATCGCGCCCGGTGGCGCCGCCGCCGACAACCCCGACAAGCTGCTGGCGCACCGCATGAATGTGAAAGACAGCCTGCGCAGCCGCTTCACCACCTTCATTGAATCCACCAAGAGCGAGCTGATCATCGCCTCGCCCTACTACGTGCCGGGGCGCCAAGGCATCGCTCAGTTGCAGGCACTGCGCGACCGCGGCGTGAGCGTGCAGGTGTTCACCAATTCCACCGCGGCCAGCGATGAGCCGCTGGTCAACACCGGCCTGGCACGCTACCGCGTCGAGCTCTTGCACATGGGCGTGCGCCTTTATGAAGTGGCCTCCACGCGCCTGAAGCGCAACCTGGCGATGCGCCTGGCGCTGGGCCGCAGCACGGGCCGCTTGCACGCCAAGCTGGGCGTGATTGACCGCAGCCAGGTGCTCTTTGGCTCGATGAACATGGATCCGCGCTCGGACCACACCAACACCGAGATCGGCGTGGGCATTCGCAGCCCGGCGTTGGCGCAGGAGCTGGTGTCCTTTTTTCAGATCGACGACCCGCGCGGCGTGTATGAACTCAAGCTCAAGCCAGACGGCAAATCGGTGCAATGGGTGGCCAACGACGCCGACGATCCGCATGGCGATGAACGCCACGATCAGCCGCCGGGCACCTCCTGGGGCACGCGCTTGCGGCTTTTCCTGATGTCGTTTCTGGTGTCGGAAGAGCTGCTTTGAAGCAGCGCCCCGGCAGCAGTGGGCTCAGTCCAGCGACAAATTCAGCTCGCGCGCCAGTTCCACCCAGCGCGGCTTGATCTCGCGGTCGAGCTTTTCAAACTCAGCCGCCGTCCAGGGTTTGGCGTTCAGGCCGAATTGCTTGTTCAACTGGCGCACACGCGGCGTATCGGCCGCCTCTTGCACCAGATCGGACAGGCGCTGAACGATCTCGCGCGGCGTGCCGGCCGGGGCCAGCAGGCCCAGCCAACCCTCGATCGTGAACACCGGCTCGGCAAAACCCTGCTCCACAAAGGTGGGCACCTCGGGCAGCAGCACCGAGCGTGTGTGGGTGGGCACGGCAATCGGCCGCACCTTGCCCGATTGCAGATGTGGCGTCATCGCCAGGATGCTGCCCATGGCCATGTTGATCTGGCCCGAGGCCAGGTCCAGCCACATCGGTGCCTCACCCTTGTAGGGCACGGGCTCGATCTTGATGCCGTAGTGCTTGCTGAGCTGCTGCGCCACCATGTGCGGCAGTGAGCCGGCCGAGTAGTTGCCCAGGGTCAGCTGCTGCTTCTTGCCCAGCTCGATGACATCGCGCATATTGCGTATGGGTGAGCTGGCGTTCACCGCCAGCGGCAGGTGGCCGGCGTGAAAGCCCGAGACATAGGCGAAATCCTTGTCCGGGTCATAGGGCATTTTCTTGAAGAGCACGCGGTTTTGATTGAGCGTGCCGGTGATGGTGAACCACAGCGTGTGGCCATCGGGCGCCGCCCTGGCCACCTCGGCACCGGCCAGCATGCCCGACGCACCGGATTTGTTCTCCACCACCACCGATTGGCCCAGCTTTTGCCCCAGGTAATCGGCATTGGCGCGGGCTAACGCATCGGTCAAGCCGCCGGCCGGGTAGCCGCAGACGATGCGTATCGTCTTGTTCGGCCAGCCCGTCTGGGCGCGCAGGCCCAGGGGCGAGAGCGCGGCCAGGGCGGCGGCGCCGGCCAGGCCGCCCACGAGTTGACGGCGATCTGGATTGCGTCGGTGTGTCATGTCGTCTCCTGCTTGGATTGAATGAGCATGCAAATGGCCCGTGCCTCGATGGCCTGGCCGGCGCCGACCGGGCCCATTTTCTCGGCCGTCTTGGCTTTGACGTTGACCAAGCCCGCGGGCAGTCCGAGGGTAGCCGAGATGCGCTCGCACATCACCGGTATGAACCCGGCCAGCTTGGGCGCCTGGGCCACGATGGTGGCGTCGATGTTGTTGATGGCCCAGCCCGCGGCGCGCACGCGCCGTGCCGCCTCGGCCAACAGATGCAGCGAATCGGCGCCCTTGTATGCCGGGTCGGTGTCCGGGAAGTGCCGACCGATGTCGCCCAGGCCGGCGGCGCCGAGCAGCGCATCGGTGATGGCGTGCAGCAAGGCATCGGCGTCGGAATGGCCGAGCAGACCATGGCTGTGGGGGATGGTGATACCACCCAAAATAAGGGGGCGACCCAGGACCAGGGCGTGGATGTCCCAGCCCTCGCCGATGCGCATGCCAGGTGTCATGGCGGGCCGTTTGCCAAGCAGTTGTTCGGCCAGCGCGAAATCGGCCGGGTAGGTGAGCTTGAAGTTCTGCGCATCACCCAACACCAGGCGCGGCTGCAGGCCAAGCGCCTCGATGGCGCTGGCCTCGTCGGTGATGGCGCTGGCCTCCTTGGCCAGGGCCGCAGCCAGCGCCCGCTGCAACAGGCCCAGGCGAAACATCTGCGGCGTCTGCGCCAGCCACTTGTCGCGCCTGTCCAGCGTGGCGTGCGCCCGACCGCCAACTTCATGCTTCAAGGTGTCGGCCAGGGGCAAGGCCAGCAGGCCGCCCACGGCGTCATCGCCACAGGCTTCGATCAGGCGCTCCACCCATTCGGGCCGCAACAGGCAGCGCGCGGCGTCATGCACCAGCACCCAGTCGTCATCGCCCGCGCCGCGGGCGCAAAGTTCGGCCAGGCCATTGGCCACGGTCTCGGCGCGGCTGGCGCCACCGCGCTGCAGCACCCAGTGCCTTGGGCCCGCGAAGCCAGGCATGGCCTCGTCGAAGCCTGTGTCGTCGGGTGCAAGCACGACCAAAATAGACGTTATTTGATCGACCTTGGCCAGCGCTTGCAGGGTGTGGGCCACCATGGGCTTGCCGGCCACGGTGGCGTACTGTTTGGGGCGGCCGGCCCCGGCGCGTTCACCGACGCCGGCACAGGGCACCAGGGCGTGGATCGGTGTCGGCCGTGCCGGGAGTTGACTCATGCGCTGGATTCTAGAATCCGCCCCTCTTGCAAGCTGTGCTTGCCCCCGCCACGGCGCCCGCGCGCCAATCGCCCGCGCGCCAAAACAGCACCCCGCTGGCCCGATGGCGCTGCCCTCCCTCTCCCCCGATGCAACTGCCCACCATCGTCCCAGGCAAGCGCTACACCCTGCCCCGCCCCATAGGCTCGGGCGATGCCCTGCTGCTCGCCCGCCTGGCGCAGCGCGCAGCCGATGAAAAAAAGCTGCTGGCCGTCATCACCGCCGCGCCCGCCGATGCGCAGCGCCTGGCCGATGAGCTGCCTTTCTTCGCGCCAGACATTCAGGCCACGGTCTTCCCCGATTGGGAGACCCTGCCCTACGACACCTTCTCGCCGCACCAGGATCTGATCTCCGAGCGCCTGGCTACGCTCTGGCGCATCCACAGCGGCCAGGCCAATGTCGTGTTATTGCCGGCCACCACCGCCCTCACCCGCCTGGCACCGCCCTCGTTTCTGGCCGGCACCACCTTTCACTTCAAGCAAAAGCAGCAGCTCGATGAGGGCCGGCTGGTGGCGCAGTTGGCGCTGGCCGGCTACAACCATGTCAGCCAGGTGGTGTCGCCGGGTGAGTACGCCGTGCGCGGCGGCCTGATCGATCTCTTCCCCATGGGCTCGCCAGTGCCCTACCGGGTGGATTTGTTCGACAACGAGGTCGATTCGATCCGCACCTTCGATCCCGACAGCCAGCGCAGCCTCTACCCCGTGCCCGAAGTGCGCCTGCTGCCCGGGCGCGAGTTCCCCATGGATGAGGCCGCGCGCGCCACATTCCGCGCGCGCTGGCGCGAAAAACTCGACGGCGACCCGACCAAGTCGCGCATCTACAAGGACATTGCCCAGGGCATCGCCACCGCCGGCATCGAGTACTACCTGCCACTGTTTTTTGACCAGACGGCGACGATCTTCGACTACTTCGGCACACAGGCCAGCCTGGTGCTGCATGGCGAGATCGATGTGGCGCTGGAGCAGTTCTGGATCGACGCCCGCGATCGCCACCGCTTTGCTGCCGCCGCGGCTGATCGCCCGGTGCTGCCACCGGAAGATGTCTTCCAGCGCAGCGACGAGTTCTTCGCCAATGCCAACAAGCTGGCCACCCTGGCATTGCGCGGCAATGAGCCTGTGGACTGGGCCCGGCCGCTGCCCGATGTGGCCGCCGATCGTGGCTCGACCGAGCCCTTGTCGGCCCTGGGCAAACACCTCGACAGCACGCCGCACCGCGTGCTCATCGTGGCCGAGAGCGACGGCCGGCGCGAGAGCCTGCTGGAGATGCTGCGCGACCACCGCATCGATCCGCCCAGCGTGGCCACGCTGGCCGAATTCGAGGCCAGCGCGGAGCGCGTGGCCATCACCGCCGCGCCCCTGGCCACGGGTTTTTTCTGGCACGAGCCCGAGGCCGGGCGGGCCATTCAGTTCATCACCGAGACCGAGCTTTTTGCCAGCACACCGCAGGGCCGCCGGCGCAAGAAGCAGGAGCAGGTGAGCAGCGTCGATGCGCTGATCAAGGATTTGTCCGAGCTGAAGATTGGCGACCCGGTGGTGCATGCCAACCACGGCATCGGTCGCTACCAGGGCCTCATCAACATCGATCTGGGTGAGGCCACGGGCGATGGCAGCTCGGCCGGGCCGAGCGAGTTCCTGCACCTGGAATACGCCGACAAGGCCACGCTCTATGTGCCCGTCTCGCAACTGCACCTGATCAGCCGCTACACCGGCGTGGCCGCCGACGAAGCGCCGCTGCACAAGCTGGGCTCGGGCCAGTGGGACAAGGCCAAGCGCAAGGCCGCTGAGCAGGTGCGCGACACCGCCGCCGAGCTGCTGAACCTGTATGCCCGCCGCGCCGCGCGCGAGGGCCATGCCCACCGTTATTCGGCACACGATTACGAGGCCTTTGCCGCGAGCTTTGGCTTTGAGGAAACGCCCGACCAGCGCGCTGCCATCCATGCCGTCATCCAGGACATGATCAGCCCACAGCCCATGGACCGCTTGGTCTGCGGCGATGTCGGTTTTGGCAAGACCGAGGTCGCGCTGCGCGCCGCCTTCATTGCCGTGTTAGGTGGCAAGCAGGCCGCCATCCTGGCGCCCACCACGCTGCTGGCCGAGCAGCATTACCAAACCCTGGTGGATCGCTTTGGCAAGTGGCCGGTGAAGGTGGCCGAGCTCTCGCGCTTTCGCACGGCCAAGGAGATCAAGGCCTCGCTCGAAGGCCTGGAGGCCGGCACGGTGGACATCGTCGTGGGCACGCACAAGCTGCTCTCGGCCGACGTGAAGTACAAGCGCCTGGGCCTGCTGGTGATCGACGAAGAGCACCGCTTTGGCGTGCGCCACAAGGAGGCCATCAAGGCCATGCGTGCCGAGGTCGATGTGCTCACCCTCACCGCCACGCCCATCCCGCGCACCCTGGGGATGGCGCTCGAGGGCCTGCGCGATTTGAGCGTCATTGCCACCGCGCCGCAGCGCCGCCTGGCCATCAAGACCTTTGTGCGCAGTGAGGGCAACAGCGTCATCCGCGAGGCCGTGCTGCGCGAGCTCAAGCGCGGCGGCCAGGTTTACTTTTTGCACAACGATGTCGCCACCATTGGCCCGCGCCGCGACATGCTGCAGACGCTGCTGCCCGAGGCCCGCATCGCCATTGCCCATGGCCAGATGCCCGAGCGCGAGCTTGAATCGGTGATGCGCGACTTCATCGCGCAACGCTACAACCTGCTGCTGTGCTCGACCATCATCGAGACCGGCATCGATGTGCCCAGCGCCAACACCATCGTCATCAGCCGCGCCGATAAATTTGGCCTGGCGCAACTGCACCAGTTGCGTGGCCGTGTGGGCCGCAGCCACCACCAGGCCTACGCCTACCTGATGGTGCCCGACACCGAAACCCTCACCAAGCAGGCACAGATGCGCCTGGATGCCATCCAGAGCATGGAAGAGCTGGGCTCGGGCTTCTATCTGGCCATGCACGACCTGGAAATCCGCGGCGCCGGCGAGGTGCTGGGCGAGAACCAGAGCGGCAACATGCTGGAAGTGGGCTTCCAGCTCTATAACGAGATGCTGTCGGAGGCCGTCAGGTCGCTGAAGGAAGGCAAGGAGCCGGACCTGCTGTCGCCGCTGTCCGTCACCACCGACATCAACCTGCACGCGCCGGCCCTGCTGCCGCAAGACTATTGCGGCGACGTCCACCTGCGGCTGTCGTTCTACAAGAAGCTGGCGACGGCCAAGACCACCGAGCAGATCGACACCTTGCTGGAAGAGATCGTCGACCGCTTCGGCAAGCTGCCGCCGCAGGCACAGACGCTGATCGACGTGCACCGGCTGCGGGTGCTGGCGCGGCCGTACGGCGTGGTGAAA
>JAYSSS010000122.1:0-7813 GCA_043720415.1 Ideonella sp.
GCAGGCACGGCAGGTGGGCTGAGCGATGGCGGAGCCAAGCTTCATGACTCTGCCTGTCGCCATCACCCGCCGCCTGCGCCTGCCCCTGATCGCCGCGCCGATGTTTCGCGTCAGCGGGGTCGAGCTGGTGCTGGCGGCGTGCCGCGCCGGCGTGATCGGCGCCTTCCCCACCGCCAATTGCCGCAGCGTGGATGAGCTGGACGCTTGGCTGCAACGCATCCAGGCCGGCCTGGACAGCGATGCCGCACCCTTTTGCCCGAACCTGATCATGCGGCGCAACACGCTGCGCGATGAGCTGCAATGCCTGCTGCGCCACAAGGTGGAGATGGTCATCACCAGTGTGGGCTCGCCCGAACCGGTGATCGCCCCCTTGCACGACATCGGCTGCCTGGTGCTGGCCGATGTGGCCTCGGTGCGGCATGCCGAGAAGGCCATCGCGGCGGGTGCGGATGGCCTGATTCTGCTAACAGCCGGTGCCGGTGGCCAGACCGGATGGGCCAATGGCTTCGCCTTTGCCCGCGCGGTGCGCGCGATCTTTGACGGGCCCATCGTGATGGCCGGCGGCATTAGCGACGGCGCGGCGCTGTGGGCCACCCGCGCACTGGGCTGCGACCTGGCCTACATGGGCACGAAATTCATCGCCACGACGGAGAGCCTGGCCAGCCCGGCCTACAAGGCCATGCTGGCGCAGAGCCGGCTCGATGATGTGATGTTGACCACCGCCTTCACGGGGCTGGAGACCAATATGCTGCGGCCCTCCATCGTGGCCAGCGGCCTGGACCCGCTGCGCCTGCCCACCGACATGCAAGCTGAGCGCGCGGCCGAGTTGTACGGCGGATCGGGTGCCACGGGCGCCAGCGCTGGCGGTACCGCGGCGCCCGCAGGCCCCAAGCGCTGGACCGACATCTGGAGCGCCGGCCATTCGGTCTCCGGCGTGAGCGCGGTGCAGACGGTGGCGGACTTGATCGAGCAAACCCAACGCGAATACGACGCGGCCAAGGCTGCGAGCGCCGGCCTGGTGTAACGGCTTTTCGGCGGCGCTGCTGCAGCACTGCGGGCCCGGCGGCGCCGGTCCAGTAGCGCGGGATCAGAAGCGCGGGCTCAGCCCGCAGCCCCTGCCTCCTCATACCCCGGCTGCCCCGGCAGCAGCACGCCGGCGATGCGGCCCTTGGCGTCGCGCTGCAGGCGCGGGTGCAGCGGCGGCAGGTGGGTCAGCGATGCCGCATGCGCCAGCAGGGCAGCAGTGCCTGTGCTGGCAAACGGCAGCAGCGATTCCACCGTGCTGCGCGTGGCGAATTCGATCTGAAACTCGCCGCGTGCACAGGCGGCCAGCGCCTCGGGCGGGTGCACCCAGGCCAGGGTGGTGGTCTCACCGGCATCGACCTCGGGCACTTGCTCGGGCGGCGCCTGCACCACAAAGAACAGGGTGTCAAAGCGCTTGGGCATGCCCGCGGGCGTGACCCAGTGGCTCCAGGGCTGCAGGGCGCTGGTGTGCAGCCGCGTGCCTGCTGCGGTGGCCAGGCTGGCCAGGGATTCACCGGCGTGCAGGCGGCTGCGCAGCGTGGCCCAGGTGGGGGTGATGGTGGGGGCGCTGGTGGGGGTGATGGTGGCCTTGCTGGCCGCGGCTGCAGGCCCCTGCCCAGTGCCCACGCCCAGCCACAGCCCGCACTCTTCAAAGCACTCGCGCAGCGCGGCCACGGCAAAGGCCAGGGCGAGGTCACCGACCTCGGTGACGGCGCCGATGCGCTGGGCCAAGCGCTGGCTTGATTCGTCGCACAGCGCGGCGGCGGCAGCGCTGCCGTCATCAGAATCGACCGCGCCGCCCGGGAACACATAGGCCCCGGGCATGAAGCTGGCTTGCATCGAGCGGCGCACCATCAGCACCTCCAGCCCCGGCGCGCCGTCGCGCAGGATCAAGGTGGTGGCCGCTGCGCGCGGTGTGACGGGTGTGGCTTGGGGGGTGGGCGTGGAGGGGCTCATGTTGGCGGTTCAGGGCAAGGTGGGTATGGCGCCAGTGCGGCGCATGAAGTCGATGATGCCTGCGATCAAACGCTCGGGCTGATCGCGGTGTGCCGAGTGCCGGCAATCGGCCAGCTCCAGCACCTCAACCCGCGGTGAGGCCGTGGCGTGTTGCGCGATGCCATGCACCTGCGCCAGCGTGCCGTATTCATCGTCCACACCCTGCACCGCCAGCAGCGGGCAGCCGATGTGGGGCAGGCGGTCCTCGATCGACCAGGCGCGAAATTCGGCATGCAGCCAGATGCGGTTCCAGCGCCAGAACACAGCGTCGGCATCGTCGTGGTACTTCGCCAGGCGCTGGCCCATGTCGGATGTGAGGTAGGCCTGACGCGCTTGCTCGATGCTGCGCACCGAGTGCTCCTCTACCATGATGTGTGGTGCCAGCGCGATCACGCCGGCCAGGGGTGTGTGCGGTGCGGCGCTGGCATGCTGGCGATGACGGCCGGCGTACAGCAAGGCAATCGAGGCGCCATCGCTGTGGCCCAGCAGCCACACGCGGCGCGCCTCCAGATCGGCCTGCATGGGCAGGGCCTGCAGCAGCGCCGGCAGCACCTCGTCGGCCTGGCGGTGCATGTAGTCCACGTCGAAATCCGCCGCTGCGGCAGCGGGCAAGGAGCGCCCATGGCCGGGCCGCGAATAGACCAGGCCACGGCACCTGGCCGCGTCACACAGGTGTTGGGGAAAGTCCTTCCACATCGCCACCGAGCCCAGGCCTTCGTGCAGGAAGACGATCAGCGGCAGCGGGTTCGCGTCCTCCCCCGTGGAGTGGGCGGGCTGCGGCGTGAGCCATTGGATTTCAATGCGCGCGCGGATTTCAATGCGTGCGCGGATTTCATTGCGCACGCTGTGGTCGGGCAGGGCGATGTCGATGAGTGAAACAGTCATGCGGATGTGGAGTCAGGGAAGCAAAGCGCGCCGGATGTCGACAATGTGAAGCGGCGTGCTGGTGTGCCGCGGCACCCGGGCGGCCAGCTCAAACGGGGCACCATTGTCGTGACACCACAATTGAAAGCGCACGTCCCTGCCTGTGCTGCACGCAGCCTGGGTCGGCGCCCCATTCACCTTAACCGAACGCCCCACCATGACCCACGCCTTCATCTGTGACGCCCTCCGCACCCCTTTCGGTCGTTACGGCGGTGCCCTATCCAGCGTGCGCACCGATGAGCTCGGTGCCATCCCCATCAAGGCCTTGATGGCGCGCAATGCGCAAGTCGATTGGGCCGCGATCAGCGATGTGCTTTACGGCTGCGCCAACCAGGCCGGCGAGGACAACCGCAACGTGGCGCGCATGTCGGCCCTGCTTGCTGGCCTGCCCATTGATGTCCCCGGGGCCACCATCAACCGCCTGTGCGGGTCGGGCATGGACGCCGTGGGCAGCGCCGCGCGCGCCATCCGCGCCGGCGAGGCACAACTGATGATTGCCGGCGGCGTGGAAAGCATGAGCCGCGCGCCCTTTGTCATGCCCAAGGCCGAGACCGCGTTCAGCCGTGCTAACACGATATATGACACCACCATCGGCTGGCGCTTCGTGAACAAGCGGATGAAGGAGTTGTACGGCGTGGACGCCATGCCCGAGACCGCGGAGAACGTGGCCACCGACCACCGCATCGAGCGCGAGGCGCAAGACCGCATGGCCCTGGCCAGCCAGATGAAGGCGGTGGCGGCGCAGCTGGCCGGCTTCTTCGATGCCGAGATCACGCCGGTGGTCATCCCACAGAAGAAGGGTGAGGCCCTCATCGTCAGCAAGGACGAGCACCCGCGCGAGACCAGCCTGGAGGCACTGGCCAAGTTGAAGGGCGTGGTCCGGCCCGACGGCACGGTGACCGCGGGCAATGCCTCGGGTGTGAACGATGGCGCCTGCGCGCTGCTGCTGGCCAGCGAGGCCGCGGCGGCAAAGAACGGCCTGACGCCACGTGCCCGCGTCGTTGGCATGGCCACCGCTGGCGTGGCGCCGCGGGTGATGGGCATGGGCCCGGCGCCAGCCACGCGCAAGGTGCTGGCCTTGACCGGCCTGACCCTGGCGCAAATGGATGTGATTGAGTTGAACGAGGCATTCGCCGCCCAGGGCCTGGCCGTGCTGCGCGACCTGGGTCTGGCCGACGACGACGCCCGCGTCAACCCCAATGGCGGCGCCATCGCCTTGGGCCACCCACTGGGCGCCAGCGGCGCGCGCCTCATCACCACGGCGGTGAGCCAGCTGCACCGCATCCAGGGCCGCTACGCGCTGTGCACCATGTGCATTGGCGTGGGGCAGGGGATTGCATTGATTGTTGAGCGGGTGTGAGCGTGGGAGGCTGCGGCCTTGCCCACTGCAAGACCCACCGAGGAGGATTGACATGATCCGCAAGACCCTGTTCAGCTTGGCACTGTCTGCCCTGGCGCTGATGAGCCTGGCCGCGCCCACGCAGGCCCAAACCTTTCCCGCCCGGCCGGTCAAGATCATCGTGCCGGCCACGCCCGGCGGCGCCATTGACATCATTGCCCGCTCGCTGGCCGAGAAGCTCACGGTCTCGCTTGGGCAATCGGTGCATGTCGAGAACAAGCCCGGAGCGTCCAACAACCTGGGCACGGATTTCGTGGCCAAGAGTGCGCCGGATGGCTACACCCTGGTGATCGTGGCCTCCAGCCACGCCACCAACAAGCACATGTTCAAGAACCTGCCGTATGACCCGGTGAGGGACTTCGCACCCGTGGCCTACACCCATGTGGTGCCGCTGCTGCTGGCGGTGCACCCCAGCGTGCCGGCCAAGACCGTGCCCGAGTTGGCGGCCTGGATCAAGGCCAACCCGGACAAGGCCGTCTATGCCTCCAGCGGCTCGGGCAGCTCGCTGCACATGGCCGCCGAGCTCTTCATGAGCATGACCAAGACGAAGATGCAGCATGTGCCCTACAAGGGCAGCTCGGCCGCGCACCCCGATCTGCTGGCCGGGCGCACGATGATGATTTTTGATCCGGTGCCGGCGATTCGGGCCCACGTCAAGTCAGGCGCGCTGCGGGGCCTGGCCGTCACCACGCTGACCCGCTCCAGCGCTTTTCCCGAGCTGCCGACCATCGCTGAGTCGGGCTTGGCCGGCTATGACGCCAGCACCTGGGGCGGCATCCTGGCGCCGGCCGGCACGCCCGCCGCGGTCGTGGCCAAACTCAATGCTGCGATCAACGATGCGTTGAAGATGGAGGACGTGCGCGCCCGGCTCATCGGCGCCGGCATCGAAATCCAGAGCGGCACGCCCGATCACTTCGGCAACGTCATCAAGGCCGAGGTCGACAAGTGGGGGCGCATCGTCAAAGAGGCGGGGATACAGCCCGAGTGAGCGGGGCCTGCCCCAAGCCCCGCCGCAGGCGCCGCCCCTGCAGCCACCACGCCGCCAGCGCCAGCGCCGCAGCCGGCAGCAGCACCCAATGCGGCGAAGGCCGCGCCGGGTTGGGCAATTGCAGGTGGGCGATCTTGTAGCCCTGCTCGACGCCCAGCTTGCGCGCGCGGCTGCCGAATTTGACGTTGGCGATTTCCAGCTCGGTGCCCAGTTGGGTGAGCGTGACGCCGCCGCTGCGCAGGCGCTCGCGGCCGGAGGCGCCCTCGCCCATGGGCAGGGCCACGGTCTTGGTGATGGCCTGGCCTTCCAGGCTGGTGCCGGCGATGGCCACCACCAGCCAATCGTCCTTGGCCAGCTTCTCAGCCTGGGCGTAGAGCTCGGTGGCGGGCGCATTCAAGTAGCGCGGCGCGAAGCGGTCGATCACCCAATCGGGCCGGAAGAACATGAAGGTGGCCAGCAGCAGCAGGGCCACCTCAGGCCAGGTGCAGCGCGTGCGGAACCAACCCATGGTGGCCGCCGCAAACAGCAGCGAGGCCACCGTGCCGCCCACATACACCAGCAGCAAATCGAGCCATGAACCCACGCCGATGAGCAGCAACTGCGGGTTGAAGATGAAGACAAACGGCAACACGGTGGTGCGCAGGCTGTACCAGGTGGCCTGCCAGCCCGTGGCATTGGGGTCGTCGCCCGAGATGGCCGCGGCGGCATAGCTGGCCAGGCCCACCGGCGGGGTGACATCGGCCATGATGCCGAAGTAAAAGACGAACAGGTGCACGGCGATGAGCGGGATGACCAGGCCGTTGCGCGCGCCCAGCTCGACCACCACCGGGGCCATCAGTGTGGCCACCAGGATGTAGTTGGCGGTGGTCGGCACGCCCGCGCCGATGAGCAGGCAGATGAAGGCGGTGAGCAGCAGCATCACCAGCACATTGCCGGCCGACACGGCCTCGACCATGTCGGTCATCATCAGCCCCACGCCGGTGAGGGTGATGGCGCCGACGATGAGCCCGGCACTGGCGCAGGCCACGCCAATGCCGATCATGTTGCGTGCCGCCAGCACCAGGCCGCGCCACAGATCGGTCAGGCCCTTGCGCAGGGCGTCGGCCGGGGTGCCCGCATGGCGAAACAGGCATTGCATCCAGGGGTGCAGCAGCACCAGCACGATGGCCGCCGTGGTGGCCCAGAAGGCGGACAGCCCGGGCGACATTTCCTCCACCATCAGGCACCACAGCAGCACCAGGATGGGGATGAAGAAGTGCAGGCCGGCGCGCACCGTGGGCCAGGCCTGCGGCAGGTGCACGGCGGGGCTGCGGGGGTCGTCTTGCGGCACATCGGGGTGGCGCGATGAATAGGCCATCAGCCCGCCGTAGGCCGCCAGCGCGGCCGCCGCCAAGACCCAAGGTGCCGCGCCGCCGGCCAGCGCCTTCAGGCCGGTGATGCCCCAGTAGATGAGGGCCAATGCCAGCACCGTGCCGCTGCAGCCCAGGGCCCAGCCCAGGGTGCGCTCGCGCCAGCCGGGGATGCGCTCGCGCGCCAGTGGCTGGATGTCGTACTTGAGCGCCTCGAGGTGCACGATGTAGAACAGCGCGATGTAGGAAATCACCGCCGGCAGCAGGGCGTGGCGCACGACCTCGGAGTACGGGATGCCGACGTACTCGACCATCAAAAACGCCGCCGCGCCCATCACCGGCGGCATGATCTGGCCATTGATCGACGAGGCCGCCTCGATGGCGCCGGCCTTCACGCCGGAGTAGCCGGTGCGCTTCATCAAGGGGATGGTGAAGATGCCGCCCGAGACCACATTGCTGACGCTCGAGCCCGAGACCACGCCGTTCAGTGCTGAGGACACCACCGCCACCTTGGCCGGCCCGCCGCGCAAATGCCCCAGCAGCGCCAGCGACATCTGCAGCATGAAGTTGCCCGCGCCGGCAATATCAAGCAGGGTGCCAAAGAGCACGAACAGGAAGATGAACTGCACCGATACGCCCAGCGCCACGCCGTACACGCCCTCGGTGGTGAGCCAGAAATGCGAGACGAAGCGCGACACCGACGCGCCCTTGTGCTGCAGCACCTCCGGCATGAGCGGGCCAGCGAACACGTAGAGCAGGAAGAAGCCGGTGGTGATCAGCATTCCGAAGCCCATCGCGCGGCGCGTGGCCTCGAGCATCACCAGCACCCCGACCGCGCCCGCGATGAGGTCCATCTGAGTCGGCGTGCCGGGCCGCAGCGCGAGTTCCTTGTAGAAGAGGAACAGGTACGCGGCGCAGAACGCGCCGATGAAGGCGAGGATCCAGTCGGCGATCGGGATCGTCTTGCGCGACGAGCTCTTGAACGCGGGGAACGCCATGAAGGCGAGGAACACCGCGAACGCGAAGTGGATCGCCCGCGCCTCGGTGTCATTGAAGATGAGGAAGCCGAAGGTGAAGGGCAGGGGCGAGGCGTACCACAGCTGGAAGAGCGACCACGCCGCCATCACCGCCGCG
>JAYSSS010000123.1:0-23918 GCA_043720415.1 Ideonella sp.
CCTGGCCGCCGCGCCAGCCCAGCCCCAGCGCCGCGCTCAGCCTGCCCGCGGCCGAGCTGACACGCGTCACCGACCATGTGCTCCTGCAGTTGCAGCGCCAGGCGCGCTCGCTGCGCGAACGCCAGGGCCGAAGCTGAGGGCCGCGCCATGTCGCTCGAAAAAGCCCAGCTCACCAACACCGTCACCGGCGTGGCGGTGGCGGTGCAATTCAATCCGCAGGAATACAGCCAAAGCCGCGACATCAACTATGCGCAGGCGTCGATTCCGGGGCTGTCGGCGCCGATCCTGCAGTTCGTCAGCGGCAACCTGCAGACCCTGGAGATGGAGCTGTTTGTCGACAGCCTGGAGGAGCACAGGCTCGGCAGCCGTGTCATCAACACCGCGCAAAGCGATGTGCGCGAGCTCACGCGGCGCATCACCGACCTGATGAACATCGAGCCCAGCACGCACGCGCCACCGGTGCTGCTGTTCAGCTGGGGCTCGCTGAGCTTCACCTGTGTGCTGGCCAAGCTGGCGCAGCGCTTTGTCATGTTCCGCCCGGATGGTGTGCCGGTGCGTGCGCGCCTGACGGTCACCTTTCATGAGTACCGCAGCACCGAGCTCGAGGCCAAGGAGGTCAAGCGCGAGACCAGTGACTACTCCAAGCAGTACATCGTGGTGCAGGGCGACAAGCTGTCGCAGATCGCCGCGCGCGAGTACGGTGACCCACGCCAGTGGCGCGTGATCGCCATCGCCAATGGCCTGCAGCGCGCCCGCAACCTGGCCGCCGGCACGGCCCTGCGCCTGCCGCGCCTGCCCTTCCGCGACCCCGATTCGGGCCGCGTCTACCGCTGAGTGGCGCCGCGCCAAGACACCATGGACCGCGCCCGATTTGCCCCCGATTTCGCCGTTGAGCTCGACGGCGCGCCGGTCAGCGCCGAGCTGCGCGCCTCGATCCAGGGCCTGTCCTGCAAGACCGGCTACGAAGGTCTGGACGAGGTCGAGCTGACGCTGGCCAACGAGCACCTGCGCTGGTTGGACGCGCCGCAGTTCAAGCTCGGCAGCCACCTGCGCCTGTCGCTGGGTTATGCGCCTAACCCCTTGGTGCAGGTGTTTGATGGCGAGGTGGTGGCGCGCGGCGCGAGCTTTCCCTCAGGCGCCATGCCCACCCTCAGCGTCACCGCCCATGATCGCCGCCAGCGCATGACCGATGGCAAGAAAACGCGCTGGTTCGCCATCCCCATCCCCACCGTGGGCAACCTGCCCCTGCCCGACCTGGCCACGGCCAGCCTGGCGACGCTGGAAAACCTCATGCTGCCGATCTTCGACCCGGTGGGCGCGGCCTTGTCCTTGCTGCTCGGCGGTGTCGATGCCTTCGTCGCCGTCACCGATCCGGGCTCGGCGCAGAAGGTCATCCGCAAGCAGGCCAACGAGAGCGACTACGACCTGCTGCAGCGCGTGGCGGCCGAGAACGGCTGGGATGCGCTGGTCGAGCACGACGGCCCGCTGGGCGGCCATGTGCTGCGCTTCACGTCGTCGCTGGATCATCTGCAGCCCGACTTCAGCTATGCCTGGGGACGGTCCCTGATCGACTTCACGCCGCGCGTGACGCGCGTCGGCCAGATCGCGGCGGTGGGCGGCTTTGTCTGGGTGCCGGCCATCAAGACCAGCCTGGCCGTGGCGCTGGGTTTTGACTGGGACCGCATGAGCCTGACGCTGTCCATCAGCCCCGGCGCCGTGCCGCTGGGCATGGCGCCGGGCGACTACATGATCGACGAGCCACTGACGCCGACCTCGATCCCGCGCCGCCTGGTGGCTGAGCTCATCCCGCGCCTGAACAAGCGCCTGACGGCCACCGGCACCGTGCTCGGCGAGCCCGACATGCGCGCCGGCCAGGTGCTGCGCATCGAGGGCACGGGCGAAGAGTTCGGCGGCCTGTACCGCGTCACCGCGGTCACGCACAGCCTGGACGGTGGCGGCTTTCGCACGCGCTTCGATGCGCGCAAGGAAATCTGGTTCGGCTCCATTCCCCTGGCCGATCAGGGCGCCGTGCCCATTCGCTTGTCATTCTAGGAAGCCACACCATCATGGGCGACGACGTCTTCAAGTTCGGCTGGACACATGGGTTAGGTGAGCCCGCGCCAGACAAAAAAATCTACGGCGTGGCGGTGGCCACCGTGATCAGCAATTTCGACTCGACCGGCGAGGCCCGCGTGCAACTGCTGCTGCCCTGGCTGCCGGGCTACCTGCCTTGGGCGCGGCTGGCCACGCTGATGGCGGGTTTTAGCCGCGGCAGCTTCTTCGTGCCGATGATTGGCGATGAGGTGCTGGTGGCCTTCAACCAGGGCGATGTGCGCGAGCCCTTTGTCATCGGCGCGCTGTGGAACACGCTGGATCGGCCGCCGGCACTGTCGCCCACCGAGGCCACCACGCGGCGCAAGATCCGCAGCCCGCTGGGCCATGAGCTCGATTTTGACGACGCGCTGCAGAGCGTCACCTTGAAGAGCAACCTGCTCAGCCAGGTGACGCTGGACGCCGAGCAGGCCACGCTGTCCACGCCCACCGCCAAGGTCAAGATCGGCAAGCTGGGCGATGTGACCATCAGCGCGGCCACCAAGCTCACGCTCGAGGCCACGGTCATCGACATCAATGCCAAGACCGCGCTGACCATCAACGGCAGCGCCCTCACCCTCAAGGCCAGTGGCAACTGCGTCGTGCAGGGCGCCTTGATCACCTTGAACTGAGCCGCACGGAGCCCTTGCACCATGCCCGCCGCCGCCATCCAGTTCGCGCCCACCAGCCACCCCGGCCTGGTCATCACCGGCTGCGCCACGGTGCTCATCGGCGGGCTGCCCGCGGCACGCCGCGGCGATGACCACACCTGCTTGCTGCCGCCGCTGGCCGGGCCGCACCCGCCGAACAAGGTGATCGCCGGCAGCGCCACGGTGCTCATCGGTGGCCTGGGCGCGGCCAGGCAGGGCGATTTGACGGGCTGCGGCGCCAGCATCCTGGTGGGTGTTCCCACGGTTCAGATTGGAGGCTAGCCACATGGCACACGATCAAGCCCTGACGACCACGCTGCAGCCCGATGCCCGTGCCTTTCTCGGCCGCGGCTGGGCCCATCCGGTGGCCGGCGATGGCCAAGGCGGCCTGGCCATGGCCGAGTACGAGCAGGACATCGCCCAGGCGCTGCGCATCATCCTGGACACCGAGCCCGGCGAGCGCGTGATGCGGCCCGACTTTGGCGCCGGCCTGCGCGGCCTGCTGTTCGAGCCCATCAACACCAGCACCCTGGCGCTGGCCCAGCACCGTGCCCTGCGCGCGCTCATCCTGTGGGAGCCGCGCATCGATCAGATCGGTGTCGAGGTCAAGGCCGAGCCGCACCTGGGCATCTTGCGCATCAGCGTGCGCTACCGCGTGCGCAGCACCAACACCTTCTACAACCTGGTGCACCCCTTCTATGCCCAGGAAGGCCGCGACGGCGCTGCAGCCGGCGACATCAGCGCCGCGCCCAATGCCGGCGGCGCCAGCGCCCGTGGCCGGGCCGACGCGGCCTGAGCCGATGCCGTCGTTGAGACCCCATTGACCGGACACCGCCGATGGCCGCATCCCAACCACCCCGCCCACCCCCACCGCCGCTGACGGTGGCGCTCAATGCTGGGCAATTTGCCGCTCGCATCGATGCCAGCCGGCCCGGCTACACGCCGGAGTGGACCGACGCCGTGGCCGCGCCGGCACCGGGCGGCGACGCCGGCCAGGCCCCAGCCGGCGCTGCCGGCCAGGCCCCACCCGGCGACGCCGGCCAAACCCCACCCGGCAGCGCCGGCGCGGCGTTCACGCAGATCATGGCGCGGCAGCTGGAGATCCAGGCCGAAGGTCTCAACGCCGCGCCCTCGCGCCTGCAGCTGGAGTTTCTCGATCGACTCGGTGCAGGCGTGCTGCCGGCGCAATCGGCGCGCGCGGCCTTGGTCTTCAAACTGCAGGACAGTGCCACGGCCGATGCTGCCGTGCCCGCCGGCACGCGGGTGGCCGCGGTGGTGGCGCCACCACCGCCCAGTGTGGACGACGGCAGCGCGCCCGCCGCGCCCGCGCCCGCGCCGGAGTTCTTCACCGAGCAGACCATCACCGCGCTGCGCGGGCGCCTGGGCGCGGTCTACAGCATCGATCCCAACGACGATGTCTACGTCGATCACAGCGCCGCCATCGGCAGCGGCTTCACCCTGTTCCAGGGCATGGCCGGCGTGCCGCACCGGCTCTACCTGGGCCACGCCGAGCTGTTCCGTCTGGCTGGCACGGCCGAGATCAACCTGAGCTTTGATTTCGCTGCCACCCGCGGCCAGGTGGCGCCACGGCCGCTGTTGCTGGAGTGGGAATACCTCAGCGCCAACGGCTGGTTGCCGCTGACGCTGATCGAGGATCGCACCCAGCGCTTTCGCATCGATGGCGAGCTGCGCCTGGCCAAGCTGAGCGGGCCCGACGCCGCCGCCGGCGTCATCGCCGGCATCGACAGTTTCTGGCTGCGCGCCAGTGTGTCCTCGCGCGTGCCCTCGGCACGCCTGGCGTCCACCGCCGTCAGTGCCACGGCCGATGGCTTTGAGCTGCAGGTCGAGCACACCCGCGAGCTGCTGCCCGGCGATGTGGTCAGCATCGACAGCGTCACGCGGGCCCGCATCCTGCGCACCACCGACGACAGCGTGCTGCTCGATGCCTTGCCGGCGGGCATCGTCGTCGGCGTTGATCTGCAACTGGCCGACGCGCTGCCGCCGCTGCGCCCCGAGGGTGCCGATGAGGAGGGCAGCCTGCCCAAGGTCGACACCATCCGGGCGCGGGTGGGCTTTGCGCGCAGCGAGCTGGTGCTCGACGCCGCATTGCTCGACGGCTTTGATGTTGACGTGAGCAAGGACTTTCGCCCCTTTGGCCTGCAGCCGGCGCGCTTTGCCTCGTTCTACATCGCCTGCAAGGACGCCTTCTCGCGGCCCGGCGCGCGGGTTGATCTGCAGTTCAACTTCACCGATCCCGGCACCAACACGCGGGGCGCGAGCCTGGCGGTGGAGTACTTCAACGGCACGCGCTGGGTGGCGCTGGGCGGCGAGCAGCAGTTCAGTGACGGCACGGCCAATTTCAGCGCCGGCTTTGGCGGCAATGGTGCCAAGGCCGGACGCGTGTCGTTCCTGGTGCCGCTGGACTGGGCCGAGTCCGAGCAAAACGCCAACAAGCAGTTCTGGCTGCGTTTTCGACTGGCTGCCGGTGATTACGGCCAGCCGCGCGAGGTGATCGTGCAGACCGACCCGGCCGATGCCAGCAAGTTCACCGTCAGCAGCGTGGCCGCGACCCTGGCCGCGCCGGTGGTGGCCACGCTGAATGTGGGTTATGTGGTGTTCAGTTCGCCCTTGCCGCTGCAGGCCGCCCTGATCGAGAACGATTTCGCCATCACCGATTGCAGCGAGCAAGCGCGCTGGCAGCGCGGCAGCTTCGCGCCCTTCACACCGGTGCTGGACCGCCAGCCGGCGCTGCACCTGGGCTTCACGGTCAAGCCGCCCTCGGCGCTGATCAGCCTGCTGGTGGTGGTCAGCGCCGCGGCGGCCGATGCCGGCCAACAGGCCTTTGTCTGGGATTACTGGAGCGAAGGCGGCTGGGCCGAGCTGTCGGTGCGCGACACCAGCGCCGGCCTGCGCCAGACCGGCCTGCTGCAGTTTGTCGGCGCGCCCGATGCAGCACCGCGCGATGGCCTGGGGGGCGCGCTGTACCGCATTCGCGGGCGGCTCAAGACGGGCGTGTCGAGCCAGGACCAGCGCAGCAGCCTGGCCGGGCTTTGGCTGAACGCCGTCTGGGCCGTGCAAGGCACGCGTTATGACCGCGACGGGCTGGGCCTGTCCAATGGCGAGCCCGACCAATGCTTTGCCCTGCCGGCGGCGCGCTCACTCAACCCGCAGGCCAGCGCGCAGGCCGCACCGCCGGTGGCACACAACGCCAGCGAGTTCGAGCGCGCGCTCGATTTGCCGCCGGGCGGCGTGCCAGTGATGCCCGGTGAGGTGCTGGAGGTGCGCGAATGGACCGGTCGTGGCGACGACTGGCGCAGCGCCGCGCAGGGCGTGCCGGCCGATCGGCTGCGCTTTGAGACCGACCCGCAGGACCCGGCCATCCGCACCGCGCTGTGGGTGCGCTGGGAGGCCGCAGCGCAGCTTTTCGATGCCGGCGCGCAGGACAGGCGCTACACCGTCGAGCGCTCGCGCGGCCTGTTTCGCTTTGCTGGCCTGCCCGGGCGGCGGCCACCGGCGGGCGCGCCCATCGTCGTCAGCTACGTCACCGGGGGCGGCATCGCGGGCAATGTGCAGGCCGGCGCCATCCGCGAATTGCGCAGTGGTGTGGGCTTCATCGAAGCGGTGCACAACCCCATGCCGGCCGGTGGTGGCGCGCAGGCCGAGCTCTTGCGCCCGGCGCGCGAGCGCAGTGCGCAGAGCCTGCGCCACCGCGACCGCGCCGTCAGCCGTGAAGACTTCGAGTGGCTGGCCCGCGATGCCTCGCCCGAAGTGGCGCTGGCACGTGCCCTGCCGCTGGCCGCACCCGAGGCCAGCGCCGGCCACGGTGGGCGCGGCTCGCGCGGCTTCGTCGGCCTGCTCATCGTGCCGCAATCCAGTGCCGACCGGCCCATGCCTTCGGCCGAGCTCGGCCAACGCGTGCTGGCCCATGTGCGCCAGCGGGCGCCGGCCGGCATTGCCGGGGGCATCACGCTGCTGGCGCCGCGCTATGTGCCGGTGGGCGTGAACGCCCACATCGAGCCACAACGCGCCGATGAGGCCGGTTTGATCGAGGCCCGGGTGCGGGCCCGGCTGCAGGCCTACCTGCACCCCTTGGCCGGAGGCCGCGAGGGCCGCGGCTGGGCCTTTGGCGTGGCCGCCAGCCTGTCCGAAGTGGCCGCCCTGATCCAGCACACGCCGGGTGTGGGTGCGATCCACTTTCTGCAATTGATGAGGGCTGGCGCGGCCTTCGGCGACAGCGTGCCGGTGCAGCCCGACGAGCTGGTCTGCGCCGGCCCCTCGCAACTCAAATTGCTCGTGCCGAGCCTGAGCTATGCCTCTGCCTAAACCCGCACTCGACAGCCGTGTCTACGACCAGTTGGTGGCCGAGGCGCGGGCGCAGCTGCCGCACCTGGCGCCGGCCTGGAGCGACCACAACGCCTCCGACCCCGGCATCACCCTGCTTGAGCTCAGCGCCTGGTTGACCGAGCAAAACCTGTACCGGCTGGATCACCCCTCCGACGAGGCTCTGCGCGCCTTCGCCCGCCTGGTGCTGCGCGACGAGCCCCAGCCGGCGCGTGCCGCGCGCACCGTGGTGGCCCTGCACCTGGCTGTCGGTGCGGCCGGCGGTTCGGCCGGCGTGGTGCTGCCGGCGCGGCTGCAACTGGGCGCCGATGACCGCGCGCTGTTCGAGACCACCGGGCCGCTGTACGTCAGCCCGGCGCGGCTCGACGCCATTGGCAGCAGCGGCGATGGCAGCTTGGCCGCCTGGACGCCGCTGACCGCGCGCAACGCCCTGCGCCAGGCCTGGGCGCCACTGGGTGCGCGGCCGCGACCGGGCGCTGCGCTGATGCTGGGGTTCGATCGCGCGCTGGACGCCCCGGGCCAGCGCCTGGCGCTGCACCTGTGGGGCTGCGATGGGGCCAGTGACGACGCCACGCGCGCCGCGCTGCAGGCCGAGCAGGCCCAGCGCCGGGCCCAGAGGCTGCTGCATTGTTCGGCGGCCGAGGCGGCAGCGCAGAGTGCGCGTGACGATTGGCGAGCCCACTACCGCGTGCGCACGGTGTGGGAATTTGATGCCGGCACGCATTGGCAGGCGCTGGCCGGCGTCGACGATGAAACCCGCGCCCTCAGCCTGAGCGGCTTTGTGCGCTTTGAGGCCCCCAGCGGCCACCAGCCGCGGGCAGGCCGCTGGTGGTTGCGCTGCCGCTTGCTTGGCGGGCGCTTTGAGTGCCCGCCCAGGCTGGTGCACCTGACCCTCAATGCGGTGGCCGCCGAGCACGCGGTGTCGCATCCGGCCAAGGTTTTGGGCCGATGCCGCGGGCATGCCGGCGCACGCTTTGTGATCGGCCAAGGCCAGGGGCAAGGCCAGGGCCAAGGCCAGGGCCAGGGCCAGGTGCTGACGGACGGCCTGGTGCTGAGCCTGGAGGACGGTGCGGGCCAGGTGCAAACGCAGTGGCAGGCACGCGCCCACTGGGATGGCTGCGGCCCGCATCAGCCCGTGCTGCGGCTCCATGCCGAGCGCGGCCTGCTGGTCAGCGGCGACGGCTTGCGTGGGGCCGTGCCACCGGCCGGCTGGTCCTTGATCGCCAGCCACAGGGTCGGCGGCGACAGCGCGGGCAATGTGCACGCCGAGCACCTGCGCCGGGTTTGCGCCAACCCGGCCAATGCAGCGCTTGTGGGTGCCGGCTGGCCGGCGACACAAGCGATGGCGGTGTGGCAGCCCTTTGCCGCCCGGCACGGCGCGCCGGCCGAAGGGCTCAAGGCCTACCAGGCACGGGCCTGGCGTGCGGCCACGGCGGTGGACAAGGCGGTGACCCTGGCTGATTTCGAGCGCCTCGCCCTGGCCACGCCGGGCGTGCCCGTGGCGCGGGCCCACGCCGTGGCCGACATGCATCCGCTGTTGCCGTGTTATCCGGCGCCGGGCTGCGTCACCGTGGTCGTCGTGCCCGCCTGCCCGCTGCCGGCGCCCATGCCCAGCCTGGCCTTGCAACGCGCCGTGGCCAGGCACCTGGCGCCACGGCGATTGATCACCAGTGAAGTGCATGTCATGGCGCCGCACTACCGCCGCATCCAGGTGCAGGCCAGCCTGCACCTCGATGACGCCGCCGACGGCGCTGCGGTGCGTGCCGCAGCGGTGGCCGCCCTCAATGCCTACCTCGATCCGCTGAGCGGCGGCCCGCAGGGCCAGGGCTGGCCCATCGGGCGCAGCGTGTTTCGCAATGAGCTGCTCGCCCTGTTGGCCAGCCAGGCCGGCGTCGTGCAGGTCAGCGAATTCGGCTTTGACATGGCCTGCCCGGGTGGCCCGTGTTGCGACAACGTGGTGCTGTGCGCGCACGAGCTGCCACGTCCCGGGCGCCACCTGTTGCGTGTGTTGAGCACCAGGCCCCTGAACCTGACCAGGAGTGATGCACATGAGTGCGACCCCGACCGATCCGGCCACTGAAAGGCTGAACTACTTCAACGGCCAGCGCCTGGCCGCCACCGATCTGCGTGCCGAGCAATCGCACCACGTGGGCATGCGGCGCACGCTCAACCAATCGCTGTACTCGCCGGGCATCGTCTCCGGGCTGGAGGTGCTGCCCGACCCCAGCCACAAGCACCGGGTGATCGTGCGCCGCGGCCTGGCCTTCGATCACCTCGGGCGCGAGCTGTTTGTGCCCGAGGACCGCACTGTCCTGGTGATGGGCACGCCCAGCAAGGTGCCCGGCGTGGTCTTCGGCAACCTGCTGACGGTGTCCTATACCGAGAGCCGGCGCCACCCGGTGAGCGAGCGCTGCGCGGTCAACACCGCCGGCGCCGCCTGCAGTGGCGACAGCCCCTGGGGCGGACCGACGCGCATCGTCTCCGACGCCCGGCTGGAAAGCGTCGATGCCTGGCCGGCCGAGGACAGTGGCCGCATCGTGCTGGCGCAGGTCGAGCTCAACGCCAAATGCGAGGTGGCGCGCATCCTGCCCGGCGTGCGCAAGTACGCCGTGCCGGCCAAGCCGCAAACGGCACACCCGCTGGCGCTGGAGGGCGAGAAAGACATCGACCAGGCCAACCCCAAGGTGCTGCGCTTCCATGTCATGGGTGGCGCGCCCGAGCTGTGCACGCTGTACCTGCGTGGCCGGCGCTTTTCATCGCTGTACTACACCGAGCTGGGCCGCCATCAGCACAGCGCCAGCGTCACCATCGACAACCAGACCCTGCACCTGACGCACAAGCACACGGCCTCGGCGGCAACCACCACCGACCCCGCCGGTGGCCATGGCCACAACCTGCTGATCGATGTCAAGGAAGCCAAGGGCGATCCGCGCGGCGTGGACATGCAAGACGTCTCCGACTGCGACTGGCTGCCCGACCCGATCAGCACCGTGCCCGATCACACCCACACCATCACCGCCTTGAAGATCGACGACTGGGTGAAGGACGATGTGCACAAGCACATCGGCAGCGCCAGCATCAACCTCAATGGTGTCAATGACGTGCTGGCGCGCACCGGCGCCGGCATCAAGGCCCTGACCCATGTGGACGACCTGCGCGTGCTGCTCGACAGCGTCGATGTCACCCAGCTGATACGCCAGCAGCTCGAGGCCAAACCCGGCCAGGCCGGCCTGTGGGCCACGCTCGGCGATGGCCTGGACACGCACCCGCTGGCGTCTGACCAGGGCACGGGCGAGATCGATTTGCTCAAGCTGGGCATCGAGATCGGCCTGGGCGCGCACAAGCTCGAGCTGCGCGTGAACAGTGCCAACAACGGCGGCCAGGTGCAATACAACCTGTACCTGGGCTGATGGCCATGGACCTGCCCACCCGCCACCAACTGCTGCGCGACCGCCGCCACTGGCTGGGCGCAATGCAGGGCCTGCAGGCCGATGCCGATGGCACCCTGCGGCTGGCCGCCGTGCCCGGCTGTGCGCGGGCCATTCACATCGACACCAGCCTGCCGATACCGCGTGAAGTGAGCGGCATTGTGTGCGGCCCGAACGGCGCGGTGTTTGTTGCCGACACCGCGCACGACCGCATCGTCTGGATCGATGGCGCCTGTGGCAGCCGTGTCAACCTGCCACCCGGCGTGGCCGCAGCGGCACCCGGCGCAGCCGGATCAGCACCCGGCGCAGCCGGATCAGCACCCGGCGCAGCCGGCGTGACACCCGGCGCAGCCGCCGCGGCCGCCTGCGCGACGGCCGGCTCAGCCCCGGGTCAGTTTCGGGGCCCGCGCGGTCTGGCGCTGGACGACCAGGCATTGCGCGTTGCCGACACCGGCAATGCCCGCTTGCAGCATATGGCACTGCCCCTGCTGGAGGCGCACATGGCCTGGCCCAGCGCCCCGGCGCCATCGGCTGTGGCGCTGTTCACCGGCCCGGCGCGCCCTGGCCTGGTGGTGGTCGATGGCGTCAGCTTCACGGTGAGCCTGCGTCGGCTGGACCCCGGCGCCCAAGGCCAGCCGGATGTGGCCTTTGCCAGCGCCCTGCAGGCCAGTGGCCGACTGCAGCGGCCGCACCAGGTGGCCATAGACAGCGAGCAGACGCTGTGGGTGTCGGACAGCGGCGCCGAGCAGGTCTTTGCCTTTGATGCCGCCGGCCGCTACCTGCACGCCCTGGCGGCGCCGGCGGGGTGGATGCCGGGTGCGCTGGCGGTGCACGCCGAGCGCGTGTATGTGGCCGACGCCGCCAGCGCCAGCATCCTGGCCTTCAGCCGTGGCGGCGCCTTCATTGGCGCGCTGCCGCACTGGCATGGCCCGGTCACGGCGATGGCCTGCGATGAGAGCGGCGACCTGCTCGTCAAGCCCGGTCTGGATGCGGTTTATCACCGCTTGACGGCCGCTGCGGCGCATGTCGCCCAAGGCTGGATCGAGGCCGGGCCCCTGGATGCCGGCGAGGGCCAGGCCTGGGAGCGGGTCTGGGCCGAGCTGGCCACGCCGGCGGGCACGCAGGGGCGCCTCTGCGTGGCGCTGCAGGCGCAGGCCCTGCCGGCGCCGGCGCCCGGCGACTGGACCGCGCTGCCGGCCTGGGACGCCCTGCTGGCGGTGGCCACCACCGCGCCGGCCAGCCAACGCCGCATGCTGTGGCTGCGCGTCGGCCTGGGCAGCGAGCAGCCGACGCGCTCGCCCACCTTGCGCCAGGCGCGTGCGGCCACGGCCGGGGAGAACTACTTCGATCACCTGCCCGCCACCCTGGCGCGCCATGATTTGCCGCAGCAGGAGCCCGGTGGCTTCCTGTCGCGCCTGCTGCACCTGGTGCGCGCACAGTGGAGCGGCGTGGAAGAGCTGATCGACGAGCTGCCGCAGCGCGCCGACGCCAGCTTCACCGCCAGCGGCGATCTGCGCTGGCTGGCCAGTTGGCTGGCACTCGAGCTGCCGCGCATTCGCAACGACGATGAGCGGCGCGAGCTGATCGCCGCGGCCGTGCGCCTGTTCGACAGGCGCGGCACGCCGGCCTCGATGGCCGAGTTCGCGCAGTGGCACACCGGCATACGACCGACCCTGATCGAGGGCTTCACCGACCGCCACGTTTGGGTCCTGGGCGTCAGCGGCCACCTTGACTTTGACAGCCAGTTGCCGGCGCTCGATCCGCTGGGCTGGGTGGCGGCCGAGCCCGCTGTTGCGGCGGCGGCGGTCGTGGTGGGCGAATCGGGCCCCCTGGCGGCGCACCAGATCGGCCTGCCGCTGTTTGCCGAAGACGCCCACCGCTTTTGCGTCTTCATCGATGCCTATCGCCTGTGTGGCGCGGACAGCGAGCTCGGCCGTGCCCGGCTGGCCGAGCTGCAGCGCGTCATCGAGCGCGAGAAACCCGCCCACACCGACTTCCGCATCGAGCTCATAGCGCCCGACATGCGCGTCGGTCTGCAAGCCCGGGTCGGCGTGGACACCATCGTCGGCGGCATCGATGCCGGCTGGCGCGGTGACGCCGTGCTCGGCCTGAACAGCCGTTTGAACCCGGCCGATGCCACGCACCCCAACACCCGAAGTACGCGCCTGGGTGATGCGGTGCTGGACGGCAGCCTGACACTCAACTGAGGAGTTCGCCATGTCCTGCAGCGACAACAAGTCATCGACCCCGCCGCGCGGCCTGCAAGCCCCGCTGCGCAACAACTACTTCTATGGCAAGCGCATGGATGTGCAGCACTTCCAGATGGAGCAGGACTACGGCAAGAACAAGCAGTGGCTGATGAACCGGCTGACCCTGGGCAAGGGCGTGCTGTGCGGCCTGAAGGTCAGCCACGATGGCCGCAAGCTGTGCGTCGAGCCGGGTGTGGCCATCGATGGCCTGGGCCGCGAGATCCTGGTGCCCGTGCGCCACTGCCTGGATGTGTTGACGCAGGAGGGCGCGTGCTGCGACCTGCCGTGTTGCGATGGCGCTGCGCCGGGCCTCGGGTCGGGCCCGACGACGGCCCCGACGCCGGTCGAGCCGTCGGCCCCAACGCCTGTCACCACGCCGGTCACCACGCACGACCCTAACATTCACGATGAACCTGCGCAGCCGGCCGTGGCCGATGGCGAGCGTGCTCAGCGCGCGCTGTCGGTCTTCACGCTGTGGCTGTGCTACCGCGAGTGCTTGACCGAGCCGCAGCCGGTGCTGGTGAGCGACTGCAATGCGCGCGACCAGTGCGCCGCCGGCACCGTGGTCGAGAGCTTTTGCCTCAAGCTTGGCGCTGGCCTGCCCGAGCTGCAGCACGATCCTGACTGGTGCGCGCGGCTGTGGTCGCCGCCCGCCGATCCGGACAAGGAAGGCGGCGACACCATCGGCCCCATGACCCACATCGGCCAGGCGCCGACCTTGGCCGAGACCGCCGGCACGAGGGGCCCGCCGGCCTGGGGCGGCGCTGCTGCCGCCGGATTGCCCACCGCCCAAGCCCTGCGCGACGCCCTGCACAGCCGCCGCCATCTGCTGTGCGAGCTGTTCAAGCAAGGCTGCGACAGCCCTGCCGGCGACGCCTGCGTGCCCCTGGCCGTGGTCGTGCTGCGCGATGGCCGCATCGCCCAGGTCGAGGAGTGCCTGGTGCGCCCGCGCATCTACAGCAACGCCGCCTTGCTCGACATGATCCTGTGCCTGGCCGAGCGCATCGATGCCTGCTGTGATGGGCATCCTGCGCCGCCACCCCCGCCACCGCCACCGCCACCGCCAGTGATGCAGGTGGCGAGGGTGGAGTTTTTCGACAATGAAGGTCAGCGCGTGGCCGAGGTGCGTGACCCCTTGACGACGACCGCCGTGCCCATCGATGGCCGCAGCAACACGATCCGCATGCGCTTGAGCCTGCCCTATGCCCAGGGCGCGAAGATGCCCACCACGCACGAGTCACTCAACGACCCCGACTTCAAGCGCCACAACGTGCAGGTGGTGCCCAGTGATGTGCTGAACAACCTGCCCTATGTGCCGGGCAAGCTCGTGGCCCTGGACGCCACGACGCTGCTGTTCGAGCTGAACCCCGAGAGCCCGTATTCGCGCGGCGTCGAGCTCGGCTGGCAAAAGGGCGAGTACCGCCTGTTTCTGGCCGGTGTGGCCAAACCCGGGGCCGGGCGCGTGCCCATTGAGGACCTCAGCGCCCAAGCCCTGGACGGCGAGCCGCATGCGCCCAGTGGCGGCACGCTGTCGGGCAACAACGTCGCCGGAGGCGACTTCAGCCTGCTGTTCCGCATCGGCTGAGCGCCGCGCCGCCATTGCCACCCAACCCGCCAGGAGAGCCCCATGTCCGATCTGTCACAACCGAGCTGCGCCGCCTGCGGCGATGTCCTTGAACGTGTTCGTTATTACCCGCGCCAGCTGCTCACCGCCGACGACCTGCGACTGGAGCAGGACTACCTGCGCGAAAAGATGCGCCGCCACAACCGCTTGCTGCATGGCTGGGGCGTGGTCTGCGGCTGTGAGGTCAAGCCACTGAATGACGCCAAGCGCTGGATGGTGCGCGTCTGCCCGGGCTTTGCCGTCGGTCCGCAGGGTGACGACATCCAGATCAGCGACTGCGTCGATATCGACCTGATGCTGGGCGTGGCGCCGCAGGACTGCAGCGTGCGCTGCCCCTGCCCGCCCATGGGTGAGATGGCCGGCAACGACGATGGCCCGACGCTGGTCTACATCGCCGTGCGCTATGCCGAGTGCATGACACGGCCGGCGCGCGTGCACCCTTCGGGCTGCGGCTGCGATGAGGCCAACTGCGAGTACTCACGCATCCGCGAGTCCTTTGAGATCAAGGTGCTGTGGCAGCTGCCGGCGTCTCACGTTGACGCCGCCAAGGCCGACCAGGCCTGGTGCGATCAACTGCGTGCCGCGGCCAAGGACGGCCAGCGCCACGGCGGCCTGCCCGTGCCGCCCTGCCCGCCCTGCGCCAGCGAGCCCTGGGTGGTGTTGGCGACGGTGGCCTTTCCGGCACAGCTCACGCCCACCAGTGCCGCCGCGCAGCAGTTGCCCGGCTTGCAAGTCAGCACCCTGGAGCGGCGGGTGCTGCTGTCGACCAGCCACTTTCAGGTGGCCAGCCAGTGCCCGCCGTGATTCAGCCGCGCGGCGCGGCCGCGCCGGATGGCGCGTCGCGGTACTTGCTCGAATCGATGCCGCGTTTGCGCATCAGCTCGAAGAAGGCGCGCCGGTCTTTGGCGGCGGCCGCGGCGGCCTGGGTGATGTTGCCGCCGCATTGCGCCAGCAAGTGCTCGATGTAGCGGCGCTCGAACTGCTCGATGACGCGCGCCTTTGCGGCTTGAAAGCCGCCGCGGCCGCTGTCGTGCGCCGCGCTGGGCAACTCAAGGTCGGTGGCTCGAACCACATCGCCGGTGGCCTGCAGCACACCGCGCTCGACCACATGCTCGAGCTCGCGCACATTGCCCGGCCAATCATGGGCGAGGATGGCCTGGCTGGCGCAGGGCGACAGGCCGTGCACGGGGCGTTGAAACTCGAAGGCAAAGCGCTGCACAAAGTGCTGCGCCAGCGGCAGCACATCCTCGCCGCGCTCGCGCAGCGGCGGCAGGGTCAGGCGCAGCACGTTCAGGCGATAGAACAGATCGCTGCGAAAGCTGCCGCGATGGCACTGCGCGGCCAGATCACCGTTGCTGGCGGCGACGATGCGCACGTCGGCGTTCAGACAGCGTGCGCTGCCCACGGCGCGGTATTCCTTGTCCTGCAAAAAGCGCAGCAGCTTGACTTGCGCGGCCAGTGGCAGGCTGTCCACCTCGTCGAGAAACAAGGTGCCGCCCTGCGCCTGCGCCACCAGGCCGCTGCGGCTTTCATGGGCACTGGTGAAGGCGCCGCGCACATGGCCGAACAGCTCGGATTCGACCAGTTCTTGCGGCAGTGCCCCGCAGTTCACCGCCACACAGGGGTGGCCGGCACGTGGGCTCATGTAGTGCAGGGCCTGCGCGCACAGCTCTTTGCCGGTGCCGGTTTCGCCCAGGATCAAGACACTGGCGCCGCAGCCGGCCATGGCCGGGATGCGTTCAAGCTGAGACAGAAAGTTCGGGCTGCGCCCGATCAAGCTGGCCAGGCGCGGGTGCTGCGGCGCCTGCGCCGTAGCTTGGGGGGCGGCTACCGCCGAAAGCCTGCTGCGCGAGGCGCCGGCCGCCCCCTGGCCCTCGGCCGCGCCGGCCAGCTTGCGCCGCGCCGCGGCGCTGGTGGCGAGCCGCGACAGGCGCAGCCGAATGACATCGGCACTGTCGTCCCAGGCAAAGAACTCGGTCGCGCCCGCCTCCAACAACTCGCGCAATGCGGCCGGCCGCAATGAGCGGGTGACCAAGGCCACCGCGGCGTCGTTGGCCGCAAGCAGCTTGGGCTGGCGCGCCAGCTGCACCAGCATGGACCTCGCCCAGGCCAGCAAATCGTCGTTGACAAAGAGCAGCACCGCCGACATCGGCGCCGCGCCGTTCAGGGCCAGGGCCAGCGGCTGCCCCACAGCCACCGCCAGCGGCGTGATCTGCAGCCCGCTGTGCTTGCCCAGCAGGCCTGCGCACCAGTTGGCCAGCCAGGCTTGGTTGGCTGGCGTGCACAGGGCGGTGATGTGACTCACGGGCGTACCTTCATGCTTCGCATTCAGGGATTCGCCCTTCGGGCGGCCGCGCGGGCTCATGGGCTGCGCGGCGCAGTGGGCGAGGGGGCAAGAGCGGAAGTCGAAGAATCTACAGCGCGCCGGCGCTGTGATGGGCTACGACATGCCAAATCCGAGCCTGCAGATTAGGGGGCCCGGCCGCGGCCCCAATCAGCCCCAACCCGCCCCAACCCGCCCGAATCGACTTTGTCTACGCCTGCGTCTACCTCTACGTCTGCGTCTGCGTCGATGCGCCGCGCCACTGCGCCATCAGCCTGTCCCACTTGATGCGCGCCGCCAGCAGGTGGCGGTGCTTGACATGGCCATAGCCGCGGATGTCCTCGGGGATGCGGGCGATCTCGGCGGCGGCGGCTAATCTGTCGGCGCAGATGCCACGCAGCAGCTCCTCGATGCAGGCGCGGTATTCGCCGATCAAGGCGCGCTCGGTCTTGCGTTCTTCGCTGCGGCCAAAGACATCCAGCGCCGTGCCGCGCAGGCCCTTCATCCTGGCCAGCAGGCCAAAGGCGGTGCGCATCCAGGCGCCAAAGGGCCGCTTGATCAGTTCGCCCTTGTCATTGCGCTTGGCCAACAGCGGCGGCGCCAGGTGGTGAACGATCTTGAAATCCCCCTCGAACATGCCTTCGATCTTGGCTGTGAAGGCCGGGTCGGTGTGCAGGCGTGCCACCTCGTACTCGTCCTTGTAGGCCATCAGCTTGAACAGGTAGCGCGCCACCGCCTCGCTCAGCGCCGTGCCCTTGCCCAACGCGGCTTCGGCTGTGCGCACGCGCTCGACAAAGGCCGCGTACGTGGCGGCATAGGCGGCGTCCTGGTAGCCGCTGAGGAAGTCCACGCGCTTGGCGATGATTTCTTTCAGCGAGGGCTTTTTGACGAAGGCGATGACCTGTGCCGCGGTGAACAACGCCTTCACAGAAGCCATGTCGTGCGCGCAGCGCCTGCCCCACTCAAACGCCGCCTTGTTGTTGTCGATCTGCGTGCCGTTCAGCTCAAAGGCGCGCAGCAGGGCGGCGCGGCTCAGGGGGATGCGGCCGCGCTGCCAGGCGTAGCCCAGCAGCAGCGGGTTGGCATAGATCGAGTCACCAATCAACTGCACCGCCACCTGTTCGGCATCGACCAGGCCCAGCTTGTCGGCGCCCACGGCCTCGGCCAGAGCGGCCTCGCAGCCGCCGCCAGGCGACTGCCAATCGGGGTTGGCGACAAAGGCCGCGGTGGGCGTGGCGTGCGAGTTCATGGCCACAAAGGTGCGGCCCTCGCGCATCATCGACAAGGTCGATTTGCCCGAGGCGACGATGGCGTCGCAGGCGACGATCAAGTCGGCCTTGGCGGTGTCTACCTTGGTGGTGTAGATGGCGTCCTGGCGGTTGGCGATCTGGATGTGGCTCCAGGTGGCGCCGCCCTTTTGCGCCAGGCCGGCCGAGTCTTGCGTGATGACGCCCTTACCTTCGAGGTGGGCGGCCATGCCCAGCAACTGGCCGATGGTGATGACACCGGTGCCGCCGACGCCGGCAACGACGATGCCATAGGCCTCTTCGCACAGCGGTAGCGCCGGCTCGGGGATGGGCGCCAGGCTGAGCGGATCGGCCTGAATTCGCTCTTTCTTGGGCTTCTTCAACGCGCCGCCCTCGACGGTGACGAAGCTCGGGCAGAAGCCCTTGGTGCACGAGTAATCCTTGTTGCAGCTGTTCTGGTTGATCTGGCGCTTGCGGCCGAAGTCGGTCTCCAGCGGCTCCACGCTCAGACAGTTGCTCTGCACCGAACAATCACCGCAGCCCTCGCACACCAGCTCGTTGATGACCACGCGCTTGACCGGATCGACCATCGTGCCGCGCTTTCGGCGGCGGCGCTTCTCGGTCGCGCAGGTCTGGTCGTAGATGAGCACGGTGCAACCCGGCACCTCGCGCAGCTCGCGCTGCACAGTGTCGAGCTCATCGCGGTGGCGGATGGTCACGCCCGGGGCCAGCAGACCCATGGCGCCTGCCGCGCCAGCCGAGCGCGAGACCTCGTATTTCTCCGGGTCGTCGGTGACGATGACGATCTGCTTGGCGCCCTCGGCCTCGACATCGCGGCTCATCTGCGCCACGGTCATGATGCCGTCCACCGGCTGGCCGCCGGTCATGGCCACGGCGTCGTTGTAGAGGATCTTGTAGGTGACGTTCACGCCCGAGGCGATGCTCTGGCGAATGGCCAGTGATCCTGAGTGATAGAAGGTGCCATCGCCCAGATTGGCGAACATGTGCGCCCGCTTGCTGAACGGCGCCTGGCCGACCCAGGGCACGCCCTCGCCGCCCATCTGCGTGAAGCCCACGGTCTCGCGGTCCATCCACACCGCCATGAAGTGGCAGCCGATGCCGGCCATGGCGCGCGAGCCTTCGGGCACCTTGGTGCTGGTGTTGTGCGGGCAGCCCGAGCAGAACCACGGCTGGCGCTCGGCGCCACCGGTTTTGCCTTCAATCAGGGCGCGCTCTTTGTTGGTTATTACATCCAGGCGCTGGTCCATGCGGGCGACGATGTCGCGCGGCAGATCCAGTTTTTTCAGCCGCTTGGCGATGGCTTGCGCGACGAGGGCGGGTGAGAGGTCGGCATTGGCGCGCAGCAGCCAGTTGCCGCTGGGGTTGGGCTGGCTCCACTCGCCGCCACTGAAATCACCTTCGGGCTCGTCGAACTTGCCCAGCACATTGGGGCGCACATCGGGTCGCCAGTTGTACAGCTCCTCCTTGAGCTGGTATTCGATGACCTGACGCTTTTCCTCGACGACCAGGATCTCCTGCAGGCCCTGCGCGAAGTCGCGCGTGATGCTGGCCTCCAGCGGCCACACCACATTGACCTTGTGCAGGCGAATGCCGAGCTGCCGGCAGGTGTCCTCATCCAGCCCCAGATCGGCCAGGGCCTGGCGCGTGTCGTTGAAGGCCTTGCCGCTGGCGATGATGCCGAAGCGGTCTGACCTTCCACCACCCGGGCCGGCGATGACGTTGTGGTTCAGCTTGTTGGCGCGCACATAAGCCAGGGCCGCGTACCACTTGTAGTCGAACAGCCGTGCCTCTTGCACCAGGGCGGCATCGGGCCAACGGATGTGCAGGCCGCCCTCGGGCATCGCAAAATCTTCCGGCAGGATGATCTTCACGCGGTCGGGCGAGACATCCACACTGGCCGCGGACTCGACCACCTCCTGGATGGTTTTCATCGAGGTCCACACGCCGGCATAGCGGCTCATGGCAAAGGCATGCAGGCCCAGATCGAGGATGTCCTGCGCCGATGAGGGGAAGAACAGCGGAAGGCCGCAGGCCTTGAAGATGTGGTCGCTCTGGTGGGCCGCGGTCGAGCTCTTGGCGACGTGATCGTCACCGGCAATGGCAATGACGCCGCCGTGCGGCGCCGTGCCGGCCAGGTTGGCGTGCTTGAAGACATCCGAGCAGCGGTCCACGCCCGGGCCCTTGCCGTACCAGATGCCAAAGACGCCGTCGTATTTCTTGTTCGTCGGGTCGAACTCGATCTGCTGCGTGCCCCAGATCGCCGTGGCCGCCAGCTCCTCATTCACGCCGGGCTGGAAGTGCACATGGTGGGCGGCCAAATGCTTCTTGGCGGCCCATAGCGCCTGGTCATAGCCGCCCAGTGGCGAGCCACGGTAGCCGCTGATGAAGCCGCCGGTGTTCAGCCCCGCGGCGGCGTCGCGCACCCGCTGCAGCATGGGCAGGCGCACCAGGGCGTGGGTGCCGCTCATGAAGGCGCGGCCCTCGGCCAGGGTGTATCGGTCGTCCAGCGAGGCCAGCTCCAGGGCTTTGCGGATGGCGTCGGGCAGGGGAGCGTTCATGGTGGGCGAACTCCGGGCGGGGAATGCGAGAGTGTAGGAAACCTGCAGGGGGCTTGGCCATAGACTTCAGCCCATGTGGCTCATCATCCTGGAAGCCTTGGGCGCCCTGCTGGTGCTGGTACTGATCGTCTGGTGGACGATGTTCAGCGGCCGCCGGCGCGGCGAGCGGCGCGACGACCCGTGAAGCGAGCTGTGGCTGCCCGGGCCTTGAGCTGACGAGCCGGCGAGCCGGCGCGTCGATCTCCTGGGCTAGCCACGGTCTGGCAACAGAAAGCTGCGTGGCTGCGTTCGCAGACGCTGCCTAACGGCCGCTTGCAGGCGACGGCGTTCCACGCGCTGGATGCTGCGCGAGCGCAGCGCCAGGCGCAGTGCCAGCCAGAAGCTCACCCCCAGGTTCAACGCTGCGGTGACGACCAGGCCGGCCACGCACCACCAGAATTCGGGCATGTGCAGCACGGTCCAGCCCAGAGTGCCGACCGCGGCCGCCAACTGGCCGGTGGACAGGGTCACATGACGCACCTCCAGCGGCAGGCCGATGAAGGCCAACACCGGCGGCACGACGCCGAGCAGCAGCCCCAGTGACAGGTTTGCCGCCAGCCCGGAGATGTTGCTGCGCCACCAGCGGGCCCAGCGCGCCGCGCGCGGCGCGCCCAGCCGCGCAACGATCGCCGGGTGGTACGACAGCGCGCTCTCCAGGCGGTGGTAGACGAACCAGTTCTCCGCCCAGCCCGCAAAGAGGCTGCTGCTGAACAGCAGCACGCCGGCAAAGGCCGCAAAGGCCGCCGTCGGCCCGAGCAAGGTGATGGCGTGCAACACGTGTTGGGCGTCGTCCGTGCTGAGCAGTGGCCGGCCCAGCAGACCCCAAGCCAGAGCCTGCACGGCCAGCACCAGGGGCACGACCACGGCGAGGTTGCCGACGATGCCGGCGATCTGCGAGCGCACCAGGTGTGCGACCTCGTCGACAAAGCCCTCCACCGCTGCGGCATCACGCAGGCCATGCAGCTTCGCCGCCATGGCCGGTGCGGTCATGGCCGGCTGTTTGGTGGCCAGGGTGCCATGCAGCAGGTGGATGATGAGAAAGCTGATGGCGTAGTTCAGCCCGGCACCCACGCCGGCCCAGAACGGCACCAGGGCCAGCGCCAGCAAGGCAAATTTGGCAAAGGTGGTGCCGGCCACGATGGCCCCGCCGATGGCCGCCTGGCGCAGCATGGCGCGGTATTCGACCCAGGTGCGGGTGATGTAGTGCTCACCGGTGAGGGCGTGGCGTTCGACCACCTTGCGCGCCAGCATCGAATATTGCTGCGACAGCAAGGCACGCACGCTGCGCCGCTCGCGCGACAGCTCGACCAGATCGGCCACCAGGCCTTGCAGCTCGCGCTGCGGCAGCTCGGACAGCAGCACCCCGAGCACTGCCTCGGTGCGCACGATGCGGGCCTGCAGCTGTGCCAGCTCGAAGACGATGTGCATCGACACACCATGCTCTTCGAGGTGGGCGCTGACGCTGTTGGCCGCATGATGGCAACGCTCGAGCAGGGCCAGCAGCAGGGCAGTGTGCTGGCGCAGGGCTTGTTCGTGCTGGCTCAGCAAGCTGTCGGCCACATCCTGGGCGACACGTGTCAATTGCTCGAAGGGCCTGTCCAGCAACAGCTCCGCGCTCATGCGTCGGCGCAGAAGCGGCGAGAACGCCGAAGCGCGAATCGAGCTGACCAACCAGGTCAGCGCCTGAAGCAGAGGCGCTCGCCAGTCGTCGCCGTGCGGCGCTGCGCCGGTGGGATCGGCTGGACCCACGGCCAAAGGTGTCCGCGCCACCGATGCGGCGTGTTCGGGCCCTGTCGGCGCGGCCGTAACCACCTCCGTGGCAGCGCGCGCGGCAGCAAACAGCGAGGCCAGCCGCGCCAGGGTGTCGTCGTCGATGGCGCGCAGCCAGTCGGCGTCGCTGTCATGGGTGAACAGCAGCTGGAACAGGTCGGAGAGATCGTCGGTGTCGGGTGTGACCGGCAGCAGGCGCAATCGCAGCCTCTCGACGATCTGCCCCCACAGATCGCGGCGTGCCGCAAACCCATGGTCGGCAAACAGTGCGGCCAGATCGGTCTCGTGCCAAAAGCGGGCGAGCAAGGCCACCACCTGTTGCCGCGGCGCATCGTTGCGCTCCAGCGCATTGAGCATCAGCTTGAGACGGCGCACCGGCCAGGGCGTGTCGTCGGCGCCCAGGTCGTTCCTGCCGTGGCGCAGCCACTGCACCAGGCGCACCAGCCACAGGTGCCGTTCGGGCCGTGTGGCCTTGGGGTCGGCCGCATTGAGCAGCGCCGTCAGATCCCAATCAGCGGTCATGGGCAGGTGCGGCGGCAATCAAGGGCGTGCCGGCGCGGGTGATCGAAGCGCGGGCCTCGCGCGGCCGATCGGAGGGCGGCGACTCAATGCAGCGCCGCGCTGTCGACCAAGGCGAATTCATGCACCGGTGATTCGAACCACTGCGCGGTCTCGGTGATGCAGAAGAACTTGCCCAGCATCGATCCCTGCGGCGTGGCGATCTGCGCCCAGCTGGTGTACTCAAACTGCTCACCGGGCCTGAGCAAGGGCTGATGCCCCACCACGCCCAGGCCACGCACCTCTTGGCGGTGGCCGCGGTGGTCGGTGATCGTCCATTGCCGGGCCACCAGTTGCGCCGCGACATCGCCAGTGTTGCGGATGCTCAAGGTGTAGGCGTAGCCGTAAAGCTGCTGTGCCGCATCGGTCTGGTCGGGCAGGGGGCGCACAACGACGGTGGTGGTGAATTGCGGACGGGCCATGTGGGGGATTCTAGGGAGCCCACGAGGCCGCCGATACGGCCTGCGAGAATTTCAAAGCCCTCACCCCTTCAGCATCCATGTCCCGCACCTTCCGCATCGCCCCCAGCATCCTGTCCGCCGATTTCGCCCAGCTTGGCCACGAGCTGCGCGAGGTCATCGCCGCCGGCGCCGACTGGATCCACTTCGACGTGATGGACAACCACTATGTGCCGAACCTGAGCATCGGAGCGGCGGTGGCGCAGGCGATCAAGCCGCATTGCGTGCGCGCCGACGGCACGAAGGTGCCGCTCGATGTGCACCTGATGGTGCAGCCGGTCGATGCGCTGGCCGTCGCGTTTGCGAAGGCCGGTGCGGACATCGTCAGCTTCCATCCGGACGCGAGCACGCATGTCGACCGAACGCTGCAGTTGATCAAGGGGGAGGGCTGCAAGGCGGGCCTCGTATTCCACCCGGCGGCGCCGCTCGATGTGCTGGAGTGGGTGATCGACAAGATCGACCTCGTGCTGATCATGAGCGTCAACCCGGGCTTCGGCGGGCAGAGCTTCATCGACTCGGCGCTCCACAAATGCGAAGCGGCGCGGCGCATCATCGAACGCA
>JAYSSS010000124.1:0-76176 GCA_043720415.1 Ideonella sp.
CAGGTCGATGGGGCTGGGCGGGTCGCCCGTCAGGCGGATGCGCTGGCCGCGGCCGCGCTGGCGCGGGTCGAAGCTGGGCGCGGCGGACCACAGCGCCACGGTGTAGGGGTGCAGCGGGCGGCTGAACAGCGCGTCGCGATCGGCGAGCTCGACGATGACGCCGAGGTACATGACGGCGACGCGATCACACATGTGGCGCACCACGCCCAGATCGTGGGAGATGAACAGGTAGGTCAGGCCGAGCTCGCGTTGCAGGCGCTGCATCAGGTTGAGGATCTGCGCCTGGATGGCCACGTCCAGCGCCGAGACGGGCTCGTCGCAGACCAGCAGCTCGGGGTGGGCGGCCATGGCACGGGCCAAGGCGATGCGCTGGCGCTGGCCGCCGGAGAACTGGTGCGGGAAGAGCTGTTGCTGCTCGGGCCGCAGGCCCACGGCGGTGAAGATCTCATTGACGCGCGCGGCCCGCAGCTCGGGGCGGCCGGCGTCCATCAGATCGAGCGCCTCGCGCACGGCGTCGCCCGCGCGTTTGCGTGGGTTGAGCGAGGCGAAGGGGTCCTGAAACACCATCTGGAAGCGGCGGCGTTCGCGGCGAAGTGCTTCGCCCTCGGCCGCGCCAATGTCGGTGTCGCCCAGCAGGATGCGGCCACCGGTGTGTTGCACCAGGCGCATCACGGCCAGTGCCGTGGTGGTCTTGCCCGAGCCGCTTTCGCCAACGATGCCAAAGGTGCTGCCGCGCGGCACGCTAAAGCTCACGCCGTCCACCGCCTTGACATGCTGGCGGGCGCGCCGCAGCAAGCCGCCGCCCACGGGGAAGTGCACCTGCAGGTTTTGCACGTCGAGCAGCGTGGTGTCGGTCATCGGGCCGCCTCCTGCGGTGCATGCAGCCAGCACAACACCCGCCGCGCGCCGCCGTCGATGTGTGTCTCTGCCGGCAGGCTGTGGCTGCAGCGCGGCATCGCTTGGGCGCAGCGCGCGGCGAAGGCGCAGCCACTGCCACGCTGCAGCAGCGAGGGCACGGTGCCGGGGATCTCTTGCAGCGCCTGGCCCGGCGCCGTCTGCCGGCGCCCGGGTGAGCAGGCGATGAGGCCCTGGGTGTAGGGGTGCAAGGGCTGCTCCAGCACCTCGGCCACGGCGCCTTCTTCGACGATGCGGCCGGCGTACATCACGGCCACGCGGTCGGCCATCTCGGCGATCGAGCCCATGTCGTGGGTGATCAGGATGACGGCGGTGCCGGTGCGCTCGCGCAGCTCGGAGATCAAATCGAAGATCTGCGCCTGCACGGTGACGTCCAGCGCGGTGGTGGGCTCATCGGCAATCAGCACATCGGGCTTGCAGGCCAGCGCCATGGCGATCATGACGCGCTGGCGCATGCCGCCGGAGAACTGGTGCGGGTACTCGTGCACCCGCCGCGCCGGGGCGGCAATGCCCACGGCTTCGAGCATGTCGGTGGCGCGCAGCAGGGCGTCGCGGCGCGACAGGCCCTGGTGCAGGCGCACCGCCTCGCCGATCTGGTCGCCCACGGTGTAGGCCGGGTTGAGCGAGGTCATGGGCTCTTGAAAAATCATCGAGATGCGGTTGCCGCGGATGGCGCGCATGTCGCGCTCGGGCAGGGACAGCAGGTCGCTGCCCTCCAGCAGCACGCGCCCGGCGGTGATGCGGCCCGGCGGCTGCGGGATCAAGCGCGTGGCGGCCAGCGCGGTGATGCTTTTGCCGCAGCCCGATTCGCCCACCAGGCCCAGCGTTCCGCCGCGGGCGAGATCGAAGCTGACGTCATCGAGCACATGGGCCACGCCGCGCCGCGTGCGGAACTCGACGCCCAGGCCTTGCACCTGCAGCACGGGCGAGGTGTTCATCGCAGGTGCAGCTTGGGGTTGAGGGCGTCGTTCAGCCCGTCGCCGACCAGGCTGACCGAGAGCACGGTGAGGAAGATCGCGGCGCCGGGGAAGCTCACCGCCCACCAGCATTCGAGGATGTTGCGGCGGTTGTTGCCGATCATCATTCCCCAGCTCATGACGTTCGCGTCAGACAGGCCCAGGAAGGACAAGCCGGCCTCGAACAGGATGGCCGAGCCGACGATGAGCGAGGCCGAGACGATCAGCGGCGGCAGCGCGTTGGGAAGGATCTCGCGCAGCATCAGCCGCAGCGGGCCGGCACCCATGGCGCGCGCGGCACTGGCGAATTCCATGCCGCGCAGGCGCATGAATTCGGCGCGCGCCAGCCGCGCGGTGCCCGTCCAGGCGACCCCTCCGATGGCGAAGATCACCACCTGCAGCGAGGGCGTGAACAGCGTCACCAGCACCATGGCAAAGAGCAGCGCCGGCAGCACCTGGAACAGCTCCGTCAGGCGCGACAGCGCGGTGTCCACCCAGCCGCCAAAAAAACCCGCCAGCGCGCCGACGGTGATGCCTATGGTCACCGCCACCGCCGCCGCCGACAGGCCCACCAGCACGGTGGCGCGCCCGCCCACCAGGATGCCGGCCAGCACATCTCGGCCGAGGTAATCGGTACCGAGCCAGACCAGACCGTCCGAGAACGGCGCGGTGAAGGGCGCGGCGGCGATGTCCATGGCGGCCACACCGTAGACGCCGGGCCCGAACACCATCATCAGCGCCAGAGCGATCAGCAAGCTGAGCCCGAGCATCGCGGCCTTGTTGCTGCGAAACACACGCCAGCCCTCGCGCCATGGGGAGATCACCTCCACAGGCTCGGCCAGGCCGGGCGGCCGCTGTGGGTCCGGCTTTGCGGGGCTGCTGGCGGATGTCATTTGCGCAGCCGCGGATCAATCCAGCGGTAGCTCAGATCGGTGAGCAGATTGGCCACGATGACGAGCATGGCCGAAAACGTCAGCACGCCCAGCAAGGTGGGGGTGTCGCGCCCGAGGATGGCGTCCAGCGCCAGTGTGCCCAGCCCCGGCCAGGCGAAAACGGTTTCCACCAGCACGGCGCCCGAGATCAGGTTGCCGAATTGCAGCCCGGCAATCGTCACCAGCGGCATCATGGCGTTGCGCAGGGCGTGCTTGAAGGTGACGCTGGCCTCGCCCAAACCCTTGGCGCGCGCGGTGCGGATGTAGTCGCTGCCCAACACCTCAAGCATGCTGGTGCGCGCCAGCCGGCTGTACTGCGCCAGGTAAATGATGCCCAGGGTGAGCGCCGGCAGCACCAGGTGGTGCGCCACATCCAGCATGCCGGCCCATGTGCTGGCGCCGATCAGCCGCACATCACGCATGCCGGCAATGGGCATGATGGGCCAGACCTTGCCGAACAGGATGACCAGCAGGATGCCGGTCCAGAACACCGGCATCGAATAGCCGATGAGCGAGAAGATGGTGATGGCGCCGCTGCCCAGGCTGTGGGGGCGCTTGCTGGCCCACACCCCCAGCAGCGTGCCGACGACGATGGCCGCGAACAGCGCCGTGAGCACCAGCAGGATGGTGGGTCCGATGCGGTCCAGGATCATCTCGGCCACCGGCCGGTGGTACGAATAGCTCATCCCCAGATCGCCGCGCAGGCTCTTGCCGATGTAGGTGAAGAACTGCACCGGCAGCGGCTTGTCCAGCCCATAGGTCTTGCGGATGCTGGCCATCGCCGCCTCATCGGCGCCGCCCATCTCGCCGGCGATCACCTGTGCCGGGTCGCCCGGGGCGGCGTGGATGAGCGTGAAGTTCAGGGCCAGCACGGCCAGCAGCAGGCCGGCGGCCAGGGCCAGCCGGCGCGCGATGGTGGAAATCCAGCGTGGCATGGGCGGGCTGTCAGTAGGACGGCGGCGTGATCACCCACAGCACCACCGCCGGCCGCTTGCCGGGGTTGTGGCAGCGGTGCGGCCCCTGGCGCGAGAAGGCAAAGCTGTCGCCCGCACGCAGCCGCAAGGTCTTGCCGGCGACCTGCAGCTCCAGCAGGCCGCTGATCACCAGGCCGGCCTCGTCACCACGGCGCTCGCGGTCACGGTCGCCGGTGCTGGCGCCGGGGGCGAAGGTCGATTCGACCAGCAGCAAGGGGCCGCTCAGATTGGGTGAGAGGATTTCCTCGTGCACGCCCGAGCCATGAAAGTCGAGCTTGCGGCGATGGCCCTTGCGTAGCACCAGGCCAAGATCGTCTGGCGCCGGGGCCGCACCATCGGCGAAGAACCACGACACCTGCACTTCCAGCGCGGCGGCAATCTGGTGCAGGGCGGCGATGCTGACCTCGGAGATGCCACGCTCGATCTGGCTGACCCAGCCCACCGAGCGTTCGATGCGCGCGGCCAGGCTGGGGATGGTGATGCCCTTGGCGCGGCGCAGGTCGCGGATCTGGTGGCCCAGCGCGCGGTTCACCGCGGGCGACGCGGCGGCCTTGCGGTTCACCGCGGGCGGCGCGGCGGCCTTGGGCTTCATGCGCGCACCCGCTCGCTCTTGGCGTCATACCAGGGTGCGAGCTGGGCTTGGGCGGCGACGCGGCGGTCGCCCACGCCGACTTCGAAGCGCGTGGCGGCGATCCAGTCGGGGGTGATGGCGTGCGGCCGCTTGACATAGCCCATGCCCAGCGAGGCGGCCACGCGGTGGCCGTACATGCCCGAGGTGATGACGCCCACGGGCGCACCGTCGGCAAAGATGGGCTCCTCGTGGTAGATCAGCTCATGGGCGTCTTCGAGCTTGAATTGCAGCAGCCGCTTGCTCGGCGGGCCTTGTTCCTTTTGCCGCAACAGCGCCTCGCGGCCAATGAAGCCACCGGGCTTGTCGAAGGCGCAGGTGAAGGACAAACCGGCCTGCAGTGGTGTGTCTTCGATGCCGATGTCGTGGCCCCAATGGCGATAGCCCTTCTCGGTGCGGCAGGCATTGAGGGCGTGAAAGCCGGCCAGCTTCAGCCCATGGCTGGCGCCGGCTGCAACGATGCGGTCGAAGACATGCAGCGCGAATTCACTCGGGATGTAGAGCTCCCAGCCGAGCTCGCCGACATAGGTGATGCGGTGGGCGCGCACGATGGCGTAGCCGATCTCGATCTCCTGGCTGCTGCCGAACGGAAAAGCCGCGTTGCTCAGGTCGGCGCCACTCAGCTGCCACAGCAGGGCGCGCGAGCCCGGCCCCATCAGCGCCAACATCGACAGGCCAGCGGTCACGTCGGTCACGGTGCAAAAGGCCTCGGGCGGGATGTGCTCGTGCAGAAAAGCCAGGTCACGGATGTGCGAGGACACCGAGCTCACGACCATGAAGCGCTGCCCATCCAGGCGCGCCACGGTGAGATCGGCCTCGATGCCGCCGTGGGCGTTGAGCCACTGCGTGTAAACCAGCTTGCCCCGCGCGACATCGACATTGGCGGTGCTGATGCGGTTGAGCACGCGGCAGGCGTCGCGCCCCTGCACCATGAATTTGGCCATGGACGACTGATCGAACAAGGCCACAGCGTCGCGCACGGCGGCGCATTCGGCCGCGGTGTTGGCAAACCAGTTCTGGCGGCCGTAGCTGTACTCGTAGGCCGGCGCCGTACCGGGCTCGGCGTACCAGTTGGCGCGCTCCCAGCCACTCTGCTCACCCATGCAGGCGCCCAGCGCCACCAGCCGGTCGTGAAACGCCGTGCGCCGGGCGCCGCGCGCGCTTTGCACCTGGCGGAAGGGCCAGTGCATCTGGTAGAGCAGGCCCAGGGATTCCTTGGTGCGGTCGGCCAGGTAGGCGCGTGTGCCCTGGCTGGGGTGCATGCGGCGTAGCTCCATGCCCGGCAGATCGATGGGTGAGCGCCGGTCGCGTATCCATTCGGCCAGCACCTTGCCGGCGCCGCCCGAGCTTTGTATGCCTATGGAATTGAAGCCGCAGGCGACGAACAGGTCGCGTACTTCGGTTGTTTCTCCCATCAGGTAGCGGTCATCGGGCGTGAAGCTTTCCGGGCCGTTGAACCAGGTGGCAATGCCGGTGTTTTGCAATAGCGGCACACGCGCCATGGCGTCGGCGAGCACCGGCTCGAAGTGATCGAAGTCGCTGGGCAGCTCGTCAAAGCAAAAGTCCTTGGGGATGCCGTCCAGGGCCCAGGGCTTGGCCACCGGCTCAAAGGCGCCGATCAGCAGCTTGCCTGCGTCTTCTTTGTAATAGGCGCACTCATCGGGCACGCGCAGCACGGGCAAATCACGCGGCAACTTGTCGATGGCTTCGGTGACGACGTAGAAGTGCTCGGCCGCCTGCAGCGCCAGGCGGATGCCAAGCTTGCGGCCGATCTCGGCGCTCCACATGCCCGCGGCCAGCACCACCGTGCCGGCACGCAGCTCGCCCTCGGCGCCTTCGTGCTTGAGCTTGACGCCGACGGCGCGGCCGTTCTCGACCACGATGTCGGTGACGACGGCGTTCTCGACGATGCGCACGCCGCGCATGCGCGCCCCCTTGGCATAGGCCATGGTCGTGTCCACAGGGTTGGTCTGGCCATCATTGGGCGTCCACAGGCCGCCCACCACACCCCGGCCATCGAGCAGCGGGTAGCGTGACAACACCTCGCCCGGGCTGAGCACCTCCACCTCGACACCAAAGGCGCGGCCCATCGCGCCGTTACGCTTGAATTCCTCGAAACGCGCCTCGTTCAGCGCCACCGCTATCGAGCCGTTTTGCTTGAAGCCCGTGGCCTGGCCGGTCTCGGCCTGCAGCGCGAGCAGCAACCCGGACGTGTACTTCGCCAGCTCGGTGAGCGTGCGCGTGGCGCGCAACTGCGGCACCAGGCCGGCGGCATGCCAAGTGGTGCCGCAGGTGAGCTGGCGGCGCTCGAGCAGCACGACATCGGTGATGCCGATCTTGGCCAGGTGGTAGGCGATGGAGCAGCCAATGATGCCCCCGCCAATGATCACGACCTCGGCGCGCTGCGGGATCACGACGGCCTCACTTCTTGCGCGTCATCGTGTCGTAGGGCGCCATGGGCGCCCAGATCGACTCGGGCACATCGACCAGATCCTTGCGTGCCGCATAGCCCTGCGCCCAGACGTGGGTGAAGATCTGCGGCAGGTCTTGCACCACCTGGCGCTGGAATTCGGCGTAGAGCTTCTTGCGCTTGTCGATGTCGCGCTCGACGGTGGCCGCGGCCAGCAGCTCGTCGACCTTGGGGTAACTGTAGCTCTGCGTGTTCGACCAGATGACGCCGCTGCGGATGTTGCTCGACAGGTAGGTGCGGTGCACGCCAATCACCGGGTCGCCATAGTTGAAGGCGCCGTCCATGGTGGCATCGAAATCATGCGTGGAGACGCGCCGTGCCCAGGTGGGAAAGTCCGGCGAGGCGCGCACGCTGACCTCGATGCCGATCTTCTTCAATTGCGCGCGCAGGTACTCGGCCACGGTCTGCGAGTTGTCCGGCGAGCCGGGCAGGAAATCCACCGCCATGGCAAAGCGCTTGCCTGCGCCATCGGCTTTGAGGCCCGCCGCATCCAGCAGGCTGGCGGCCTTTTTCAGATCGAGCTTATAGGGCTCGACCTTGTCGGTATAAAACGGCGAGCCCGGCGCGATGGGGCCGGTGGCCACCCTGGTGATGCCCTGGTGCAACTGCTTGACGATGAAGTCCTTGTCGATGGCGTGGGCGATGGCCTGGCGCACGCGCACATCATCAAAGGGCTTGCGCTTCAAGTTGAAGGCCAGCCAGCCCAGCGGGCCGATGGCCTCACCGCCCTTGCGCGAGATCACCACATCCCGGGCCTTGCTGAGCTGGGCAAACTGCGACAGCGTCACCGAACCGGGCAGCAGATCAACCTCACCGCGCTCCAGCGCCAGCGCCTGCGCCGAGCTGTCGGGAATGATGCGGAAGATGACGCGGTCGAACTTCGGCCTGTCCTTGATGAAGAAGCCGGCATAACGCTCCAACACAATGGCCTCGCGCGGCTTGAACTCCAGCACCTTGAAGGGCCCCGAGCCCACCGGCAGCATGTTGCGCGGGTGCGTCTTCGGGTCCTGGCCGTCGCCGTAGATGTGCTTGGGAATGATCGGGCAAAAGGGCGGCGACAGCGCCAGCAGCATCGCCGGGTGCGGCGCCTTCAGCCGGATCACGGCGATCAGCGGCGTGGGCGTGTCCACACGCTCGACCGGCTCGAACATCGACTGGAACGGATGGTTGGCCTTGATCGTCATGATCGAGAACGCCACGTCCTCGCTGGTGATGGGTTTGCCGTCGTGGAAGGTCGCGCCCGGCACCAGCTTCAACAGCACCGAGCGGCCATCGTCCTGGAACACCCAGCTCTCGGCGAGGTAGGGCTGCGGGTTCCAGTCTTTGTCAAAGCGCAAGGGGCTGGCAAAGATCTGCGCCGCCGGGATGCCTGTGGCGGTGCCCGATTGCACGGCCGAATTGAGGTGCCGCGGCACGGCACCAAAGCCCACCACCAGGGTGCCGGCACCGCCGGCCTGGGCCGCGGCGCTGCCCGCGGTCATTGCCAGGGTCATGGCCAGGGCCAGCGCTCTGGTGACGGTGATGGTGTTGGCCATCAGGGTGGATCTGAGTGGGGTCTTCATCAGCAAACTCCTTGTGTTCATGCAGGGCGGGGCATCGCGGCGCCGAGCCAAGCGGCCCATTGGCGCACGATGTCGCAGCGGTCGGTGAAGCCGCAGCAGGCGGCGGCCACCGGGCGGTAGCGCGAGGCGGGTCGCTCGGGGGCAGCGGCCGCCGCCGCGGCCTGGCCGACATGGGTGCGCAGGCTCGACGCCACCGGCTGCGCCAGCATGTGCGGCAGGCCTTCGAACACCGTGCCGGCAATGCGCACCTCGTTCAGGCGCTGCACGCCGAGCTCGAAGGGGTCGTCTTGCAGCACGCAGAAATCGGCGCGCTTGCCGGCGGCAATCGAGCCCACCTCATGCTCAACACGCAAGGCCCAGGCGGCATCAATCGTCACCCCGCGCAGGGCCTGCATCAGGCTCAGCCGCTCAGTGGGTGACACCACCTTGCCGCTGTGCGTGGTGCGCGTGGCGGCGCACCAGGCCAGGGTCAGCGGCTCGGGCGGGGCCATCATGAAATCGGAATGGAAGGACACGCGCATGCCCTCGCGCAGCATCGAGGCGCAGCGCGTGATCTGCGAGGCGCGCTCCGGGCCCAGGCCGAACATCGAGTAGTCGTCGGCCAGGGCATGGATGTAGTAGGGGTTGACGCTGGCATGCGCGCCCAGCGCGGCCAGACGCGCGGTCTGCGCCTGGGCATGAAAAACCACGTGGTGGGCGTGAAAGCGGTGGTCAAAGCGTGGCTTCTCGGCCTGCGCGGCCTGCAGCGCGGCCAGCACCGAGTCCATGCCGGCGTCACCATTGACATGCACATGCACGGTGAAGCCGGCGTTCCAAAACGTGCGCACGCCCTCGTGCAGGACGGGCGGGGCCATCAGCCATTCGCCGTGGTGGCCGTCGATGTAGCCGGGGGCATTCATCTGCATCAGTTGCGAAAACATGGCGCCATCGGCAAACAGCTTGGCGGCGCGCGAGAACCAGATCTTTTCGCTGCCGCGCTCGAGCCAGGGCTGCATGGCCGCCAGTCCGGCGGCGAAGTCAATGGCCTGCTCCGGCGGCCCCATGGCCTGTATGCCGCTGGCGCGGTTGGCAAAGCTGCGGCCATCGAAGACATTGACCACGCGCATCGGCGCGCCACCGCGCTGCAACACCTCATCGAGCGCGGCCACTTCGTAGTCGGGGTTGACGGCGCCAAACAGCATGTCGCCGGCGGTGGTGATGCCGCCCTGGTGAATCAGCGCCGCGGTGCGCCGCAGGCCCTCCTGGTACCACTGCGGCCGCAAAAAATACGGCATCAAACGCATCATCACGGCCTTGTTGCCGGTCTCGTAGAAGTGCCCGGCATCCCAATCGATTTGCGGGTGTCCGGCGGTCGATTCGCGCGTCAGGCCGAGCTTGTCGGTGGCGCGGGTGTTCATGTAGGTCTCATGAAAGGAGCGCTGCCACAGGATCACCGGCCGATCAGAAAAGGCGGCATCGAGCTCCTGGCGCGTCCAGCGCCCATGCAGCGCGGGCTGGTAGCCCCAGGTGATGAACCAGTCGTCCTCGTCGGGCTTGGCCGCGACACGCTCGAACAGCAGTCGCCGGTATTCACCCGGCGTGCGCGCCGCCGGGCGCACGCTGCCATCGGGCTGGCGCCAGGCCTCGGGCGCGATCTGCTCCATGGGCATCAGGATGGCGCCGAGAAAGGGGTGGATGTGGTTGTCGATCAAGCCAGGCAGCAGCACCTGGTCGGCAAAGCGTTCGTCGAGCGTGACCTGGCGGCCCTCACGCCACGGCGCCATCGAGGCCAGATCGCCCACCGCGACGATGCGCCCGCCGGCCACGGCCACGGCGGTGGCCTCGGGCAGCGACTCGTCCATGGTGTGGATGCGACGCGCCGTGAAAATCGTCAGGGGCTGATGGGGCAGCGCGGGGCGCATGGCGGATGGGTCTGGGCGCGTGGACATTGCGACTCCTTCTCATGGCGGCAGCGGCGGGCTTCGCGCACTTTCACGCGCGTGAAAGTTTTGAGCGAATTTTCATTTCCGGCCACGCGTGTTAACCCGCTCGCCAGTTCACAGGCGCCATCACCGGGCCACGTCGCAACGGTCACACATCACAGCGGGCCACGCCTCAAGTGCGACACGCTGGCCTTGCATGGTCAGGGTAAGCATGAGGCCTGTTTTCCACGGGTCCTAAGTAAAATTTGGGTGGATTGTTCTGTTGTTCAACGTATTGAAGAGTTGGCTAAATCGGCTCTTTTAATTTCGACCGAGCAATCTTGAGAACACTTTTCACCTGGGGGCAATACCAGTTGCAGTAATCCCCGGGTGGATAAGTTAGCCCAATCACTATATGGAGACACCCAATGAATATGATCAGTACCTTTAGGCTTGGATTGATTGCTGCAAGTCTGGTGGCAACCGGCAGCGCATTTGCCGCTGCACCAGCCATTTCAACTGAAGTCGCTGTCGGCAAACTGGAACTGCCATGGGATATGGCATTTCTGAAAGACGGGACCATGTTCTTCACTGAGAAGTGCAAGGGTTTGTCTGTCCGCCTGCCCTCAGGTGCCATCAACAAGTTGCACGGTATCGGCGGTACCACGGGATATTCTTCGGCCAGTGCTGACCTGTTTTGTGACGGCCAAGCCGGCATGATGGGTGTTGCGATCGATCCGAATTTCGACCAGAACCGCTACATCTACGTCTTCTCCAGCTCGAAACTCCAGGACAAGCTGAGCAATCGCGTCATGCGCATGAAGGTCGACGCGGGCCTGACTGCCGTGTCCGAGCGCAACGACATCGTTCCCGATATCGGCTACAAGCCCGTCGCCACCAAGCACCCCTTTGGCGGGCCTGGCGCACACAACGGCGGCCGCATTCGCTTCAGCCCCGGCGATGGCTTTCTCTATGTGACCACGGGCGACAACCACAAGGGCAGTGGCCCCATGGGCCCCACCTACATTGGCGGGAAAGTGCTGCGTGTGGACAGGGACGGCAAAGCCGCTGCCGACAACAAGCCGCCAGCAGGCTTCGATCCGCGCGTGTACACCTATGGGCACCGCAATCCGCAAGGTCTCGCGTTCCGCCCGGGCGACAACCGTCCGTTCACTGCGGAAAATGGCCCTTGGCATTCGGATGAAGTGACCGCTCTGGTCAACGGTGGAAATGCGGGCTGGGACCCACGCCCGAACGTGGGTGGCCGCAAAGACTGCCCCGATGACTACTGTGGCTACTCGCCCAATCAAATGGGCGCGATGGATCCGAAGAAGCGCGCGGCCTTCATGCCGATGACGGATCTCAAGACCTATCCCAAGGCCATGAAGCCGGCCTGGAACAACAACGGCCTGTCACAGGGCATGTTCTGCGCCACCTTCCTGACGGGCGACCAGTGGAAAGATTGGAATGGCCAGATGGTGGTGGGTTACACCGGCATCGGCATCCATGGCACGCCCGTTGGAAACCGCCTGGATGTGTTGAAGATCAGCGCCGATGGACTCTCTTCCAAGAAGTCCGAAGTGTCCTGGCCGACAGCCACGGGCCGCTTCCGCTCAGCGGTGCAGGGCCCGGATGGCAATCTTTATGTTGCGCTTGAAGATCAAGGCAACATCATCCGCGTGACACCGAAGTAATTTTTCGGCCCCAGAAACGCGCTGCCCATCGGGGTGGCGCGTTTTTTTGTTTTCGACAACTCTTGAGTAAGTTAATGCGATTATTCGTCCACTCACTGGTTATTATTGGTTTGTCGGGTTCCATGGGGCTTGCGCATGCCAACTACGACTTACTCGTCAAAAAGAATTGCCTGGCCTGCCACAGCATCGACAAGAGAAAGTATGGCCCCAAGCTGAATGAAGTGGCGGCCAAGTATGCAGGTGACAGCGCTGCGGAAAAGAAACTGGCCAGGAAGATCAAAAGGGGCGGTACTGGCGTTTGGGGCGCCGACGTGATGCCAGCTCAACCGCAGTTGACCAATGCCGAGGCCCTGGTCTTGGCAAAGTACGTGCTCTCGCTCAAAGAGTGAGGGTTTGAGCCTGCAACACCCTTGGCGTTGGCCGGACGCTGCGTGCCGGCCAGTTGGCGACAGATTGGGCAGCCGATTGGGCGGCACCCCGCGCGCTGTGGCCGCCCCCAATGCACACCCTCAACCGCCAAAGTACGGGATGTATTCGACGCCGCCGTGGATGCTGGGGGCGCTCACTCCGGTCAGGCCGATGCGGTCGGTGTTGAGGAAGTAGTCGGCAGCCACCACGCCCAGCGCGCCCGGCGTGAGCTCGTTGCGGTCGAGGATGCCCACATAGGTGGCCAGCTCCCCCGCGCCAGGGGCCACACCCACGACATTGGTGTAGAGCAGCGTGACCACCGCCGTGTGGCTGGCGTTGCCGCCCAGTGCGGCATCCAGCGCCAGCTGCATCAGCGCTTCGTAGCTCATGCCGCCATCCATGAAGTACAGGCCAATGCCAAAGTAGGTCTGGTTGGCGACGCTGGGCGCGCCGAACACTGCGCCGAGGATCTTGGCGACGACGCCTGCATTACCGCTCAGATCGAGGGCCACGTTGGCATTGCTGAACTGCAGCCGCTCAACGCCCGTCAGCGCATCGATGCCCTCAGCAGCCGTGGTCACCGTCCAGCCGCCCGCGTTGCCGACAAAACTGGAGCCAGCCCGGGTGCCGCTGTAGATGGCCACATCGACGCCCGCACCGCCGTCGAGTGTGTCGTTGCCGGCGCCGCCGTTGAGCGCATCGGCGCCATCGCCACCGTACAGCTTGTCGCGCCCGCCCAGGCCGCTGAGCGTGTCGTTGCCGGCCAGGCCGGAGATCGAATCGGTGCCCGTGCTGCCATTCAAGATGTCGTTGCCCGCCGTGCCATTGAGTGGCACGTAGCCCAGCACGGCCGCCGTGGGCGATGAGGTGAAGCTGTCGGCGTTGCCACTGCCATCGGTGTAGCTGACGCGCACGGCCAGGGGCAGGCCAATGTCGGCTTCGACGGCGGTGTAGCTGGCATTGCTGGCACCGTTGATGGCCACACCGCTGCGCAGCCACTGGAAGCTGAAGCTGCCCAGGCCTTCGACGTCGGCAAGCGTCGGCTGGGCCAGCAAGGTTTCATCCAGCCGGGCGTTGCCGCTGATCGCCAGGGTGCCAGTGGGCGGGTCATTCACCGGCGTGACGCCCAGGTTGACGGCATAGGTGTTGGCGCCGCCACGGCCATCGCTGAGGCTGTAGCTGAAGCTGTCGGGGCCGTTGTAATTGGCGGTCGGCGTGTAGGTGTAGTTGCCGTTGGCATTGACGATCAGCGTGCCGTGCGATGGCTCGGTGGCCTTGCTCCAGGTGAGCGTGTCGCCATCGATGTCTGAACCCGGCAGCGTGCCGTTGCGGGCGGTGTCTTCGGCCGTCGTCGTGCTCACTTCCGACCCGAGCGGCGCATCGTTCACTGGGTTCACGGTCAGGTTCACCGTGTAAGTGTTGCTGGCCGCCGAGCCATCGGTCACGCGGTAGCTGAAGCTATCGCTGCCGTTGTAGTTGGCGCTGGGCGTGTAGGTGTAGAGCCCGGCGGCAGTGACCACCACGCTGCCGTGCGCCGGATTGGTGGCCTTGCTGTAGATGATGTTGGTGTCGCCATCGACATCCACATAGGCGGGCAGCGCGCCATTGAGCACCGCGTCTTCGTTCACCGCGGCCACGGTGTTGCTGGCGGTGGGCGCATCGTTGACCGGCGTGATGCTCACGCTGACGGTGTAGTTGCTTTGCGCGCCCTCATCGTCGCGCACAAAGAAGCCGAAGCTGTCGGCGCCATTGGCGTTGAGGTTGGGCGTGTAGGTGTAGCTGCCGTTGGCGTTGACGGTGACCAGGCCTTTGCCGGGCGCCGTACCTGCGCCATAGATCGAGGTCTGGCCGGGGTTGATGTCGGTGTAGGCCGGCAAGCTGCCGTTGAGCAGCGTGTCTTCGAGCGTGCCGGCGTTGGCATGGGCCGAGACCGGCGCGATGTTGGGCTCGGTGGTGAAGTTGTAGCTGACCGGCCCGACGGTCTGGTTGCCCAGCGGATCGCGCAACGCGCCGGTGGTCATGGTGAGCGTGTACTCGGTGGCAAAGCGCAGGTTGGCGCTGGGATTGAGGGTCACCGTGCGGCCATCGACGGACAGCGTCAACGCGCTGCCGGGGGTGCTGACATCGAAGGTCTGCACCAGGCCGCTCGGCCCGTTGAGCACAAAGCTGCCGACACCGTACACCGCCGCCTGGCTGAGCTGCATGACGATGTTGGCGTCACGCAGCACGCCGGTGGCCTCATCAGCCGGCACGATGCTGACGATGGTCGGCACGATGGTGTCGATCTGCTGCGCCGCACCGGCGGGCATGTTGCCGATGCCGCTGAGGTTGGTCACGGCATCGAGCTTGAGCGTGACCAGCTGGTAGCCCTCGACACCCCCGGTCGGCGTCAGCGTCAACTGGTAGGTGCTGCCCGAGCCGGTGAGCGAGACGATGCTGGCGGCATTGACCAGGTTGAAATCGCTGGTGGTCAAACCCGTCACGTCTTGCGAGAAGCCAACGGTGTAGGTGACCTGGCTGCCGACAATGGCCACGCCTGAGGTGTTGTCGGTGATCGAGGCCACGGGGCCGCCGTCGCGATCGAGGATGGTCACCGTGGCCTGAGCGGCACCGAGCGTGGCGTTCACCGGCGTCGTCAGCGTGACGGTGAAGGTCTCGCTGGTCTCGGTGGCGGTGTCGTCCACGATCACATAGCGGATGGTCTTGACCGTTGTGCCGGCAGGGAAGACCAGCGTCCCCGAATTGCCGTAGGCATAGTCGTTGAAGACGCCGGTGGGGTAGCTGTCGGCGTAGTTGACGCTGACCTGGTTGGAGCTGGGCGCGCTCAGGCGCACCACCACATCGGCATAGCCTTCGACCTCGTAGACGGTGGTCGATTCGACAAAGATCTGCGGCTGCGAGACCAGGTTTTGGTCATTGGCCACGATGCGTGCCGTGCCCAGGCCCTGCGCGATGCCGCCGCCCACGGGCGCGGAGAGCACCACGGTGAAGGTCTCGTCGCTTTCAATGACCACCTCATCGATGACCGGCACCAGCACCGTGCGCGTGGTCTCGCCGGGCCAGAAGGTGATGGTGCCGCTGCGCGCCGTGTAATCAACATCGGCCGTCGCCGTGCCGGGGCCGGCGCTGGCGGTGTTCCAGCCGAAGGACAGCAGCTCGGTGGAGGGCCGATCCAAGGTGACGACAAAGCGCGCCATGCCATCGCGCTCATCGACCACCACATTGCCAATGCTGGCCGAGGGCAGCCCCGTGCTGGCGGCATCGCTGGCGGCGATGGTGACAAAGGCGTAGGGGTTGCCGATGACCGCGTTGACCGGTGTGGCCAGGCGCACGCTGAAGGATTCGGCGCCCTCTTCGGTGCTGTCGTCGACCAGCACCCAGCGCACGGACTTCAGGATCTCGCCCGGCGCGAAGATCACCACCCCGGAATTCGAGTAGCCGTAGTCGGCGATCTGGCTGGTGTTCTCGGTCGCGGTGGACATCGTCACCGAGATTTGCTGCGCGCTCGGCCGGTTGAGCCTGAGCACGGCCTCGGCAAAGCCCGTGGCTTCATTGACCACCACCGACTCGATGCTGATGGTGGGCGTGGAGGCCGTCGTGCCATCGCTCAGGCCAATGCGCGCCACGCCACGCGATTGCGCAATGGTGGCGCCGCTGGCGCCTGAGAGATCGAGGAAGAACAGCTCTTCACCTTCATCGATAAGGTCGTCGTTGAGCGGCACGGTGACGCGGCGCGTGGTCTCACCGGGGGCGAAAGCGACCGTGCCGGCCACCGCCACGTAATCACCCGGCGTGAGCAGCGTGCTGGCCGCCGCAGTGCCGTTGGCGGTGGTGTAACTGACGCTGACGATGCCCGCGCTGGGCTGGCTGAGTGAGACGACAAAGGTGGCGCTGCCGGCCTTCTCGTCCACCGTCACGTCATCGACGCGCAGGTAGGTCGCGGTGCCGGTGCCATCGCTGGGGGCAATCGTCACCGCCGCATAGGGCTGGCCGATGACGGCATTGACGGGGGTGTAGATGCGCAGGTAGAAGGATTCGGCGGGCTCGGCTTCGCTGTCGCCGACGATGGCGTAGCGGATGGTCTTGAGCGTCTCGCCTGGGGCAAAGATCAAGCTGCCGCCGTTGCTGTACGAGTAGTCGAGGTAGGTGTTGCCGATGTAGGCGTCGTCATACAGCACGCTGACCTGCTGCGAGCTCGGCGCCGACAGCCGGACCACGGTCTCGATATAGCCCGCAGCTTCATTGACCACGGTGGACTCGACATTGATCACCGGCGTGGAGGCCACCGTGTTGTCGCTGGCGCCGATGCGCCCGAGCACCTGGCTTTGCGAGAGCTGCAAGCCCACCGGGTTGGACAGCGCGACATTGAAGAACTCATCGCCCTCGGCCGTGGCGTCGTCGCTGATGGTCAGGGTGATCGAGGCCAGGGTCTGGCCCGGCTGGAATGACACACGGCCCTGGCGCAGCGCCAGATCACCGGCGGCGGTGCTGATGTGCTGGGTGTCGAAGTCAAAGCTCACGGTCTCGCTGGCGGGCCGGTCCAGCGCAAAGAAAAACGTCGCCGAGCCGGCTTTCTCATCCACAGTGACATCGTTGACCAGCACCACCGGCGTGCCCGACGCGTTGTCGCTGGCCACCAGGGTGATCAAGGCGCGCGAATTGCCAAGCACCGCGTTGACGGGCGAGGACAGCTGTACAAAGACCGATTCCGCCGGCTCGCTGGCGGTGTCGTCGTTCAAGGCCACACGCAAGACCTTGGCCGTCTCGCCCGGGGCGAAGACCAGCACACCGTCGTAGCCGTAGCCGTAGTCCTGCCAGCTGTTGCCGATGTAATCGTCGTTCCAGCTGACGGTGACTTGCTGGGCGCTGGGGGCGCTGAGGCGCACCACGAACTCGACGTAGCCCCGGTATTCATCGGCCAGCACATGCTCGACCGAAATCACCGGCGTGGACACATTGGTGGCGTCGTTGGCCACGATGCGTGCGGTGGCCACCGTCTGCCCCGCCGTGGCGTTGACCAGGTTGCTCACAGTGAAGGTGAACAGCTCGTCGTTCTCGGCCGTGGCGTCATCGACGATGGGCACGATGAAGGTCATCGAAGTCTGGCCCGGCGTGAGCGCCATCACGCCGCTGTGGGCCAGGAAGTCATCATCAGCGGCGCTCAGAGCGGCCGTGGTGTAGCTGAAGCTAACGACATCACTGGAGGGGCGGTCCAGCACCACGTGGAACTGCGCCATCCCGGTTTTCTCGTCCACCACCACGTCCTGCACGCTGATCACCGGCGTGCCCGTGGCATCGTTGTTGCGGGCGATGGTCACCGTGGCATAAGGGTTGCCGATGACCGCGTTGGTGGGGCTGTAGATGTTGACGTGAAAGCTCTCCGGGCTTTCGGCCTCGGTGTCGATGATGGTGCCGTAGCGCACCACCTTCATCGTCTCGCCTGGCGCGAACACCAGCGTCTGCCCGCTGTTGTAGGTGTACTCGGTGTAGGTGATGCTGGTGTTGCTGTAGTAATCGCGAACCAGGACCGTGACCTGCTGCGTACTGGGTGCACTCAGCACGATGGGTACCTCGATCCAGCCGTCTTGCTCGTTGAGCATCGCCGGCAAGATGCGCACCACCGGGGTGCCCACCGCCGTGGCGTCGTTGGGGGCGATCCAGGCCGTGCCCTCGGCCTTGGTCAGCGTGGCCCCGACGGCGTTGCTGAGCTGCACGGTGAGGTATTCGGTGCCCTCGGCCGTGAGGTCGTCGATGATGGGCACATACACCGTGCGGGTCATCTCGCCGGGGGCGAAAACCAGCGCGCCGCCACTGGGCACGAAATCGCTGCCCGAGGTGCTGCCGCCGGTGCCGGCGCTGGCCAACCAGGTGAGCGAGACCGCGTCGACCGAGGGCCTATCCAGTGTGATGACAAAGGCCGCCATGCCGGCTTTCTCATCGACCATGGTGTCCGAGATGGCGACCAAGGGCAGGCCTGAGGCGCCGTCGTTGGCAACGATGGTCACCTGGGCGTCGGAGTTGCCCAGCACGGCGTTGGTCGGGCTGGCCAGATAGACCGTGAAGGGCTCCATCGGATCGGCCGCCGTGTCGTCGTGCACGATGTAGCGCACGGTCTTCTCGATCTCGCCCGGGGCGAAGACCAGGGTGCTGCTGTAGCCGTAGGCGTACTCCTGGTACAGGTTGCCGTAGTAGGTGTCGCGGATCTGCACCGTCACCTGTTGCGAGCTGGGCGCCGACAGACGAACCACCGCATCGACATAGCCGTGCGCCTCGTCCATCACCGCCGATTCAATGCCAATCGTCGGACTGCTGACCACGGTGTTGTCGCTGGGCGCAATGAAGGCGTAGGCCGTGCCCTGGCCAATGGCCAATCCGACGGGGCTGTTGAGCGTGACGCTGAAGCGCTCGACGCCCTCGGCGGTGGCGTCATCAAAGATGGGCACGCTCAAACTGCGCATCGTCTCGCCAGGCAAAAAGCTGATCGTGCCCAGACTGTCTTGGTAGTCGCTGCCGGCGCTGGCCGTATCACCGTTGGTGCTGTAGCTCACGCGCACGACTTCGGCAGAGGGCTTGTCCAGCCAGACCACGAAGCGCGCGACGCCGGCCTTTTCATCGACGCGCACGTCGCGCAGGCCGACCAGCGGGGTGCCGGCCGTACTGTCGTTGGGGAACAGGGTGCCGAAGGAGTAGGTCTGGCCGACCACAGCATTGACGGGGCTGGAGAGCTGCAGATAGAAGCTCTCCGCTGGCTCGAAGGCGGTGTCGTCGGCGATGTCCACGCGGATGATCCGCGCGGTCTCGCCGGGTGCGAAGACCAGCGTGCCATCGATGCTTTGATTGACATCGGCGCTGGTGGTGTTGGTGTTGTTGACGGCATAGGTGACGTTGACCTGCTGGGCGCTGGGCGCGCTCAAGCGGACGACGAACTCGATGAAGCCGGCCGATTCATCGACCACCGCGTTCTCGACATGGATCACCGGCTGTGACGCCACCGTGGCGTCGTTGGCCACGATGCGGGCGCTGGCCGCGCCCTGGGCAATGACCAGGCCGCTGGCGCCGGACAGCGTCACACCAAACAGCTCATCGCCCTCGGCGACAAAGTCGTCGGTGATCGGCACTTCGAAGCTCAGCGCCGTCTGGCCGGGCGTGAAGACCAGTGTGCCGGCGCTGGCCGCGAAATCATTGCCCGATGTGGCGTTGATGCCGCTGGTGGCCCAGCTCACAGCGACATTGGCGTCGGCCGGCTTGTCGAGAAACACCGTGAACAGCGCCGTGCCGGCTTTCTCGTCCACCACCACATCGCGCACGCTGGCATTGGGCACGCCGCTGGTCTGGTCATTGGCCGCGATGGTGATGACGGCATTGGTGTTGGTGATGACCGCATTGGTCGCACTGCTCATGCGCAGGTAGATCGACTCGTGCGCCTCGGTGCCGGTGTCGTTGGCCAGCGTCACGCGCAGCGTCTTGGTGGTCTCGGCAGCGCCGAAGGTCAGCGTGCCGCTGCTGCTGGTGAAGTCGTTGAACTGCGCGGTGTCATAGCTCACCGAATAGCTGATCGTCACGCCCCCCGGCGTGGCCGCACTCAGCGAGATGACGATGTCAGCAAAGCCTTCGGATTCATTGACGACGATGCTGCGAACATTGATGTAGGTGGCCATGGCACTGCTTCCTGGGTTTGGACGAAGGTCTGCAGCGCGGCTGAAACTCAGGCCCAAGGCCTGCACCACCCTGCGCTTGCAATGTAGTCACGCGCAAGCCCAAGGTGGTCGCCATACCCCCTAATCTGTCAGCCCAAAATTCACCCCCAGCGACCGGGGCGCAGCCGATCAAGCCTGCCCTCGCGCAACGGTGCTGGCCGTGGCCGCCCGAGCTCAGCGCGCCAGCCCCCACCGCCTCTGCCCATAGTGCTGGGCCCGCGCTTCGTTGCCCAGGGCGCGGTAAAGCAGCTCGAGCTCGGCAAAGACATGCGGGTCGGGCTGCGTTGTGGCGTCGGCTTCGCGCTCCAGCCGCAGCTGGATGGTCAGTGCCTCGTCGTGGCGCTGCAGGGCGCGCAGGGTCCAGGCCACCATCCAGTGGGCGATGTGGATGGTCCTGGCATTGCCCTGCTGTTGGCGCAGGGCCAGAGCCTGCTCAAATTCGGCCAGGGCGGCGTCGAACTGGCCGAGTTGGTGCAGGGCCAAGCCGATGTTGGTGCGGATGGAGGCCTGCCAGGCTTGCCCTGCGGGTTGGGTGGAGGCCAGCGTCACGGCCAGCGCTTCGCGTCCCCAACGCAATTGATCGGCGGGTGCGGTGTCCACAAAGGCCAGCATGTGGATGGCGTCGATGGCCAGACTGTCGAGTTGAGCGGACTTGGCGATCACCAGCGCAGCGCCGTAGGCCTGGCGCGCACTGGTCTTGGCGGCCTCGGTCAGCGACTCTCGCGGGTGGGTGGCCGAGGCATGGCTGCGGCCCAGCTCCAGCGCGTGGCGGGCGCGGGCCTCGGCGCTGGTCGTGGGGAGCTGCGGCTGCAGCGACAGCAGCAGCGCGCGGGCGCGATCAAAGTCCTTGCGCAGGCCCCAGGTGCGGGCGATCTGCGTCTGCAGGATGAGGGCGTCGTCGGGGCTGGCCAATGGCAGCGCGGCCGTAAAACGCTGCTCGCTCAGCGCTGGGTTGCTGAAGTCCCACAGCGCGTTCAGGTCGATGGCGGCGGCGGTCATGGTGGTCCATCCAAGCAGGGCCATGGCAGCGGCGCGCCGCAGGCTCATCAGGCAACCTACGTGCTTCGCACTGCGGTATTCGCCTTTCGGGCGGCCGGGCAGGCTCATGCGCTGGTGGCTGCGGCGGCGTTTTCATCCAAACGCCAGGCCATGCTTTCGCCGCCCCGCAAAGGTTTGAGCATGGCGTCGCCAAAGGCCACTGCCTCGGGCAGCGTCCAGGACTGGCGGCGCAGCAGCACGCGGCCGGTGTTGCGCGGCAGGCCGTAGAAATCCGGGCCGTTGAAGCTGGCAAAGGCTTCGAGTCGGGCCAGCGCGCCGGCGGCCTCGAAGGCCTCGGCGTACAGCTCCAGCGCGGACAAGGCGGTGTAGCAACCGGCACCGCAGACCGAGGCCTCCTTCATGGTTGAGGCATGCGGCGCGCTGTCGCTGCCGAGGAAGAATTTGTGGCTGCCCGAGGTGGCCGCGGCCACCAGCGCGAGCCTGTGAACTTCACGCTTTAGCACCGGCAGGGAGTAGTAATGCGGTCGCAGGCCGCCGGTGAAGATGGCGTTGCGGTTGTACAGCAGGTGGTGGGCGGTGATGGTGGCGGCGGTGTGGGCATCGGCCTGGGCCACGTACTGCGCGGCTTCCTTGGTGGTGATGTGTTCGAACACCACTTTCAGCTCAGGGAAATCGGCGCGCAGCGGCTGCATCACGCGCTCGATGAACACGGCCTCGCGGTCAAACAGATCGATGGCCGGATCGGTGACCTCGCCGTGCACCAAGAGCTTCAGGCCGTGGCGCTGCATGGCCTGCAGCACGGCATAGGTTTTGCGGATGTCGGTGACGCCCTCGGCGCTGTTCGTGGTGGCGCCCGCCGGGTAGAGCTTGAGGGCGACGACACCAGCGGCCTTGGCGCGAGCGATCTCCTGCGGCGCGGTGCGGTCGGTGAGGTAGAGCGTCATCAGCGGCGTGAAATCCAGGCCCGCAGGCAAGGCGGCTTCGATGCGCTGGCGATAGGCCACAGCCGCCGCCGCGGTGGTGATGGGCGGCCTGAGGTTGGGCATGACGATGGCCCGGGCGAACTGGCGCGCGGTGTGCGGCAGTACGGCAGCCATGGCCGCGCCATCACGCAGGTGCAGGTGCCAATCGTCGGGGCGGGTCAGCGTCAGCGAAGTGGGCGTGGCGGGGATGGTGTTGGAGCTCATGGCCGAATTTTCGCCGCATCGCCCCAGGCGGCGATGAAGTCGCGCTGCGCCTGAGTCTCGGGCGAGTGCGGGGCGCGGTCACGCTTGGCCATGACGCGCCATTTGCGTGCCATCAATTGCAGGGCCTGATCTGCTGTGTAGCCCTGCTCGATGAGCCAGCAGCCGACCACCGTGCCGGTGCGGCCGATGCCGCCGTGGCAGTGCAGGTACAGGGGCTCGGCGGCCAGCACCGCCTGCTGCATCGCCGCCAGGATGCGCCGCATGGTGGCCACATCGGGCACGCCGAAATCGGTGATGGGGAAGTGCTCGATGCGCAGCGCCGCGGCGCGGGCCGCCGCCGCCGCGTGCAGCGGCGCGGCGTAAGCGGGCAGGTTTTCGCTGTCCGCGGTGAGATTGATGACGCAGCGCACGCCGGCATCGAGCAGGGCTTGCAATCGCTGCGCCTGCCTGGCCGCATCGGCGGCGCCCGGGTACTCACCGGCCAGGATCAGGCCGGGCAGCAGCCAGTAGCAATTGGGGTGTGGACGCGGCAGCGCGTCGCCGGGGGTGTCAATGTGAGAAGCCGATGGCGCCATTGCCGCACGCGTGGGCTAATCACGGAATCAATGCGACAAAATCTTCGACAAAAAGTCCTTGGTGCGCTCGCTCTTGGGCGCATCAAAAAATTCATGCGGCGGCGCCTGCTCAATGATCTGGCCCTGGTCCATGAAGATGACGCGGTTGGCCACGGCCTTGGCAAATGACATCTCATGCGTGACGCACAGCATGGTGATGCCCTGGCCGGCGAGCTCGACCATGACATCGAGCACCTCCTGGATCATCTCGGGGTCGAGCGCCGAGGTCGGCTCATCAAACAACATGATCTTGGGCGTGAGGCACAGCGCACGGGCGATGGCCACGCGCTGTTGCTGGCCGCCGGAGAGCTGCAGCGGGTACTTCTGTGCCTGCTCGGCAATGCGCACCCGCGTGAGCTGCTGCATGGCGCGCTCATCGGCCTGGGCCTTGGGCATCTTGCCCACCCACATCGGCGCCAGGGTCAGGTTTTCCAGCACGGTGAGGTGCGGGAACAGGTTGAACTGCTGGAACACCATGCCCACGTCCTTGCGCACACGCTCGATGGCCTTCAAGTCATCGCTGAGCTCGGTGCCATCGACGAAGAGCTGGCCTTGTTGGTGTTCCTCGAGCCGGTTGATGCAGCGGATCAGGGTGGATTTGCCCGAGCCCGAGGGCCCGCAAATGACGATGCGCTCACCGCGCGCCACCTCCAGGTTGATGTCGCGCAGCACATGGAAATCGCCATACCACTTGTTGACGGCCTTGAACTCGATGATGGGGGCGGAGGTGGTCATGGTCATTGGCGGCGCGTGCCGGTGTTGAGGTGACGCTCGATCCACTGGCTGTAGCGCGACATGGCAAAGCAGAACACAAAGTAGATGCCGGCGACGAAGAACTGGCCTTCGAGGAAGAACTTGCGCCAGTCGGCGTCGCCCAGCGCCAGTTGCAGCGCGCCGGTCAGGTCATACAGGCTGACGATGGTGACCAGCGAGGTGTCTTTGAAGGCGCCGATGAAGGTGTTCATGATCGCCGGCACGACCAGGCGCAGCGCTTGCGGCAGCACGATCTTGCGCGTGGTCTGCCAATCACTGAGGCCCAGCGACTGCGCCGCTTCGACCTGGCCCTTGGGCAGGGCCTGCAGGCCGCCGCGCACCACCTCGGCCAGGTAGGCCGCGGTGAACAGCGTCATGCCCACCAGCACGCGCAGCAGCACATCGATGGTGGTGCCCTGCGGCATGAACAGCGGGAACATGAACGAGGCCATGAACAGCACCGAGATCAAGGGCACGCCACGGATCAGCTCGACATACAACACGCACAGCGTGCGGATGCCCGGCATGCGCGATTGCCGGCCCAGCGCCACCAGCACCGCCAGCGGGAAGGCCAGCACCAGGCTGATGGTGGACAGCAGGAGCGTGAGCGGGAAGCCGCCCCAGCGCGCCGTCTCCACCGCGGTGAGGCCGAGCACGCCGCCAAACATGAGCGTGAAAAACGCCGCCAGGACGAGCCCCCAGGCCAGCAACAGGCCGCGCTTCCAGAAAGGCCGGTAGCAGCTCGCCGCCAGCAGGCCGATGAGCAGCACGCAGGCCAGCAGCGGGCGCCATTGCTCGGCAAAGGGATAACGCCCAAACAGAATGAGGCGGTATTTCTCGGTCACCACGCCCCAGCAGGCGCCGTGTTCGGCAGCCGCGCGGCAGGCGGCGTTGTCGGCCGGGAAGACGGCGTTGAACAAGGTCCACTGCAGCAAGGGCGGCAACGCCACGGCCAGCAGGGCCAGCACGATGAAGGTGGCCAGGGTGTTGCGCCAGCCATCAAACAGGTTGTCGCGCAGCCAGGCCATGGCGCCCTTGGCGGCGCGTGGCGGCGGCCGGCTGGCGATGGGCTCGAAGACGGCGGCGCTCATGGGCGAATGTGGCTCCGCCACTTCGTTCATACCCCCTCGGGGGGCGGACGACGTACTCGTCGGCCTGGGGGCGCTCGTGCCCATCAACGCTCCTTCAACAAGGCGCGCTTGTTGTAGAAATTCATGAAGGCCGCAGTGAGCAGCGACAAGGTGAGGTAGCAGGCCATCACCAGGGCAATGCACTCGATGGCGCGGCCAGTCTGGTTGAGCGAGGTGTTGGAGATCGACACCAGATCGGGGTAGCCCACGGCCACCGCCAGCGATGAATTCTTGGTGAGGTTGAGGTACTGGCTGGTCAGCGGCGGGATGATGACGCGCAGGGCCTGCGGCAACTGCACCAGCCTCACCTCCATGTTGCGCGACAGGCCCAGCGCCGCCGCCGCCTCATGCTGGCCAAAGGGCACGGCCTGGATGCCGCCGCGCACGATCTCGGCAATGTAGGCCGCGGTGTAGATCGTCAGGCCGATGAGCATGGTCAGGTACTCGGGCGTCACGGCGCCGCCGCCGACGACATTGAGCTCGGTCTTCTCCGGGATGTCCAGGCCGCTGGGCATGCCGCCCACCAGCCAGCCGAGCACGCCACCGATGGCGATGAGGGCCAGGCCAGGCCAGAAGGTGGGCCGCTGCTGGCCGGTGGCAAACAAATGCGCCTTGGCGCGTCGCGCCCAGGCCCAGGCGCCAACAGTGCCGGCCAGCACGCCGGCCAGCGTCAACCAGTGGCCGCTGGCCCACAGGGGTATCGGGTACTGCAAGCCGTTCTTGCTGAAGAAGACGTTGTGCAGGGGCTGCATGGCCGTCTCGATCGGCGGCAGCAGCTCGGTCATCACAAAGTACCAGATGAACAGCTGCAGCAGCAGCGGCACATTGCGAAACAGCTCGACATAGGCGCCGCACAGCGAGCGCAGCAGAAAGTTGCGCGACAGCCGGCCGATGCCGATGACGGTGCCTAACAGCGTGGCCAATACGACACCGACAATGGCCACGCGCAGGGTGTTGGACAGGCCGACCAAAAAGGCCTTGAGGTAGCTCTCGGCCGAATCAAAGGGCACCAGGCTCTCGCCGATGGAAAACCCGGCCGGCTGGCCGATGAAATCAAAGCCGCTCTGGATGCCCCGCACCCGCATGTTGACCAGGGTGTTGTTCACCAGGTAGGCGGCCAGGCCGATCACGCAGGCCAGTGCCACCACCTGGAACACCATGTTGCGAAACGCCTTGCTGCGCCAGCTCCAGGCGTGGGGCTTGCGGGGCGGTGCGGCGGTGGCCATGCGCTCGCCGGAAGCCACTACGCCTTCACCGCTTCAACACCGCGCATCAACACCTTGCCAAACCCGATCGGTCAGCGCACCGGCGGGGCGTACATGAAGCCGCCCTTGCTCCACAGGTTGTTGGCACCGCGCGGCAGCTTCAGGGCCGATTTCGGGCCGACATTGCGCTCGAATATTTCACCGTAGTTGCCCACGGCCTTGATGGCGCGGTAGGCCCAGTCCTTGTCCAGGCCGAGCAGCTTGCCGGTGTCCTCGGAGGTGCCCAGGATGCGCTGCACGACGGGGTCTTTGCTGTTGGCCTTCATGTCGTCGACATTGGCCTGGGTGATGCCGTATTCCTCGGCCTCGATCATGGCAAAGACCACCCACTTGACGATGGCGAAGAACTCGTCATCACCGCGGCGCACGGACGGGCCGAGTGGCTCTTTGGAGATCAGCTCGGGCAGGATGACATGGTCTTCGGGATTGCCGGCTTCCTTGTTGCGCACCGAGGCCAGGCCCGAGGCATCGGTGGTGTAGGCCTGGCAGCGGCCCGAGAAATAGGCCTTGTTGGTGGCCTCTTGCGTCTCGAACACCACAGACTTCATGTTCAAGCCCATGGACTTGGAATAGTCGGTGAGGTTTTTCTCGGTGGTGGTGCCGGACTGCACGCAGACCGTGGCGCCCTTCAATTGCTTGGCGCTGGCGATCTTGGATTTCTTGGTGACCATGAAACCCTGGCCGTCGTAGTAGGTGGCGCCAGTGAAGTGCAGGCCCAGCGAGGCGTCGCGGGTCAGCGTCCAGGTGGTGTTGCGCGACAGCACATCCACCTCACCGGCCTGCAGCGCGGCGAAACGCTGCGCGGCGTTCAAGGGCACCCACTTGATCTTGCTGGCGTCGCTGAGCACGGTGGCGGCGATGGCCTTGCACACATCCACATCCAGGCCCGACCAGTTGCCTTGGCTGTCGGCCGAGGCAAAGCCGGGCAGGCTGGGGTTGGTGCCGCAAATGAGCTGGCCGCGCTGCTTGATGGTGTCGAGCGTCTTGCCGGCCAGGGCCGAGGTGGAAGCGGCCAGGGCGCCCAGGGCGATGAGGCTGGCGGCCACGGTTTTGAGAGGGGTGATGGTCATGACGAAGGCTCCGGCTGAATTGAATTTGTGCCGCGGGAATCGAGGCAGCTTGTGAATCGGCGCCGAAATATAGACTGCCGCGCCGGCCGCTGACATGCTTGTTTCTCCGGGGGTCAGCCAGGGTGGGCGGGCGCCACCAAGCCCATCATCGGTCGGCCTGATCCTCACTCGCTTGCTGCAGATTCCACATCTGCGCATAGGCCCCGGCCGCGGCCAGCAGCTCAGCGTGGGTGCCGCGCTCGACCACGCGGCCGGCGTCGAGCACGATGATCTGGTGAGCATCGGCGATGGTGGACAAGCGGTGCGCGATCACCAGCGCCGTCTTGCCTTCGGCGGCGCTCCTGAGCTCGGCCTGGATGGCGCGCTCATTGGCCGAATCGAGCGCCGAGGTGGCCTCATCAAAAATCATGATGGGCGGGTTCTTCAGCAGGGTGCGGGCAATGGCCACGCGCTGCTTTTCACCGCCGGAGAGCTTGAGCCCACGTTCGCCCACGGTGGTGTCATAACCCTTGGGCGTGGCGGCAATAAAGTCGTGCACATGGGCCGCCTTGGCCGCGGCCTCGACTTGCGCCTGCGTGGCCCCGGCCTGGCCATAGGCGATGTTGTAGCCCACGCTGTCGTTGAAGAGCACGGTGTCCTGCGGCACGATGCCAATGCTGTGGCGCAGGCTGTCCTGGGTGACCTCGCGGATGTCCTGGCCATCGATGCGGATGCTGCCCTGGCCGATGTCATAGAAGCGGTACAGCAGGCGGGCCAGCGTGCTCTTGCCCGAGCCCGAGGGCCCGACCACGGCCACGGTCTTGCCGGCCGGTATCTCGAAGCTCACGCCATGCAGGATGGGCCGCGCGGGGTCGTAGGCGAAGGACACCGCGTCGAATTGCAGCGCGCCGGTGCTCACCACCAGGGCCCGCGCGCCCGGCGCATCAGCCACCTCGCGTTCGCGCTCGAGCAGGCCAAACATCTTGTCCAGATCGGCCAGGCTTTGCTTGACCTCGCGGTAGAGCACGCCGAGAAAATTCAAGGGGATGTAGAGCTGGATCAAGAAGGCGTTGATCATCACCAGATCACCCAGCGTCAAGCGGCCCTCGACGACGCCGGCCGTCGCCCGCCACAGCATGGCCACCAGGCTGAGCGCAATGATCAATTGCTGCCCGGTATTGAGCATCGACAAGGTGGTCTGCGCCTTGATCTGTGCCAGGCGGTAGGCTTCCAGGCCCTGGTCGTAGCGCTGCGCCTCAAAGGCCTCGTTGTTGAAGTACTTGACGGTCTCGTAATTCAGCATGGCGTCGACAGCGCGGCTGTGCGCTTTGGAATCGAGCTCGTTCATCTCACGTCGAAAGCGCGTGCGCCATTCGGTCACCGTCACGGTGAAGGCGATGTAGAGCACGAGCGCGCCCAGCGTGATCCAGACATAGCCGACATCGAAGCGCCAGCCCAATATGGCCAGCACCAGCGCCACTTCGACCAGCGTGGGCAGGATGCTGTACAGCGAGTACGACACCAGCGACTGCAGGGCGCGCGTGCCGCGCTCGATGTCGCGCGACAGGCCGCCGGTTTGGCGCTCAAGATGGAAGCGCAGGCTCAACACTTGCAAGTGTCGAAACACCTGCAGCGCAATCTGCCGCGAGGCCCCGAAAGAGACCTTGGCGAAGATCAGTTCGCGCAACTCGGTGAACAACGAGGTTGACAGGCGCAGGCCGGCGTAGGCCAGCAGCAAACCCACCGGCACCACCAGGGCCACGCGCAGATCGCCGGGCCGCAGATTGAGGGCATCGACCAGGTGCTTGAGCAGCAGCGGCACGCTGACATTGGCGCCCTTGGCGGCCAGCAAAAAGGCCAGGGCCAGGCCCACCCGCCAGCGGTATTGCCACAGGTAGGGCAGCAGCTTGCGCAGCGTCTGCCAATCGGAGCGCGTGGCCTGCGGCGCGGGTTCGGCAGAGGGGACAGCAAGCGTTCGGCGCATGGCAAGTTTGGGTGTGAGGGTTCAGTCAACTGCATGGGGCTGCGAGGCGCCAACACAAGGGCGGCCGGGCGGCCGCCCTGCTCCGGAAAACAAGGGCGGGCGGCCGGCCGCCCTGCCCCGGAAAACAAGGGCGGCCCGTCGGCCTGCCCATGGAAGAATCCGCCGCCACTGCGCACTGCACTCGGCAGCCAAGGAGCCGCATTCCCCATGACCGATTCCAGCCCCGTCGTTCACCCACCACGCTGGACCGGACCGGTGAGTTTGCCCGATGGCAGCGAGCTGGTGCTGCGTGTCATGCCGCTGCCGGCCGACGTGAACGGCAACGGCGACATTTTTGGCGGCTGGTTGATGGCCCAGGTGGACCTGGCCGGCGCCGTGATCCCGTCACGCATCGCCCGCGGCCGCATCGCCACCGTGGCGGTGAATGAGTTCATCTTCAAGCAGCCGGTGTCGGTGGGCGATCTGGTGAGTTTTTATGCCCGCGTGCTGCGCATCGGCCGCACCTCGATCACGGTGCAGGTGCAGGTGCTGGCCGAGCGCAACCCGGCCAATCTGCAGGTGGTGAAGGTCACCGAGGCCAAGGTGACCTATGTCGCCATCGACGCCGCGGGCAAGCCGCGGCCGGTGCCCGTGCCCTGAGGCCTGCAGTGCGGCGGCGCAGCCTCAAGCCCGGGCCAGGTCGAACACCAGCACCTCGGCGTCTTGTGCCTCAGTCAGCTCCAGCAGAGGCTCGCCGTCCAATGTTGCCGCATCGCCAGCCACCAGCGCCTGGCCATTGACCCTCAAGCTGCCACGTGCCAGGAAGACATACCCCAGGCGCTGCGCCGACAGCGGCAAGCGCGCCGAGTCACCGGCGTCGAGCAGGCCGGCGTAGAGGCAGGCATCGGCATTGAGGGTGAGCGCGCCCTCGCGCCCGTCAGGGGCGCCCACCAGGCGCAATTGGCCGCGTTTTTCGGGTGTTGGGAACATGCGCTGCTCGTAGCCCGGGGCCAAGCCCGGCGCTGAGGGCAGCAGCCAGATCTGCAAAAAGTGCGTGCTGGCCTGCGGCGCGTGGTTGGATTCGCTGTGCATGACGCCGGTGCCGGCGGTCATGCGCTGCACCTCGCCGGGCACGATGGTCGTGGACTGGCCCATGTTGTCGCGGTGCGCCAGGGCACCGTCGAGCACATAGCTGATGATCTCCATGTCGCGGTGGCCATGCGTGCCAAAGCCGGTGCCCGGGGCGATGCGATCCTCATTGAGCACGCGCAGATTGCCCACGCCCATGTGCGCGGGGTCGTGGTAATCGGCGAATGAGAAGCTGTGGCGGCTGACCAGCCAGCCCAGATTGGCCAGGCCGCGATCGGCCGATTGACGCAAGGTGATCATGGGTGAATTCCTTGGAAGCGGCGCAGCCGCGAATCTCGCATGCGCGCTGGGGCCGAAAGGTGCCAGCGCCGCCTGATGCCGCGCCGGCCCGAATCGTCGCACGATGTTCAGGCCAGACCTGCGCCGTAGTGCCCACCGCGGCAACGCCCAAGCACCTGGCGTCGGTGATGGCTCGCCTAAGATGGCTCCCCATGAGTTCTGTCCATGCCTGACTCGCCGAAAAGCCCCGCGCCGCCCGCCCGGCGCTCCTACATCGGCCGCTTTGCGCCCTCGCCCACGGGCCCCTTGCATGAGGGCTCCCTGGTGGCGGCGCTGGCCAGTTGGCTCGATGCCCGCGCCCATGGCGGGCAGTGGCTGGTGCGCATTGAAGATGTCGACATGCCGCGCTGCGTGCAGGGTGCCGAGGAAGTCATCTTTGCCCAGCTTGCCGCCTGCGGATTGGTGCCGGATGAGTATGAGCCGCTGCGCCAATCGAGCCGCGGCCGGGCCTACCAGGCGGCGCTGGATCGGCTGCAGCGCATCGGCCTGACCTATGGCTGCGGCTGCTCACGGCGTGCCATCGAGGACGCCATGGTGTCGCTGGGCCTGCTGCATGAGCGCTTCGAGGAACGCGTCTACCCGGGCACCTGCCGCACAGGCCTGCACGGCCGGCCGCTGCGCGCGACCCGCGTGCTCACGGTGTGCGGCGGCATCGAATCGACCATCGTCTGGACGGACCGCCGCCTGGGCAAAGAGCGGCAAAACGTCGCCCGGGAGATTGGTGACTTTGTCGTGCAACGCGCCGATGGCATCTGGTCCTACCAGCTGGCGGTGGTGGTCGACGATGCCCATCAAGGCATCACCGATGTCGTGCGCGGCGAAGATCTGGCCGACAACACGGCAAGGCAAATCCACCTGCAGCGCCTGCTTGGCCTGCCCCAGCCGCGCTACCTGCACACGCCCTTGGTGCTGGGCATCGATGGCCGCAAGCTGTCCAAGCAAAACGGCGCCAGTGCTTTGGATGTCAAGGATCCGCTGGCCGTGCTGAGAGCGGCCGGCAAGGTGCTGCAGCTGCCGGCCATCGAGGCGCGCAACGTCGCCGATTGGCTGGCCGCCACCACCCTGGCCTGGAAGGCAAAGTGGGTGCAAGCCGCGGTGGCATGATGCGCGGCCTCAATTCATCCACCTGTAGCGAAAGCCCTGCATGATCACCACCCCCTCAGGCCTGCAATACGACGACAGCACCGTGGGCACCGGCGCCCAGGCCCAGGCCGGCCAGCGCGTTGCCGTGCACTACACCGGCTGGCTCTACGACCCGTCCAAGGCCGACAGCCGTGGCCGCAAATTCGACTCCAGCAAGGACCGTGGCGACCCGTTCCGTTTCCAGCTCGGCGCCGGCAATGTCATCGCCGGCTGGGACGAGGGCGTGCAGGGCATGCTGGTGGGTGGCACGCGCCTGCTGCAAATTCCAGCCAACCTGGGCTATGGCGCCCAGGGTGCGGGTGGCGTCATTCCACCGAATGCGACGCTGCTGTTTGAGGTGGACTTGCTGTCGGTGTGAGTGCAGCTCAGCGTGGTCTGCATACACGCTGAACGCTCAGGACTTTGGGGCGCCGCGGGCCGCAGACCGGCCCCGTCGAATAACAACTATCCGACGCGCCCCATCAACAGGTATTCCATCAGCGCCTTCTGCACATGCAGTCGGTTCTCGGCCTCGTCCCACACCACCGATTGCGGGCCGTCGATGACCTCGGCGGTCACTTCCTCGCCGCGGTGTGCCGGCAGGCAGTGCATGAACAGGGCGTCGGGCGCAGCCACGGCCATCATCTCGGCGTCCACGCACCAATCGGCAAAGGCCGCCTTGCGCGCGGCGTTTTCAGCCTCCTGGCCCATGCTGGCCCAGACATCGGTGGTCACCAGGGCGGCGCCGCGGCAAGCGTCCATCGGGTTCTTGAACACCCGGTAGCAATCGCTGCTGCTGATGCCCGCCACAACGGGATCGACCTCGTAGCCGCTGGGTGTGCTCATGTGCACCGTGAAGCCCAGCACCTCGGCCGCCTGCAACCAGGTGTTGGCCATGTTGAAGCCGTCACCCACCCAGGCCACCACTTTGCCCTTGAGGCAATCGAGCGGGTCACCCCTGCGATCACCGCGCTGCTCGATGTAGGTGAAGACATCGGCCAGGATCTGGCAGGGGTGAAATTCATTGGTCAGGCCGTTGATCACGGGCACCCGGGAGTGCGCGGCAAAGGCCTCGATCTTGGTCTGCTGAAAGGTGCGGATCATCACCAAATCGACCATGCGGCTGATGACGCGCGCCGAATCCTCGACCGGCTCGCCCCGCCCCAGGTGGCTGTCGCCCGTGGTCAGGTGCACCACCGAGCCCCCCATCTGGTACATGCCGGCCTCGAAGCTGACACGGGTGCGGGTGCTGGCCTTCTCGAAAATCATCGCCAGCGTGCGGTCCACCAAGGGCTGGTAGCGCTCGTAGTTTTTGAAGCGGCGCTTGATGATGCGCGCCCGGTCAAACAGGTAGGCGTATTCCTCGGCGCGCAGGTCCTTGATCTGCAGGAAGTGCTTCATCAGGCGGTTTCCTGGCTTCATGCGCTGGCGGTGGCCGGTGTGGCGGTGCCGGTGCCGGCCTTTGCCGCGGTTTGCTCGGCCACCGGAGTAGCCAGAAACCCGCGCACCAGGGGCACCAGCTTGGCGACGATTTCATCGGCCTCGGCGGCGCTGAGAATCAGCGCGGGCAGCAAGCGGATCACCGAATCGGCGGTGATGCTGAGCAGCAGGCCCGCATCGGCCGCCTTTTGCAGCAGCTCGCCGCAGGGGCGATCCAGCGCCACACCGATCATCAGGCCCTGGCCGCGCAGCTCGACAAAGCCGGGCACATGGCCCAGGCCCGCGCTGAGGCCGGCGCGGATGCGCTCGCCCATGGCCGCGGCGTTGGCCAGCAGGCCCTCTTCTTCAATGATGCGCAGCGTCTCGATGCCGGCGCGCATGGCCAGGGGGTTGCCGCCGAAGGTGGTGCCATGGTTGCCTGGGCCCAGCACATCCTTGGCGCGCGGGCCGGCGACGATGGCGCCTATCGGCACGCCCGAGCCCAGGCCCTTGGCCAGTGGCATGACATCGGGCACGACACCGGCCCATTGGTGGGCAAACCACTTGCCGGTGCGGCCCAGCCCGCACTGCACCTCATCAAGCATCAACAGCCAGTTGTGCTCGTCGCAAATCTGGCGCAGGCCGCGCAGGATGTCCCAGCGCGTGGCGTTGATGCCGCCCTCGCCCTGAATTGTCTCCAGAAAGATGGCCACCACATTGGGGTTGGTGGCGGCCACCTGGCGCACCGCATCCAGGTCATTCAAGGGCAGGCGCACGAAGCCTTCCACCAGTGGGCCAAAGCCTTGCTGCACCTTGGGGTTGCCTGTAGCTGATAACGTGGCAATGGAGCGGCCGTGGAAGGCCTTGTCGTAGACGATGATTTCGGGCTTGTCTATGCCGCGATCGTGGCCGAATTTGCGCGCGATCTTGATGGCGCCCTCATTGGCCTCCAGACCGGTGGAGCAAAAGAACACGGCGTCCAGGCCCGAGAGCTCACACAGCTTGGTGGCCAGCGCCTCCTGCATGGGCGCTGCGTAGTAGTTGGAGCAATGGATCAGCTTGGCCACCTGGTCCTGCAGCGCGGGCACCAGCTTGGGATGGGCATGGCCCAGGGTGTTCACGGCGATGCCGGCCAGGCCGTCCAGGTACTCGCGACCTTCGGTGTCCCACACGCGGCAGCCTTTACCGTGCGACAAGGCAATGGGCAGCCGGCCGTAGGTGTTCATCAGGTGTGAGGTCATGGCGTGGGCTCCAGTGCCAGGGGGAAACGAAGCGGCCGGCGGCTGTCACCATGACACCCGCCGGCCTGGGCCGCGAATTCTAAATGTGGGCGCCGCTCTTAAAGCTTGCGCGGGATCGGCCGACAACCTGGGGTCGATCAGGCCAGGAGCCCCAACATGTTTGCTGCAGTGCAACAACACGGCGTCACAATGCCGCCACGGCCACCGCCCGTGAGCTCATCACTGCGGGCGACACCTGCAGCCGCCGAGTCCGGCGCACGTGTCGGGCCAGCGTGCAACATCGACATCCATCACCTGAGCCCGGCATTGACTTCCAGACCCATCCCGGTGGTACGCGAGGTTTTGATCCGTGGATTGACCCAGGCCGGCCGCGAATTTCGGCCCAGCGATTGGTCGGAGCGCCTGGCCGGGGCGCTGTCCAGCTTCAGGCCCAAGGGCAGCGGCGGCATCGGCGCGCACATCGGCTACTCGCCGTATTGCATCCCCAGGGTGATCGACGGCGTCAAGTGCGTGATCGTCAACGAGGCACTGCGCGACCTGGAGCCCATGGCCTGGGACTTTGCCATGAACTTCGCCCGCGACAACGAGCTGCAGGTGGCGCAGGCCGGTACCGAACCCAAGCCACCTGCGCTTTAAGCGCGGCATCATCGATCAAGGCCAGTCCAGCAGGCGCTTTTGACCATGGGCCAGTAAGACCCATGCCCACAAAGACATAACGTCCACAAAGACCAAGGGCCCGACTGGCGGGCCCTGGTTGCTGTTGCCGGCTGGCGATCAGGCTGCAGCGGCGGGCGCGGCGACCAGCGCCTTGACCTTGGCAGACAGGCGGCTCTTGTGGCGAGCGGCCTTGTTCTTGTGGAAGATGCCCTTGTCGGCCACCGAGTCAATCACGCTCTGGGCGGATTGAAACAGCTCAGCGGCTTTGGCCTTGTCGCCAGTGTTGACGGCCTTTTGCACGTTCTTCACCACGGTGCGGAACTGCGAACGCAGCGCCGTGTTGGCAGCGTTCAGGTTGACGTCCTGACGGGCGCGCTTGCGGCCCGATGCCAGTCGAACGGTCTTTTTCTTGGCTTTGGAAGCGGTAGCCATTGCGGTGCTTGTCCCGGATGAAGAAAAGAGGCGGACTATAGCATTCCCAGAAACCGCCACAAGTCGGCGCGTCGAGCCACTTCCTATAATCCGCCGACCGGCCTGTTGCGAGATGCCGCACCGCGATCCATGAACCTGTCCAAGGCCGTCTTTTCCGTTTCCGCCCTGACGCTGCTGTCGCGCATCACGGGTTTGGTGCGCGACCAGATCGGTGCCCACTACTTCGGCACCTCGGCCATGATGGACGCCTACCAGATCGCGTTCCGCATCCCCAACCTGTTGCGCCGGCTGTTTGCCGAGGGCGCTTTCTCCGCGGCCTTCGTGCCGCTGCTGGCAGCCACCCGGGCCCGCGAGGGCGACGCCGCCACACGTGAGTTGACCCATGCGGTGGCCAGCGTGCTGGCCTTCGCGCTGCTGATCACCTGCACCCTCGGCATCGTCGCGGCGCCGGCGCTGGTGTGGCTGTTGGCCTCGGGCTTTACCCAGCCCACGCACGAGGCCGCCGTGGTCATGACACGCTGGATGTTTCCCTACATCGGCTGCATGTCAATGGTGGCCTTGGCCGCCGGCATTCTCAACACCTGGCAGCGCTTTGCCATTCCGGCGTTCACGCCAGTGCTGCTCAACCTGTCGGTGATCGTGGCCACGGTGCTCGGCGTGCCGCTGTTGCGCGCCCATGGCATGGAGCCGGTGTATGCCATGGCCGCCGGCGTGATGCTGGGCGGCGTGCTGCAGTTGGCGCTGCAGCTGCCGGCGCTGTGGCGCATCGGCATGTTGCCGCGAGTGGCGGTGGCGCCATCGGGCCTGAAACGCGCCTGGCAGCACGCCGGTGTGCGCCGCATCCTGGGGCAGATGGGGCCGGCCCTGCTGGGCGTGTCCGTGGCCCAGGTGTCCTTGATGATCAACAGCCAGATCGCCTCGCATCTGGGCGAAGGCGCGGTCTCCAGCCTGGTGTTCGCGGATCGCTTGATGGAGTTGCCCACGGCCATCTTGGGCGTGGCACTGGGCGTGGTGTTGACGCCGCAGCTCTCGGCCGCGCAAGCCAGGCAAGACGGACAGGCCTATTCCGACCTGCTCGACTGGGGCCTGCGCCTGGTGGTGTTGCTGGCGTTGCCCTGCGCCATGGCGCTGCTGGTCTTTGCGCAGCCGATGGTGGCCACGCTCTTCCACCGCGGCGCCTTCAGTTCGGCGTCGGTGCAGATCACCTCTGTGGCGGTGATGGGCTATGGCGTCGGCCTGCTTGGCCTGGTGGCCATCAAAGTGCTGGCGCCGGGCTATTACGCGCAGCAAGACATGCAAACGCCGATGCGCATCGGCATCGCGGTGCTGCTGTTGACTCAAGTCTTCAATCTGCTGCTGGTGGGGCGCCTGGGCGTGGCTGCGCTGGCGCTGTCGATTGGTCTGGCGGCCTGTGTGAATGCGCTGTGGCTGCTGTGGGGCCTGCACCGGCGCGGCAGTTTTAGGCCGGCGCCGGGCTGGATCGGTCTGATCTGGCGTGTGGCTGCAGCCACGGCCGTGATGGGTGCCGGCCTGTGGCAGGCCGCATGGCGCATCGACTGGATGGCTTTGGGCGCGCAGGAGGCCCAGCGTGCCGGCGCCATGGCCTTGGTGCTCGTGCTGTCCGCGGGCGGCTATTTCCTCGTGTTGCGATGGCTCGGGCTGGATCTGCGGCGCTTGCTGCGGCGTCGGGTCTAGACTGGTGGGCATGACGCGGCTGTCGGTGCAACCCCAAAGCACGCTGGAGTACTTCGCGGCCCTGGTGGCCGACGACGCCTCCATTGCCTTGGTCGAGGCCGCCGTTCACATTGCGCTGGACGACCACCCCGAGCTCGATGCGCAAAGCGTGCTGGCCGACATCGACGCGCTGGCCGCACGCCTGAAACGCCGCCTGCCGGCCGATGCCTCGCCCATGCAGCGCCTGCGTGCCCTGACGCGCTACTTCTTCCAGGAGCTGGGCTTTGCGGGCAATGTCAACGACTATTACGACCGCGGCAACAGCTATGTGCATCAGGTGCTGGCGTCGCGGCGCGGCATTCCCATCACCCTGGCGCTGCTGTTCTGTGAGATGGCCACACAGCTTGGGCTGACGGCGTCCGGCGTGTCCTTCCCGGGCCACTTTCTGATCAAGCTGCGCATGCCCCAGGGCGAGGTGGTGATCGACCCGTTCAACGGCCGGTCCTTGTCGCGCGAGGATCTGGACGAGCGCCTGGCGCCCTATCGGCGCCGCCATGGCCTGGAGGGCGACTTCGAAACGCCGCTGGGCCTGTTCCTGCAGGCCGCGCCGCCCCGCGATGTGTTGGAGCGCATGCTGCGCAACCTCAAGGAAATCCACCGCACGGCCGAGGATTGGCCACGCCTTCTGGCCGTGCAACAGCGCCTGCTGCTGTTGTTGCCAGACTCGGCGGACGAGTTGCGCGACCGTGGCCTGGCCTGGGCCGCACTCGGCCGCCCACTGGAGGCGGCCGCCGACCTGGAGGCCTACCTGGTGCAACGGCCCGACGCGGCCGATGCCTCGGCCCTGGCCGAGCGCGCGCAAACGCTCAGAAGCGCCGCCACGCCACGCCTGCATTGAAGCTGTGTGGCCACGGCCTGGCCGCTACAAGCGCTGGTCGAGCACCCATAGAATCGCCGCTTGGGCGCCCGCCCCTGCCGCATGACCCTGACCCCGACCCAACGACACACCCTCGCCTGGCTGAGCATTGGCCTGGTCGCTGCATGGACGCTGTGGTTGCTGGGGCCGGTGCTCACGCCCTTCGTTGTGGCGGCGGTGATGAGCTATGTGCTGCACCCGCTGGTGGAGCAGTTGGCGCGCCGGCGCTGGCCTCGGGTGCTGGCGGTGCTGCTGGTGGAGGCCCTGGCGCTGTTGGCCGCCTTGGCACTGCTCTTGTTGCTGGTGCCGGTGCTGCTCAAGGAGCTGCCCTTGCTCAAGGCACAGCTCCCGCCGTTGCTGGATCGAATGGACCAGACCCTGTCACCCTGGCTGCGCCAGTTCGGGCTTCAGGTGAACCTGGATGTGGCCAGCCTCAAGGGCTGGCTCAGCCAACTGCTCGATGCCAACACCGATGAATGGCTGGCCGCGGCGCTGAAGTCCGCGCGCATCGGTGGCAGCGTGCTGCTGTCGGTGATCGGCAATGTGGTGCTGGTGCCGGTGGTGTTGTTTTATCTCTTGCTGGATTGGCCGCGCCTGGTGCGGCAGGCACAAAACCTCGTGCCCCCGGCGCTGCGCGACAAGGTCATTGGCTTCACCGACGAGTGCGACCTCATGCTCGGCCAGTACCTGCGCGGCCAGTTGGTGGTGATGGGGGTGCTGGCGGTCTATTACGCCGCCGCCCTGGCCCTGGCCGGTTTCGACCTGGCCTTGCCGGTGGGGGTGTTCACGGGCCTGGCAGTGGCCATTCCCTATGTCGGCTTCGGTATTGGCCTGGGCCTGGCCTTGCTGGCCGCCCTGTTGCAGTTTGGTGCCCTCAGCGCCGTGCTCATCGTCGTGGCCATCTACGCCATCGGGCAACTGCTTGAGAGCTTCGTCCTCACGCCCCGCTTGGTGGGTGAACGCATCGGCCTGGGGCCCTTGGCGGTGATCTTTGCGCTGTTGGCATTCGGGCAGTTGTTCGGCTTTGTCGGCGTCTTGATCGCCCTGCCGGCCAGTGCGCTGGCGGTGGTGGCCCTGCGCCGCGCGCGCACGGCCTATCTGGGCAGTCGGCTGTTTCAGGGATGAGGCAGCTGCCACTGGCCATCACGCCGGCGCCGAAGGTGAGCTTCGACAACCTGCTGGTCGGCGCCAACGCCCATGCCGTGCAGCACCTGCGCCATCTGCACCAGCCAGGCGCACCGGTCTATGTCTGGGGGCCTTCAGGCAGCGGCAAGACACACATGCTGCGCGCCCTGGCCGCGCAGCGGCTGGCACAAGGTGAGCGCGTGGGCTGGTTCACGCCAGGCGACCCCTTGCCCTGGTTGTTTGACGCCGGCTGGAGCCTGGCCGTGATCGACGACTGCCAGGCACTGAGCCTGGACCAACAGCAGGCGGCATTCGCCCTCTTCGTCGAGGCCACCACCCACGGCATGCAGTGGGCCGCCGCCGGGCAACTGCCGCCGATTGATCTGCCACTGCGCGAGGACCTGCGCACGCGCCTGGCTTGGGGCCATGTCTTTGCCGTGCACGCTCTGGCCGAGGCCGACGCCCGATCCGCGCTGCGGCGCGAAGCGGATCGGCGCGGCATTTTTCTGTCCGATGAAGTCATGGGCTATCTGCTCACGCACTTTCAGCGCGACCTGAAGCACCTGATGCTGCTGCTCGATCGCCTCGATGAATTTGCCCTGGCCGAGCACCGGGCGGTGACCGTGCCCCTGCTGCGCAAGATGCTCAACGACACGGCGGCCATGGCATGAACCTCGCGCTGTTTGATCTGGACGGCACCTTGATCGCCGGCGACTCGGACCATGCCTTTGGCGAGTTCATGGTGGCCCTGGGCTGGGTGGACGCCGCCGAACACAAGCGCCGCAACGACGCCTTCTACCTGCAGTACCAGGCGGGCCGCCTGGACATCCACGCCTACGTCGATTTCGCCACCGCGCCCTGGCGCGACCGCGCCGCCGATGAGCAGGCCACGCTCAGCCGGCGCTTCATGGCCGAGGTCATGGCCGAGCAGATCCGGCCCGAGGCCCTGGCGCTCATCCAAGGCCACCAGGCCGCGGGGGACCGCGTGGCCATCGTCACCGCCACCAATGAATTCATCACCCGCCCCATCGCCGACGCCTTTGGCGTGGCCGATTTGATCGCCGTCGAGTTGGCGCGCAATGCCCTGGGCCAGGTGACCGGCGCCGTTCACGGCGTGCCATCATTTCGCGAAGGCAAGATCGCGCGGGTGGATGAATGGTTGGCCGGGCAAGGCCTGCAGTGGGGCGACTTTGCGCACACCCACTTTTACAGCGATTCCACCAACGACTTGCCGCTGCTCGAACGCGCCAGCGACCCGGTGGCCACCCATCCCAGCCCCGCACTCGAAGCCATCGCGCTGCAGCGCGGCTGGCGCATCCTGAGGCTCTTTCCACAATGATCAAACGGCTCATCGACAGACTGCTGGGCAAATCCGCCAAGCCAGAGGCGGGGCCCGCCAAGCCCATGCCCATTCCACTGGGCAAGCGCGTCGAGGTGCCGGCCGCCGAGCATGGCATCGACCCGGTGCTGCTGGATGCGCAGGCCGTCAAGGTGGTGCACACCCTCAAACAGGCCGGGCATGAGGCCTATGTCGTGGGCGGCGCGGTGCGCGACCTGCTCGTCGGGCGCCGGCCCAAAGACTTTGACGTGGCCACCAATGCCACGCCCGAGCAGGTCAAGGCGCTGTTTCGCCGCGCCTTCATCATCGGCCGGCGCTTTCGCCTGGTGCATGTGATCTTCGGTCGCGGCCGCGAGCATGAGGTGATCGAGGTCTCGACCTTCCGCGCCTACCTCGAATCCAGCGACGCCACACAAGTCGGCGGCAACGAGAAGACCTCCAAGGCCGAGCTCGCCGGCCAGGCCCATGCGGTCGATGCCAGCGGCCGCGTGCTGCGTGACAACGTCTGGGGCCCGCAGATTGAGGATGCGGCGCGGCGCGACTTCACCATCAACGCCATGTACTACGACCCGCAGACGCAGACCGTGGTCGATTACCACGGTGGCCTGGCGGACATGAAGAAAAAGCTCTTGCGCCTGATCGGGGACCCCGTCACGCGCTACCGCGAGGACCCGGTGCGCATCGTGCGCGCCATGCGCTTTGCCGCCAAGCTGGGCTTTGGCTTTGAGGCCAAGACCGGCGCACCCATCAAGCAGCTGGCGCCGCTGTTGGCCAATGTGCCGATCTCGCGCCTGTTCGACGAGATGGTCAAACTGCTGCAAACCGGCCATGGCCAGGCCAGCGTCGACACCCTTCGCGCCCATGGCCTGCTGCACGGCGTGTTTCCCATCCTGGATGCGGTCTACGACCCCAAACGCAGCACGCCACAGCACCAGGCCTTTGTCGCCCTGGCCCTGGCCGACACCGACCGGCGGGTAGCCGAAGACAAGTCCGTGGCGCCGAGTTTTCTGCTCGCCTGCCTGCTGTGGCACGACGTGCTGGCCGGCTGGCAGCAGCGCCAGGCCGAGGGCGAGCCGGTGATTCCGGCGCTGCAGCAGGCCATTGACGCGGTGTTTGATGCACGCATTGGCGACATCTCCGGGCGCGGCAAGTTGGCCACTGATATGCGCGACATCTGGATGATGCAGCCGCGCTTTGATCGGCGCCAGGCCAACACCGCGCTGTCGCTGATCGAGCAACCACGCTTTCGCGCCGGCTTCGACTTCTTGCGGCTGCGTGCCGATGCCGGCGAAGTGGCGGCCGAGTTGGCCGAGTGGTGGGAAGACTTTTCGCTGGGCGATGACGACGAGCGTGAGGCCTTGCTGGCGGCGGCGCGCGAGGCGCAGCGCCAAGCGCCCAAGCGTGCGGTGCCGCGGCGTGTGCCGGGCGTACCCGATGGCGCTGCGCCAACCAAGGCCCAGGCAAGCACCACGGCCAGCGATGCCGCGGGCCAAGCCAGCCGCGGGGGTGGCAATGAAGTTGGCGCTGAAGGTGGCAATGAAGGCGCCGATGACGGCAGCGAGGCCGACGGCGCCGATGGCGCGGCGCCACGCAAACGCCGGCGCCGGCGTCGCCGTCCGGGTGGTGCGGGTGGATCTGGCGCGGCGGGCAGCGACGCAGTGCCCGGCGCACCGGCCTGAGTTGGCGATCTGGTGTTGGTGATTGCGTGTTGGTGATCTGATGCCAGCGACCCAACGCGCTTGGGTCGGCTTGGGCGCCAACCTCGGCCCGGCCCAGGCCAATGTGGTGGCCGCCATTGAGCGCCTGCGCGCGTGGGCCGGCGACGCCGGTGGCTTTGCGGTCTCCAGCCTGTACCGCAGCACGCCTGTCGATGCCGCAGGCCCGGACTACATCAACGCCGTGGCCGTGTTCAAAACCGCGCTGCCCGCGCCGGAGTTGCTGGCGGCGCTGCAAGGTGTGGAGGCCGAATTCGACCGCGCCCGGCCCTATCGCAACGCCCCCCGCACGCTCGACCTGGACCTGCTGCTGTATGGTGATCTGGTGTGCAGCGACGCCGCACTTTGCCTGCCCCATCCACGCCTGCACCGCCGCGCCTTCGTGCTGTTGCCGATGCTGGAGCTGGCGCCCGAGCTTGAAGCGCCGGGCCTGGGTCGGCTGTCGAATCACCTGGCTGGCGTCGCCGACCAAGGCATCACGCGAATGGCCAGCGGGGCGCCATGTGGGGCGCCATGTGGGGCGTCCACACCCCCACCTACAATGCCGCGCTGACGAGCCTCCCCGGCTCAAAAAACCCATTGCGGCCACCCCGGGCCGCCCCAGGAGAGACACCATGTTGTTCGGCAAACTGCTGCCGCGCGAGGGCAACTTTTTCGAGTTGTTCAACGAGCACGGCAAATACATCGCCGAGGGTGCACAGGCCTTCATGTCCATGGCGCGCAATTACAGCGACGAGGTCTTGCGCCAGAAGTACGCCGCCGAGGTGGACGCCGCAGAAAAGCACGCCGACCGCATCACCGCCGAGGTCAACCGGCTGCTGCACAAGACCTTCATCACGCCGCTGGACCGCGAGCAGATCCATAGCCTGATCAATGCCATGGACGACATCCTCGATCTGCTGCAGGACTCGGCCGAAGTGATGTCGCTGTACGACCTCAGAAACGTCACCGACGATGTGCTCAGCCTGGGTGACATCTCGGCCAAGTGCTGTGAACGCGTGCAGTACGTCGTCTCGCTGTTGCCCAAGATCAGCCAGCCGGCGGTGGCCGAGGGCGCGCTCAAGGTCTGCGAAGAAATTGACCGGCTGGAATCCGACGCCGACCGGGTGATGCGCTCGGCCATGTCCAAGCTGTTCCGCGACAACATCGATGTGCGCGAGTTGATCAAATTGAAGGCGGTGTACGAGCACCTGGAATCCATCTCGGACCGCTGCGAGGACGTGGCCAATATGGTCGAGGGCATCGTCCTCGAAAATTCCTAACCGAACTCTGCAGCCGACACTTAACATGGATACGCTACCGGCCGGTTTCTGGGTCGTCGTCATGCTGGTCATCCTGGCCCTGGCCTTCGATTTCATGAACGGCTTTCACGACGCCGCCAACTCGATTGCCACGGTGGTCTCCACCGGTGTGCTCAAGCCGCAACAGGCGGTGTTGTTCGCGGCGTTCTTCAACGTCGTGGCCATCTTCGTCTTCCAGCTCACGGTGGCGGCCACCATCGGCAAGGGCATCGTCGAGCCCGGCATCGTCGATCAACATGTGGTGTTCGGCGCCCTCGTCGGCGCCATCACCTGGAACATCATCACCTGGTGGTACGGCATCCCGTCGAGCTCTTCGCATGCCTTGATCGGCGGCATCGTCGGGGCGGTCATTGCAAAGGCAGGCGCAGGCAAATTGATCGGTGCTGGCATTGGCAAGACGGTGGCCTTCATCTTCATTTCACCCTTCCTGGGCTTCTTGCTGGGCTCGATGATGATGGTGCTGGTGGCCTGGGTGTTCAGGCGCACGCCGCCGCTGCGGGTGGACCGCTGGTTTCGCCGGCTGCAGTTGGTCTCGGCCGGTTTTTACTCGCTCGGTCACGGCGGCAATGACGCACAAAAGACCATAGGCATCATCTGGATGCTGCTCATCGCCCCCGGCCCCAGTTACGCTATCGCAAGTGACAAGCTGCCGCCCAGCTGGGTGATCTGGAGCTGCTACCTGGCCATCGGCTTGGGCACCATGTTCGGTGGCTGGCGCATCGTCAAAACCATGGGTCAGCGCATCACCAAACTCAAGCCCGTGGGTGGCTTCTGCGCCGAAACCGGCGGCGCCATCACCCTGTTCATTGCCACCGGCCTGGGCGTGCCGGTCTCCACCACCCACACCATCACCGGCGCCATCGTTGGCGTGGGTGCGGTGCGCAATGCCTCGGCGGTGCGCTGGGGTCTGGCCGGCAACATCCTCTGGGCCTGGATCTTCACCATCCCGGCCTCGGCCTTTGTGGCGGCGGTGTCCTACTGGGTGAGCCTGTCGCTGTTTTGATCAGCGGCGCGCTGCGGTCTCTGCCTGGTACTCGAAGTACTTCTGTCCAGCGAAGGCAATGCTGCCGGTGAGCGTGATGCCGCCGATCATCAGCGCCAGGACCAGGCCCAGCACCACCGCCCAGCCACTGGCCTGCGCGGGCCGGCCCGGATTGAAGCGCTGCTGCCACTTCTCATCCGGCGTCAGGCCGATGACGATGGCCGCCAACATGGCGATGCTGAGCATCAGGCCCAGGATCGGGATCAACAGCCAGGCCAAGTGATCGTCCTGGCCCAGGTGGCGCATGCGCAGCACACCGATGGCGCCAACCAAGGTAGGCAAAGGGTGCGCCCAGGCCCAGAGATCGGCCTTGCCAAACAGGTAAAAGCGGTGGCCGCCGAGGCAGCCCACAAGCACCGCCAACCAGGTGGCCACGGCTTTCGAGCGGGGCTGTGGGGCTGGCACCTGGGGCCCTGCGGTGATCGCTGACTGCGGTTCTTGCAGCCCGTCAACCGACCGTGTTGGTGTTTCGGCCATGCCAGCCCCTGGTGGAATTCAAGTCGCCGTTTATAATCGACGGTTTTGGCGCTGGCTGGTGGCAACACCGGCGTATCTACGGCGACGAAGCGTGCGAGCGCTGAACCTCAGCGACTTCGCGACATGACTGGCCCGGCCCCGGGTGTCTCCTCGGCCAAACCGTCGCAAACCCAGTTTCGGAAAATCATCATGGTCGTCATTCGACTTGCCCGTGGCGGCGCCAAGAAGCGCCCCTTTTACAACATCGTCGTGGCCGACTCGCGCGAGCGCCGCGATGGCCGCTACCTGGAGCGCGTCGGGTTTTACAACCCGATGGCCGCGGGTGCCGAGCAGCCACTGCGCGTGGCCCTGGACCGCGTGAGCTATTGGCAAGGTGTTGGCGCCCAGGTGTCGGCCACCGTTAAACGCCTGGTTGGCGACGCCGCCAAGGCCCAGGTCGCGCCCGCGGCCTGACCGCAAACGCAACGGTCACAAGCAGCCAGATCCGCCTGGGTCGGGCTGCAGTCGATCGGGCCACCAGGCAAACACATGGCCGAATTTGAGCCGGCCTTTCCCGACGACGCCATCGAAGTCGGCCGCGTGCTCGGGGCCTGGGGCATCAAAGGCTGGATTCGCGTCCAGCCATTTTCGTCAGACCCCAAGGCCTTGCTCTCATCGCGCCGCTGGTTTTTGCAACCGGCGCAAACGCCCGGCCCCGCGCCCGCCGCGGTGCCGCCCGTGCTGCGCATCACCATGTCGAAGTCACATGGCGACTCTGTGATCGCTGCCGCCCAGGAGCTGCCCGATCGCAATGCCGCCGAGGCGATGCGAGGCGCCCGCATTTTTGTCGGCCGATCCAGCTTCCCTACGGCGGATGACAACGAGTATTACTGGACCGACCTTCTCGGCCTGCAGGTGTTCAACCGTCAGGCGCAGCCTCTGGGCCTGGTCACCGGCCTGATCGACACCGGTGTGCACAGCGTGCTGCGCGTGCGTCGCCCCGACGCCGCCGAAGACGCCACGCCCGAACAGGCCGAACGCCTGATCCCCTTTGTCGAGGCCTATGTCGACGATGTCAACCTGGCCGAGCGCCGCATCACGGTGGATTGGGGTCTGGACTATTGATGCGCCCCGCTGTCGCGCCGCCACACCATGCGTTTTGATGTTGTCACGCTCTTTCCCGAACTGTTCGAGCCGCACCTGAAGCAAGGCATCACGCGGCGCGCGTTTGAGTCCGGCCAGGTCGATGTGCGCCTGTGGCCGCTGCGGGACTTTGCAGACAACACCTATCGCCGTGTCGATGATCGGCCCTATGGCGGCGGTCCTGGCATGGTGATGATGGCCGAGCCGCTGGAGCGAGCCTTGGCGGCGGTGAAGGCGGATCGACAAGCCCAACAGGACGCTGTTGACCTCGCCCAAAGTTCGGCTGGCGCGCGGGAACCTGCCGTCATCGTGCACTTCACACCGGCTGGCCAAGTCCTGACCCAAGCCCTGGTGCAGCGCTTTGCTATGGGCCCTGGCGCCATCTTGCTGTGCGGCCGCTACGAAGGCATAGACCAGCGCGTCATTGATCGGCATGTGACGCTGGAGCTGAGCCTGGGCGACTTTGTGCTCTCTGGTGGCGAGTTGCCGGCACTGGCCCTGCTGGATGCCGTGGCCAGGCTGCAGCCCGGTGTGTTGACAGCGCAATCGCATGAGCAGGACAGCTTCTCCGAAGGCCTGCTCGATTGCCCACACTACAGCCGCCCCGATGTGCTGGCCACGCCCTCAGGGCCCATGCCAGTGCCCGCGGTGCTGCAGTCCGGCCACCATGGCGACATCGCCCGCTGGCGGCGCGAGCAATCCCTGCTCATCACCGCGCGGCGGCGGCCGGACCTGTTGACGGCGGCGCGCGCCGCAGGCCAGCTATCGGCACAGGATGAGAAGCTATTGTTGGGGCACGGGCTATAATCGAAGGCTTTTCGATCCTCTGCCGGGCCACTTTGAGCGCCGCCATGATCGCTGTAAGGAGTTCCCAGTGGACCTGATCCGCACCCTCGAACAAGAGGAAATTGCCCGCCTGGGCAAAACCATTCCGGCCTTCGCCCCAGGCGACACCGTGATCGTCAGCGTCAACGTCGTTGAGGGCACACGCAAGCGCGTGCAGGCCTACGAAGGCGTCGTCATCGCCAAACGCAACCGCGGCCTGAACTCCAGCTTCATCGTGCGCAAGATTTCCAGCGGCGAGGGCGTCGAGCGCACTTTCCAGCTGTACAGCCCGTTGATCGCCGCCATCGACGTCAAGCGCCGTGGCGATGTGCGCCGCGCCAAGCTGTACTACCTGCGCCAGCGCTCGGGCAAATCGGCACGCATCAAAGAAAAGCTCTCCTGAGCATGGGGCCAGGCCCTTGCCTTGTGCGACGCCTGGCGAGCACTGCAAGCAGGGCGAGCACTCAATGCGCAGCGTCACGCCTGCCTTTGGCTAGGCCCGCAGTGGATGCATGAAGTCACTGGATGACAAGCCGCCGAAAGCCGCCCCGTGGCGGCTTGTTTGCTTTTTGACGCCCATGCAAGCACCCTCACTCCAGGATGGCCGCCCATGACCCCGCCCCCGCCGCGCATCACCGACCCCAAGGCCATTCCTGTACTGGGCGTGGACGATCATCTGCCGGCCATAGGCGCGCACCTGATCACGCCGCACGCACTGCGGCAGCGCTTCGAGGCGCCGCCGCTTTGGTCACCGGAGATCACTGGCGATGGGCGCCGCTTCAGCGACGACACCGAGCCCACGGCGGCCTCGGTGCTGGTGCCACTGGTGATGCGTGCCGACGGCCTGCACGTGCTGCTGACACGGCGCACCGATCACCTGCGTGACCACGCCGGCCAGATCAGCTTTCCCGGCGGCCGCGCTGAGCCGGATGACTTCGACGCGGTGGCCACGGCCCTGCGGGAGACCGAGGAAGAAGTCGGCCTGGACCGCATCCACATCGAGATCGTGGGCGAGCTCCCTCAGTACACCACGGTAACAAGTTATGTGGTGACGCCGGTGGTGGCCTTGGTGCAACCCGAGTTTCAACTCGTGTTGGATGAATTTGAGGTGGCCGAGGCCTTCGAGGTGCCGTTGAGATTTCTGATGACGCCGGCCAACCACCAGCGCCACTCGCTGGAGCTGTTGGGCCAGCAGCGGCAGTTTCTGTCCATGCCCTGGGAAGGTCGCGACGCCGAGGGTTTGCCGCGCGAATACTTCATCTGGGGCGCCACCGCAGCCATGCTGCGCAACCTCTACCGCTTCCTCAGCGCCTGAGGCCACGCGCGCTGCCAATTTGAGCAGCGCCAACAAGATGAATCGAGCGGACCCGCTCGGTATGATGCAAGGCGATGAGTTTCTTTGCCGTCCTGTTTGCGCTGATGATCGAGCAGCTGAAGCCGCTGCCGCGCGACAACTGGATTCACCACACCCTGGTCTCATGGGTTGGCTGGACGGGGCGCAACTTCGACGCCGGGCGCGCCCACCATGCCTGGGTGGTCTGGGCGGTGTCGGTGCTCACGCCCAGCCTGTTGATCGGCGCCGTCTACCTGGCCATTCACCAGTACAGCCTGATCCTGTCGGTGGCCTTCGACGTGGCCGTGCTGTACTTGAGTTTGGGTTTTCGTCAGTTCAGCCACCACTTCACCGACATCCGCGAAGCGCTGGAGCGCGGCGACGAGCTCGAAGCGCGGCGCCTGCTGGCGCAATGGCGGCATGTCGATGCCAGTGAATTGCCGCGCACCGAGCTGCTGCGCCATGTGATCGAGCAGGCCTTGCTGGCCGCGCACCGGCATGTGTTCGGCGTGTTCTTTTGGTTCGTGCTGTTGTCGGCCCTGGGCCTGGGGCCCGTGGGCGCCGTGCTCTACCGCATGGCCGAGTTCGCCAGCCGCTACTGGACCTTCCCCAGCAAGACCCTGGGCATCCCCGCCAATGAACGCCTCATGGCGGCCTCACAACATGCGTTTGCGCTGATGGACCATGTGCCGGCGCGCCTGAGCGCCTTTGGCTTCGCCGTGGTCGGCAATTTCGAAGAAGCCATCAACACCTGGCGCCGGGACGCTGCGCTGTGGGAGCGCGCAAACGATGGCGTGATCCTGGCCGCGGCCGCCGGTGCCATTGGCGTGCAACTCGGCGGTGAGCCCGCGCCCGCAGTCACCCCAGAGCGCTCGCGCACCTTCGAGGCCGGCGCCACCCTGGAAGCGGGCGCCGCGGGCTCGACAGCGGGCGCGCCGCCACATCTCAGCCACCTGCGAAGCATCGTTGGCCTGGTGTGGCGCTCGGTGGTGCTGTGGATGATGCTGGTGGCCCTGCTGACCTTGGCCAACCTGGTGGGTTAGGCGGTCGCCTCAGGCCACGGGCCGGCATTCGCGCCGTCCTGGCGCTCGGCGTCCACTCAGCCCTGGCGGTGCTCGCACACCGCGACCCAGCTCTCGGGGTTGTCCAAGAGCCTCGCAAAGCCGGCACCGACCAGATCGGCCTGGCTCCACAGGGAGCGATGGTTTTCCAGGGGATTGGCCTCGACCTCCTGCTCGATGAAGGTCTTGGGCGTGCTGATCAATGCTGCGCGTCGGGCGATGCGCCTGCAGTGCGCCATGAACAGCCGGCCTTCGTCCACCGACAGGTGTTCGAGGATGTCGATGGCCATGACCATGTCGTAGCTGGCGTCGGCGATGCCCGGCAAGAGTGCCATGGCGTTGCCGATCATGAGGCGGTTGTAGGCGTAGTCGTGCACCGGCGTGAGGTAGCCGGCATAGCCCTCGATGCCATCAATGCGCACCGTCCAGCGCTCGCGAGGGCGCAGGCTGGCCTGATTGCCCTGGATGTCGAAGAGCGCGATGTTTTCCAGGTTGGTGCGCAGCAAGAAGCCGTATTGGCCCATGCCCACGCCCACGTCCAGAACCGAGCCCGGCTTGAGGTGTTCGGCATAGCCGACGATGGCGCTCAATTGACTGCTTTGGCTGAAAGGCATGTCGTGATCGTAATGCGTTATGTGAATTGTCAGTTGGCGCGCACCGACTGTCCGGTGGTGGTCAGCGCTACCAGCGCGTTGCCGAGACCTCGGCGTGCAGTTCCTGGTAGATGCGGTAGCGCGAGGCGCTGATCTCGCCCCGCTCCAGCGCCGCGCGCACGCCGCACCCGGGTTCATGAAGGTGGCTGCAGTTGTAGAAGCGGCAGGCCACACGCGCGGCCAGGTCGGGCATGAGCATGGGCAACTGCTCGGCGGTGATCTGGCGCAGGCCAAATTCCTGAAAGCCCGGTGAATCGATCAGCGCCGTGCGTCGCGCCGAATCCAGCCAGTACCAGGTGGTGGTGGTGGTGGTGTGACGCCCGGCGTTCAGGGCCAGCGAGATCTCGCCCACCTGGGCGGCCGCGGCGGGCACCATGCCATTGATCAAGGTGCTCTTGCCCATGCCGCTGGGGCCCAGCACCAAGGTGGCGCGGCCTTCGAGCCGCGGTTTCAGCAGTTGCTGGGCCAGTGCGGCCTCGCTCTTGAGCGACAGCTCAAGCACCTCCACGCCCATGGCGCGGTAGGGCGCCAGGCGCTCTCGGGCGGCCACGATCTGTGGCAGATCGGTCTTGTTGAGGACGATAAAGCTGGGGATGCCGGCCTGCGTGGCGGCGATCAGGGCCCGGCTCAATTGGGTCTCGGCATACATCGGCTCGGCGGCGACCAGGATGAGCAATTGATCCAGGTTGGCTGCAAAGGATTTGCTGCGAAATTCATCCTGCCGGAACAGCAGGTTGCGGCGCTCGCTGACGCGCTCGATCACGCCCTCGTCGCCGCTGGGCAACCATTCCACCCGGTCGCCCACCACACAGGGGCTTTTTTTACCGCGGGCGTGGCACAGGCGGCGCGAGCCGTCGTCCGCCTCCACCATGAAGTGCCGGCCATGCGCACCCACCACCAGGCCTGGCAGCATGGGCGCAGTCATGGTGCCAAGCGATCCACCTGCGCCGCGGCGATGAAGTCCTCGCGCGTGATGCCGGCGGGACGGTGGGTGGCGTAGCGCACCCGGCAGTCGGCGAAGTTCACCGTCAGGCTGGGGTGATGGTCCTGGCGGCGTGCGACATCGGCCACAGCGTTGACAAAGGCCATGGTGGCCTCGAAGTCAGTGAACTTGAAGTGCCGCTCGATGGCGCCATCGCGCAGCCGCCACTCGGGCAGTTCGGCCAGCCCGGCCTGGATGTGCGCGGGGCTCAGGATTTCGATCACAAGGCAGCGGGCCGCAGGGCCGCGGAACGCAGGGCCGCGGAACCCAGGGCCGCCAGACGCTCGCTGGCCGGCGGGTGCGAGTAGTAAAAGCGCACATACAGCGGATCAGGCGTCAAGGTCGCTGCGTTGTCCTCATGCAGCTTGAGCAAGGCACTGGACAAGTCGGCCGCGCTGGCCTGGGCGCAAGCATAGGCATCGGCTTGAAATTCATGTTTGCGCGACAGCTGGGCCATCAGCGGCGAGATGAAAAAGCTGAACACCGGCACCGCCATCATGAACAGCAGCAGAGCCAGCGCGTGGTTGGGCGCGCCCAGGTTGGGGTTGACGCCCAGGCCAAGGTAGAAGCCCGTTTGCCCCGCAAGCCAGCCCAGCAGGGCCAGGGCGGCCAGGCTGGCGGCGAACATCATGACGATGCGCTGGGTGATGTGGCGGTGCTTGAAGTGCCCCAGCTCATGCGCCAGCACGGCCTCCACCTCGCCCGGCGACAGCTTGGCCAGCAAGGTGTCGAAAAAGACCACTCGTTTGGCCGCGCCCAGGCCGGTGAAGTAGGCGTTGCCATGCGCCGAGCGCTTGCTGCCATCCATCACAAACAAGCCCTTGGCGGCAAAGCCGCAGCGCTGCATCAGGGCCTGCACGCGTGCCTTCAGGGCCTCGTCGGCCAAGGGCACGAACTTATTGAACAGCGGCGCGATCACGGTCGGGTAGAGCACCATCAGGATCAGGTTGAAGGCCGCCCAGGCCAGCCAGGCCCACCACCACCAGGCACCGCCGGCCACCTGCATGATCCACAGGATCAAGGCCAGCAGCGGCAAGCCAACGGCGGCACCGACGAGTACGCCCTTGAACAGATCCGCCAGCCACAAACGCCAGGTCGTGCGGTTGAAGCCAAACTGCTCCTCGATGCGAAAGGTGCTGTGCAGATCAAAAGGCAGCTCGAGCACGCTGCCAATCAGGGTGAAGCCGACCACCAGCGCCAGCTGATAGGCCATGTCACCGAAACGCGGCTGCACGGCATCGCGCAGCAGTGCATTGAGGGCGTCCAGCCCGCCGAGCAAAGTCCAGCCCAAAAGCACCGCGCTGCCAAAAGCCATGCTCAGCAAGCCAAAGCGGCCCTTGGCCAATGTGTAGTCGGCAGCGCGCTGGTGCGCCGACAGCGACACGCTCGCAGCGAAGGCTGCAGGCACGCTGCCGCGATGCTCGGCGACATGCTTCATCTGCCGGGTGGCCAGCCAAAACTTGATGGCCAGTGAGACGATCAGGGCGCCGGCAAACAGCCAGCTCAGGGGTTGCGGTGACATGGGCCGAAGTGTAGGGCTGCGACAATTCCAAAATGAACAGCCCCACACCGCAACAGACGCTTGCCGCCAGCGATCAGAACCTGATCTGGCTCGACATGGAGATGACCGGCCTGTCGCCCTTCACCGACCGCATCATCGAAATCGCCGTGGTCGTGACCGACCCGCACTTGAGCCTTCGCATCGAAGGGCCGGTGCTGGCCATCCACCAAAGTGACGCCACGCTCGACGCCATGGACGCCTGGAACAAGGGCACGCATGGCCGCAGCGGCCTGATCGATCGCGTCAAGGCCTCGACCGTGGATGAAGACGCAGCACAACTGCAACTCATCGAGTGGTTGAAGCAGTACGTGCCCAGGGGCAAGAGCCCGATGTGCGGCAATTCCATCTGCCAGGACCGGCGTTTCATGGCCAAGGACATGGCCAAACTGGAAGACTTCTTCCACTACCGCAACCTGGACGTGAGCACGATCAAAGAGCTGGCCCGGCGCTGGAAGCCCGCCGTGCTGGAGGGCTTCAAGAAGGCCCAGGCGCACACCGCCCTGGCCGACATCCACGAGTCCATCGACGAGCTCATTCACTACCGCCAACATTTTTTGGCCTTGTGATCTGAGGCGCGGCACGGCTTCAACGGCAGCGCACGGAGTGGTTCGACACGGCGGCTTGACACAGCGGTTAGGAACAGCAGCATGAGCCACCCCACACACGACGGCGCCGCACTCGATTTCAGCCGTGACATGAGCTACGGCGACTACCTGCACCTCGACGCCGTGCTCGGTGCTCAGCACCCGCTCTCGCCCGATCACAACGAGATGCTGTTCATCGTGCAGCACCAGACCAGTGAGTTGTGGATGAAGCTCATGCTGCATGAGCTGCGCGCCGCCCTGGCCGCGGTGGCGGCCGACGAGCTGGCGCCGGCCTTCAAGATGCTGGCGCGGGTGTCCAAGATCATGGAGCAACTGGTGCACGCCTGGGATGTGCTGGCCACCATGACGCCGCCCGAGTACAGCGCCATCCGGCCCTACCTCGGCAAATCCTCAGGCTTTCAAAGCTGGCAGTACCGCTGCATCGAGTTCATGCTGGGCAACAAGCAAGCGACGATGCTCGAACCACATGCCCACCACCCGCAGCGCCTGGCGGTGGTGGATGCCGCCTGGCGCGGGCCCTCGCTGTATGACGAGGCCGTGCGCCTGCTGGCCCGCCGCGGCCTGGGCGTGCCGGCCAGCCACACGGAGCGCGACTGGACCCAGGCCTATGTGGCGAGCGACGACGTTGAGAGCGCCTGGCTCACCGTCTACCGCGCGCCGCAGCAGCACTGGGACCTGTACCAATTGGGCGAGGAGCTCACCGACCTGGAGGACACGTTCCGGCTGTGGCGCTTCCGCCATGTGACCACCGTGGCGCGCATCATTGGCGAGAAAACCGGCACCGGCGGCACCAGCGGCGTGGGCTATCTGCGCAGCCGGCTCGATGTGGTGCTGTTCCCCGAGCTCTGGCGCCTGCGCACCAAGCTGTGATGGCGCGCCAGCAGCAGCCCACCGCCCAGCAGCCACAGCATCAGCGCCGCCGGCTCGGGCACCGCTGAGAGCACGATGGCACCGAGTTGCACCGAGGCGCGCGCGCTGGAGGTGTCGTCGCCAAAGAACACGAAGTTGGCGCCGCTGTAGGGCGTGCCCTGGGCGGTGTAGTTCTCCAACACGCCCGAAAAAAGCGGGCTGTTGTTGGCCAGCAAGGTGAAGGACTGCTGGCGCACCTGCAGCGAGTAGTTGGTCATCACCGTGGTGTTGAAGACCGCACCCGGCCCCTGCACAAACGGGCTGGCCAGGCCGCTGTCGTAGTGGTAGGCCCAGACCTTGTCGGCCCAAAACGCCAGCTCCAGCGATTGCGTCGGGTCCTGGCCGGTGAAGATGATGGAAAAGCCCGCGCGATTGACGTTGCCGCCATGGTCCTCGCTGAGCACGCGCAGCGCGAAGTTCAAATCGAAACCGACCTCGGTGTTCAGCGGCGTGGCGGACAAGGTCTGCGCATGGCCCCACTGGGTGCTGATCAGCGCGGTGGTGTCCAGGCTGTAGACGCCGGCGTTCACACCGTGGGTGACGGGCCCCAGACCAGTGGACAGCCAGCCCTGGCTGACCGGCAGACTGCCCAGCGCCGGGTCGTACAGCACCAGGGCGCTGCTGGGTGCGGCTGCGGTGGCCAGGCCCATAACACAGGTCACCAGGCGGAGGAATGAGCGCAATGTGGTGATCACGAAGCAGGGTGGCCGGTCAGGTGTTTTGGGTGATAGGCCAGGCGCAGGCGTGGCGGGCCGAGCACTATCGCTCAGCGCGCCGAGCGCTGTCCATCCCCGAAACCGAGCGGGCCGTCGCCTTCGCCCAACAAGCCGAGCACCAGCTTGGGCAAGGCCGGCAGCAAAGTCACCCTGGTTCAGAACTTGCTGAAGTCCGGCTTGCGCTTTTGAAAGAAGGCCTGGAAGGCCTCGGTCGCCTCGGGGCTGCGCAGGCGGGCACCGAAGACCGCGCCCTCGGCCTTCATCGCCTCGGGAATGGCGCTGGCCAGGGGTTGGCGCATCAGCCGCTTGGTGTCGCGCACGGCGCCCGGCGGCAGGGCATTGAAGCGCTCGGCCATGCGCCGGGCGTGGCTCACCACCTCAGCGGCCGGCAGCACCGCATTGGCGATGCCGCAGTCCACCGCATCGGCGCCGGTGAAGGGCTCGCCCAGCATCAGCTTTTCTGTCGCGCGCGCATGCCCCATTAGCTTGGGGATGATCAGGCTGGAGCCGAATTCCGGCACCAGGCCCAAACTCACAAAGGGCATGGCCAGACGCGCCTCGTCGCTGACGTAGACCAGATCGCAGTGCAGCAGCATCGTCGTGCCCACGCCAATGGCCGCGCCGGTGACCGCCGCCACCACCGGTTTCTCGCAGGCGATGAGGGCGCGCATGAAGCGCAGCACCGGTGAATCCTCGCCGGCAGGTGGGCGCTTCATGAAGTCTTCAAGGTCATTGCCCGAGGTGAAGATGCCGGGCTGACCGGTGATCAGCACGGCGCGCACCGCGGCGTCTTCGCCGGCCGCGGCCAGGGCATCGGCCATGGCCTGGTACATGACCTGGGTCAAGGCGTTCTTCTTTTCCGGACGGGCGATTTCAATCGTGGCGACGCCGTTCAGGGTGGCGGTTCTTATGGTCATGAGGTCTCCTGTGGTTTGGGCAATTGGATGCATGGGCACTTGGATGCGTGGGCACTTGGATGTTTCGGCGCATCGAAATTTGGGCGCCAGGTCGCAGCAGCGGCGGCGCTCGTGCGTTCAAAGAGCGTGTCTTTTGATTGTTATCTGCGGGACGCTCACACCCGCTCAAAAATACCCGCCGCGCCCTGCCCCGTGCCCACGCACATGGTCACCATGCCGTAGCGCAATTGGTGGCGGCGCAGGGCGTGCACCACAGTGGCGGCGCGGATGGCGCCGGTGGCGCCCAGGGGGTGGCCCAGAGCAATGGCGCCGCCCATGGGGTTGACCTTGCTCGGGTCCAGGCCCACGGTGTTGATCACCGCCAGCGCCTGCGCCGCGAAGGCCTCGTTCAGCTCGATCCAGCCCATGTCGGCCAGGCTCAGGCCAGCCGATTTCAAGGCCGCCGGGATGGCCTCGATGGGCCCGATGCCCATCACCTCGGGCGGCACGCCGCGCGAGGCAAAGCTGACAAAACGCGCCAGCGGCGTCAGGCCAAACTGCTTGACCGCGCGCTCGCTGGCCAGGATCAGGCAACCCGCACCATCGCTGGTTTGCGAGCTGTTGCCGGCCGTCACGCTGCCCAGGCCCGTGGCCTGGCCGGCCGGGTCACGCGGCACGGCAAACACGGTCTTCAACTTGCCTAACGCCTCTATCGTGGTGTCGGCGCGCGGGCCTTCATCCAGGCTGACGACGCGGTTGCGGGTGTTCACCTCGCCGCTGGCCAGATCGGGCCAGCGCTCGACCACCTCGACGGGCACGATCTCATTGGTGAACTCACCCGCCTGCTGCGCCTGGATGGCCTTCAAGTGCGACTGCAGCGCGAACGCGTCTTGCTGCTCGCGGCTGACCTTCCATTGCTGGGCCACCTTCTCAGCGGTGAGGCCCATGCCGTAGGCGATGCCGATGTTCTCGTCCTTGGCAAACACCGCCGGGTTAAACGAGGGCTTGTTGCCGCTCATGGGCACCATGCTCATGCTCTCAGCACCCGCGGCGATCATGACCTCGGCCTCGCCCACGCGGATGCGGTCGGCGGCCATCTGAATGGCCGACAGGCCCGAGGCGCAAAAGCGGTTCACGGTGACACCGCCCACGCTGTTGGGCAGGCCTGCCAGCAGGGCCGCCACACGGGCCATGTTCAGGCCCTGTTCGCCCTCGGGCATGGCGCAGCCGACGATGGCGTCCTCGATCACCTTGGGATCGAGTGTGGGCACCTGGCGCATCGCCGCCTGGATGGCGGCCACCAGCAAATCATCCGGCCGGGTGTGGCGAAACACACCGCGGTGCGAGCGGCCAATGGGCGTGCGCGCGGCGGCCACGATGTAGGCGTCTTGCAAGGTCTTGGACATGTGTTGCGTCTCCACTCAGTTGCGCACCGGCTTGCCACTTTGCAGCAGGCCCATGATGCGTTCTTGCGTCTTCGGGTGCTCCAGCAGCGCGCAGAAGTGCTTGCGCTCCAGGGCCATCAAATACTCCTCGCTGACCAAGCTGCCGGCGTCGACATCGCCGCCACACACCACATCGGCGATCAGCCCGGCGATGTGGAAATCGTGGGCGCTGATGAAGGCGCCATCGCGCATCGCCACCAGTTGTGCGCGGATGGTGGCCACGCCCGAGCGGCCGGCCACGGGGAACAGGCCCTTGAGTGGTGCGCGCCAGCCCGACGCGGCCATGGCCTTGGCCTGGGTGATGGCGATGTGCAGCAGCTCGTCGCGGTGCGCGACGATGACATCGTCGCCCTGCAAGTAGCCCAGTTTGCGGCTCTCGTGCGCGCTGGTGCCCACCTTGGCTGTGGCCGCAGCGGTGAAGCCTTCGGTGAGGAAGCCGAGCAAGTTGGTGCTGGCTGCCGCCGCCGCACTCTCGGCAGCGCGGCGCGCGATGTAGGCCAGGCCACCGCCACCGGGGATCAAGCCCACACCCACCTCAACCAGGCCGACATAACTCTCAATATGCGCGACCCGGCGCGCGCAGTGCACGGCGATTTCGCAGCCCCCGCCCAGCGCCATGCCGCGCATCGCCGCCACGCTGGGCACGGCCGCATAACGCAGGCGCAGCATCGCCTCTTGCAGCTTCTTGATCTCGGGGGCGATGCCCTTGGCGCCCTGCTTCATGAAGACCGGCAGCATGGCTTCGAGGTTGGCGCCGGCCGAGAAGGGCTCGTCGGGCGACCAGATCACCAGGCCCTGGTACTTGGCCTCGGCCAACTCCACCGCCCGCAACAAGCCCTCGATGACGCCCGGGCCGATGAGGTGCATCTTGCCGGTGAGGGTGGCCACCAGCACCTCGCCATCGGGCGTCCAGGCGCGCATCTCGTCGTTGCTGAATTCCTCGACTCCCGCCTTGGCGGCGCCGATCCGGCCTTCACCGGCCAAGGTCTCGGGAAACAACTGGCGCGCATACACCGGCAGTGTCGAGCGCGCAATGAACTTGCCCTGCGCCGCGCTCCATGAGCCCGCGGGCGTGTGCACGCCGCCGGTATCGGCCACCGGGCCCTTGAACACCCAACCCGGCAGTGGCGCGCTGCACAGCGCCTTGCCGGCATCGATGTCGGCCTGGACCCACTGCGCCACCTGCGACCAGCCGGCCTCTTGCCACAGCTCAAACGGGCCCTGCTGCATGCCAAAGCCCCAGCGCATGGCCTGATCGACCTCGCGCGCCGAATCGGCGATCTCGGCCAGGTGCACGGCCGTGTAGTGAAAGCCATTGCGCAGGATCGCCCAGACAAACTGCGCCTGCGGGTTGCTGGATTCACGCAGCAGCTTCAGGCGCTCGGCGGCCGGCTTTTTGAGGATGCGGTCGATGATGGTTTCGGCCTTCTTGCCCGCGGCCACGTAGTCGCCCATGGCCGCATCAAAGCGCAGGATGTCCTTGCCGACCTTCTTGTAAAAGCCCGCACCGGTTTTTTGCCCCAACGCGCCCGCGCCCACCAAAGCGGCCACCGCAGGCGGCGTGGCATAGCTGGCAAAGAAGGGATCGTTGGCCTTGTCCGGGCCCAGGTTGTCTTGCAGCGTCTTGATGACATGGCCCAGGGTGTCCAGGCCCACAACATCGGCGGTGCGGAAGGTGCCCGAGCTGGCCCGGCCCATCTTCTTGCCGGTGAGGTCATCCACCACGTCGTAGCCCAGGCCGAAGTTCTCGGCTTCCTTGATGGTGCCTAACATGCCGGCAATGCCGACACGGTTGGCGATGAAATTGGGCGTGTCCTTGGCCCGCACCACGCCCTTGCCCAGGGTGCTGGTGACGAAGACTTCGAGCTGATCGAGCACACCCGGCTCGGTGGTGGGCGTGTTGATCAGCTCCACCAGTTGCATGTAGCGCGGCGGGTTGAAGAAGTGAATGCCGCAAAAGCGCGGCTTGATCGATTCCGGCAGGGCCTGCGACAAGGCAGTGATCGACAGGCCCGAGGTGTTGGAGGCGACGATGGCGTGCGGCGCCAGGTGCGGCGCAATGCGTGCATACAGATCGCGCTTCCAGTCCATGCGCTCGGCGATGGCCTCGATCACCAGGTCGCACTGCGCCAATTGATCGAGGTGCTCGTCATAGTTGGCCGCCTGGATGTGGGCCAGATCGGCGGTGTCGGCGATGGGCGAGGGTTTGAGTTTTTTCAGGCCTTCGATGGCGCGGGTGACGATGGCATTTTTGGCGCCTTCCTTGGCGGCCAGATCGAACAGCACCACGGGCACGCGCACATTGACCAAGTGGGCGGCGATTTGCGCGCCCATGACGCCGGCACCCAGCACGGCGACCTTGCGGACATTGAATTTCGGCATCATTTGGATTCCAGAAAAGGGGTGTTCAAGTTGCTTCGGCGTCGCGGACCGACATGGCCGGCGGGCAAGGCCCTCACTCGACGCGGATCCACTGCTGGTTGCGATACAGAAAGCCGATGTAGCCGCGCACCTCCAGCTTCTTGCCGCCGTCCAGCGGCTTCAGGCGCAGCTTGTAGACCTTGCCATTGTTCGGGTCGAGGATGTCGCCGCCCTCCCATTGGTCCTTGTGCTCGACGCCCTGCTTGGCATTGCGCAGGATGAGCATGCCCAGCACCGGCTTGTCCTTGCGCTCGTCGCTGCACTTCTCGCACACAGCGTCTTGCTTGGCATTGCCCAGGAGCTTTTCGATGCGGCCGCTGAGCACGCCACCGCTGTCGCTGATGCGAATGTGGGATTTTTCCTCTTTGGTCTCGTCATCTATGGTTTTCCACAGGCCCACGGGCGTGGCCTGCGCGAAGGCGGCGTTGGCCGCCAAGGCCAGGGTGGCGCCAAGGGCCAATGCTCGAATGAAAGTCGTCATCTTTGTCTCCTTGATTGTTGGGTTAGGCAAATCTCAGAACAGCGCTTCGTCCATGGCCATCAGCGGCGCCAGGCCAGCGCGCGCGGTGCGAATCAGCGAGGCCGTCTCGGGCAGCAGTTTGGCAAAGTAAAAGCGCGCCGTGGCCAGCTTGGCAATGTAGAAGCTGTCGCCAGTGCCCTGCTTTTGCAGCGCCACCTTGGCCATGCGCGCCCAAAAGTAGGCAAAGCACAGGTGGCCGACCACGCGCAGGTAGTCCACCGCCGCCGCGCCCACCTCATCGGCATTGCCAAAGGCCTTCATGCCGAGCTCGGTGGTCAGCTTGGTGACCTTGTCACCCAGCTCGGCCAGCGGGTTGATGAACTCCTGCATGGCCTCATCGGTGCCCTCTTCTTCAACGAAGGCGGCGATCTGCTTGCCGAATTTCTTCAACTTGGCGCCGTTGTCGCCCAGGATCTTGCGGCCCAACAGATCGAGCGACTGCACGGTGTTCGTGCCCTCATAGATCATGTTGATGCGGGCGTCGCGCACGAACTGCTCCATGCCCGTTTCATGGATATAGCCGTGGCCGCCAAACACCTGCATGCAGGCCGAGGTGGCGATCCAGCCGTTGTCGGTGAGAAAGGCCTTGACGATGGGCGTGAGCAGGGCCACGGTGTCGTCGGCGTCCTTGCGCTCATCGGCATCGTCGGTGGAGACCAGTTTGTCGAGCTGCAGCGCGGTGTACATGGCCAGCGCGCGGCCACCCTCGGCATAGGCGCGCGCGGTGAGCAGCATCTTGCGCACATCGGGGTGCACGATGATGGGGTCGGCGGCTTGATCGGGCGCTTTGGGGCCCGAGAGGGCGCGCATCTGTTGGCGCTCACGGGCATAGGCCACGGCGTTTTGATAGGCCACTTCGGTCAGGCCCAGCGATTGATTGCCCACGCCCAGCCGGGCCGCATTCATCATCACGAACATCGCCGCCAGGCCCTTGTTGGGCTGGCCCACCAGGCTGCCGATGGCGCCTTCGAGCAGCATCTGGCAGGTGGCATTGCCATGGATGCCCATCTTGTGCTCCAGGCCCGAGCAATGGATGGCGTTGCGCGCGCCCAGCGAGCCATCGGCGTTGATCAGGAACTTGGGCACGACGAAGAGCGAGATGCCCTTCGATCCGGCCGGCGCATCGGGCAGGCGGGCCAGCACCAGGTGGATGATGTTGTCGGTGAAATCGTGCTCGCCGGCGGAGATGAAAATCTTCTGGCCACTGATGTGATAACTGCCATCCGGCTGGGGCACCGCCTTGCTGCGCAGCAGGCCCAGATCGGTGCCGCACTGCGGCTCGGTCAGGCACATGGTGCCGGTCCATTCGCCGCTGGTGAGCTTGGGCAGGTAGGTGTGCTTTTGCGCGTCGGTGCCATGGGCGTGCAGGGCCGCATGCGCGCCGTGCGACAGGCCCGGGTACATGGTCCAGGCCTGGTTGGCCGAGTTGAGCATTTCGTAGAAGCACTGGTTGACGATCAGCGGCAGGCCCTGGCCGCCGTGTTCGGCGTCACCACTGAGCGCCGCCCAGCCGTCTTTCACGTACTGGGCGTAGGCCGCCTTGAAGCCTTGCGGCGTGGTCACGGCGTGGCTGGCTTGATCGAGTGTGCAGCCTTGTGCGTCGCCGCTGAGGTTCAGCGGCGCCAGAATGTCTGACGCAAATTTGCCGCCCTCGACCAGAACCGCGTTCAAGGTGTCGGCGTCGATGTCGGCGTGTGGCGGCAGCATCCTGAGCTCATCGACGGCGTTCAGCACCTCGTGCAGCAAGAACTGCATGTCGCGAAGTGGCGGGGTGTATTGGGGCATGGTGGGGTCCTGAGTGAATCGTGAATTGGGACGCTGCGTTCAGCGAGTGCTGGCCGGCGAGCCCTTGCGGGATGGCCGCGCCGCTACGGGGTTAGCAAGGTAGTGCTTGACGATGCGCTCGAAGCCGGTGCGCGCCCGATCTACAGCTCCCGGCAGGCGCAGAAAACGGGCGTCATGGTGCAGGGCCAGGATCAGGCCGTGGATCTCGAAGAGCATTTGCAGCGCATCGGTGTCGGCCCGGAATTGGCCGGCCTGCATGGACAGGCGAATCGCCCTGTCCAGCGCCGCCTGCCAACTGCGCACCATGCTGGCCAGGGCGTCACGCACGGGCCCCGGGCGGTCGTCGAACTCCACCGCGCCGCTGATGTAGATGCAGCCCGAATCGAGCTCGACCGAGACGCGCCGCACCCAGCGATCAAACAAATCGCGCAGCCTGGGCAGGCCGCGCTCTTCTTGCATGGCCGGAAAAAACACCTCGTCTTCAAAACGGCGGTGGTACTCATGGATGACCGCGATCTGCAGCTCTTCGCGCGAGCCGAAGTGCGCGAACACGCCGGATTTGCTCATCTGCGTGATCTCGGCCAAGGCGCCGATGGACAGGCCTTCCAGGCCCATGTGTGAGGCCAGGCTGAGCGCCGCTTCCAGGATGGTGGCGCGGGTCTGTTGGCCTTTTTGATGGGGGCTTTTGCTTCCTGGTGCTGTCGGCATGGTTATAGAGTTAGGCTCGGAATCGACCGCAGTCGCGCGGCGCCCGGCGCTTGAGCGTGGGCGGGTGCTGCGGGCCGGGTTGGAGGTCGCGGTGGTCAATGGCATCACACTGTGGCGGCGGCGGAATCCTTGCCGCGGATAAATCGAACGATCGTGCTATTTTGCCGCAGGCCAGGCTGCGGGGGCGAGGGAAAGGGCAGGTATTTCTAGGCTTTCTCCTCCAACGGGTGCAGTGCTGCGACGGCTCCGCCGACGGGTCAAGCCAGGGCCCCAGGGGTGACCCGCCACAAATGGTTTAACCTTGGCGCCATCGACAGGAGGTGCTTGACTGTGGATGTGCTGCAGCTCGATGTGTCCGGAAGACCCCAGGCGTGGATCTCCACGCGTGAGGCGGCCGTGCTCTACGCCTGTGATGGCGTGGCCTGGACGCTGGGCCGCGCCTGCCATGTGTTGCGCGGTGGCATACAGCGCACCACCGGCTTGCAGTCACGCATCGAGGTGCACTCCATCATCGCCGTGCGCGGCGCGGTGCCCAGCCGGGCCTGGCGGCAAACGCCGGCCATCAGCAACCCCAAGCTCTTCACCCGTGATCGCCATGTGTGCGCCTATTGCGGCGGGCGCTTCGGCTTTGACACGCTGACACGCGAGCACATCACACCGGTGTCGCGTGGCGGCCGCGACACCTGGATGAACTGCATCACGGCGTGCAAGGCCTGCAATGGCCGCAAGGGCAACCGCATGCCCGAGGAGGCGCGCATGAGCCTGATGTACCTGCCCTACATCCCCAACCTGCACGAGGACATGATCCTGCGCGGGCGCCGCATCCTGGCCGATCAGATGGAGTTTCTGATGGCCAGCGTGCCGCGCTCGAGCCGGCTGCATGGCTGAGGGCTCGAGCCGCGTCTATTGGGAACGTCCGTTTTTAGCGCCTGTTGGGTGGGTCTGTTGGGTGGGTCTGTTGGGTGCGTCCGTTAGGCGCATCTCTGCGGAGCGCCTGATAGGGCATTTGCCAGTTTTTGCAGCCCCTGGCTGGCGCCACAATCCGCGCCATGCTGACCATCAACAAACTCATTCCTGGCGGCCGCGGGCTGGCCAATGTCCTGATTCGACGCGCGGCGAAAGTCGAGCTCGATTGGAGCGTGCGCCAGCACAGCCATTTCGATACCGTGGATTCCATTGGACGCGCACTTTGCGTGTTGCTTCCGGCAGACAGCATCGTGCGCGGTGGCGATGTGCTGGTGGGCGAGGACGGCTCGCTGATCATGGTGGTGGCCGCGGCGCAGGCCGTGATGGAGGTCCGCCACTGTCAGCAGCACGGAAGCCCAGGCGATGTGTTGCGGGCGGCCTATCACCTGGGCTGCCAACATGTGGACACCCAGCTCCTTGGTGATCACTTGAAGCTGGCCGCAGATGCTGACCTGGCCACAGCCTTGCGCCAACGCCACCTCATCGTCACTGAGGCCCGCACCACTTTTGAGCCCGAAACCGGTGGCTATGCCATGCGTGCTGACCATCATGGCCACGACCACGGTCACGGCGGCAGTGGGGGTGGTGGCGGTCACGACCATGGCCATGGTCACGATCACGGCCATGGCGACCACAAGCACTGAGCCTGCGCGCGGCGCCCGCCCATGCTGATCAACTGCGTCGCCTACCGTGAAGGCCACAAGCTGGCCGACATACCGGTGGCTGCAATCAGCGATCACCTGGCCCTGCCGGGCTGTTTTGTCTGGGTGGCGCTGCGCGACGCCGGCGCCGATGAGTTGAGCCTGATGCAGCAGGAGTTTGGCCTGCATGACCTGGCCATAGAGGACGCCCACCACGGCCACCAGCGGCCCAAGATCGATGAGTACGGCGACACCTTGTTTGCGGTGCTGCACCTGGTGGAGTTCAGCCCGACCGATGACCTGCGCGTGGGCGAGGTGCATGTGTTTGTGGGCAGGAACTTTGTGCTGTCGGTGCGCAACCGCAGCACGCAGGGCTTCCTCGGTGTGCGTGAGCGCTGTGAGCGTGAACCCGAGCTGCTGCGCCAAGGCGCCGGCTTCGTGCTGTATGCGCTGATGGACGCTGTTGTGGATCGCTACTTTCCGGTGGTCGACGCCCTGGAGACCGAGCTCGACGGCATTGAAGGGCAGATCTTCGAGCGCGGCGCGGCGCGCGCCAACATCGAGCGGCTGTACCAGCTCAAGCGCAAGGTCACGACGCTGCGGCACGCCGTGGCGCCGCTGGTGGACGCCACCGCCAAGCTGCACGGCGGGCGCGTGCCGGCCGTCTGCGCCGCCAGCATGGATTACTTTCGCGATGTCACCGATCACCTGTCGCGCCTGCAGACCTCGATCGATGCCATCCGCGACACCATCGGCACCGCCATCCAGGTGAACCTGTCGATGGTGGCCATTGATGAATCCGAGGTCACCAAACGACTCGCGGCCTGGGCCGGCATCTTTGCCGTGGCGACGTTTTTTGTCGGCGTTTGGGGCATGAATTTTCAGCACATGCCGGAGCTGAGCATGCCCTGGGGCTACCCGGCGGCGCTGTCGGTGATCGCCAGCACCTGTGGCGTGATGTGGTGGCGCTTCAGGCGCGCAGGTTGGTTGTAGCGCCGGGATGCAGGGCGGGATGCAAGGCCAGGCGTGGGCTCGCCAAGGGCGCCGCCTTTGGACCTTCGTGCCTTCGTCCAAGCCAAATGAGAATGATTCTTGTTATGATTTAGGCGACGACAACCCAGCTGCCGCCACATGCCCCCTCGATTTCCTCGCCAGTTCTGGCCGCTCTTGATGGCCCTGGTGGCCATGTCTGCGCCCTCCTGGGCCCAGGACAAGGTGCTGAACCTGTACTCCGCCCGCCACTATCAAACCGACGAGGCGCTGTACGCCAATTTCACCAAGGCCACGGGCATACGCATTCAGCGCCTGGACGGCAAAGAGGATGAGCTCGTCGAGCGCATCCGCAACGAGGGCAAGGCCAGCCCCGCCGATGTGCTCATCACCGTGGACGCGGCGCGCCTGGAGGTGGCCGACGCCCTGGGCCTGTTCCAGCCCATCAAGTCCAAACTGCTGGAGGCGCGCATTCCGGCCGACCTGCGCAGCGCCAACTGGTATGCCTTCTCGACGCGGGCCAGGGTGATCGTCTACAACAAGGCCGCCGTCAAGCCTGAGCAGGTGCAGACCTATGCCGATCTGGCCGGGCGTGCGCAGCGCGGACAGGTGTGCATGCGCTCGGGCTCGCATCCCTACAACCTGTCGCTGGGCGCGGCCATGATCGCCCACCAGGGCGAGGCCAAGACCGAGACCTGGGTGCGTGCCATGGTGAGCAATTTCGCGCGCGGCCCCAAGGGCGGCGATGTCGATCAGATTCGTGCCGTAGCCGCTGGCGAGTGCGGTGTCACGGTGTCCAACACCTACTACCTGGCGAGGCTGATGCGCAGCACCAGCGCGGCCGATCAGCAGGCCATGGCCGCCATCGGCATCGTCTGGCCAGATCAGGCAGGCGCGGGGGCGCACATCAATGTCTCCGGGGCCGGGGTGCTCAAGCACGCGGTGCATCGCGAGGCGGCCATCCAGTTCCTCGAATACCTGGCCAGCGACCAGGCGCAGGCCTACTTCGCCGATGGCAACAATGAATGGCCCGCCGTGGCGGGCATCCGCATCAGCAATCCGGCTTTGACGGCAATGGGCGCCTTCAAAGCCGACACCTTGCCCATTGGCACGCTGGCAAAGAACACCGCGCTGGCGCAAAAACTGTTCGATCGCGCCGGCTGGAAGTGATCACGCCTGGGCCGGCCCAAGCCAGCGATCACGACCTGTTGCCCTGCGGCCCTTTGGCAATCTGCCGGCACAGGATCAACATCGGCAGCAGGCCGACGACGACGATGGCCAGGGCCGCCGTGCTGGCCTCGGCCAAGCGCTCATCGGTGGCCAAGACATAGGCCTGGGTGGCCAGGGTGTCAAAGTTGAAGGGGCGCATCACCAGGGTGGCCGGCAACTCCTTCATGACGTCGATGAACACCAACAGCGCTGCGGTCAGCACACTGCCGCGCAGCAGCGGCAAGTGCACATGGGTCAGGGTCTGCGCCGGTGTGTGGCCCAGGCTGCGCGCAGCCTGATCCATTTGCGGCGTGATGCGTGCCAAGCCAGCATCCACAGCCTGCACCGCGGCACTCAAGGTGCGCACCAGGCAGGCATAGACCAGTGCAGCGATGGTGCCAGTGAACAGCAGGCCAAGCTCGATGTTCAGGCTTTCGCGCATCAGCTCGGCCAAGGCCTGATCCAGCCGTGTCACCGGGATCAACACGCCCACGGCAATCACCGAGCCCGGCAAGGCATAGCCCAAACCCACCAGCCTATGGGCCCAGCGCGCCGTGGCGCCACGGTGGGCGCGGGCGGCATAGGCGATCAGCAAGGCCAGGGCCACGGCCAGCGCGGCCGTGCTCCCGGCCACCAACACACTGTTGCCGGCCAGGACCAGAAAGCGCGTGCCGAACTGGGCGTCGCCCTCGGTCAACGCCATGCGCAACAGCAGGCCCGCGGGCAGCACAAATCCCAGACCCAGCGGAAGCGCGCAGCCCAGCGCGGCCAGCGCCGAGCGCACGCCGGTCAAGGCCTGGCGCGGTGTGCCCGTACGCCGCAGGCCGGCTTCGTCAAAACGAGCCCGGCCGCGCGACCAGCGCTCCACCGCCAACACCAGCACGACAAAGGCCAACAGCGTCATCGCCAACTGCGCCGCGGCGACGCGGTCGCCCAGCGAGAACCAGGCGCGATAGATGCCGGTGGTGAAGGTTTGCACCGCGAAGTAAGACACCGTGCCGTAATCGGCCAGGGTCTCCATCAAGGCCAGGGCCATGCCGGCAACGATGGCCGGGCGGGCCAAGGGCAGCGAGACGCGCACAAAGCCCTGCCACGGCGTCAAGCCCATGCTGCGGGCCACCTCCACCAGCCCGCCGGCACGATCAATAAAGGCCGTGCGCGCCAGCATGTAGACATAGGGGTAGAGCACCAGCGTGAACATGGCCACGGCGCCGGCAGTGCTGCGCACATCGGGAAACCAGTAGTCGGCGCGGCCCCAGCCAAAGGCCTGGCGCAGGGCGCTTTGCACCGGGCCCACGTACTGCAGCAGGTCGGTGTAGGTGTAGGCCGCGACATAGGCCGGCATGGCCAGCGGCAGCACCAACGCCCACTCGAAATGGCGGCGGCCGGCGAAGTCATAGCGCGTCACCAGCCACGCCGCGCCAACGCCCATGGCGCACACCCCCAGGCCCACGCCGAGGCACAACAAGAGCGTGGTCGCCACATAGTCGGGCAGCACCGTTGCCGTCAGGTGGGCCCAGGTGCCGGCCGTGCCGCCACGCAAGACGTTCAGCGCCACCGACACCAGCGGCGCCATCACCGCCGCCGCGGCCACCAAGGCACCGATCAGCAGCCAGGGCAGTGGTGCGGGCGCCTCGCGGCGGGCGGTGGGTTTCGAAGGCACGGCGGCAGTGTATCGACGGCCCGCACCGCGCTCAGGCGCAGTGCCTGCGCGCCACTATCATGGTTGCCATGATTGCCCCTGCGCCTTGGCTTGTGCTCGACCAGATCAGCGTGGCCTATGGCCGCAAGCCCGTGGTGCTAGCCCTCTCCATGAGCCTGCCTGTGGGCAGCATTGGCTGCTTGCTGGGCCCTTCGGGCTGCGGCAAGACCACGGTGCTGCGCGCCATCGCCGGCTTTGAGCCGGTCCTGGCCGGCAGCATCACCCTGGGCGGCCGGGTGGTCAGCACCGCGGGCCTGCAGGTGCCCCCTGAGCAGCGCCGCATCGGCATGGTGTTCCAGGACCATGCCTTGTTTCCGCACCTCACGGTGGCCGCCAATGTGGGCTTCGGTTTGAGGGGCCAGGCGGACGCCCCGGCCCGGGTGCTGAAGATGCTGGAGACGGTGGGCCTGGCGCATGCCGCGCAGCGCTTTCCGCACGAGCTCTCGGGCGGCCAGCAGCAGCGCGTCGCCCTGGCCCGGGCACTGGCGCCAGCCCCTGCCCTGCTGCTGCTCGATGAGCCCTTTGCCAACCTTGACGTTGAGCTGCGTGAGCGGCTGGGTGCCGAGCTGCACCTGCTGCTGAAGGACGCCGGGACGACGGCGCTGATGGTCACCCATGATCAGCACGAGGCCTTCGCCATTGCCGACGAGATCGGCATCATGTGCGAGGGCCGGATCCAGCAGTGGAGCAGTGCCTACTCGCTCTACCACCAGCCGAGCAACCGCTTCGTCGCCGATTTTGTCGGCCAGGGCGCCTTCTTGCCCGGCACGGTCGATGCCCTGGGCCGTGTTCAGATGGAACTTGGCACTGTCGTCGGGCAGGGCCCCGTGCGCTGTACCGAACACGGTGAGGCCTGCCCTGTTGGCTGCGAGGTCGACGTGCTGCTGCGCCCCGATGACATCGTTCATGACGACGCCAGCCCGGTCACGGCCGAGGTCTTGAGCAAGGCCTTTCGTGGCGCCGAGTTCCTCTACACCCTGCAACTGGCCAGCGGCCACAGCGTGCTGTCGTTGGTGCCCTCCCACCACAACCATGCCATCGGCGAACGCATAGGCATACGCCTGGAGCTCGACCATGTGGTGGCCTACAAACGCGAGGGCTCAGCCGCCTTGAACTGCGGCTGAGCGGGAGCTGACTTGGGGCTGTGTCGGGCTGACTTGGGGCTCAGCCGCCCGCGTCTTTGAGCAACTGCTGCACCTCGGCGTGTCCCGATCGGAACTGCGTCCCGAGCTTGGCCAGGATGTTCAGGTGAATCCGCGCCGCTGATTTCTCGCCCGCCTGCAAATGCATCTTGGCCAGATTCAGCCGGAACGAGGGCGCATCGGGCGCCATGGCCACAACCTGCTTTTGCACTTCCAGCGCCTTGGGCAGTTGCCCCTCGGCCGCCAGCGCCAGCGCCAGGGTGTCCAGAATGGGCGGCTGATTCGGTGCCGATTTGACCGCCCGCTCGGCCATGGCCACGGCCCCCGGCCGCTTGTCTTGCACCATCAGCCAGGCGATGTTGTTCAGCGCCAGGGCGTGCTCAGGTTGCACCTTCAGCACCTCGTTGTATCGCCGCTCCGCGCCGGGTCGGTCGCCCTTGTTCAGCGCCAGATCGCCCATGTAGAAAACAAACAACGAGTCCTTGGGGTGACTGGCCACCCAGCCATCGGCAAACTTCGCCGCCTCGGCGTCACGCTTGGCCAGCAGCAGGGCCTGGTGCATGCGCGCCGGCGCCTGGCCTGGTGCGGCCATGGCATTGGCCTTGCGATAGGCGGCAATGGCGTTGTCAAAGTTCTTCTGCTCCATTTGAATGTCGCCTTCGACGATGAAACCGGAGGCGTCGGTCGGCTGCCTTGTCTGGATGTCGCGCGCCAACACCAGCGCGTCGGCCGGTCGCTTTTGCTTCATCGCCACGGCAATGGAAACGCGCAAGGCAGGTGTCGCTTTGGGCGCGATTTCCATGGCGCGCTTGGCACTGCGCGAAGCCGCCTCGATATCACCCGCAGCCATTTGCGCTTCAGCCAGGGAGACAAATCCACCCATCGAATCGGGCCGCATCTTGGTCAACTTCGTCAGCGTGGCCAAGGCTTGTTGGGTATCGCCAGCGGCCATTTGCACGCGGGCCAGTTTGTCCAGCAGATCGGAATGCTCGGGCAGCGCTGCCACGGCCGCCTGAGCCGCGACGACGGCTGATTTGAAGTCGCGTGCCTGCAGATGAAATTCAATCAGCGCCATGCGCGCCGTCGGGTTGGTTGTATCGGCGACGGTGGCGTTGCTCAGCCACTTCAAGACCTGCTCCCTGGGGCCGGCGGTGCGCGTCTCCAACTCGGCCATCGCCAACATGGCCTGAGCGTTTTTGGGGTCAACCTTGAGCAGGGTCTCAAACCTGCCCTTGGCGGCGCTGACATTTTTGTCGGCCAGGTCCATGGCGGCCAGCGCCGCCGCGGCGCCTACAAATTTCGGGTCGCGCGTCAGCGCCAACTCGAAACTCTTGCGCGCACCGACAGCGTCTTTTTGCTGCAGTTGCAAGCGCCCGCGAAGGTTGGGCGCAACCGGGCTGCCCGGCTGCTTTTTCTCGAGTACATCGATGGCCTTCAAGGCCTTGTCGACCTCATTGCGCCGCAGGTGCGCGCTGATGATGGCCATGTCGACCGCGCTGCCCTTGTCGTTCGCTGCCAAGGACTCGAGCTCAACAAATGCTGCTTCGCTGTTGCCGCGTGACAACTGGCCGATGGCCTGCGCCGCGCGAATGCGCATGTCGTCGGGTTTGAGCTTGGCGGCCTTGCTGAACAGCTCGTCGGCCGCCTTGGTGTCGCCCAACATCGTTGCGGCCTGCGCCAGCAATGAATAGGTCTCTGAATCCACCTGTCCTTTGTCCAATATGGGTTTAAGCAAGGCCTGGGCTTTGCTGGCCTGGCGCTGGCGCAGGTACACCTGGGCCAGCGCGCGCCGTGCGGCCACAAAGCCTGGCGCCAATTGCACGGCCTTGGCCAGGTAGGTCTCAGCCGACCCGACGGAGTTCAGGCGAAATTCCGTGGCGCCAGCCAGGTGAAGCACGCCCACGTGCTCGGGCATGGTTCGAAGCAATGGCGCCAGCAGCTCCCGGCTTCGCTTGAAATCCTGCTGCGCAAAAGCCAACTGCGCTTCGAAGAACTTGGTCTGGGGTTGATTGGGCTGGGTCTTTTTCAGCGCCTCGATCTGCTTGGTTGCCGAGTCCTGGTCCTTCTGTGCAAAGGCCATGGAAATCAGTGCGGCATGTGCGTCCTGAAGGTCACTCTTGAGTTCAAGCGCCTTGCGGTATGCCGCGCTGGCACCCGCCATGTCGGACTTGGCATGCTGCAGCAAGTCGCCCTTGAGTTGCCAGGCCGCCGCCACGCCAGGGGATTTTTCAAGCAGCGCGGTCAAGGTGGCCAAGGCGTCATCGATCTTGCCGTCTGCCGCCAGCAAGCCCGCGCGCCCCAGTTGCGCTTCGGCGGAGTCGGGCTTGATCGCCAGCGCCTTGCCCAAGGCCACACTGGCTTCGTCTCTTTGGCCTTGCGCTGCATAGGCCGCCGCCAGCGCCACTTTCAGGTCGACGGCGCCTTGGATGTCCGCAACCTCAACACTGGCATAGCGATCGGTCAGCGCCCGATGCTTGCGCTGCAAGAGCAGTGCCTTGGCCATGAGCGGCGCGATCAGCTCCGCCGAGTAGCGGTTGTCCAGTGCGCGATCAAACTGCGACTCGGCCCCGGCCGCATCACCGCTGTGCAACAGCACCTTGCCCAACAAGAACCTGGCCTCTGCCGACTGTGGCGACTTTTGCAACAGGTTCTTCAGCTCAATGGCGGCGGACTTGTTGTCGCCCTTCTCGATGAAGGACTTCGACTTGGCCAGCAAATCACTTTCGCTCTTGCTACACCCTGCCAACGCCAGGGACACCACCAGCAGCAGGCCACCGAGGGCCGAAAACAATCGATTCATGCTCGCTCCTGGCAGGCCAAGCCTGCCCCAAGTGGAAGTATGGTGGACGGGCCCGGCAGCGGCAAGGTCACCCTGGCCCCTTGTCATGCAATCGCGCACAGGGCGCCGCACTATCGTTGCCCGCAGGCGCCCGACGCAAGGGCCGTGCCGGCCTCAACGCAGACGCAGCACCGAACTTGCAGAGCGGATCGCACCCTCGCCAATTGACGCCCCAAACCGCCGCACCAGCTTTTCAGCGACGTTTTCCTTGGGTGTGTAGTCCACCACCACCTCGGCCTGGATGACCTCGCGGGCCACAAAGTCCAGGTTGCCAAGCTTGTCGGCCAGCCCTTGGCGGATGGCTTCTTCGCCGTTCCAGAACAGTCCGGAAAAGGTCTCGGGAGACTCCTTGAGCCGATCGCCGCGCCCGGCCTTGACGACCTGGATGAATTGCCGGTGAATCTGATCGATCATGGCTTGAGCGTAGGCCTTGTGACGCGCGTTCTGCGGCGAGAACGGATCGAGCATGCCCTTGTTCTCACCAGCGGTGAGCAAGCGGCGCTCGACGCCTAACTTCTCCATCAAGCCGGCAACACCAAAGCCATCCATGAGCACACCGATGGAGCCCACCAGGCTGGCCTTGTCGACATAGATCTCATCGGCGGCCACGGCGATGTAGTAGGCGCCCGAGGCGCACATTTCATCGACCACGGCGTAGACCTTTTTCTTGTGTAGCGCCTTCAGCCGGCGAATCTCGTCATTGACGATGCCGGCCTGCACCGGGCTGCCGCCCGGGCTGTTGATGCGGATCACCACGCCACGGGCGTTGGGATCTTCGAATGCCCCCTTGAGCCCGGCGATGAGCTGCTCGGCACTGGCCTCGGTCTCAGCCGCAATCTCACCGCGCACCTCGACCAGGGCGGTGTGCGGCGTATTGGGTGCCAGGCCGGTGCTGCGTTGAGCGGCCAGCGCCCAGAGGGTCAAGCCGACCACGCTCAGCCAGGCCAGGCGAAAGAAGATGCGCCAGCGGCGCTCGCTGCGCCGATCCCGCAGCAGCTCTCGGGCCAGATGTGCCAGGGTCTGCTCCATCGCCGGGGGTTGGGTGGTGGGCTTTGGCTCGGGTGCGACGGCCGCTTCGATGCGGGGACTTGGCACTTCGTCGTGCGGATTCATGGGGCGCTTTCAGTGGGCACTGGCGCTGCGGGAGCCAGCGGCCGAATGTCCTGGGAAGGATACCAATACACCTGGCCGCCCGCTTCCAAGGTCTGAATGGGCATCAAGCGACCGCGGCCGCAGGGCCCGCCCACGCACTGCCCATTGGCGGGCTCGTAGCTGGCCCCGTGAATCGAACACAGGATCCAGCGCTTGTCCATGTCGAGAAAGCGGCCCGGCGGGCCATCCATTTCCACCGGCACATGGGCGCAGCGATTGATGTAGGCCACCACCTGGCCTTCGAAGCGCATCGCAAAAGCACGCGTCGTTTGACTCCAAAGGCGCACCTCGAAGACATGCGCCTGGCCACGCTCTTGCAGGGTGGCCGCAGCGCACAGTGGCTGCGGCTGCGGCCGCGGCTGTTGTGTCGGCGCTTGCGGCGCCAGCGCCGGGCCCTGGGCGGGCTCAGGCGTTGCCGGCGAGCCAGGCATGCAATTGCGCCGTGGAGTGCGCCACATGCAACGGCTCAAAGGATGCAAACGCATCGTGATCATGCGCACCAAAGCTGACTGCAAGGCTGGCGGTGCCGGCGTTGGCGGCCAGTTGCAGATCGTGCGTCGTATCACCGATCATGAGCGTGCGGTCGGCCTCGACACCGAACTCGCGCATCAGCTGCTGCAGCATCAGCGGGTTGGGTTTGCCGGCCGTTTCATCGGCCGTGCGCGTGCCATCGAACAGGCCGCGCAACTGCACCGTGTCCAGCGCCTCGTCCAGCCCGCGCCGGCTCTTGCCGGTGGCCACGCCCAGCCAGTGGTTGCGCGCCTTCAGCGCCTGCAGCATCTCCAAGGTGCCCGGGAACAACACCAGCGCATCCTGACGCGCAAAGTAATGGTGCCGGTAGCGTTTGCCGAGCTCGGGGTAGCGCTCGACGGGCAAGCCAGGCACGGCGTGCTGCAACGCGTCGTGCAGACCCAGGCCGATGACATAGGCGGCGCGCTCGGCGCTGGGCACCTCCACCCCCAGATCGGCGCAGGCCGACTGTATGCACTGCACGATCAAGGCGGTGGAATCAAACAGCGTGCCATCCCAATCGAAGACGATCAGGTCGAAACGGCGTGGGCGTGAGGTCATGGGGTGATTTCGGGTACAGCATCAAACTGAAGTATCGGCTCAAGGCTGTTCGGGGCTGCGGATTCCAAAATTCCAGCAGAGTTGGCAAGCACCATCAAGCTGCGCCGCGCAATCGATCCAGCAAGGCCAAGGCATCGGCCCCAAGCGCGGCCTCCAGTGTCAGCCTGCGTCCATCGCCCGGATGGTCAAACTCAAGCCGCCGGGCGTGCAGGAACATGCCCGCAAAGCGCACGCCCGGCACCGCCTCGCCACGGGCCAAGCGCCGGTTCAATGCGAAATCGCCGTACTTCGCGTCACCTGCAATGGGGTGCCCGGCATCGGCCAGGTGCACGCGGATTTGGTGCGTGCGTCCGGTCTTGATGGTGACATCGAGCAGCGTGAATTCGGCAAACCGCCGCACCACCTTGACCAAGCTGATGGAACGACGGCCATCGGCGTGATCGGCCGGCACGCTGCGCACACGTCGCTCGCCAGCCGCGTCCAGGTACTTGTGCAAGGCGACATCGATGACCTTGAGCTGCTCCGGCCACTGCCCCACCACCAAGGCTGAGTAGGTTTTGCCAGTGTCGCGGGCGCGAAACTGCTCTTGCAGGGCGACCATAGCGCTGCGCTTTTTGGCCAGCAGCAAGATGCCCGAGGTCTCCTTGTCCAGGCGATGCACCAGCTCCAGAAATCGTGCCTGAGGCCTGGACTGGCGCAGCTGTTCGATCACCCCAAAGCTCACGCCTGAGCCGCCATGCACGGCCACGCCGGCGGGCTTGGCGATGGCCAGAAGGTGCTCGTCTTCCAGCAAGATCGGGAACTCGCGCGGCGGCGCTAGCGCTGCGCCTTCGGGCGCCTGCGCCATACGCACCGGTGGCACGCGCACTTCGTCGCCAATGGCCAAACGCGTGTCGGCGCCAGCCCTGCCCTTGTTCACGCGCACCTCGCCACTGCGGATGACGCGGTAGACATGCGTCTTGGGAACGCCCTTGAGCAGGCGCAGCAAAAAGTTGTCCAGTCGCTGGCCTTCGCCGGCCTCATCAACCCGAATGCGGCGGACTTCGGGCACGGTGCTGTTGCGACTGGCCGCACCGGCCACCGACCTGGGCGCTTTGGCCGAGGCGGTCGTGGCCGTAGCGGCCACTTCGGCGGGTTCTGGATTGCTGCTTATAATGCGCCGAACCACAATTGAGCCGTAAGTGCTTGATTTATCAGAGTTTACCTGGGCACTCCCGGTGCTATTGTGGCGGTGCGTTGCGGGCTTTAAGTGCCCCGATGCGCCACAAGCGTAGATGCAACATCTGCGCCATCAGCGGCAAGCCACAGTCCCCCAAGCGATGCGGCGGCCGCCAAGGCCAGGTGAAAGAGACACGTCGTCACAGCCGTCCCTATGACAGGGAAAGTAACCAGCATAAAAGGCGGCAGACCGGTTCCCCAAAACCGTGCTGCTGCCCGCGCCGAAGCCATTGCGCCTCGCATGTCGTCCCACCCCAAATCCCGAACCAGCGCCCATGTTGGCGCCGCGCGCCCATTGCGCGCCGGGCTGGGGTGCGCCCATGTCATGCCGCCACCCGCTTTGTCGCACGCAGCCCCACTGCACCGGTCCAAACACTCAGTGACCTTTGCAGCCCAGGGCGATTTCTACTGCGGCCGTCCAATGTTTCTCGTGCATCGGTTAGGTCATTTGCCTGCCTAGGCCAATGACGTGTTAGCGCGCCGCCTGCTTCTGTGCAGCGGCGTGAGTCTGGAGTGCACATGAAACGCATGCTGATCAATGCCACGCAGCCCGAAGAGCGGCGCCTGGCCATCGTTGACGGGCAAAAACTGCTCGATTTCGAAACCGAAATCGAAGGCCGCGAGCAACGCAAGGGCAACATCTACAAAGCTGTCGTGACACGGGTCGAGCCCTCGCTCGAAGCCTGTTTTGTCGAATACGGCGAAGACCGCCACGGCTT
>JAYSSS010000125.1:0-23328 GCA_043720415.1 Ideonella sp.
CGCCACTTCATCCGGCACACCAGATCCACACACCATGAGCGACCAGAGCAGCCAATCCACAGTGCGCCCCGTCGGCGATGCCGCCACCGATCAAGCCCCACCCACGGTGGTTTTTCGCAAGTTCGCGCCCAACACCTATGAGCCCATGCGCGCCGATCGCGCGGCGGCTGGCAGCCTGCCGGTGCGCGGCTACCGCTACTGTGAGGCGGTGACTTCGGCCTCGGCTTTCGGCTGGTATCTGTTTCCGCCCATCGACTTTGTGCTGCAGTTCGATGGCGCCGAGACGGTGTGCAATTTCCCCGACCACGGCGATGAGTGGTACCCCTTGCTCAACGGCGTGCCTCTGCCCGGCATGCAAGAGCATTTCGCGGCGCAGGCGCCCGAGGACCTTCAAGGCTTCTTGCCGCCGTTTATGGTGGCTTTGCCCGAGCCCGGCGTGGTGCAAATCTGGAGCGGCTACTTTGCCCAGACCGCGCCCGACTGGAGCCTGCTGGTGCGCGCACCGGCCAATGTGCCGCGCAGCCTGAACTACCAGCACTACGAGGGCATCGTCGAGTTCGATGCCTGGCCCGGCTCGGTGTTCACCAACCTGCGCCTGCTCAAGACCGATTACCCGATCGAGTTCCAGAAGTCCCTGCCCCTGATGCAGGTGCAGCCCGTGCATCGCAGCGTCTACAGCGGCGACTTTCTCAACCGCTTCACCGTCGCCGAGCCCGATTGGGACGCCTACCGCAAGGTGGTGCTGGGCCCCAACACCGATGCCCACAGGCGCAAGGGCGCCTACGCCATCCATTCACGCAAACGCGATGACGCACCGGCGCCAAGTTTTGGCGCCGAGCAGTCGGCGCCGAAACTCGGCGCCCCGGCCCTGGCGGGCGACAAACCAGAGTGATCACCCGCCGCACGGCCCTGGCCGCGGCCGTGCTGGCCCACGCCGCCACACCGGCCACGGCCCAGGCGCGCTTTCCGGATCGCCCCATCACCCTGGTCGTGCCCTTCGCGCCTGGCGGCATTGCCGATCTCACGGCGCGCACCGTGGCCGAGCCCATGGCCAAGGCCTTGGGTCAGCCGGTGATCGTGGACAACCGGCCCAGCGCGGGCAGCATCGTGGCCTCGCAGATCGTGGCCCAGTCCAGGCCCGATGGCCACACCCTGCTGTTGATGAGCAACAGCCACGCCTTGAGCGTCACGCTGTTCAAGAAGCTGCCCTACGACACGCTGCGCGACTTTGTGCCCATCTCCACGCTGGGCAGTTTTGATCTGGGCCTGTTTGCCGCCAGCGCTGGCCGCGTCACATCGCTGCAAGGCGTCTTGGCCCTGGCTCGGGCGCAGCCCGGCAAATTGACCCTCGGCAGCATCGCCGTGGGCAGCACCCAGCACCTGGCGGCCGAGCTGTTCAAGGCCCAGGCCGGCATCGATGCGCTGATCGTGCCCTACAAGAGCTCAGGCGCTTTGCTCACCGCGCTGCGCGCCGGCGAGATCGACATCGCGTTTGAAATCCTGGGCCCGATGCTGTCCCAGGTGGCTGCCGGCGCCGTGCGCGCGCTGGCCGTGACCGCCGAGCACCGCCACCCGGCGCTGCCGCAGGTGGCCACCGTGCTGGAGGCCGGTGTGCCCGGGGTGGTGGTGTCCTCATGGAATGCGCTGGCCGCGCCGGCGGGCACGCCCGCGGCGGTGGTGGAGCAGCTCCACCGCGCCGTGCACGAGGCCGTGGCGCAAGGCGCTGTGCAAGAGCGCCTGGGCAAGCTGGGCATGCGCCTGGGCGCGGGCACGCCGGCGCAGGCGCAGGCCCTGCTGGCCAGCGAGACCAGGCGCTGGGCCGAGCTCATCCGCGCGGCCAAGATCGAGGCGCAGTAGCGCCTCCTCGCGTTTGCGCATTCACGCCCGCAGCGCCCCGACAGTAGCGCCCGCCGCGCATGGGCAATGCAGCGCCCACCCTCAAGAATTTTCCGGCGCGGCCGATAACGAGGTGCGGTGAGTTTTTTCACGGATTTCGGCCGATTTGGCACGTGGAAAAGCACCGGGATTACTGCCCGTTTCGGCAAGCACCTGCAAGCGCCCTTCAACCCAAGAGCGGCGCGCTTGCGAACAATTGGCCCCATGCCCAGCGCGGCCAGTCAAGCCCTTGTTTCACGGGGGGCGGACAAGGCCAAGCGCCAGGGTCCACTTTGATTTGAGGATGTTCCCGTGAACTCGAACCTCGCCCGTTCTGCAGCATCCGCCCACTCACCCTGGGCCCCATGGAAGTTCATGCGGCAATTCATGCTTCTCAGCGCCCTGGCGCTGTGCCTGGCCATGCTCGCGCCCGGCGCCCTCGCGGCCACGGCGCAAAGCAAGATCGCGGCCGATTTGCAAAGGGTGTTGGATGCCACGACCACGCCGCGTTTGAGTTGGGCCAAGGACATCAACGGCCGGCGCCACATCAAGGTCCTGGTGGTGGCGCAAGGCAGCGACCCCGATCTGCTGGCCCTGCGCGCCGATGTCCTGGCCAGGGGCGGGTCGGTCTACTTCCGCTACGTCTCGGTGCTGGCGCTCTCCGTCATGCTGCCGGCCCACCAGGTGTCAGGCCTGGCCGGACGTTCCGATGTCTTGGGCATCTCGCCTAACCGATTGACCGCACGGACGGCGAGCCTCCTGGAACATGCCACCGGTGTCAGCGCCGCTGCCGTGCGCCCGCGCAGCGACTCGCCAGGCGCCTACAACGGCAACGGCATTGGCATCGCGGTGCTCGACTCCGGCATCGAGAAGCACCACCACAACCTGCTGGCCTCCGATGCCAAGACCTTGCGTGTCAAGGCCGCGGTTGACTTCCTGAAGGCGGGTGATGCCGCCGCCGTGGGCGCGAAGGACTGGACCACCGGTGTCGATGCCTCGGCCTCGCTCTACCCGGGCAGCAGGTCCATGCAGACCTACGAAACCAGGATCAACGCCATGGAGGTCCACCGGCCGGACCGGTATGGGCATGGCACGCACGTGGCCTCGATTGCCGCGGGCCGCGGCAACTACCAGGCCACCGATTCCACCGGCATCGCGCCCATGGCCTTGCTGTACGACGTCAAGGTGCTCGACGACCGCGGCTTCGGTCAGTTGAGCGATGTGCTGGCCGGCATCGACTGGGTGATTTACCACGCTCGGGAATACAACATTCGCGTGCTCAACCTGAGCCTGGGTGCCGATTCCACCGAGTCCTGGCAGACCGACCCGCTGGCCCGCGCCGCGCGCAGCGCCGTGGCTGCGGGCATCACGGTGGTCGTGGCCGCAGGCAACTTCGGTCTGGCACCGAATGGCGTCGAACGCTATGGCACGGTCAGCTCGCCGGGCCATGAGCCCTCGGTGATCACGGTGGGCGCGGCCAACATTCGTGGCAGCACCGCGCGCAGCGACGACAGCGTCAATTTCTTCAGCTCGCGCGGGCCCACCCGCGGCGCCTTCACCGATGCCCATGGCGCGAACCAGATCGACAACCTGCTCAAGCCCGATCTGGTGGCGCCCGGCAACAAGATGGTCGGCGCCCTGGCCGCCGACAAGACCGGCGCCGAAGCCAGCTGGAACCACCTGGCGGTGACCCACCCGGCGCTGGCCAGCCCCTATGGCGGCACGCAACAGCCAGGCAAGCAAACCTTGATGAACCTCAGCGGCACCTCGGTCGCCGCGCCTGCCGTGGCCGGCACGGTGGCCCTGATGCTGCAGGCCAATCCGGGGCTGACGCCACCGCTGATCAAGGCCATCTTGCAGTATTCGGCCCAGCCGCTGGCCGGCGCCAACCTGCTGCAGCAGGGCACCGGCCTGCTCAACATCGATGGCGCGGTGCGGCTGGCGCAAGTGCTGCGCACAGACATCCGCAGTGCCGTCGAGGCCGGCACCCTGGCCGTGGGCGCCAACCTCCTGGCCACGGGCAAGGCCATGCCGGTGGCCAGCTCAACGCTCAATGGCCAGAGCTTCCTCTGGAGCCGCATGGCCTACGCCGGTGGCAGCCAGGTGCTCAGTGGCGACGCGCTGTTCACCCGGTACCAGCCCATCTGGGATCACCGTCTGGTGTGGGCCGGCAAGGCGGCGCGCCGGCACACCGTGTCTTACTGGCCTGCGGCCACCGGCGTGTTGGCCAACACCTATGTCAAGGCCATCACCTGGGTGAATGCGCCCAACCAGGCTTTGGTCACAGCGGGCGTGGTCAACGCCGCGTCGCTGGGTTCCAGCAGCTCGTGGTCAGGCAAGACCGGCGCCTTCACGCCAACGGCCACGCTCAGTGGCTGGCTCAACGCCGGCAGCGGCGTCACCCTGGGGCAGGGCTTTGTGCTCAGCGAAGGCTTTGTCTTGAGCGAGGGCTTTGTGTTGAGCGAGGGTTTCGTTTTGAGTGAGGGCTTTGTCTTGAGCGAGGGTTTCGTGCTCAGTGAAGGTTTCGTGCTGAGTGAAGGCTTTGTCCTCAGCGAAAGCGGCCAGCCGACCGCCACGACCAACGATGGCAGCCTGCTTGGCGAGCCCTGAACCAGGCAGGGCACACGCCAAGTCAGCTCACCCGTTGACTCACCCCCGCGGACGGCGGCGGCGGGCGTGCTGCCGCCGCCTGGGTGCCACCATGACCCATGGTTGACGCCGACTTTTTCAGGTTCAGTTCTCGTGGGCCACGGCCGATATCTCTGGAATGCCACTTTCGCCCGCAGACCCCGCAGCCATGCCGCAGCCAAGCGCCGCTGGCCTGTGGGCCCGTTTCAAGCAGCGCCACCTGCACGACTACAACCGCCCTGCCACGGCGCTGTGGTGGGGGCTGGTCAGCCTGGGCCTGGTGTCAGCGGGATGGGCCACGCTGCAGCTCAGTGGCTTGGGTTGGCAGACGCTGGCGCAGGTGCAGCTGGGCATCGCGATGGTTGTCATCGGCGCCTTCTTCCCGGTGCATGTGCCGCGCACCAAATACTCCATCAGCGTTTCCGATGTTTTCGTCTTTGCCATGCTGGCCCTGCACGGCGCGCCGGCGGCCGCTTTGGCGGCCGGCGCTGAGGGACTGGTCGCCGCCTGGCGCAGCTCCAAACGCTTGAGCAGCCGAGCCAGCACGCCGGCTGTGGCGACCACGGCGATGCTGCTCAGTGGCCTGATGTTTGATGCCCTGTGGCCGGTGCTGGTGGCTGCCGGCAGCACGCCACAGGCGGCGCGTCTGGCTGCGCTGTGCGCAGTGGCCGTGCCTTACTTTGCTGGCAGCACCTTGCCCCTGTTGGCGGTGATGGCGGCGAAGAACTCCACCCCGCTGTCGCTTCGCGCCTGGGCACAGGACTACAGCTGGTTCGCCGCGCTGTATCTCTTCTCTGCCGTGGTGGCGGGCGTGCTGGTCATGAACGCCCAGCAGTTCGGGGCGGCGGTCATTGCCGTGGCCGGCGCCGTGGCCTTCACCGTGGTCGGGCTGGTGAACCACTCGCTGCACCGCTTTGCGCGCGAGCGCGAGGCGCAAGACGCCTTGGTTGTCCAGGCCCAGCACCAGGCCAGCATCAACCAGCAGCGCTTCATCGCCGCCTTCACCAATGCCTCCATTGGCATGGCCGTGGTCGGGCCGGAGGGCGTCATCAACCAGGTGAACACGGCGCTCGCCGAGCTCATCGGCAGCGCGCCCACCGCACTGCAAGGGCGGCCTTTCGTCGAGCTGCTGCACCCGGGCGATGCCGTACTGTTTCGCCGCCGCATCCAGGAGCTGCCGGCCAACAGCAGCGAGGCCTTTTCGATGGAGCTGCGCTGTCGCGCCAAGCGCGGCGAGATCTGGGTCTCACTGCACTGCGGCCGCTTCATCGATCCGGTGGATGCGCGCAGCGGCCTGATCTACCAGTTGCACGACATCACCTCGCGGCGCCGCGCCGAGGGCCAGCTGCACTACATCGCCTACCACGACACCATCACCGACCTGGCCAACCGCAATTGCTTCAGCGAGCGCCTGGGCCTGGCCGTGGAGCGCACGCGCACCGACGCCACGCAGTGCTTTGCGGTGATCTTTCTGGATCTGGACCGTTTCAAGGTGATCAACGACAGCCTGGGCCACATCGCCGGCAACATGGTGCTGCGCGAGGTGGCGCAGCGGCTGAGCCAGCAGGTCAGGCCCGACGACCTGGTGGCGCGCCTGGGCGGGGACGAGTTCGCCGTACTCATCGAGCAGCTCAACGACCCCGAGGCAGCCCTGGCCCTGGCGCAGCGCATGCTGGTGGCGATGTCGCAGCCGATGATGATCAATGGCACCGAGGTCGTGCCCGGGGCCAGCATCGGCATCACCTTCAGCGACATGGGCTACCGCACCGTCGATGAAGTGCTGCGCGATGCCGACCTGGCGATGTATGAGGCCAAGGCCGGCGGGCGCCAGCGCGTGGTGCTGTTCGAGGTACGCATGCACGAGCGCGTGGCCGAAAAACTCAAGCTCGAAGGCGATCTGCGCCGGGCCATCGGCGAGGGCCAGTTGTCCCTGGTCTACCAGCCGCTGTTCGAGCTGCAGCCCTATCGCCTGACCGGCTTCGAGGCCCTGGCGCGCTGGGTGCATCCCGAGCGCGGGCAAATCAGCCCGGCGGTGTTCATCAGCCTGGCCGAGGAGAGCGGCAACATCGAGGCCTTGACCGCCTGGGTGATCAACGAGGCCGTGGGCCAGTTGGCACTTTGGCACCACAGCTACCCGAGCATGGGCCACCTCGCCATGAACCTCAATATTTCAGGCCGCGACCTGGCAGACAGCCGCCTGTTGGGCCATGTCAGCGACACGCTGAGGCAGCACGACTTGGCGGCACAGCACCTGACATTGGAGATCACCGAGAGCACCCTGATGGCCAATCTGTCGGTGGCCCTGGTGGCCCTGCAGGCACTGCGCGAGCTGGGCGTGAAATTCAGCATTGATGACTTCGGCACTGGCTATTCATCCCTGGCCTACCTCAGCACCCTGCCATTTGACAGCCTGAAAATCGACCGCTCCTTTGTCGCCGGCATGGATCAAAAGCCGCAGAACATTGAAATCGTTCGCGCTGTGCTCATGCTCGGCCAATCGCTGGGCAAGCGCGTCGTCGCCGAGGGCATTGAAACCGCCGAGCAATTGGGCACCCTGCGCGGGCTGGGTGTGCACGTCGGCCAGGGTTACTTCCTGTCGCGGCCTCTGAGCAAAGAGCAGACCGAAGACTTGCTGCGGCTGGATCAGCGTTTGATGGCGTGAGGGCCGGGCGGCCCCGCATTGTGATCAACCCGCCCCGCTCACCCCAGCACGCGCTGCGGAAACATCAGTTTGAGCTTGGCATGAAAGACGTCGGCGATCTGATCAAAGCCGCCGCGTGAGGGGTGCATCTCGTTGTGCCACGAGGCCTGCACCGGCGCCAGCGTGTCTTGCGCGTTGATGAAGGTCACGCGCGGTGCGGCTTGCAGGGCCTGCAGCATGTTGGCAAATTCAAGCAACATGGCCTTGACGACGGCGGTCGAGGCGACCAGGTCTTGCGGAAAGCCGTGCAGATCAAAGGCCGGTTTCAGCCAGGGGCCCTTGCCGCAAATGCCGCGCCCAAAGGGAATGGCGAAGTCATAGGCGTGCAGCACGATGTGGGTCTGTGGGCTGTGGGCGTCGCGCAGGGCGATCAGGTCTTCATAGGCAGCGCGCACCAGGGCCAGCGCGGTGGAAAAGCGCTGTGCGTGCAGCAGCTGCGCCGGCGGCACGCCAGGGTCGAAGACACGCAGCCACAGCGCCAAGGGCTCATCGACGATGTCGTTGCCACCACCTGAAAAAAGCAGCAGCTCCCAGGGCTGGCCATCCCCGGCGCCATCGCGCAGTTGCTGCGCCAGCAGCTTGCGCTGCGCCACACCCAGCATGTGGCGCGATTCATCACCGGCCTGGGCCAGGCACAGGATGGGCACGCCCAGGCGACGCTCCAGCCGCGGGATCAGACCACCGCCGAAAAATAGCGCCGGGTAGTCGAACCAGGAATCGCCTTCGGCCAGCACGCGCAGTGGGCCGGCGGCTGCGCTGGGGGCGGCGGCCTTGCCCGCGGCAGCCACAGGGGCGCGGCGCTGCTTCGCGGGCGCGGCGGCGGCCTGTGTTGGTGGCGTCGCTGTTGGCGCAGCCGCCGGCAGGCCCTTCACGCCGCGTTGCTGCAGCAAGGCCAGGGTGGCCTTGTAGTCGCGAATGCGCCGCTTGATTTCATTGCGGTTGTGCAGCTTGAGCCGGCGTTGCTCGATGGCCAGAGTGGCGGGTGAGGGCGGCCGGGTCGTGTCCGGGCCGGGCACGGCGCGCGCTGCGGCTGCGGCGGCGCCCATGGCCTTGCCGACAGCTTTGCCTGCGGCCGGCGCCGGGGCCGTACCAGGTGCGCGCTTGCGGCCCGCGGCCGGCGCCGCCAGTTTTGACAGCACGGCCTTGATCGCTTGGGGCGCCTGTGCGGCCTGCACCATGGTGCGGGCCTGCGCCACGGTCAGCGGCCCTTGTGCCGGGACGGCGCGGCTTGAGGCGCGTACTTTGCTTATTGCTTTTTTCGCGCCAGCTTTCTGGGCGCCTGGCTTGGGTGCGATGGCCTTTGGGGCAGGTGTGGGCTTCTTCGCAGTGACCATGTCTGTCTCCTTCACGGTGGGTGGAAATGCGCTCAGGCAAAGGCCTGGAGCAGGGCGTCAAAGGCTTTCAACTCGTTGGGGATGCTGGCGCTCAGCTTGCGCCGGCAGGGCGCGTCAAATCGCTGCCGGCCACTGAGCCGCGATTGCAGGCGATCGGCGTTGAACCACATCGGGCAATCCTTGGCGCCGTGCTGATGGGCATCGAGGTGGCCCAGGGTGCCGGCCAGCGCCGTCACGGTCATGTTGGCCAGGGCGCGATCCGTGGCGGCGCCTTCGGCCAGCAGCTCATCAAACCCGGCGCAGGACATCACCACCACCTGCTGGCCCTTTTGCAGCGGCCACCAGCCATAGATGTTGAGCCAATCGTCATCGCGCATCCAGTGCCGGGTGATGCAGGCCAGCACATTCACGCCCAGCGTGGCCGGCACGCTTTGCAGGCGCTGCGCCAGCTTCTGCGCCCACAGGTAGGGCGTGCCGTCCTCGGCCTTGGTGTCCACATCCCAGATGTCCAGCGGCGCCGACAAATCCACCAGCTTGAAGCCAAACACCGATTGCGCGCCGTGCATGCGCGCCAGCGTGGTCTCCAGCGCGGGGAAGACGTTGTCGATGTCCCACACCGCAACGCGCTGCGGCCGCGCGCCGGCCTGTCGCTTGCTGGCGGCGCGCGCCGCCGCGGCCGGGGCGGGTGAGGCGGTGGGTGGCTTCACGCACAAGGCCATCGCCGGATCACGCGCATAGACCACCGGCACGGCCCAATCGATGGGCTCGCCCTGCAGCGAGCAGTTCACGGCAATGCGCGCCTCGCGCGCCGCCTGTCCCAAACCCATGCCTTGGGCCAGGGCCCAATAAAAATGCTGCGCAAAGGACGTGGCCGATGAATCGAGCACGCTGTACTGGTTGGCCACCAGGGCCGGCATGCCGTGCGACACCAGCGCCTGCGCCACGCCCTTGTTGAAATCGGCGCGCCCGCCGCTGCCGCTCTGGCAGGCGTTGAGGAATACCAGGCTCAGGCCGCGGCCGCAAAAGATCTCGCGCAGCGAGCGCTCGCCCAGGGCAAAGCTGCCGCCGTGTTCGTCCTCGAAGATGAGCGAGCCCACGCCCGTGGTCTCATCAAACGAGCCGTGGCCGATGAAGTGCACGATGTCGAATTGCCGTGTCGACAGGCAGCCCTGGATGGCCGCTGGCGTGGCGCGCGGCAGGGCCTGCACCTCGGCCAGGCCGGCCTTGACCAGCGCATCAAAACCACGGCGGATGACGGCCTCTTCCTGCGCCACCGACAAGCGCCCAAAACCCACCGGCTGCGCCGCCGCCACCAGGATGCGCAGCGGCCCCTCGCGCGGGGGCAGCGCCTGCGCCGGCACGGCGGCCAGCGCGTTGCGAATGAAGTTCACTTCTTCGGTGGCGAGGAAGCTGTTGCGTGTGCGGTCGTAGGCAAATTCCCAGGGCTTCTCGGCGATCCACGAGATCATCGAGGTCAGCACCAGATCGAGCTTGCGGCCCTGCTGGCGCGAACGCGCCTCGTCGTACAGGCGCCGCACCTCGCCCTGGAACAGCGTTTCGAACAGGTCGTCGCCAAACTCGATCATGTCGTGGTCGTTGGGCAGCGTGCCGGCCTCGCGGCTGGTGTAGGCCTTGATCTGCTCGTGCCTGCGGATGATCTTGCCAAAGCGCGTGGGCGGCTCGTTTTTGCCGGCGTGCAGGCGCATGGCCTCGGTCACGCGCGCGCCGGCATAACTTGCAAAGACGCGGGCAAAGGTGGGCTTGCCTGCTCTGGCCGCAGCAGCGGCGCCGGCCTCGCCGGTGGCCTCATCAAAGCTGTCGAGGATGACGATGTGCATGGTGTCGTCGGCCATCGACAGGCGCAACGCGTGGCTTGCTTGCGTGGACGCTATCGCATCCGTTGTGGCCGACAGCCCTGCCGGGTCGTTGGTCGCTGCGACGAGGTTCAGCGCCGCCTTCTGGGCCGGTGGCGCCGCGGACGCGCCCTTGGGATAGACCTTGGCGGCAAAGGCGTGGTCGGTGGCGTTGATGTCGGTGCCACCCGCGATGGGCACGCCATCCTTGGTGATCTCGCCCGGCAATTGATAACACATGATCGACAGCGGGTCGATCTCGGCCGTGCCCATCAGCGAGCGCGTCTTCAAGGGCGTGAGCACCTGCTCAGCGGTCTCCAGCGGCGTCCAGCCATCGCTCTTGCGAAAGTAGGCGATGGCCTTGCGCCTGTCGATGCGCTTGACCAGATCGCTGCGCATGTGTTCATGCTCAAAGCCCAGGGTGTGGCCGGTTTCGTGGCGCACCACGCGGTGGAATTCGGCCTCGGCCGTGCGCATGGTGAAGCCCTGCAGGTTCATGGTCGGCTGGTCGGGCGCAATGCCCAGAATTTCGGTGCCGATGTAGGACCAGAAGCCGGCCAATTTTTCCGGATGATCGAGCCGCGCGATGCGCACCATGCCCAGGCCCGCGGTCTGCTCGAAGCGCACATTGGCGCTTTGGTCCCAGGCGTTCATGTGCAGCAAGATGCGCGTGCGCAGCGCAGCCGAGGGCGTGTCCAGAAACTGCACCGTCAGGCGCACGCCGCTCTCTGGCCAGCGCCGGCCGATCACCAGCGCCAGGCGCCGCGGCGCGCCGCGCCGGCCATCGGCCGCGGGTGCGAGATGGCTGTGCTGGGTGGCGTTGGCGGGATTCACCTCCAGCCCGCGGCGCAGGGCCAGCGAGGCCTGATCGGCGGTCAAAAGACGCGTCTTGCAGACGATGATCGACATGCAGTCTCCCCGGGTGCGCCCGTGTTTGGGGGGCATCACATCGCATCGCGCCGGGGCTGTCAAGCGCGGCCATCGGTGTGCTGGCAGGCGTTGTTGTTTGCCACGCGGGTATCCCCACAACTGAGGATGCAGGACGACCACCAGGGGACTAACAATCTGCGGGCGACCGCCACGCGTCGCGTCAACTCTGGAGGATCGATCATGGCCAGGAAAGCCAGTCAAGCCGGCGGCGCCGGCGAGCCCAGCCAAGGCAAGCCATTGCAAGCCGTACTGCGACCCGTTCACATCTGCTACGAGCGCATCATTCCCGACGCCCAGGACCCCGAACGCATGGTGCGCCGCGCCCTGCGCCAGCAGATGGTCGATGCCGCGGGTGGCGAGAAAACGCTCAAGGCCGACGGCGTGGCGCGCATCGCGCGCATGTCGCTCATCAACTCCAAGAAGTGGGCGCCCGGCAGCACGCTGCGTTGCCGCTTTCTGGACGGCAGCACCAAGATGAAGGCCAAGGTGCGCACGCTGGCCAAGGGCTGGGAAAAGCACGCCAACATCAAGCTCAAATTCGTGGCCAGCGGTGCCGCGGAGATCCGCATCTCGTTCTATGCAGATGAAGGTTCATGGTCGGCCGTGGGCCGCGATGCGCTCAACGCCAGCTACTTCCCGCCGCACCAACCCACCATGAACTTCGGCTGGGTGCGCGACGACTCGCTCCCCGACGAAGACCGCGCCGTCGTGCTGCACGAGTTCGGCCACGCCCTGGGCTGCGTACACGAGCACCAAGCGCCCACCTTCAAGCGCAAATGGAACGAGAAAGCAGTGATCAAGTCCTTCCAGGGCCCGCCCAACTTCTGGGACGAAGACAGCATCCGCCACAACGTGCTGAAAAAGTACTCCCCCACCGGCATCTCCGCCACCAAGTTCGACCCGAAGTCGATCATGCTGTATTCCTTCGACGCCCAACTCTTCGCCGACGGCCTGGGCCCGACCAACGAAAACACCCTGCTCTCAGCCACCGACGTGGCCATGATCAGCAAGATGTACCCGGCGTAGAATCATGGGGTCAGGTCTTTAATATTAAGTTCGGCTTGTTGGTGGGTGGGGCTGCGGATTTAAGAATAAAGACCTGACCCCAGCCTTCCTGACCCCAGCCTTCCCCGTCGACGACACCGCAGCCATACTTACCTTTCACCTCTCTCACCCCGCGACAGGCCCACCATGATCGAACACCACATCGACCTGCCCACCGCCGACGGCGCCATGAACACCTTCGTCGTTCACCCCGACGAGGGCGGCCCCTTCCCCGTGGTGCTGTTCTACATGGACGCGCCGGGCAAGCGCGAGGAGCTGCACAACATGGCGCGGCGCATCGCGGCCGTCGGCTACTGCGTGGTGCTGCCTAACCTCTATCACCGCGTCTCGAAGGACTTCTGGCTGAAAGAGCGCACCGAGGCCGCCATGGCCCACATGTTCTCGCTGATGGCCACGCTCAATCAGGCCAGCACCGAGTGCGACACCCGCGCCATGCTGCAGTACATCGACGCACTGTCCGCCGCCGACGCCACGCGCATCGGCGCTGTTGGCTACTGCATGAGCGGCCCCTTCGTGATGTGGGCGGCGGCGGCATTTCCCGATCGGCTGCGCTGCATCGCCTCGATCTACGGCGCCAACATGGTCACCGACAAGCCAAATTCACCGCACCGCATCGCCGCCCAAGTGCGCTGCGAAAGCTATTTCGCCTGCGCCGAGATCGACAAATGGGCGCGCCCGGCCGACATCGCCCAACTCCAGGCCGCCCTGCAAGCCGCCGGCACCCCGCATCGGCTGGAGTGGTACCCCGGCGTCGAACACGGCTTCGCCTTCCCGCTGCGCGCCGGCATCTACAACCAGGCGGCCGCCGAGCGCCATTGGGTGCGCTTGTTCGACTTGTTCAGGCGCCGTCTGCAGAGCTGAAATGCTGGGGTCACGAATCGCTGGGGTCAAATCGCTGGGGTCAGGTCTTTAATATTAAACCCAGCGCGTTGCCGACAGAGCTTTTCGATTCAACTAAATGGACCTGACCCCGGCAGTTTGTGACCCCGGAATTTTGTCGTCACCGCATCGATAAGCCCGGCGCTTAACGCAGGCGGCGGGCGCCACTGCTGCCATGATGTCGGCACAGAGTCTGGAGACGCCTCGGGCATGACCGACATTGGACTTGCGCGACCGAGCGGCGTGCGCGCCGGCCTGAGCACGCTGTCGGCCGAACTGGCCGGCAAGCGCCTGGAAATGCTGATGCACGCCGCACCGCAGACCCTTCCACCCAAGCCAAGACACCCCATGGACTTTGACTTTGCCCCTGAGCAGCACGAGCTCAAGAACCAGGCCCGGCGTTTTTTGCAGGGCCAATGTGACCGCGGCGCCGTGCGCGCCGTGCTCGATGGCCCGCAAGCCTTTGATGCCGCGCTGTGGCAAGGCCTGGCCGATCAGGGCTATCTGGGCGCGGCCATTCCCGAAGCCATGGGCGGCGGTGGCGCGGGCCACCTGGCGCTGTGCGTCATCGCAGAAGAACTGGGCCGCGCTCTGGCGCCGGTGCCGTTCTCATCGTCCATCGGGCTGGTGGCTGAATTGCTGATGGCCGCCGGCAGCCCGGCGCAGCAGCAGCGCTGGTTGCCGGCCCTGGCCAGTGGCAAGACGATAGGCAGCTTGGCGCTGGCGGAGCGGCCGGGCCGGGTCACGGCGGGCTCGCTGCAATGCCGGGTGAGCAAGGGGGCACTCAGCGGCGCCAAGCTGCCTGTCGCCGATGGCGACATCGCCCACCTGGCGGTGGTGGCTGCGCAGGATCACCAGGCCTGGGTGTCGCTGTACCTGGTGGATCTGAACGCCGCCGGTGTACGCCGCCAGACCCTGCCCAGCATCGACCCCACGCGCAGCCAGGCGCGCATCGATTTCGATCAGGCCGAGGCCGAGCCCCTGGGCGCGCCGGGCCAGGGCCTGGCGCTCATTGAGGCCGCCTTCGATCGGGCCGCGGTGTTGATGGCCTTCGAGCAAATCGGCGGCGCCGACATGGCCCTGCAGACGGCCGTGGATTACGCCCAGGAGCGCTTCGCCTTTGGCCGGCCGATAGGCTCGATGCAGGCCATCAAGCACATGCTGGCCGACATGTATGTGGCGGCCGCGTTGGCGCGATCCAACGCCTACTACGGCGCCTGGGCGCTGGCCACGGGCGCGGCCGAGCTGGCGCAGGCCGCCGCCGCCGCGCGCGTCAGCGCCACCCAGGCCTATCAGCACTGCGCGCGCAACAACATCCAGGTGCACGGCGGCATGGGCTTCACCTGGGAGTTTGATTGCCACTTGCACTACCGCCGCAGCAACCTGCTGGCCCTGGCCCTGGGCCCGCTGTCGCAGTGGGAGGACAGATTGATCGACAGGCTGTGCCTTGCCGCCGATGCGCGCCGAGCCGCCTAACCCATAAATCAAGCGGACCCAAAACATGAATTTTGACGACACCCCGGACGAGGCGCGCTTCCGCGCCGAGGCCCGCGCCTGGATCGGCGCCCATGGCCCCAAGCACCTGCTACCCGAGCTTGAGCTGGCCGGCTTTGGCCAGCCGGCGCTGCGCAGCGGTGATGTGCTGGCCGCGGCCAAGGCCTGGCAAAAAACCAAGGCCGATGCCGGCTGGGCCTGCCTGCATTGGCCCGCGCAATACGGTGGCCGCGGCGCCAGCCCCATCGAGCGCGTGATCTGGCAGCAAGAGGAAGGCCTGTACGCCAAACTGAGCGGCACTTTCATCATCGGCCAGGGCATGATCGCGCCCACGCTGATGGCCTTTGCCGCCGAGCCGCACAAGCGCCGCTACCTGCCGCCGCTGGCCTCGGGCGAGGAGGTGTGGTGCCAGTTGTTCTCCGAGCCCGCGGCGGGCTCCGATCTGGCCGGGCTGCGCACTCGCGCCGAAGCGCGCGGCGATGAATGGCTGATCAATGGCCAAAAGATCTGGACCAGCGGCGCGCACCACTCCGACTTTGGCATGGTGCTCACGCGCACCGACCCCACGGTGGCCAAGCACGATGGCCTGACGATGTTTTTCTTTGACATGAAAAGCCCCGGCGTCGAGGTGCGGCCCATCAAGCAAGCCAATGGCCAGTCGGGCTTCAACGAAGTCTTCTTCACCGATGTGCGCGTGCCCAATCACCAGCGCCTGGGCGCCGTCGGCCAGGGCTGGCGGGTGTCGCTCACCACGCTGATGAACGAGCGCCTGTCCATAGGCGCGGGCATGCCCACCGGCTTCCCGGAGGTGCTCGACTTTTGCCGCCAGTTCGACATGGGCGAAGGCCTGGCCATCGACAACCCGGCCGTGCGCTCAAAGCTTGCCACCTGGGCGGTGCGCACCAGTGGCCTGAAGTACACCGCCTACCGCAGCATCTCGGCGCTGAGCAAAGGCCAGACGCCCGGGCCGGAAAACTCCATCGGCAAGCTGGTGGCCGGCACCACACTGCAAGAGATCGCTGCCTTCGCGCTGGATCTTCAAGCCCAGTCCGGCGCGCTGGTGGGCCAGGCCCAGACCAGCGCCGACGCGCGCTTTCAAGCCATGCTGCTGCGCTCACCGGCCACGCGCATCGAGGGCGGCACGGACGAGATCCTGCGCAACATCATTGCCGAGCGTGTGCTCGGCTTGCCAGCCGACATGCGTGCCGACCGCGGCCTGGCCTTCGATCAGATACCCACCCGCGCCAGCCGTTGAGAAAACGCCTGGCCGGCCACCGAATGCGGGGTCATTGCGCAAGCGCGTGAGACAAACAAAAACCCCAGGGCGGTGAAGCGCTGGGGCGATTTGCATGGCTTGGGACACCGGTGGATGTCACGGCGCAGTGATTGGTGGCTGGGGCTCTATCACAAAACGCCTCACGACCCGCATGGTTACAGGCTTTTCGCTCTTTGCATCGACTCGGTTCCTGTAAAAGTTACTGTAGTGCCGCGTCGCTGCCTGTTGGCCCCCCCGCCACTAGTGTGGTGCGCTCGCAGTTCCAGCACCTATCGATGCCGGCGAGGGTCGGCTCCGGCGAAGATTGAATTCACACTCTCGGCCACAAGCTGTCGCTGCGGCGCACTAGGCGCTACACCCCCGGCGTTTCCTGCGCGGGTATGGTGAAGTGGAACCTCGAGCCCTGCCCGATCACACTATCCACCGCAACGTGGCCGTTGTGCGCTTCGATGAAGGTCTTGACGATAGCCAGGCCCAGACCCAGGCCGGACCCGGTGCCGTCATCGCCGCCGGATTCGCCCTTGTCGAAGACCTTCTCGAGCAACTCGGCGGCAATGCCCTGGCCGTTGTCGCTGACCCAACACTCGACGAGTCCCGGCGTCACTGTGGCCTGCGCGCCGACGATCACTTCGCCACCAGGCGAAAACTGGATGGCGTTGCCGATCAGGTTCTGAAACACCCTCCTGAGCAGTCTGGCGTCTGCAAACACGACCAGGTCGTCGGGCACGCGATTGAGTACCTTCGTGTGGGCCGCGGCCGCTACCGTGTCCAGATCATCGAGAAGGGCTTCCACCAGCGGCCACAGGTCGAACCACCGCCGTTCGAGCTTGACGCCGCTGTCGGCCAGCAAATTGGAGTTTTCCTCGAGCACTTTGCCAATCAGGTCTTGAAGCTGCTGCACGTTGCGGCGCAGCGACTTCAGTATCCGCTGGGCATCGTCGCCCAAGGCTTGCCCGGACAGACTTCTCTCCAGCGACCGACCCGTCAGCGAGATCGCAAACAGCGGCGTGCGCAGATCGTGCGCAACGAAGGACAGGTATTCCTCGCGACGCCGCTGCACCTCGATCGCCTGCTGGGTGGCATAGGTTTGCACGGCCTCGCCGATCGCACTGTCGAAGATGCGGTTGATGACGTGGAAAGGCCTGCCTTGAAGGTTGACGCGATGCTCGGTCGCCAGGTCGTGGATGCATCCACGCAGGATGTTGTACTCCGCCACCACCTCTTCGATGTCGAACGCATCCTTCAGCCGCTGAAACCCGTGGGCCGTCGGGCTGGCTTCGGCCAGCGTTTCGGGGATCGTCTGCTCGGGATTGGTTTCGAGCGCCGACGCCAACTCTTCGAGCAGGTCTGGGATGTGGTCGTTGAGTGTCGGGGTGTCGAGATGGCTCGCCGAAGGGAGCTGTCTCACCTGCATTCGCCATGTGAGGAGCAGCGCATCGCGGTCGTCTCTGACCAGGTCAGCCAATGTTTGCAGGGTAGTCAGCGTCAATTGAATATGCCCTCTCGTTGAGGTAGGTCACGACGCTGGATGCCGAGCCTTCGCTGTCAGCGGCCAGCGTGTTGGCGCTGAGCGAAAACTGAGCCAATTATGGGTTGTGCCGACCCACGATCTCATGACACTCGTTCAATACCCACTTTGCGGCATTCAGTTCGAAGCACTATAGGTCTGCAAAGGGTCGGAATGAGCCGCTCAGTTTGACGGCCGATAGGAGACATCCGAGAGGGCAAGCACCCGGGCTTCAACTCGCTCGGTAAGTACAGAACAGAGCGGCGCACCACTAGCTAACCTTCAGGCCGTCGCGCCGCATCACACGCAGCAAGGCCTCGGCAAGATCGTCGCTGTTGTTTGGGGCTTGGTTCCTCGGGCTGGCCAGTTCCTTGATGATGTCACCCTGCCGACGCGGCGCGACGGCGCCATAGCTGTAGAACGTGGTCAGCACGCCCTCGTGCCCCAGGTTTTGACTCCAGGCCTTGAAGTCCTCTGGGGTCTGGCACAGCCGCTCACCCAACTGCACCAAGGTACTGCGAAAGCTGTGCGGGTTGAAGTAGGGCAGCCCGGCTGCCTCGAAGGCTTGTTTGAAAATGGCCCGGATAGGCGCGGCTGTCGCCCAGGCCTTTTGCTCGATACCTAACACCTCGAAGTGCAACTTGCTGCCCGGCCCGACGCGCGTCGATGGAAACAGCGGGTCATCGTGGCCCCATAGCAAGTCACGGCGCAGGTGCTGCACCCACTCATCCACGATCTGCCTGATCTCGGCACCCACCGGGAAGAAGAAGGTAGTGAAGGTCTTGCTGAATTTGGTCTTCACGTCTCGCGCGTCCTGGAAGACGCTGCCGGCCACTAGGTCCACATGCTTGAGCTTCAGGCTTGCCAGTGCGCTGTCGCGGGCGCCAGTCAGCAGCGCGAAGGCCAATAGCGCACGGTTGCGCTGCTCGATGGCGCTGCTAGCCGGCATGGTGGCGATGACGTGCTTGATCTGCTCCATCGTTGGCACAGGCCGTTCGCGCCGCGCCTTGGCCACGCGCGAGTCCTTGTCGGAAAAACTGAAGTACTCAGCGTCCGAGTAGCGCAGTTTCGAGCGATAGCCCGGCTGCAACGCCAGCCACTGGAAGTAGCGCTTCAGGTGCGCCAGCGTTGCGTACTGCGTAGCCTTGCTCAACTTTTCGCCGGTCGTCTTGCTGTCGCGGTCGGCCAGCCGGCGCTTGAAGGCCACCGCCTGCTCGAAGTGAAATGCTTTGAAGTCGCGGTGCTGCGTTTCGGCTTCGAAGCGCGCGATGGCCTTGGCCACAGCATCCACCGAGTCCTCGCTCTGACCCTTTGCCTCCTTCAGAAGCACGAAGTATTCGCGCTTGATGCGCTCGTTGTCAGGGTGGTGTTTTCGCATGGTTGATTCCGTCCTGCTCGAAGTCACTGTTCAGGGAGGGCAGAGGGCTCTCGTCTATGTGCCCTTGCGCCTGCGGCAGCAGGACACTCAAAACACGCTGAACCAGTGGCAACTTGGCCAGGCTCACGCGGCGGTTCAAGCCCGCGCCACAGCAGCCGCACAGGCCCACCAGGTTGCCTTGGGTTGGCGTCATCGGGTGGTAGCGCACCATGTCGTCAGCGGGCACCCTGGGCTCACGGCAGCGCAGACAGTAAATCTCACCCGGCGCGCAAGGTCGCTTGCTTGCTTTGCGCCGCAGCTGCAGGTAGTCGGCCAGATGGCTGCCCAACACCAACACCGGGCGGCGCTGGTCGATGGTCTGCAGGCCACGACCGATCCAGGCCCGCACCGTGTTGCGGTGAACGCCGTACAGCTTGGCGATCTCCTCCACCGTGTAGCTGCGGTGAATCTTGGCCAGCCGAGGATTCGGCCGGGTGGCAGGCACTGGCTACCCCCGCGCTGAAAACAAGGTGCCAGCATCGGCCGACAGCCGCGCCGCTTCCAGCTTCTGCACCAATGAGCGAATCTGGTCATCGTTCTTGCCAGCTATGCGCGCAGCGTTCAACGCCGACACGTCGCCGGCCGGCCAAGCCACTGCTCGCGCGCCCAGGCTCACCGGCCGGGTCCACAAGCCCTGCGACATGCGCAGGTAGATCGTGCTGCGGCTGTAGCCGCTTTGGCCTTTGACGGCCGGAAGTCTCAGGAGCGTGTTCAACATGTTGGCACCTTGTTGGTCGATGTGTGCCAGTAGGAACGAGACACCGGGGTGTCTTGCAAGGTGTCTCGCGGCACGAAGCCGCTGCGCGTGGCGTCAGCGCTTGCTTGACTTGCCGGACAAGACACCCGCCCAAGGGGCCAAAGGCTGGGGCCATGTGTGCAGCGGTGCAGCCAAGCTCGGTTTTTCGCGGCCCAGAATCTTCTTGATCATCGACACAGACACGCCCTCCTCCTGCGCAATCACCTGCAGGAACGCCTTCACGCCCTTGTTCTTGAGTGCCACCCGACGTGCCCGAAGCCGGTCGGCCCGATGCTCTGCGGGCTCGGCCGCCAGCGCCGCACCATCGGCCGGTGCATCGGCATAGCGTGCAAGTTGCCGCGTGTCCAAGACCAACCGATTGCCGGCGAGCCCAAGCACGAGCCCCAGTTCGACCGTGTGCCCGGCCACGTCCAACATCACCCGGCCCTGGCCATCGAAGCGCATGTGAACCACGGCCTTGTTTGCCCGGCCCGACACTGCGCCAACCCGCAAGATCGTCGCGCCGTCACGCCCGGGCTGGCACTCGCTGCCACCCAACAACACCGCCAGCGCATCACCCAGCGTTTGGCCATCCACCCGCCACCGCTCCAGGTGGCCCGATTCCAGCGGCACCCGCCCGATGTCGTCGCGCTTGTCGCACACGATGAAGGGCACCGCCCTGCGCCCGGATTGCAAGGGCTGATGAACCGGTCTATGTACCGGCCGATGTACCGGCATCACGCAGGCCCGCTCGCAGCCCGGGCAAACAGCCGTCGATCCTGGCTCGCCTGGCCGCAACACAGCCAGCGCCTTGAGCGCCGCCACGGCACCCGCTGGCAATCGGCCCAGCTCACTGCCACTCAACACCACCGCTGCGTCTGGCGCTGCACCCAGGCGCGCCAGCAGCTCGGCCAGCGCTGCAGCGGGCGTCATCGGCACCACGTCAGTCCGCCGCGCCGGCCACTGTTACCGGCGCAGCCTGGGCAGGGGCCGGCTCAAGCGGCTCGATGCCTGAGGCCTCCAGCATCTGGCGCAGGCTCAGATCGATCTCGTCATATTTGAGCGAACACGAGTTCGGGTGCGTGATGCGGATGTTCACAGTCTTGGGTGGCTTACCCTCGGCCACGAAAACGGTAGCGGCTAGCTCCACCTGCGTCACGTTGTACAGGTGCAGCGGCACGGACTTGCCCACCTGCTCCAGCAGTTCATGCACGGCCTGGCGGTTGCTGTGCCCGTCGGCTTCCACCGTGATCTTGTCGCCCGAGCGCACGCGCGACGACAGGCGCAACTTCTTCACCACCACCGTGCCGATGCCGCTGCTCATCTGGTGCGTGAACTGAAAGCCCGGCTGCGTCAGCGGCGCCAAGTCATACACCCGCTCGTCCTTGGGGTCAGGTGGCAGCTCTTCGAGCTTAAGGATGGCCTGGGCGAACATGCCTTGCAAGGCGGTGATGGCGTTGCGACCCCCACGAAAGTTCAGGTCCAGCGTGCCATCGGTCTGGTGGTAGACAAACACGATTTCGAACGCAGGGTTGTGAGGGCGCGGGTTGAATTCGCCGTCTACCCACTCGATGCTGCGCTGGGCGTGGTCTTCAGGGAAGGCGAAGAAATAGTCGCGGTCGCCGCGCCGATAGGCTTCAACCACGCAATTCCGGCCCCGGCCGTCGGATTGGCGGAAGTAGTGCTTGATGAGTTCGGCCAACTGCGCCACGCTGGCCTTGTCGGCACCTGCCGGCACGCGCGGCAAGTTCTTGCGCTTGCGCCAATGGGTCAAGCCATCGGCATAGTGAAAGCGCGTAGCGCCCTTCCAGCATTCCGGGTGGTCCAGAAAGGCCACCATTGCCCGAGCGTGGAAGTCGTCCAACGCCGCCAGAGTGTCGATGAAGGCCTGCGACGCATCAGGCCTGTCTTCAAGCTGCCAGCGGGCCTCGTCCACGATGGCCAGAAAGCCCTTGCGGTCGCTCATACCCCAAATCTCGCGGAAGTCGGCTTCGGCAGCATTGCGCTGCGCCTCGTTCAAATAAGCCCAAGCTCCGAACAGTGACTCAGGCTTGCCCTCTGGCATGGCCACGAAATCAATCTCCGTCATCAAGCTGCGGCCATGAAAGTAACGGGCAAGCAGCGCGTTTGGTATGTGGCGGAAGAAATCCTTGCTGGAATAGTGGCGACCCATTCATCCCCCCTCAACATGGTTTGTTGTTCGGTGCAGCGCATCGCAAGTGTGCACCTGGCGGCCACCCTTACAGTCACACCCAAAGAACCTTGCGCGCCGCCACCGCCCACCGTTCCCACTTGCCGACAGCGTAACCAGACGAATGACCAGGAGCCCATGTGTCCCGACTGACCGACTTGATTGCCCAGGCTAAGGCCAAAGACCCGCGACTGGGTGCCGACCTGGACCAAGAGTTCAAGCAACTGTCGTCCCGCCTGCCCTTCGGTCTGAACTTCGAGCGCCACCGGCCCGAAGCGGTCGAACTGCCGCAGCGGCCCATCCGCAAGGGCGACAAAGTGCGCGTGCTGCCGGTGCGCGGTTCAACCAAGAAGGGCGACCCGCGCTTATGGCAAGTGAAGGCCATTCGCAACGGGGGCATCGGCAAGGTGGCTGACCTGGAACTCCTGAACGCCCAAGTCCCGGAACTGCAAGCGGTGGCGCTGGACGACCTGGTCGTGGTAGCCGAGTTTCAGGACACGATCTACCCGGGCCTAGTCAGCACCGGCAAGGTGCAGCGCAGTGGTGACAAGCCACACCACACTGTCATCAATGGCGAGAACTACCACGTCCTGAAGGCTCTGACCTATACGCACCGGGGCAAGGTGGATGCGATTTACATCGACCCACCGTACAACACCCGGGCGAAGGACTGGAAATACAACAACGATTACGTCGAAAAAGATGATCTGTACCGCCACAGTAAGTGGCTGGCCATGATGGAGCGCCGCCTAGTCGTCGCCAAAGAACTTCTGAATCCATTGGACTCGGTACTGATCGTCACAATTGATGAAAAGGAATATATGAGACTGGGTCTGCTACTCGAACAACTATTCCCCGATTCAAGAACGCAGATGATTAGCTCATCAATTAATCCAAAGGGATCGGCACGCGGAAAGGAGTTTTACCGGGTAGACGAATACATCTATTTCCTCGCCTTTGGCCGCGCAGTAGTGCAAGACTTCTTGATCCAAGGCCTTTGCATAACAAAAGCAGAAGCGAGTTCGCTCGAAGTCGAATCGACGGATGAAGATGAAGACAGTGAAGCCGAGGCTAATTCGGATGAAGAAGCCAAAGCTGACGATTCACTCCCAGACGTGCGCTGGGCATCGCTACTCAGAAGCGGCAGTGGCGCGCAACGCGAAGAGTCTCACCTCAAGTTCTATCCAATATTTGTAGACCTGGATCAGAACAGGATTGTCGGATGTGGCGAGCACTTGCCCCTTGGATTGCACCCTGAACGTGGCGAGTCGGGCAACGCGAACACTCGCGCGTGTTGGCCTACTAGACAAGACGGCTCTGAGGGTCGTTGGCAACTCAAAGTTGATCCTGATTAGAAAGCACCCTCAGCTTGCCCCCGAATAACACGCTTTGGACGTGGCTCGCACGTTGTCACATCGACGATGAGCCTGGCGACCAGCCCG
>JAYSSS010000126.1:0-7499 GCA_043720415.1 Ideonella sp.
CGCGGCCATGCGCTGCAGGTGCATCACTTCCTGGTAGTAGCCGCGGTTGTTGTGCATCACCATCAGCAGCAGCGGGATCTGGTGGTGGGCGGCGGTCCACAACACGCCGGGCGCATACATCAAATCGCCATCGGGCTGGAAGGTGACCGAGAGCCGCCCGCGGTCGCGGTTGGCCAGGGCCGCGCCCACGGCGGCCGGCGCGGCATAGCCCACGCCCTGGCCGCCCGAGCCACCCAGCATGTGGTGGTGTTGCGTCGCCGGCCACAGCGCGCGCGCCCAGCCGATGCGATCGCTAACGACCAAAGACCAGGGCTCGTTTTTCACCACCTCATAGGTTTCCATGGCCAGCCGGGCGGTGCTGATGGGCGAGGCGTCCCAGCCGCGCGCTGCCGATTCGCGGTAGGCCGCCATGCTGCGCGCGCCTTGCTCGCCGAGCTGTTTGGCGCGGGCTTGCGCGGTGCCGCGGCGCTCGGACGTCATGAGTTTTTGCACCGCCTCGACAAGCGGCAGCAGGCTGGATTGGGCGTCGCCGTTGATGGCCAGATCGGCATGCTGATAGCGCTGAAAGTCCTGGTAATTGGAGCGAATGTAGACATCCTGCATCGAGATGTTGATCACCTTGACCCCCGTCTTGGCGACGAAGCGCTGGGTCTTTTGCGGATCGCTGAAGCTGTTGAGCTGGCCCCAGGGGTCGGCCACCTCCAGCAGCACCACCACATCGGCCTCGCGCACCAGGGCGCGGCGGCGGCCGCTGTGGCACAGCGGGTGCTGGTTGGGAAAATTCATGCGCCCGCCCATATCGACCACGGCGGCGCCTAACACTTCGGCCAACTGGACAAGCAAATCGATACCGCGCTGGTCGCGCGCCATGCGGTCGGCGACGATCACCGGCGCCTTGGCTTCCACCAGCATGCGCGCGGCCTCCATCAGCGCGGCGCTATCGCCCTGGGGCGGGATCGAGCGCGCCAGTTTGGGGATCTTCAAATCGGTGGCGTGGATGGCATCTTCTTGCAAATCGATGTCGGCCATCAGCAGCACCGGCTCCATCGGCGGCGTGGTGGCGATCTTGTAGGCGCGCACGGTGGATTCGGCAAAGTGCTGCAGCGAGGCCGGGGCATCGTCCCACTTGATGTAGTCGCGCACCATGGCCGCGGCGTCCTGCACCGAGTGGTTCCACTCGGTGCCCGGGCGGCGCTTGTTGGCATCGATGCCATTGCCGGCAAACATGATCACCGGCACGCGATCCACCCAGGCGTTGTAGACCGCCATGGCGGCGTGCTGCAGGCCCACCGTGCCGTGCAGGAACACGCCCATGGGCTTGCCCGAGGCCTTGGCATAGCCGTGGGCCATGGCCACGGCCGATTCCTCGTGCAGGCAGGTCAGCAGCTCGGGCTTTTTGTTGCCGCCGTAATTGACCAGCGATTCGTGCAGGCTGCGAAAGCTCGATCCCGGGTTGGTGGAGATGTAGTCCAGATCGAGGGTGCGGATGACATCGATCATGAAATCCGAGCCCGGGCGCTCGATGCTGCCGGGCGGGGCGGGGTCGGCGCTGGCGGCTGTGGCGCCGGCCTTGGCGGCAGGGGCATCGGCGGCCTGTGCGGCACCGGTGGCTGCGGCAGCGGCCATGGCCGTGCCGGTGGCGGCTGCGGCGTGGCGGAGAAATCCGCGTCGGCTGGTTTCTGCGGTTAGGCTGTCACTTTCAGCGGGCGGGCTGGGGCTCACGGGGGGTGTCGGGGCGGTGGTCATGGCGTGTCTCCTGCTTGGGCAAGCGTGTCGGGCATTGTGGCGAAGGCGTCGGTGGCGGCGATGAGTTGCTGCGCCATCTCCGGGTGGTGGCTGGCGTGGCCGGCACTGGCCAGCAGGGTGAGGCGGGAGCCGGGCCAGGCGTGGTGCAGGGCCAGAGCGTCTGCGGCCGGCGTGACCAGATCGCGCTGGCCTTGAACGATGTGGCCGGCCACGCTGGCCAGCCGCGGCGCATCGCGCAGCAGTTGGCCTTCGCCCAGAAAGAAGCCGTGGCGCGCGTAGTGCAGGCCCATGGCGGCCTGGGCGAGAAGGACGGGCGGGGCAGGTGCGGCCGCAGGCGGCGAGCCGTCTTCACGGTCCATCAGGTCTTGCTCAAGCCGCCACCAGCGCAGCGCAGCGGCGTACGCTTGAGCATCGTCACCGCTGCTCAGGGCCGCCTCCATTCGCGCCAGCAGGCCATCACTGTCCGGGCCATACAGCGCCAGTACTTCGGCCGCGGTGGCGGTGAATACGCCGCGCAGCACCAAGGCCCAGACGCGCTGCGGATGTTGCTGTGCGTAGGCCAGCGCCAGCGTGGCGCCCCAGGAGCCGCCAAACAGCAGCCACTGCGCAATGCCCAGGTGCTGGCGCAGCGCCTCCATGTCGCGCAGCTGATGAGCGGTGGTGTTGGCGCTCGTCTGGCCCAGTGGCCGCGAGCGGCCCGCGCCACGCTGATCGAAGAGCACGATGCGATAGCGCTGCGGGTCGAACCAGCGCCTGTCCTGGGCGCTGCACCCGACGCCAGGCCCGCCGTGGACGAACAGCGTCGGCCGCCCCAGCGGGTTGCCGGCCTCTTCCCAGTACACCTGGTGGCCATCGCCCACGTCCAGCCAGCCCTGGGCATGGCAGGCTCGCGGCGGGTACATCACTTGCCAGGCATGGCTGGCCTTGGCGGGGGTGCGGCCGTCCATGCCTGCCCGGCTGTCCATGCCTGCCCCTCAGCGCGTGGCGTCGCGGCCCAGCGCCGCCGTGCTGGGAAACACCAGCGACTTGATCACCACTGGCACCGCGCCCGAGGTCTCCATCAGGGCGCCGATGTCGATGAAATCAAACTCATGCAGGGTGATGCCGTCGATGGAGACGATGGCCTTGTCCAGGCCTAACTCTTGTTTCAAGTGGATGCCGACGAGGCCGCCGATGTCGCCTTCGCCGACCAGCACGAGGGGCGGCTGCGGCGCCGCTGCGTCGCCCTCTTGCGCAGCACAGGCCAAGGTCGCATCGCTGGGCCCTGGTCCCGGCGCCGCCGCCTTGTCGCCAGGTGGCCGCGCCAGGCCCGCCACCACGCCACGGCAAAAGGCGTCCAGCCGCGCCCAGGTGGCCGATCCCTTCCAGTGATAGGCCAGGGCCACCGCCTGCTCCTGCGGCTGCAGGTCCATGCGCCTCAGGGCCGCGGCCACGGCCGTGGCAATCGCCGCCGGCTCGATCACCTCATCGGCCAGCGGCAGGGCCGGCGCGATCACCGGCACATTGCGCAGCGGCAGCGCGCCTTGCGGCTCGACATAGATGGTGCTGCCGCTGACCTGCACCGTGTACTGCGAGGCGCCGACCACCGTGGCGCGCAGGCCCTGCGCCGGTGTGGCCAAGCGTGGGCCCCAGACACGCGTGCGCGCCAGGATGGCCTGGGCCAGGGCGGGGCCCAGGTCGCCATGGGCCTGCGTGCTGCGGCCGTAGATGTACTCGGACACCCCGCCCGAGAAGCACACGACATCCGGCCGAAGCGGGCCAAGCATCGGGTCCAGCCGCAGCAGCGCGGCGGTCTTGTCGCACAGGGCGTCGCCCTGCAGGGCGGCGAAGAGGTGATCGGCCATGCAGGCCACCAATCGCTGCACACCGGCGGCATCGGGCGCCTCGCCCAGGCGCAACACCAGGCCCGCCTCATCGGCCAGGCGCTGCGCCGCGGGCTCGATGCGCGTGAGCCTGCCCGCGGCATCGAAAGCCAGGATGCGTGCGCCGATGTCGATGGCCGTCAGCGCCACCACCGCGCCGCCCTCGCACAGCGCGATCTTCGAAGTGCCGCCGCCGATGTCGACATTCATCACCCGCGCGGCTTCACGGATGGACAGCGCCGCGGCGCCCGAGCCAAAGGCCGCCAGCGTCGTCTCCAGCGCGTCGCCCGCGCTCACCGAGACAAACTTGCCGGCCTGGGCCGCAAACAGCTCGGCAATGGCGCGCGCATTGCTGCGGCGCACGGCCACGCCGGTGAGGATCAGGGCGCCGCTGTCGATCTGTTCGGGGCGCGCGCCGGCCAGCGCGTATTGCCGGTCAATGAAGGTGCGCAGCGCGCCTGCGTCAATCGTTTGGTCATGGGCATAGGGTGTTAGCAAGACCTCGGATTCATGCACCAGCGCGCGCTCGCTGACGACATAGCGGTTGTCCAGCCGCTCCAGCACCAGGCGCGAGAACACCAGGTGCGTGGTGGATGAGCCGATGTCCACGCCCACGCTGACCAGCCGGATCTCGTCCTCAAACTCCAGGCTGCGCCGCACGTTGCTGAAAAAGACGCGGCCGCCCTCGGGGAGTGTCACAGGCTAACCTTCGTGTCCAGCGGACAAGTTGACAGGCGCTGAGGCCACATGGGCCAGCCGCTGCTGGCGCACGGGCACAGCCCCGCCCTCACACCACGCCGCCACCCGTACCCGCCGCGGGCTTGTCATACCAGGCCGCTTCCATGCGGTTGGCCACGCCGTTGGCGATCAAGGTGGCCTCGTACTCGCGGCGCAGATGCGGGTCTTCCATCCAGTAGGGAATGGCGGTGCCACCCTCATGCACATCGATGGCGGTGTAATCGGTGTGCTTGGCCCCCGGCGCGCCCGGGTCGCGGCCCGGGTTGTGCGGGCCGAACCAGGCCGTCAGGCGCAGCGGCTCGGCGCCCGAGCTGAAGTGCTGGTGGTACCAGCGCGCGCCGCCGGGCGCGGCAGTCACCAGGCCCACGGGCTCGTAATCGAGCCGGCGCACTTCATCGGCCTTGCCGTCTTTCCACGGTGTCTCACCATTGCGCTCGGGCCAGGAATAGGTGTAGCCCTTGCCCTTCAGGCAGATCAGCACGGCGGCCGAGGTGTGGGCATGGGCCTTGGAATAGCGGCCGTTCTCGTGCTGGCCGATCCAGAAGTAGAAGCAGTTGCCCGTCATGAAGGGCTCGACACGGCGCCAGCCCAGTGAGCGCCGGTTGTCCAGCGGCAGATCGCAATTCACCACATCGGGGATGAAGTTGGTGCGGCGCATGGCCAGGCCGCGCACCGGGTCGGGTTCGATCTCGTCTCTGGCCTTGAAAAAATCATCGGCGCCGCTGAAGCGCTCGCGAAAAATGAAGGGGTTGTTGAACACCGCTTCGGTGTTGTTGAGCATGTTCAGCACATTCGGCGCGGTGTTGCCGGCCAGCAGCAGCGCACCGCCCGAGGTGGCGTTGACGATGCGAAACCAGGCGTTCAGCGGGATGGAAAACATCGAGCCGGCCTGCCATTCGAAGACGTGCTTCTTGGTGTCGCCGTCTTGCCAGACTTCGGTCGATCCCCGGCCTTCCACCACCAGGTAAATCTCTTCATACATGTGCTTTTGCGCATGCAGGGCGCCGCGCGGCGGCACCTCGATCACATGGCAGCCCCATTTGGTTTCGGTGCCGTAGAGCTGGATGAAATGGCCGCGCCCGCCGGTACGCTTCCAGGGCATGAGGGGCAGGTTTTGCACCTTGCTGATGCCGATGTCGCGGAACACGGGGATGCCCTCGGCTTCCATGTAGGCGTCGTAGGGCGTGGGCTGCTTCTTGAATTCACCGAAGCCAGCCTTCTTGGCGCCCGTGGGTTCATGCCAATGGGTCTGGTCTTTGTCGTGTGGCATGGTGATCCTGGTCGGGAAAGAGGGGTAAAACAGCAGCCTGAGGCCTGTGTTTTATCGTTCCTTTATATGGAACGATGTTCTTTTAGTTGAACCGACGACGATTTGACCATACACTTTTGCGAGCGTAAAGCCGAGGTTTTGCGCTGCCACAGGAGCCCGGATTTGCCTGCCCATTGGATTGCTCGCCTGCTGAAATGGACACTGTCTTCGCTGCTTAGCATTGCGCTGCCCGCGGTGGCGCAAGCGCCGGCTGCCGGCCCCGGCCCACACCAGGCCATCTACAGCTACAAGGGCGCCGACCGCGACGCCAAGCTGCTGGAGCGCGCGCGCCAGGAAGGCGTGGTCTCGGTCTACACCTCGCTCGCGCCCACCGAGGCCGCGCCCCTGGTCGAGGCCTTCGAGAAAAAGACCGGCGTGAAGGTGCAGATGTGGCGCGGCATGAGCGATGGCGTGCTGCAGCGCGTGGTGTCCGAGGCGCGCGGCAAGCGCCACACGGTGGACGTGATCGAGACCAATGGCCCGGAGATGGAATCGCTGGCGCGCGAGCAGTTGCTGGCGGAGTTTCATTCGCCGCACCTGGTGGACATTCCGCCCGGCGCCATCCCCAAGCATGGCCTGTGGGTGCCCGACAGGCTGAATTTCTTTGTCGTCGCCTACAACACGCGCAAGGTGAAGAAAGAGGATTTGCCCAAGACCTATGAGGGCTTTCTCGACGCCAAGTGGAAGGGCCGCATCGTCGTGGAAGCCACCGATGCCGAGTGGATGGGCGGCGTTGTCAAGCACTGGGGCGAGGCGCGCGGCATGGCGTTTTTCCGCAAGCTGGCCGAGATGAAACCCGAGGCGCGCAAGGGCCATGTGCTGCTGGCGCAATTGATCTCGGCGGGCGAGGTGGAGGTGGGCCTGACGGCCTATTTGTCCAACGCCGAATCCTTCAAGAAGCGCGGCGCGCCGGTCGATTGGGCGGCGGTCGAGCCGGTGATCGCCCGCCCGCAGGGGCTGGGCCTGGCGCGCCATGCGCCGCACCCGAATGCTGCGCTGCTGTTTGCCGATTTCATGCTCTCGCCCCAGGCGCAGGAGATGCTGGCCAGCATGGGCCGCACACCCGTGAGCCGCGCGGTGAAGAACGACAGCGCCCCGGCCAGCTATGTGATGAGTGACCCGGTGGTCATCCTCGACGAGAGTGACAAGTGGCAGCAGTTGTGGGACAAGCTGGTGCTGGGCAAGTGACGCGATATTCAACGGAGAAACAAGATGGCTGAAACAGTGCAAGACGCTCACCCCGGCCATGGCGCCGTGCCCGCTGCCGATGAGGCGGTTTGGGAGCGCTGGACCAAGAAGCGCGTCTTCGTGCGCGCACTCGAAGGCACCTACGGCGAGCTGGTGAACGAGCTGTTCAGCCAGCCGCGCGTGTATTCCAGCAAGGACTGGAAGTGGAAGGGCGGGCCGCAGAACTTCGGCAAGAAGATCATCAACCCGCAGGCCGTGAAAGTGGCGCAATCGATCGAGGCCCACCTCGACGTCTATGCCCCCGGCGGCTACGGCCAGAAGCACGGCCACATGAACAGCGCCGTGTTCTTCGTGCTCAAGGGCAAGGGCCACGACGTGCACGACGGCAAGCGCCACGACTGGGAAGCCGGCGACGCGCTGATCGTCGAGAACGGCTGCGTGCACCAGCACTTCAATGACGACCCGAACGACGAGTCGATCGTGCTGATCATGAAGGCCAAGCCGCTGTTCCTGTTCATGCACATGCTGTTCCAGAAGGTCGTGAGTTATCCGCCCAAGGACCCGACGCCGGGCCAGGAAAACTACCAGCCGCCAAGCCACATCTGAGGACCAGGAACATGACCAGCATCGTTGACAAGATCGAGCATGCGCGGGCG
>JAYSSS010000127.1:0-22949 GCA_043720415.1 Ideonella sp.
GCCGGCAATCTCGGCCGCCTGCTCCCAGTCGCGCGAGCGCTCATACAGCGACAGCAGGGCCAGTTGGGCTTGTCCAGCGTGTGGTGTGCCCTGCAAGGCACGCCAAGCGGTTTCTGCCCGGTCAAACAGGCCGGCTTTCATGTAGTCCTGGGCCAAGGCCAGTTGCGCGCGGTCGCGGTCGCCGTTTTTCAAGTCGGCCCGGTCCAGCAAATGCTGGTGCACCCGCACGGCGCGCTCGAACTCCCCGCGGCGGCGAAAAAGGTTGCCCAGCGCAAAGTGCAGTTCGGTGGTGTCGGGGTCGTTCTGAACGGCTTCGATAAAGGCGTCGATGGCCCGGTCCTGCTGTTCGTTGAGCAACAGGTTCAAGCCCTTGAAATAGGCCCGTGGCGAGTCGTCACGATCGCGGCGCAGTTGCCGAAGGTCCAGGCGTGATGCCATCCAACCCAATGCAAAGGCCACCGGCAAACCGATCAGCAGCCACTGCAGGTCAAACTCCATCGCCGGGTCCTCTCAGCAGCTGATTCAGGGGCCCACCCGCGGCGGGTGTTCAACCACAAACTCCGACGGCGTGACAGAAGCCGGTGCAGCGTCGGTGACGGGGCTGGCCGAGACCGGCCGGGCCCGGCGCCAGCGACGCCACAGGTCGGGCAGCATGGCCAGCACCCCCACCGCACAACCGGCCGCAAAAGCGGCCAGAACGATGATCACCAAAGGGGCCTGCCATAACGCGCCAAAAAACCAGTGCACGACCGTCTGCTGCTGGTTGTTCAGCGCAAACGCAAACAGGGTGAAAAAGATGAGGGCCCGAGCGAGCCAGGAGAAAAGGCGCATCAGGCGCCAATTCTAGGAGCCATGACCCGGCTCAGCCGAGCTCGGGCTCGGAGGCGGGCTGCGTGTCGACGGCTTCGCGCAGGGCCTTGCCCGGTTTGAAGTGCGGCACCAGCTTTTCGGGGATGACCACCTGCTCGCCGCTGCGCGGGTTGCGGCCGACGCGCGGTGGTCGGCGGTTGATGCTGAAGCTGCCAAAACCGCGGATCTCGATGCGGTGCCCACGCGCCAGCGCGTCAGACATGGCGTCGAGGATGGTCTTGACGGCGAATTCGGTGTCGCGCTGGGTCAGCTGCGAAAAGCGCTCGGTCAGGCGGGTGACAAGGTCGGATCGGGTCATCTGGGTCGGTCGTGTACAGCGGGTACGAAGGCCAGAGAGGGCGCCCCAACGGTGCTGCAGCAGCAGCGCCGCTGGGGCAAGGGCGGTCTTACTCGTTGCCCTTGTCGAGCTTGGCGCGCAGCAAGGCGCCCAGGCTCGTGGTGCCGGCGTTTTCACGCTCGGAGGTCTGGCTCAGGCGCTGCATGGCCTGCTGCTCTTCGGCGTTGTCCTTGGCCTTGATCGACAACTGGATCGAACGCATCTTGCGGTCGACGTTGATCACCATGACATTGACATCGTCGCCCTCTTTCAGCACGTTGCGTGCGTCTTCGACGCGGTCGCGGCTGATTTCGGAAGCACGCAGGTAGCCGGTGACGTCTTCGTTGAGCTGGATCTCGGCGCCGCGCGGGTCGACGCTCTTGACCTTGCCGTCAACGATGGCACCGCGGTCGTTCATCGTGGTGAAGCTGGTGAACGGGTCGGTGTCCAGCTGCTTGATGCCCAGGCTGATGCGCTCGCGCTCGACGTCCACCGCCAGCACCAGGGCTTCCACTTCCTGGCCCTTCTTGTAGTTGCGCACGGCGGTCTCGCCCGGCTCGTGCCAGGACAGGTCGGACAGGTGAACCAGGCCGTCGATGCCGGCGGTCAGGCCCACGAACACACCGAAGTCGGTGATGCTCTTGACGGGGCCCTTGACGCGGTCGCCGCGCTTGACGGTGGAAGAGAACTCTTCCCACGGGTTGACCTTGCACTGCTTCATGCCCAGGCTGATGCGGCGCTTGTCTTCGTCGATTTCCAGGACCATGACTTCGACTTCTTCGCCCAGGGTGACCACCTTGGCAGGCGCGACGTTCTTGTTGGTCCAGTCCATCTCGGAGACGTGCACCAGGCCTTCGATGCCGGGTTCGATTTCCACAAACGCGCCGTAGTCGGCGATGTTGGTGATCTTGCCGAACAGGCGGGTGCTGTTGGGGTAGCGGCGTGCCACGCCATGCCACGGGTCGTCACCCAGCTGCTTCAGGCCCAGGCTGACGCGGTTCTTCTCGGCGTCAAACTTCAGCACCTTGGCGGTGAGCTCCTGGCCCACGGTGACCACTTCGCTGGGGTGACGCACACGGCGCCAGGCCATGTCGGTGATGTGCAGCAGGCCATCGATGCCACCCAGATCGACAAACGCGCCGTACTCGGTGATGTTCTTGACGACGCCGTGCACGATGGCGCCTTCTTGCAGGGTTTCGAGCAGCTTGGCGCGCTCTTCGCCCATCGAGGCTTCGACCACCGCGCGGCGCGACAGCACCACGTTGTTGCGCTTGCGGTCAAGCTTGATGACCTTGAACTCCATGGTCTTGCCTTCGAACGGCGACAGGTCCTTGACCGGGCGCGTATCGATGAGCGAGCCGGGCAGGAAGGCGCGGATGCCGTTGACCAGGACGGTGAGGCCGCCCTTGACCTTGCCGGAGACGGTACCTGTGACGAAGTCTCCCGAATCGAGCGAGGTCTCCAGCGACAGCCAGGAGGCCAGACGCTTGGCCTTGTCGCGCGACAAGATGGTGTCGCCGTAGCCGTTTTCGATGGCGTCGATGGCCACCGAGACGAAATCGCCAACTTGAACTTCGAGCTCGCCGGTGTCGTTCTTGAATTCGGCGATGGGCACATAGGCCTCGCTCTTGAGGCCAGCGTTGACCACCACATGGTTGAACTCGATGCGCACAACTTCGGCGGAGATGACCTCACCGGCGCGCATGTCGCTCTTCTTGAGCGACTCTTCGAACATCGCGGCAAAGCTTTCCATGCCGCTGGAGGTGGTGGCTGTTTGGGTTTGGGACATTGAGGGGATTCCTTGGTGCCGGCGAAAACCAAGTGGGATGGAGCCGGCGGGGTTGAAAGCAACCGGGGTGGTTGCGGGTGGGTGAACAAAATCGCCGCGCCCATAACGCCAAAAGTGGCGGGCAGGGGTGTGGCGGGCTAAAGTTATACGTCACGGTCAAAAGGCGACCGAAACGCACTGCGCTCTGCCCACCAATCCAGCACCTGGGTCACCGATTGATCGATGCCGAGGCCCGAGTTGTCGAGCAGCAGCGCATCCGCGGCTGGCTGCAGTGGCGCGACGGCGCGATTTTTGTCGCGGGCGTCACGTGCTTCCAGGTCAGCGCGAAGGTCGGCGAGGTTAGCAGGAATTCCTTTAGAAATCAATTGCTTATGACGCCTTTGCGCGCGCATGGCGGGGCTCGCGGTGAGGAACACCTTGAGCGCCGCGCCGGGGAAAATCACCGTGCCCATGTCGCGCCCATCGGCTACCAGGCCTGGCGCGCGGCGAAACGACAACTGCAGCGCTTCAAGCGCCGAGCGCACCTGCGGCAAGGCGGCAATGCGCGAGGCCATGGCGCCGATCTCTTCCTGGCGCAACTCGGCGGCCACATCGGCGCCCGAGAGCAGCACCTGCTCGCCTTGAAAGCGCAGGTCCAGCCCGGCGGCGATCAAGGCCAGCAGCTTCTCGTTGCCCGCGTCCGCGCCCTTGCGTTGCGCCGCCAGCGCCGTGGCGCGGTAGAGCAAGCCCGAATCGAGCTGGTGCCAGCCCAAACGCGCCGCCACCGACGAGGCCAGCGTGCCTTTGCCCGAGGCCGTGGGGCCATCGATGGTGATCACGGGGATGGCGTCGGCATCGGCCTGGGCCACCGAGAACAGCGCCTCGAAGTAATCCGGGAAGGTCTTGGCCACGCAGCGCGGATCGAGGATGCGCACCGGCACCCCGGCGGGGTTGAAGGCGGCCAGCGACAGGCACATGGCCATGCGGTGGTCGTCGTAGGTGTGGACGGCGGCGGCGCGCCACTGCCGCGGCGGCGTCACCTCGATGAAATCAGCGCCCTCGACGACCGTGGCGCCCAGCTTGCGCAGCTCAGCCGCCATGGCGGCGATGCGATCGGTTTCTTTGACGCGCCAGCTGGCGATGTTGTTCAGGCGGGTCGTGTCATCGGCATACAGCGCCATCATCGCCAGGGTCATGGCGGCGTCGGGGATGTGGTTGCAGTCCAGCGTCACCGCCCGCAGCGGCCAGGCGCCACGGCGCACCGACAGCCGCCCGGCCGCGCCTTCGACGATGGCGCCCATTGCGCGTGCGGCGTCAACGAAGCGGATGTCGCCCTGAATCGAATCCAGGCCCACACCCAGGATGCGCACCGGCTCGGCCGTGGCCGCCAGCGCGCCCAGGGCGATGAAGTAGGAGGCCGACGAGGCATCGGCCTCGACATGCAGCTCGCCCGGCGAGCGGTATTGCGCGCCTTGCGCGATGCTGAAGCGCGCATAGCCCTGGCGCTGCACCGTGATGCCAAAGCGCTGCAGCAGGTTCAGGGTGATGTCGACATAGGGCTTGGAGATGAGCTCGCCCTCGACCTTGATGTGCAGTGCGCGCTCGGCACTGGCCAGGGGCAGGGCCAGCAGCAGGGCGGTGAGAAATTGGCTGGAGACATCACCTCGCACGCGAATGGCGTGCTCGGTGTGCAAATGACCACCGGCGTTGCCGCGCAGGCGCAGTGGCGGGTAGCCGGGCTGGCCCAGATCGTCGATCTGGCAGCCGAGCTGGCGCAGCGCATCGACCAGATCACCAATCGGCCGCTCATGCATGCGCGGCACGCCGGAGAGCTCAAACCTGCCGCCCTGCAAGCTGGCGAGCACGGCCAGGGCCGCGGTCAAGGGCCGCATCGCGGTGCCAGCGTTGCCCAGGAAAAGTGTGGCCTCGTGCTGGACCAAGCGCCCACCCAGGCCGGTGATGGCCATGGCGCCATCCTCACGCGCTTGCGCCGTGCAGCCCAGGCTGCGCAGGGCCTGCAACATCACCTGGGTGTCGTCGGAATCGAGCAGGTCGTGCAGCACCGTGGTGCCGGCGGCCAGGCCGGCCAGCAGCAGCACGCGGTTGGAGATGCTCTTTGAGCCTGGCAGGCGCACGCGGCCCGCGGCGCTGCGCAGCGGCGGCACATCGAGATAGGGGATGTCGTACATGGTATGGGGTGCTTGATCCGACGGTTAGGGCCTCGGACGGGCCAGACCGCTACTTGGCCGTGCCACCCCGCGGCCCACCGATCTGCCAGCCGCTGCGGCCGTCGGACGAGGTGCGGATCAGCGCTTCCAGGGCCTGCGGGTCGGCGGCGAGCATGGTCGCCTCGAACACTTCCAGCGCCTTGCGAAAGCGCTGCGATTGATCGAGCACTTCCTCGCGGTTGGCGATCAGGATGTCGCGCCACATCTGCGGGTCGCCCGCGGCGATGCGCGTGAAATCGCGAAATCCGGGGCCGGCCAGCGAGAGAAAGTCGCGCTGCGAGGTCTGATCGACCACGGCCTTGAAATAGGCGAATGCCAACAGATGCGGCAGGTGGCTGACGGCGGCAAAGGCGGCGTCGTGGTTGGCTGGCGTCATGCGCAACACCTGCGCGCCTATGGCCGACCAGACATCGGTGGCGCGCTGCAGCAGCTCGGGCGAGGTCTGCGGCAATGGCGTCAGGATCACCTGCCGGCCGGCGTAAAGGTCGGCATCGGCGTGCTCCACGCCTGAGGCCTCTTTGCCGGCGATGGGGTGCGCGGGCACAAACGAGCCCACGCGTTCCTTGAGCACACGCCGTGCGGCATCAACGACATCGCGCTTGGTCGAGCCCACATCCATGAACAGCACACCTGGCTCGACCAGGTGGCGAATGGCGCGGAAAGTGGCGTCGGTGGCGGCCACCGGCACGGCGATCAAGACGATGTCCGAGCCGGCCACGGCCAGCAGTGCCGATTCGGCCGCGACATCGATCACACCCAGGCGCTTGGCGCGCTCGGTGGTCGAGGGCGATTTGCTGTAGCCGATGACGCGCTTGACCAGCCCGGCCTGCTTGAGCGCCAGGGCGAAGGAGCCGCCCATCAGGCCGCAGCCAATGACGCCGAGTTGGGTGAACATGAGGTGCAGCGCGGGACGCGTGGTGGACGGCGGGCTTGCCGTTCAGTGGGTGTCGACGGGGTAGGTGCCCAGCACCTTGAAGAAGGCACAGGTCTGGCGCAACGCGCGCAAGGCGGTGTCCACCTCAGGGTCATCGGGGTGGCCTTCAATGTCGATGTAGAAGTAGTACTCCCACTGGCCCGAGCGCGCCGGGCGCGACTCAAAACGCGTCATCGACACGCCATGTTCCTTCAACGGCACCAGCATGTCGTGCACGGCGCCGGGGCGGTTGGTCACCGAGACCACCAGGCTGGTGCAATCGTGGCCCGAAGCCTTGGGCGCCGGTTGGCGCTCGGGGTGGGTGATGACGGCAAAGCGCGTGCGGTTGTGGGCATCGTCTTGAATCGCCGGGGCCAGCACATGCAAGCCGAACTCACTGGCGGCGCGGGCACTGGCGATGCCGGCCAGCGATGCATCCAGGCTGGCCAGGCGCGCGCCTTCGGCATTGCTTGACACCGGACGGCGCTCGACATCGGGCAGATGCGCGCTGAGCCAGCCGTGGCATTGGGCCAGGGCCTGCGGATGAGCGCACACGGCCTGGATGCCTGCCAGATCAGTGCTCTTGCGCAGCAGGTTGTGACGCACGATCAGGCTCGTCTCACCGATGATGAACAGCGGCGTGCTCAGGAACAGATCGAGTGAGCGCGCGACCACGCCTTCGGTGGAGTTTTCGACAGGCACCACACCGAAATCGGCAGCGCCTGCCGTGGTGGCACGAAACACCTCATCGAAGCTGGCACAAGGCACGCGCACGATGGAGCTGCCAAAAAATCCCAGCGCCGCTTCCTCACTGAAGGTGCCGGCAGGCCCCAGGTAGGCCACCCGCGTGGGCGATTCCAGGCCGCGGCAGGCCGACATGATTTCGCGCCAGATCGGGGCCACGCTGTCGTTCTTCAGCGGCCCGGCGTTGTGCGCCTTCAGGCCATCAATGACCTGGGCTTCGCGCTCGGGGCGAAACACCGGCGAGCCTTCGCGCTGCTTGAGCTCACCCACCTCCAGCGCCAGGCCGGCACGGCGGTTGAGCAGTGCCAGCAGTTCGCGGTCAACGGCGTCGATGCGGTGACGCAGGCCCAGCAAGGCATCGGCCTGCGATTGATCCGGCGCGGGGGCCGCTTGCCCTGCTGACACGTCGTCTCCGTGACGCGGGCTCACACTCATTTCTTCGGCGCCGAAGGGCCGGGGCCAAGGTTTGCAGAAGCCGCCCGAGCAGGTGCCTTGGCACCCGCGTTGGTGGTGGCACCGCTCAAGCCAAGGCGCTTGCCAATGCTGGCTTGCAGGGCGTTGAGCTTGGGCTCGACCACGGGCCGGGTCTCTGCCACCAGCTTTTCAAGCAACACCCGTTGCATGTCGCCGCCGAGTTGCTGGTACTTGCGATAGATCGGTGCTTCCAGCATGGCAAGCACTTGCTTGAGCTCGTCTTCGCTGAGCCTTTCTTCGAGCAGGGGCCCGATCGTCGTGGGCGCCAATTTGGTGGCGCGCTCGCGCAGCAAGGGCACGACCTCGTCGCCATACTTCTTGAACTCGGCCTGCACGTCGCGCGCCGTGGCCTCGCGCTGCTCGGGTGGGATGCGGCTTTGCATCACAGCGTTGACCTGCTGCGCAATCGGCGCCACCGACTGCTCGGTGAGGTTGCGGGCAATGGCATCGACCGCACCCTGCTGCAGCTGCAACACCTTTTGCACGAGTTCTTTTTTGGTGTTCGACATGGGGGCGGGGCCTGGTGCTGGGTTTGCGGGTGTCGGGCCTTGGGCCCAGGCGCTTGCTGTGCACAGTGCAGCGGCCAGCAAGGCGCCAAGCGTTCGGTGAACCAGGCTCATGAGGGGTCCTGTGGGTTGGAATCGGGTTCGGTGTCGGCGTCGCCTGAGCCATTGCCGTCCACATCGGCAGCGAGATCGACATTGGCGTCGTTCTCAACGATGCGCTGCAAGCCGGACAGCTTGGCGCCATCGTCCAGGCCGATCAGGGTGACGCCCTGCGTGGCACGCCCGAGCTCGCGAATCTCGGAGACACGTGTGCGCACCAACACGCCCTTGTCGGTGATGAGCATGATCTCGTCGGCCGGGCGCACCAGGGTGGCGGCGACGATCTTGCCGTTGCGCTCGGTTTGCTGGATGGCGATCATGCCCTTGGTGCCGCGGCCGTGGCGCGTGTACTCGGTGATGCTGGTGCGCTTGCCGTAGCCGTTTTCACTGGCGGTGAGCACGCTTTGCGTTTCGTCCTCGGCCACCAGCATGGCGATGACGTTCTGGCCATCATCAAGCATCATGCCGCGCACACCGCGCGCCTGGCGGCCCATCGGCCGCACATCGTCTTCATCAAAGCGCACCGCCTTGCCACCATCGCTGAACAGCATCACATCGTGCTTGCCGTCGGTGAGGGCGGCACCGATCAAATGGTCGCCCTCATCCAGATCGACGGCAATGATGCCGGCCTTGCGCGGGTTGCTGAATTCATCCAGCGCGGTCTTCTTCACCGTGCCCAGGGCCGTGCCCATGAAGATGAAGTGATCCGCCGGGAAGCTGCGGAATTCACCCGTCAGCGGCAACACCACAGTCACCTTCTCGCCCGGTTGCAGCGGGAACATATTGACGATGGGCTTGCCGCGGCTGGCGCGGCCGCCCTGTGGAACTTCCCAGACCTTGAGCCAGTACACGCGACCACGGTCGCTGAAGCACAGGATCCAGTCGTGGGTGTTGGCGATGAAGAGTTGATCGACCCAGTCGTCTTCCTTGGTGGCGGTGGCCTGCTTGCCGCGCCCGCCGCGGCGCTGCGCGCGGTACTCGGCCAAGGGCTGGCTCTTGATGTAGCCGGTGTGGCTGAGGGTAACCACCATGTCGGTGGGCGTGATCAGGTCTTCGGTGCCCAGCTCCTGCACGTTGTGCTCGATCACACTGCGCCGAGCGGCCAGCTTGGTGCCGCCAAACTCGGCTTTGAGGGCGGTCAACTCATCGGCAATGATGGTGGTCACGCGCTCGGGCTTGGACAGGATGTCGAGCAGGTCGGCGATGACCGACATCACCTCTTTGTACTCGCCGATGATCTTGTCCTGCTCCAGCCCGGTCAGGCGCTGCAGACGCATTTGAAGGATCTCGCCGGCCTGGTCGTCCGACAGGCGATACAGGCCATCGGCCTGCAGGCCAAAGCTCAGCGGCAGGCCCTCGGGGCGATAGGCACCGCGCCCGCCGGGCGTGTCGGCCTCGGCGCGGGTGAGCATGTCGCGCACCATCGACGAATCCCAGCTCTTGGCCATCAGCGCGGCCTTGGCCACCGGCGGCGTCGGCGAGGTCTTGATGGTCTCGATGAACTCATCGATGTTGGCCAGGGCCACGGCCAGGCCTTCGAGCACATGGCCGCGCTCGCGCGCCTTGCGTAGCTCAAACACCGTGCGGCGGGTGACGACCTCGCGGCGGTGCTCCAGGAAGATGTCAAGCAGCGTCTTCAGGTTGCACAGCTTGGGCTGGCCGTCAATCAGGGCCACCATGTTGATGCCGAAGGTGTCCTGCAGCTGGGTTTGCTTGTACAGGTTGTTCAGCACCACCTCGGGCACTTCGCCGCGCTTCAACTCGATGACCACGCGCATGCCGGACTTGTCGGACTCGTCCTGGATGTGGCTGATGCCGTCGATCTTCTTGTCGTGCACCAGCTCGGCGATGCGCTCGAGCAGGGTCTTCTTGTTCACCTGGTAGGGCAGCTCATCGACGATGATCGATTGCCGCGAGCCCTTGTCGATGTCCTCGAAGTGGCAGGTGGCGCGCATCAGCACCTTGCCGCGGCCGGTGCGGTAGCCTTCGCGCACGCCGTTGACGCCATAGATGATGCCGGCGGTGGGGAAATCCGGCGCCGGGATGATCTCCATCAGCTCTTCGAGCGTGGCCAGCGGCGAGCGCAGCAGGTGCAAGCAGGCGTCCACCACCTCGTTCAGGTTGTGCGGCGGGATGTTGGTGGCCATGCCCACGGCAATACCGGCCGAGCCATTGATCAGCAGGTTAGGCAGGCGCGCCGGCAGGACGGTGGGTTCTTTCTCCGAGCCGTCGTAGTTGGGCGCGAAATCGACGGTTTCCTTGTCGATGTCGGCCAGCATCTCGTGGGCGATCTTCGACAGGCGGATCTCGGTGTAGCGCATGGCCGCGGCGTTGTCGCCGTCGACCGAGCCAAAGTTGCCCTGGCCATCGACCAGCATGTGGCGCAGCGAAAACGGCTGCGCCATGCGCACGATGGTGTCGTAGATGGCGGTGTCGCCATGCGGGTGGTACTTGCCCATGACATCGCCAACGATGCGGGCACTCTTCTTGAATGGGCGGTTCCAGTCGTTGTTCTGCTCGTGCATGGCGAACAGCGCGCGCCGATGCACAGGCTTGAGGCCGTCGCGCGCATCGGGCAAGGCACGACCGACGATGACGCTCATCGCATAGTCGAGGTACGAGCGCCGCATCTCCTCTTCGAGGCTGATGGGCAGGGTTTCCTTGGCGAAGGGGGTCATTCAGGGGGCGGCTGACAGTGCCGTGGCTGACATGGCCGCATGGCGAGGCTGCCGGCGGCGAAGCGAGATTCTATGTCGGGGGTGCTGTGTAGCAGCTTTGCAACATTGGGCATGCGCAAGCGCATCGACGGGGTGTTTTTGCGGGGCAACATAGACCCTATGGCACAATGATTTGTCGGTGGTAAACGCTTGCCAACGCTTGTGCTTGCCGGCTCATCTTGCTTGCGAATTGGGTCAAAGAACCCTTTTTGCGGCGCTTTTTAGCGGCTTTCCTCGAGAGGAGAATCATGAAGAAATTGAACACGGTGGCAGTGCTGTTCGCGACGGTCGCGATGGCCGCGCCGATCACGGTGTCGGCTCAGCCCAAGTCGATTGACAATTGGCGCACTGCAGACAGTGCGCTGGTCTGGAAGAACGGCACCAATGAGCTGTGCTGGCGCGATGCGTTCTGGACGCCAGCGACTGCGGCCCCGGGCTGCGATGGTGCTCCGCCTCCGGCGGCTGCTCCGGCACCCGCCGCACCGCGTGCTGCTGCTGCTCCTGCGCCTGCTCCGGTGGCACCTGCTCCGGCGCCAGCTCCGGCCCCGGCCCCGGCACCCGCAGCGGTGGCTCCGCCACGGCCACCCGCCCCGCCTCCGGTCGCGCCGCCGCCGCCAGTGACTGTCGAGAAAGTCACCTTCGCAGCTGACGCCTTCTTCGATGTGAACAAGGCGATCCTGAAGCCTGAAGCCAAAGCCAAGCTCGATGACCTGGTCTCCAAGACCAAGGGCATCAACCTTGAAGTCATCATCGCTGTCGGTCACACCGATTCCGATGGCAGCGACGCCGCCAACCAGAAGTTGTCGGTCAAGCGCTCGGAAGCCGTCAAGGCCTATTTGGTGAGCAAGGGCGTGGAGAAAAACCGCGTCTACACCGAAGGCAAGGGCGAGAAGCAGCCGGTCGCCGACAACAAGACCAAAGAAGGCAAGGCGAAGAATCGCCGCACCGAGATCGAGGTCGTCGGTACGCGCAGCAAGCGGTAATTCACCCGTCGGTGAATTGACAAACCCCGCTTAGGCGGGGTTTTTTCGTTGGCACAGCCAACTCAGGCCCGTGCCGGATTTCCAGTTGCGCCATGCGCTGCGTCTGCATCATTGCCGACCCAAGCATTGCCAGCGAGGTGCGGCTCGAGCAGCACCACACTCACTGGATTCGTTCGCCATGCCCAGCAGCTTTGACTACCGCAGCCCCTACACCAGCACGCGCTTGCCAGTGTTCGCACGCAACATCGTGTCCACCTCGCATCCGCTGGCAGCACAAGCCGGTGTGCGCATGCTGGCCCTAGGCGGCAACGCGGTCGATGCGGCGGTGGCGGCGGCCGCAGTGATGACCATCGTCGAGCCCTGCAGCAATGGCTTGGGCTCAGATGCGTTTTGCATCCTCTGGGACGGCCAGCAGCTGCACGGCTTGAACGCCTCGGGCCACGCGCCAGCGGCTTGGACGCCTGAGTACTTTGCGCGCAAGTCCGGTAGCGGCAAGATGCCGACGCGCGGCTGGGATTCGGTGACGGTGCCGGGCGCGGTGGCCGCTTGGGCCAGCATGAGCACCCGCTTTGGCAAGCTGCCCTTTGCCGATCTGCTGGAGCCTGCCATTGACATCGCGCAGCGCGGCTATGTCGTCCCGGTTGTGGTGGGTGAAAAGTGGCAGGCGGCGTCCAAGGTGGCCGATTTGGTGTCGCAACCCGGTTTTGCCCAGATCTATCTGCCGCGTGGTCGCGCGCCCGTCACCGGCGAGTTGTTTTGCATGCCGGCGGCGGCGCGCGCACTGCGTGCCATCGCTGACACCGGCGGCGAAGCCATGTACCGCGGCGAAATCGCCCAGGCCCTGGCCCGCCAAGCCCAGGCCCAGGGTGGCGCCCACGTGCTGGCGGACTTCGAGTCCTATCATCCTGAGTGGGTAGGCACGCTCGTCCAGGACTACCGTGGTGTGGCGCTGCACGAGATCCCTCCCAATGGCCAGGGCATCGCGGCTTTGATGGCCCTGGGCATCGCCCAGCACTTCGACATTGCCGCCATGCGCGCCGACAGCCTGGCCGCCCAGCACATCCTGATCGAGGCCATGAAGCTCGCTTTCGCCGATGTCTACCGATACGTCGCGGACCCGGCCAGCATGCGCATGAGCACGGCGCAGATGCTCGACCCGCACTACCTGGCCACGCGCGCCAAGCTGATCAACCCCAAACGCGCCCAGGTCTTTGAGGCCGGCAGCCCGGCCGATGCGCACCGCCGCGGCGGCACGATCTACCTCACCGCGGCCGACGAGCAGGGCATGATGGTCAGCTTCATCCAAAGCAACTACATGGGCTTTGGTTCGGGTGTGTGCAACACCGAGTTTGGCGTCAGCCTGCAAAACCGCGGCCATGGTTTCAGCCTGGATCCGAACAGTGACAACCTGGTCGGCCCGGGCAAGAAGCCCTTCCATACCATCATCCCGGCCTTTCTGATGCGCGATGGCCAGCCGCAAATGAGCTTTGGCGTGATGGGCGGCAACATGCAGCCGCAAGCCCATCTGCAGACCCTCGTGCGCATGATCGACTGGCAGCAACACCCGCAAGCGGCTTGCGATGCGCCGCGCTGGCGCTTCAGTGAGGGCCTGGCCATCAATGTGGAAGCGGCCATGAACCCTGCCGTGGTGCAGGGCCTGATGGACCTGGGCCATGTCACCGAGGTCATCCACGACAGCTACCAGGACTTTGGCGCCGGCCAGTTCATCTGGCGTTTGGGCGACCCGGGCGCCGAGGGCTATGTCGCTGCCAGCGACCCGCGCCGCGATGGCCAGGCTGCCGGGTTCTGATTGAAGTCAGCAGCGGTCGGCCGGGCCTGCGCCGCTCAGATCAAGTCGTCGATCATCGCCAGCAGTTCGCGTGGCTCGGGTGGCAGTGTGATGTAGGCGCGCGCACCCGCGGCAAAGGCCTGGTCAATGCGTTGCGGGCGCAGGTCGCGTGACATCGCAATCACCGGCAGGCGCTCGGCGCTGAGGGTGCGCATCAATGCCAGCCCATCGGTATCAGGCAGGTCCAGATCGAGCAGCACCAACTGGGTGGATTCGGTGCGGGCCGAGATCAGACCCTGGGCGCCACTGGCAGCCGCCCGCAGCATGAGCTCGGGGCGATCATGCAGGGCCTGTTGCAGAGCGTTGGCCAGCTCGGCCTTGCCGACGATGGCCAGCAGGTGGCTCGCGCGCGCGACACCTGGCGCAGCTGACAGAGGCATCGGCGTGGTGCTCGTGTGCGCATCGCCTCGCGACAGGTTGAGCACATCGCCCAGCACCTGCTCCACATGTTGGCGGCGCAGGTTTTCGCTGACATCGTGCACGGCGCAGATCACCGAATTGGCGCGTCCCACCTCATCACGCAACACACGCAAGGTCACCAGTGACGGAATCACTCGGCCATCGGCGTTGCGCAGGCGCACTGTCTTGTGCATCAAGGTGTCGCCAGCCTGCTGAATGAATTGTGTGAAGCGCCCTGGCACACCCTGGGTGGCGTCGGCGAGCACGTCGTCGATGGAGCGCAAATGCAGAGCGTCGGCATTGGCCCCGGCCAGATCGACGAAGGCCGCGTTGACACGCTGAATGCGGCCCTGGCCATCGACCATGGCCACGCCCACCTGCACGGCATCCATCAGAGCGTGCTCGACACGCTCATGCACGACGGCACTGCGCGCGCGTTCGTCAATCTCGTGGCGCAGCTCCTCGCGGCGCGACTGCACCTCGTGCCGGGCGCGCTGCATCTGTCCTGTCATGCCGCACAACAGCACGGCCAACAAGGCGCCGCCACCCAGGGCTGGCAAGGCAAAGAGCCAGACGCCACCGCTGGTGCGAACGGGCTGGCTGACACGCAGTGCCCATTTCTGACCGGAGAAATCAAATGCCGCTTCCCGGCTGAAGAAGCCCTCGGCAAGTGCGCCGGCCTCACAGCTTGAGGGCCCGGCCAAACGCCTTTGCTCCAGGCGCGCATCGGTGTCGATCAAGCAGGCTCGCAAGCCATCCGAGCGTGCGGCCAGGATCGGCGCCACCAGTGCGTCAGCCGACACGATGGCGAAGGCCAGGGCACGCAGCGAGCCACCGTCCTTGGTCGGCAGGTACTGCAACAGCACAAAACCCGGCCTGGAGTCGGGCCCCGCGCCGAATGTCAGCGGGGCTGAGGCGACCGCGCCATCCTGCCCCACCGCTCGCGACATGCTGGTGCGTGTGCTTTGAAGCTCAAGCGCCGAGCGCGCCGGAGCCGATGCGGCCGCGGCCACCGTCGGCACCTGGCCCAGCACATGGCGCACGCGGGGGATTTCGGTGGCGCTGATGACCAGCGATCTGGCCATCGGTGCAGGCGCTGACGTTGACGTTGACGTGGCCTCCTTGCCAGTGGACGCTATGGGTGGCGACGCCGCCTCCGCCGCCAGGCTGAGCTGTGCGCTGATCTCCAGCCAGCCCAGTGCCCCGACACCCAGTGAGCGTTTGATCCAGGCCTGTGCCACGCTGTCGAATTGCGCGGCCGTCAATGACTCCGGTGCGGATTTGAAAGCGCCCTGCAGGGCTTGCAGGGCCTGGACCGGCGCATCCAGCAAGCTTTGGGTGCGCGCGAACACGACCTCGGCATCGCGCTCGAAACGCGACAGGGCCTGCTGCCGATCACGCTCGTCAATGCCGACAAAGGCGACCCACATCACCGCCGACAAGGCCACCAGGGGCAAGGCAACGAGGCGGCGTCTGGCCAGCCAGCGATCACGCGGGGGCGCAGTCCAGGCCATCACCACGGGCAACATCAGCACGATGCTGCCGGCGTCGGCAATGGCGCGGACCAGCCCCAGGGCCAGCGGGCGCAGGCTGGAATCAATGGCCAATGCAATATCGCCAAAAGTGAGCGACAGACCCCCAATCACACCGCAGCCAATGGCTGCTGCCAGCAGGCGACGCAAGGCCGGGCGGGTGTCCAAGGCCAGGTCATCACTGCGGCCGGATCGGCGCAGCAACAGGCCCGTGAAGGCGGCCTGGCACAGCAGCGTCATGGCGGCCAGCACGTCCATGGCCGAAGGCGCTGCCAATGGCCAACCCAGGCTGGCGAGGGCCGCACCGACGGCCACTGCCGGCAGGGCACGCCAGCCCAGCAAGGTGGTGGCGCACAGCGCCAGCACCAGCGCCGGCGCCAAGGGCGCGACGAGCACGCCAGTGGCCTCGTACATCGGTGTGATCCAGCTCAACAGTGGCAGCAGGATCACCACCGCGGCCATCCAGGCGAGTTGATGCGACGAGCTGGGTGTCGCGGCGGTGGCGCGGGGCAATCCTGTGAGTGTTGGGGCGGGCATGGAAACCGGGTTCAATAGCGCTGCAAGGGTCTGACTCCAGCCTATCACTTGATCGATCCATGCTGTACCCGAGATTGCTCGGGGCCGGTGCCATTCGGCTCACCAAGCGCCTCATAGAATTGCCGCCGCCGAGGCCTGTGTGCAGGGGCCATCAAGGCCCGCATGGCGCTGGGTCTATGTCGCTGGCAGACGCGGCGTTAGGCAATCCAGTCCACTGACATTCAGGCCTGCCCACAGGCCAGCAGACAGGCCAGTAGACAGGCCGACAGACACGCCAGCCCACAGGCCAGCCCACAGGTCAGAACACCGGCCTGAACCGAGACGGCAATTTGCCAGCATCCATGGTGGAAAAACACTCCGCAGTCGCGCCAGGCCCGCGGGTCGATCGCCTCACAGGATTTGCACTGGCGGTGCTGGGCGCGATGGCGTTTTCCGGCAAGGCCATCATTGTCAAATTGGCCTTGCGCCATGGCGTTGACGCCATCACCTTGATCACCTACCGCATGGTCTTCGCACTGCCGCTGTTTGCCGCGCTGGCCTGGTGGGGCGGCCGGGGCAAGCCCGCGATGTCGCGCACTGATTTGCTGGCCGTGGGCGGCCTGGGCTTTTGCGGCTACTACCTGGCCAGCACCTTGGATTTTCTGGGCCTGCAATACATCAGCGCCGGCCTGGAAAGGTTGATCCTTTACCTGACGCCGACCCTGGTGTTGTTTCTGGCCTGGTGGCGCTTTGGCCGGCGCGCCAGCCGCGGCCAGGGGCTGGCGCTGTTGGTTAGCTATGCCGGCGTGCTTCTGGCCTTTGGGCAAGAGGTGCAACTGCAGGGCAGCCATGTGGCGCTGGGCGCGGCCCTGGTCTTTGCCAGCACCTTGAGCTACGCCGTCTACCTGCTGTACAGCGGCGAGGTGGTGCGTCGCATGGGCTCGCTGCGCCTCACGGGCTGGGCCAGCAGCGTGGCCTGCTTGCTGTGCATGCTGCAGTTCGTGCTGCTGCGCCCGCTGGAGGCCCTGTGGGTGCCGCAGTTGGTGCTGGGGCTGTCGCTGCTGAACGCCGTGCTGTGCACCGTGGCGCCAGTGCTCATGGTGATGATGGCCATCGAGCGCATCGGCCCGGCACTGGCGGCGCAGCTCGGTATGGTCGGGCCCTTGAGCACCATCTTGATGGGCGTGTGGCTGCTGGACGAGCCGTTCACTCTGTGGTTGGCCGCGGGCACGGCGTGTGTGATCGCCGGTGTATGGTTGCTGGCGCGCAAAATTTGATCAACTCGTTTGGAGATTGTTATGGATTTGGGAATTTCGGGCCGCTGGGCCCTGGTGTGTGCGGCCAGCAAGGGTTTGGGTCGCGGTTGCGCGACCGCCCTGGCGCGCGATGGCGTCAACCTGGTCATCACCGCCCGCGGTGCCGAGGCCTTGCAGGCCACCGCCGCCGAGCTGCGCGCCATGGCCCCGGGCATTGAGGTGCGCACCGTGGTGGGCGACATCACCACGGTGGAAGGCCGCGCCGCCGCCCTGGCGGCGTGCCCGCAGGTGGACATCCTCATCAACAACGCCGGTGGCCCGCCGCCAGGTGACTTCAGGCAATGGGACCGCGACACCTGGATCAAGGCGTTAGATGCCAACATGCTCACGCCGATCGAGCTCATCAAGGCCACGGTCGATGGCATGGCCACTCGCGGTTTCGGGCGCATCGTCAACATCACCTCGGGCGCGGTCAAGGCACCCATCGATGTGCTCGGCCTGTCCAATGGCGCGCGCACTGGCCTCACCGGTTTTGTGGCCGGCCTGGCGCGGCAAACGCAGCTGGCCTCGCGCAACGTCACCATCAACAACCTGCTGCCGGGGCTGTTTGACACCGACCGCATCGCCTCCACCATGCAGGGCGCGGCCAAGCAAGCCGGAATCCCCGTGGCCGATGCCATCGCGCGGCGCACGCAAACCGTGCCGGCGCGCCGCCTGGGCCACCGCGATGAGTTCGGCGCCATGTGCGCCTTCATGTGCAGCGCCCAGGCCGGCTACATGACGGGGCAGAACATCTTGCTCGATGGCGGCGCCTATTCGGGCACCTTCTGATCGCCGGTGTTGATGTCGTGCAGGGGCCACCGCCAGCGCGGTGGCCCTGCCGGCAAGCCTATTCACTTTAAAGTTTAGAACGTGTCCTCTCGCCTGGCGGTGTTGCCCCAGTACCTGCTGCCCAAGCAGGCCTTGACCCAATTTGCCGGCAGCGTGGCTTCGCGCCAGCATGCGCTGACGCAGCGCACCATCCGCTGGTTCATCGGCCGCTATGACGTGAACATGGCCGAGGCTGCCGAGCCCGAGCCCAAGCGCTACGCCACCTTCAACGACTTCTTCACCCGTGCCCTCAAGCCCGGTGCGCGCCCGCTGGCCGACGCCGATTTGCTGTGCCCGGTGGATGGTGCCATCAGCCAGTGCGGCGCCATCGTGCGCGACCAGGTCTTCCAGGCCAAGGGTCACAGCTACAGCACCACGGCCCTGGTGGGTGGCGACCGTGAACTGGCCGCGCAGTTTGATGACGGCCACTTCGCCACGCTCTACCTCAGCCCCAAGGATTACCACCGCATACACATGCCCTGCGCGGGCACGCTCACGCGCATGATCCATGTGCCTGGCGAGCTGTTTTCGGTCAACCCGACCACGGCCCGTGGCGTGCCGGGCCTGTTCGCCCGCAATGAGCGCGTGGTCTGTGTGTTCGATGCCAGCTTCGGCCCCTTTGTGATGGTCTTGGTGGGGGCCACCATCGTCGGCAGCATGGCCACGGTGTGGCATGGCGTGGTCAATGCGCAGCGCCATGGCCAGGTGCGCGAATGGCGCTACGGCCAGGCCCCCGTGGCCTTGGCGCGCGGCGCCGAAATGGGCCGCTTCTTGCTCGGCTCGACCGTGGTGCTGCTCTTTCCAAAATCTGCAAAGGCCACCTTGCGCTTCAACCCGGACTGGGCGCCCACGGCGGCCATCCGCATGGGCCAGGCCATGGCCAGCCTTCAAGCTTCATCCCCTTCGACATGAGCCAAGACATACCTGCCCCCGATGACCACCAGCCCATGCGCGAGGCGCTTCGCGATCTGTGCGGCCGCTATGACAACGCCTACTGGCAGGGCATTGATGAGGCCCGCGGCTACCCCGAGGCCTTCGTCAACGCCTTGACCACCGCCGGCTGGATGGCCGCCCTCATCCCGCAGGAATTTGGCGGCTCGGGCCTGGGCCTGGCCGAGGCCTCGGTGATCATGGAGGAGGTCAACCTGAGCGGCGGCAACGCCGGCTCATTGCATGGCCAGATGTACAACATGGGCACTTTGCTGCGCCATGGCAGCGAGGCGCAAAAGCGCCATTACCTACCAGGCATTGCGAGCGGCCAATTGCGCCTGCAATCCATGGCCGTGACCGAGCCGACCACCGGCACCGACACCACCCAGTTGAAGACCATGGCAGTGAAGAGCGCCAGCGGCGACCGCTACACCGTCAATGGCCAGAAGGTGTGGATTTCGCGCATCCAGCACTCTGACCTGATGATCCTCCTGGCCCGCACCACACCGCTGGCCGAGGTCAAGCGCAAGAGCGAGGGCATGAGCGTCTTCATCGTCGATTTGAAGCAGGCCATGGGCCACGGCATGACGGTGCGGCCGATCCGCAACATGGTCAATCACGAGACCAATGAAGTCTTTTTCGACAACCTGGAAGTCCCGGTTGAGAACCTGATTGGCACCGAAGGCCAGGGTTTCAAATACATCCTCGATGGCCTGAACGCCGAGCGCACCCTGATCGCGGCTGAGTGCATAGGCGACGGCTGGTGGTTCATCGAGCGCGCCCGCAACTACGCCAAGCAGCGCGTGGTGTTCAACCGCCCCATCGGCCAGAACCAGGGCGTGCAATTCCCCATCGCCGCCGATTACATCGAGCTCGAAGCCGCCAACCTGATGCGCTGGGAGGCCTGCAAGCGCTTTGATGCGCACCAGCCCTGCGGCCCGCAGGCCAATATGGCCAAATACCTGGCGGCCAAGGCCTCATGGGAAGCGGCCAACACCTGCCTGCAAACCCATGGCGGCTTTGGTTTCGCCGCCGAATACGACGTCGAGCGCAAATTCCGCGAGACCCGGCTTTACCAGGTGGCACCGATCTCGACCAACCTCATATTGAGTTATGTGGGCGAGCATGTCTTGGGCATGCCGCGGTCGTTTTGAACTGAAGTCAAGCACCCGACAAGCTGCGCTCGTCGTGCCTGGTGTCAGCTTCGAGGTGACGCGTGCAGTTGATCAGCTCCAGCCGGTGCGGTGGCGCGGCTTGCACGATGCTCAGCGAGGTGTTGGCCCAGGCCTCGGGTGATTCGTGATCACCGAAATCGATGCGCTGCGGCTGCAGCCACTGGCGCAGCACCAGGCCGTGTGAGACGACGGCCAGAGTGCCGCCGCAATCGGCTTGCAGGCGCAAGACCTCGGCCCATGCGGCGTGGCAGCGTGCCGCAAACTGCGCGCTCGATTCACCGTTGGGCGGCGCCTCATCCACCGTGAGCGGGTTGTAGCCCAGCAGGTCATAGGGCTGGCCACGCAGATCGCCGAAATTGCGTTCGTGCAGCAAGGCCGAAGTTTGAATCGGCAGGCCACAGGCCGCGGCGACAGCCTGGGCGGTTTGCAGTGCGCGCGGCATGTCGCTGCTCAGCAGCGCCGTGATGGGCGCTGACTTCAGCCGTTGGGCCAAGGCCTGCGCTTGCGCCAGGCCGCGCTCGCTCAAGGGTGTGGCCAGCGGCTGCACCACGCGTGCGGCGTTGAGCGCGGTCTCGCCGTGGCGGATGAGGTAGAGCTTCATGTTGGGGCGATGTGGGTGCGCGCAGCGCAGCGCAGGGGTGGGCGGGGGTGGGTGGGGGTGGGGGTGGGGAAGAAGCAGCTTGCCGCGGCTAACCGAAGTGTCGAGCGGACGAAAGCTGGGCCAGGCGCGCACCAATGGCGAAGAATTCAGCGACTGTGTCGTCAATGATGTGCTGCACCGACTTCACGCCGTGGATCAGCCCGGCGCTTTGCCCCGCCAGGGCGGGCGCGGCGTTCATGTCGCCACCGAAGTACACGCCCTGGATGCCCTTGAAGGCCGTGGGCGGCATCAGGCCGGTCTCGACCATGGCGGCGGTGAAGTCGGTCTTCAGTGCGCGTATGCAGGGCGTGGCCTTTTTGTTCAGCACCCAGGTGCCGGTGGCCTCGGCGGCGACGATGGCGCTTTTGTAGTTGTCATGCACGGGGCTCTCGGTGCTGGCAACGAAGCGCGTGCCCATTTGTATGCCCTCGGCGCCAAGCGCAAAGGCTGCGGCCATGCCGCGGCCATCGACGATGCCGCCGGCGGCGATCAGGGGCACCTTGCAGCGCTCGCGGATGGCCTGCAGCAGCACCAGGGTCGAGACCTCTTCGGGATTCTTGAAACCACCGCCCTCGGCGCCTTCGACCACCAGGCCATCGATGCCGGCATCGACGCATTTCAGTGCGGTCTCCAAGGTGGGCACGGCGTGATAAACCACGATGCCAGCGGCCTTGAGCGGCGCGATGAATTTCGCCGGGCTGCCGGCCGAGGTGGTGACGAAGCGCACGCCCGATTCACAGACGAAGCGCAGCATGGCGTCGTCCTTCAAGAAGCGGATGGGCAGGTTCACGCCAAAGGGCAGACCGGCCTGGCGCATGGCCGTGATTTCGGCCTGGCAGGCGGCGGTTTCGCCCGATGAGGTTTCGATGATGCCCAGGCCGCCGGCGCGCGAGACCGCCGCGGCCAACTGGCGCCGGGCGATCCAGCCCATGGGGGCCTGGAGGATGGGGTAGCGGGCGCCCGTGTGGGCCAGGACTCGGTTCATGGCGCAGTGTGGCCGCGGCGCGTGCGGCGGGCCGTCGCCAAGGCGCCAGCGCCTGGGTCTCGTGCATCAGCGTGGTGTCACCAGCGTGGCCTTGCTGGCGAAGCGTCACCAGCGCGGCGTCACCGGCGAATCGTCAGCGGCGAATCGTCACCAGCGCGGCCTCACCGGCGCGAGGAGACCACGATGCCGGCGACGATCAGCACAAAGGCCACGCCGTGGTAAACCTGCGGCCACTCGCCCAGCACGGCGGCTGACAGGCAGGCTGCGAACAGCGGCGTCAGATTGCTCACGAAGGAGGCCACGGTGGGCCCCACGGCGGCCACGCCCAGGCCCCAGGCGCGGTAGGCGATGAGCGAGGGGCAGATGGCCACGTACAGCAGCACGGCTACCAGCATGGGGCTCCAGACAATGGCTTGCGGCGAGGGTGCCACCCATTCACCGGTGGCGGCAAAGGCCAGGGCCCACAACCAGCCGAAGGCGATCTGCAGCCACAGCAGCTCGGCCCAATTGAAATCGGGCTTGTTGCTGCCTTGCATGTGCGCCGGCGGCTTGGCCAGCACCCAGCCGTAGAAGGCCCAGCCCAGCATGGCCGCGAAGATCATCAGGTCACCGGCGACAAACTGCACGCGCAGCAGGCTGGCCAGATCGCCGCGGCCCAGCACCACCGCCACGCCCAGCAGCGACAGCGCCGCGCCCCACCACTGCGCCGGCCGTGGCTTCTCGCCGAAAAACAGCCCGCCCACCACCAACATGCCCACCGGCATGCTGGCCGCGATCAAGGTGACGTTGAGCGGCGTGCTGGTGCGCAGCGCCATGTACTGCAGGGCGTTGTAGGCGCCCACGCCGAGCAGGCCGATGAGCAAGAAGTAAGGCCAGCGCGCGGCCACCTGGGCGCGGCGCTCGGGCGTTGCCAGCACCCGCCAGCCCAGCGGCGACAGCAGCAGCAGGGCCAGTGCCCAGCGCGCGGCGTTCAGGGTCAGTGGCGGGATGTGATCGATGGCGATGCGGCCGATGACGGCATTGCCGGCCCACATCAGGGGCGGCAGCGTCAGCAGCAAGGCGATGCGGGGTGTCAGGGTTTGCAGACTCATGGCGCGCGATTGTGTGCGGGGTGGTGGTGCGGGGCGGTGGTGCGGGCCGTGGTGCGGGGCGCTGGTACCGCGCCATGCCGCTGCAACG
>JAYSSS010000128.1:0-22792 GCA_043720415.1 Ideonella sp.
TTGTTCGGGGCGCGCAAGAGCTGCGCCACCATGGCGGCGGTCAGGGCCGTGTCGGGCCGAAACTCGGGCGCGTCGTCAAGCTGCTCGAGGTCGTTCAACCCGCTGGCCTTGAAGATGCGGTTGATGGCCGAGATCAGGCGTGCAGGCCGATCCGGGCTGGCATTGAAGTGCTGGTGAATCGTGTTCGGCGGGATGTAGATGACATCGCCGGCTTCCCACTCATAGCGTTTGACCTCGGCTTGCGGCGTCCAGTGGTAGGTGTCGGTGATCTCGACATCGCAATCTTGGTGCAGGTCGTAGCCCCGGCCCTCGACCACGTACAGGCACTCTTCGGCCAGGTGCCGGTGCCGGCCCGAGCGGCTGCCCGGCGGGATGATCTGCATGTAGGCGTCCACCGTCTCAATGCGCGTGTTCATGCCCTCGTTGAGCAGGTGCTTGAGCAGACCCTGACGCGACATCTCCCAGGGCATCTCGGCCGCGCCCACGGTCTTCTTGCGCTTGGCATTGCGCGCCGGCGCCTGCGTGGCGTCATCGAGCAGCGCCTGGTACAGCTCCTGGTGCTGGCTGCCTTGCAGCCAGGCCTTGGCTTCACTCCATGCCATCTTGGCTCCCTAAGCCGCCGCCGGATCGGCGTGGTTGAAGTTGTCTTCGGCCTCGCGCACCACAAAGCCCTCGCCGCCCGGCGCGGCATCGGTCGAGCGCGGCTCCACCTGCTGCTGGAACAGCATGTTCATGAACATGTACATCGGCTTGGTCTTGATCACCAAAGCCCTCGCGGGTTTGGTGTTACTCGCATTGAAGTGCTGGTGCACGCAGTTGTTGTGCACGATGGCCACATCGCCGGCCGACCAGTCGTAACGAATGCCGTCGTGGATTTCGTAGCCGTCGCCATCGAGGATGTAAAACGCCGCCTCATTGACATGGCCATGCTTCTGCGATTTGCCGCCCGGGCCGTACTCTTCCAGGTGCAGATGGAAGAGCTGCGAGATGCCGTCCTTGGGCTCGACGTAGTGCCGGCTGTAGGCCTGGGGGCCATCGACAAACTTGATCTCGCTGCCTTTGCGCACACGCGGCATGGCGCGCAGCCTGGCCATCTCGTCTTTCAGGCCGTAATGGCCCTGAATGGGGCGGACGAAGACCCGGTCCTTCTTGCTGTGATACAGCGAAGCGCGGCCCTCGCGGGCATCCTCGACTGGCGGGTTAGGCGGTGAGTCAGGAGCTGCGTCGGGCGCCGCAGCCGTGCCTTGCGGATCAACGGCCATACATCTCCAGCTTGAAGCGTTTGGGTTTGAGGGCACGGCAGAGCTCGCGGTTCAGGCCGGCCTGCGGCAGGGCCATGCCGGCTTGGGCCGCCATCTCGGCGACGATGACCATGTCGTCCTCGGCCCAGGCCATGGTTTGGGTGCCGAACTTTTCCAGCGCGCCGTTGGTGCTGCTTGAAAGCAGCAAGGCCGGCCGCAGCGCGGCGACATCCACACCATGCGCCTGCGCCAGGGCCAAGCCTTCGTGGTCGGCCACCAGGCAGGCCCACATGATCAGGTTGTTGACGGCCTTGGCCACCTGCGCCGTGCCCACGCCGCCGGTGTGCACCACATCGGATGAGTAGGTGCGCAACACGGGCGTTAGCCTTGCGACGATTTCGGCACTGCCGCCGACGAAGGACAGCAGCTCGCCCTTGTCCGCCGCATCGCCGCCACGGCAGACGGTGGAATCGACCACGTGCACGCCGCGCGATGCGGCTTGCGCGGCCAGCGCCTTGACGGTGTCGGGCACGATGGTGCTGAGGATGGCGACGATGGCGCCAGAGCGCAGGCCGGCCAGCGGCCCGGCGGGGGCCAGCAGCTCGCGCACTTGGGCATCAAAGCCAACACAGATCAGGATCACGTCGCACAGCGGCGCCAGCGCGGCGGCGTCTGGCGCCCACTGCGCGCCTTTTTCCAGCACCCTGGACTCTTTAGTTAGGTCGGCATCGCAGGCCCAGGTGCTGAAGCCTTGGCGCACCAGGTGGCCAATGATGGGCGTGCCCATGCGGCCGGCGCCAACGACGCCGACGGTGGTGCCACTGTGGGTGCCACTCGTGGTGCCCGCAGCGCTGCCGGCGCTCGCGGCCTGCACTGGGTCGAGGCGACCGGCCTGGTGTGCCACCGAGCTCATCGCTTCTCGCAAATCGTGTCGATCAGCGCCGGCTTGCCGGCCTTGACCTGGGCAATCGCGCGCTTGAGCGCCGCCGCGATGTCACCGGGCTGATCGATGGGGCCCTCGGCATACCAGCCCATGCTGCGCGCCAGGCCGGCGAAATCGGGCGGCGGGTCGTCCAGGTCCATGCCGATGTAGGCGCGGTCCACAGGAGTGCCGCGCTGCTTGGCCATGCGAATCTGGTGTTCCCAATCGTTGAAATAGGCGCGGTTGTTGTACATCACCACCAGCATCGGGATCTGGTGTTTGGCGGCCACCCACAGTGCGCCGGCATCGAACATCAAATCGCCATCGGGCTGCATATCGACCACCAGCCGGCCCTTGCCACGGTGCGCCAGCGCCACGCCCAGCGAGATGCCGAACTGCGTGGCCGTGCCCAGGGATTTGCCCGGGTGGCGGTGCGGCTGATCAAAGTTCCACAGCTTGCGGGTCCACTCTTCCAGCGTGCCTGCAGTGAGCACCCAGTCTTCATGCTGGATCGCCTCCCACACCTCGCTGGCCAGGCGCGGCAGGCTGATCGGGCTGGCGTCCCAATCTTGCTTGGCCTCACGTGCCCAGCCGGCGCGCAGCGCGCTGTGCTTGCGGGCCGAGGCCGCGCTGCGCTTGCCAGCCCGGGCCGCAAAGCCATCGTCTTTTTTGGCCAGCCTTTTGATCAACGCGGTGAGCGCCGGGATGGCCAGCGAGGTGTCGGCCACGATGCGCTGATCGGCATACAAAAAGCGCTGGTAGTCCATCGCCCAGGCGGAGATGTTCAGGTCACCAAAACCGATGTCGATCCACTGGCAGCGCTTGGGTGTCAGGCTCACCAGCTCACGCGTGGTGCTGGCCAGCGTGGTGGTGGGCTTTTCCCAATCGCGCACGTCCAGGCACAGCACCACATCGGCGTCCGCGAACACGCTTTTATCGAGGCTGCGGTTGTGTGGGTGCAGGCTGGGGAAGTTCAGACGCTGGTTCAGATCGAACACCGGCGCACCTAATGCTTCAGACAAGCCGACAAGATCGTGAAACGCCTGCGGCTCACGGCCGGCGTATTCAACCAGGATCACCGGGCGCTTGGCGGCCACCAAGGTCTCCGCCGCACGCGCCAGCGCGGCCGGATCGGGCGCGATGGCAGAGGGCACGGCCTGGAAGCCCTTGGGCGGCAGCGGCACGTCGTGATCGAGCTTCTTTTCTTGCAGCCAGGCGTCGTAGCACATGTACACCGGGCCGCGCGGCTCGGTCATCATCACCGAGTAGGCGCGGGCAAAGGCCTCGGGCACGCCGTCTACCGTGGTCGGCTGATAGTCCCACTTGGTGTAGTCACGTACGGCCTGGCCCTGGCCTTGTGCCGAGTGGATCCAATCGATGCGCGGGCGACGCTTGGTCTCGTCCATCGGGCCGGTGGCGCCGATGATGAAGATCGGCGCGCGGTCGATGTAGGCGTAATACACCGCCATGTTGGCGTGCAGCAGCCCCACCAGGTTGTGCAATATCGCCACCATCGGCGTGCCGCTGGCCTTGCCATAGCCGTGGGCGATCTGCACCGCCGTTTCTTCGTGCTGGCACAGCATCATCTGCGGCAGGTTGCCACCGTAATTGACGATGGAATCGTGCAGCCCGCGGTAGCTGGCGCCGGGGTTCAAGGCAGCAAAGGGCAGCTGATAGCGGTGCAGCAGATCGACGATGACATCGGCACCCCAACGGTCCTTGGGCTTGACCGGCGCAGGTGTTTTGGCGGGGCGGGTGATGCGGGTGAATTCTTCTGGCTGGGTCATTGGCACTCCGCCCGATCACACCCGCGCCGCCGGCATGGCCACGCTCTTGTTCGGGTCGACCCGCGCCCACACGCGCTGGCCAATCGGCGTGCGCACTGTGGGGTGGGTGCGCGCCAGCAGCGTGCGCTCGCCGACCTTGACCTGAAAGTCTTGCGCCTCGCCCAGGAACACCTTTTGATCGACCATGGCATGCCAGGCGTTGACGCGGATGTCGGCCGGCTGCGCCTCGGTCAGCTCCACGTCCTCGGGCCGGATCGACAGCACCACCTTGTCGCCCACGCGCACCGCTTCGACCGAATGCGAATGCAGCGGGCCGAGCTCGGTGTCGATGACATAGGCGCCCTCGACCAGCCCCTTGTCGATCACCGTGCCATCGACAAAATTCGTGGTGCCGACGAAATCAGCGACGAACTGGTTTTGCGGCCGCTCGTAAATGTCGCGCGGCGAGCCGATCTGCTGGATGCGGCCCAGGTTCATCACCGCCACCTGATGCGACAGCGCCAGCGCCTCGCTTTGGTCGTGCGTGACGTAGACGGTGGTGATGCGCAACTCACGCTGCAAACGCTTCAGCTCAAAGCGCATCAGCTCGCGCAGCTTGGCGTCCAGGTTGCTCAGCGGCTCATCCAGCAGCAACAGCTTGGGCTCCATCACCAGGGCGCGGGCCAGAGCCAGGCGCTGCTGCTGGCCGCCTGAGAGTTTGGTCGCCTCACGGTCGCGGAACTGATCCAACTGCACGGCGGCCAGCACCTTCATCACCTTGGCATCGATGGCTTCCTTGCTGAGCTTTTTCTTGCCCACCTGCAGCGGAAACGCGGTGTTGGTGAACACATCCATGTGCGGCCAGATGGCGTAGGACTGGAACACCATGCCAAAGCCACGCTGGTTGGGCGGCACAAAGATGCCCTTGCTGCCCGAATACACCGCCACGCCGTTGACGCTGATCTCGCCCGACTTGGGCCGCTCCAGCCCGGCGATGGAGCGCAGCGTGGTGGTCTTGCCGCAGCCGCTGGGGCCTAACAGCGTAAAGAAGTGGCCTTCGGGCACCTCGATGTTCACATCCTGGGCGGCCTTGACAGGCAGGCCCAGCTCATTGGTGTACTCGGTGTACAGCGATTCAATTTTCAGCACGGCTTAGGTCTCCTTGATGCCGAATTTCTTGCCCACCACCTGCGCCACGATCACCAGTACGAACAGCATCAGGATGAACAGCACGCCCAGGGCCGAGAGCTCGACGTACTGGCCGTTTTCCCACAGCTCCCAGATGATGATGGAGACCACCTCGGTGCCCGGGCTGTAGAGCAGGATCGAGCTCGACAACTCACGGATGGAAACGATCATGATGTAGATCCAGCCGGCCACCAGGCCCGGCTTGAGCAGCGGCAAAACGATGCGCCGGAAGGCCGTGAACCACGACGCGCCACTCATCGCCGCAGACTCTTCCAGCTCTTTGTGGATCTGCAGCATGGACGTGGTGTTGAAGCGCAGGCCATACGGCATGAAGCGCGTGACGTAGGCGATGAACAAAATCCACATCGTGCCGTAGACACCGATGTCGACATTCAAGTAAAAAATCATCAGCGCCAGGCCCAGCACCAGGCCGGGGAAGACCATCGGCAGCGAGGCCAGGTTGTCCAGCAGCCAGCGCCCGGGCAGCTTGGTCTTGACGACGATCCAGCAGATGACCGAGGTGATGAGCATGATCACCGTGGCCGTACCAAAGGACAGCAGCACGCTGTTCCACACCGAGCGCGCCAGGTTGGGGTAGCTCAGCACAAAGCGGTAGGGGTCGAGCGTCAAGCGCCCTAAGGCCTCCATCGAGGGGACGGCGTAAAACTTCTGGAACGACGACCACAGCAGCACCGCGAACGGCAAGATGACGATGAGGCTGAAGTACAGGAAGAACACCCCCGCAGCCACCCAGCGCCAGCGCCCCAGATCGATCTGCCGCGGGCGAAAGCCCTTGCCCGTCATGGTCGAGTACTTCGAGCCGCTGGACGAGAGCTTGGAGATGAAGTAAATGCCCGCCGTGGTGATCAGCAGCAGCGTGATGGCATAGGCCGAAGCCAGGCCAATCTGGCTGGGGTAGCGGTGCACCGCCTGGTAAATCGACGAGGTGAAGACCTGAATGCCCACCGGCAGGCCCAGCAGCGCGGGCACCTCAAACGATTCAATCGCCCGCACGAACAGGATCAAGAAGGTCGCAAAAATCGCCGGCCAGGTGAGCTTGAGCGTGATATGCCACAGAACCTGGAAGACATTCGCGCCACTCATGGTGGCCGACTCTTCCAAGGAGGGGTCCATGGCGCGAAACGCCGCCGTCATGAGAAGGAAGGCCATGGGCGAGTAATGCAGGCCATCGACCCAGATCATTCCCCACATCGAGTAAATATCAAACGGCGCGCTGGTGAGGTTGAACCAGTGCATCAGCGTCAGGTTGATGATTACGATCTTCGGGCTGCCGAGCAGGATCCAGGCCACCGTGAACAAGATGCCAGGGATGACCAGCGGGATCAGCGAGAGCGCATAAAACAGCGTCTTGAACGGCGTGTTGGTGCGCTCATTCATCCACGCCAGCGTGGTGCCCACGACGAAGGCAAAGGCCGAAACGCCGACGGCGAATTTGATCGAGTTCCAGAACAGCCGCGCCGTATCAGAACTGGTGTAAGCGGTGAGGTAGTTGCCGAAGGTGAAGACCGCCGCCTTGGTGGCCGTCTGCGGCGTGAAGAAGCTCTGCCACAGCAAAAACCCCAGCGGGATGACGGCGATGTACACCGTGAACAGCACGCACACGCCAATGATCAGCCACTTCCAATCCAGCCAGGCCGGGCGCGCCGCAGCGGCCATGGGGGGTGGGGAGTGAGGGGCTGTGCCTTGAGGGGCAGCGGCGGTGGCAGGGGAAGCGGTCAGTGCGGTGTCCGTCATGGAATTTTTCGTTCTTGTATGTGGAACTGCGGTCCACATAGAGATACAGCACTGTAGGGGCCGGGGGTAAGGGTGTCAATGCGATGGGGGTGGGGGTATGCCCGGGGCAGGGGGCTCGGCGGCTACCGCATCGAACCGACTCGCTGGCTCTCAACAAGTCCGGCAGGGGCCATCGCGGCGCACGCCGCATCGGCTGTGACAAGATGTCTCCAACAAAATTGCGGCACTCGATGGGCTGTGCATTCGACGGCTGGTAAGTGTCTTGGGGCCCTCGACGGCTCGGGTTTGCCAAACTGGTCAGAGGAGGACAAGCCATGGACTCGCTGAAGCCCGAGGTCGACGAAAACAACGACTGCATGGCCTTTCGCATTGATGCAACGCTCGCTGCGAAGCTGAGCCTGGCGGACTTCCAGAACGCCGTACCACTGCTGCGCGAGGTGACCATCTTCAACGCGACCGCAGGACACGCCCAGGCGCTTGACCTTCAGGTCGAGTCGATCCCACCTTTCCTCAAGCCAAAGCATTGGCGCATCGACGCTCTAGCGGCCGGCGGCCAATGCCGCATCACAGACTTGGATGTGCAGCTGGATGGCGCCCTGTTGACACGCTTGACCGAAGCGGAGAAGGCGACGGTCACACTGTCGCTGCGGCGCCGCGATGCTGGCCCTGACGAACTTGCAAGACTGGAGCGGGTTGTCGAATTGCTGCCGCGCAACCAATGGGGTGGCATTTCGCATCACCTGCCCGACATGGTCGCTGCCTTTGTGCAGCCGAACGAACCAGTCGTCGAACGGCTGCTGAAGCAGGCTGCCGACATCCTGCGCAAGAACGGAAAGAACCCGGCCCTCGACGGCTATCGCGGCGGCGGCCAACGTGCCTGGGAACTCACATCGAGCATCTGGAGCGCGGTCTCTGCGATGGGCCTGGACTACGCGCTGCCGCCGGCCAGTTTTGAGCACAGCGGGCAAAAGGTTCGCAGTCCGGCTCAGATTGCGGAATCGGGCCTGGCCACCTGCCTCGATCTCACCTTGCTTTTTTGCGCCTCCATTGAGCAGGCTGGATTGAATCCGTTGGTCGTGTTCACTAATGGGCACGCGTTCGCAGGGGTATGGCTCAAGGCCGAGGAGTTTTCGACCACCGTCGTTGACGATGTCACTGCATTGCGCAAACGCGTCAGGCTGAAGGAGCTGCTACTGTTTGAAACCACGCTGTCCACTCACCGTCCTGCAGCCACGTTCAGTTTCGCCGCTGAGCACGCGGCGCAACAGATCTCGGAGGCCAACGACGAGGTATTCGAGCTGGCTGTGGACATTCGGCGGGCGCGCCTGCAGCGCATCAAACCGCTGGCAAGCGCGGAGACCATCCTCACTGCTGCAACAGACGAGCAAGCTGCCGTCGGCGAGCCGGCGTTCGATGAGCCTCCAGACTTGACCGACGATGACACGCGTGACGAGCAAGAACCTGCCACGCTGGACCCGAAAGATCGTCTGGCGCGCTGGCAGCGCAAACTGCTTGACCTGTCGCTGCGCAACAGGCTTCTGAACTTCAAATCAGGCAAGAAAGCCTTGAAGCTTGAGGCGCCAGACGCCTCAGCGCTGGAAGACCTGTTGGCGGATGGACAAGCGTTGAAGCTCCTGGCGCGCCCTGACCTGATGGACGGCACTGATCCACGCAGCCAGGCCATCTTTGAAGCGCGCGAACGCGAAGACCTGCGGCGCGTGCACGCACTCGACGCTTTGAAGCGCCGCGAGGTGTTCATCGGTGTTGCGCAGGACGAGCTCGAGCCTCGCTTGGTGGACCTTTACCGAACGGCCCGCAACACGCTGCAAGAAGGCGGCGCGAACACGTTGTACGTCGCACTCGGGTTCTTGTCCTGGACGCGCGACGACAAGGTCGGCAACAAGTTCCGCGCACCCTTGATCCTGGTTCCGGTGACCTTGAACAGAAAGAGTGCGCGTTCGGGTTTCACGCTGACCCTACATGACGACGAGCCTCGGTTCAACCCAACGCTGATCGAAATGTTGCGCCAGGACTTCAAGCTCGATCTCGGCGTCGCTGAAGGTGAGCTTCCCCGCGACGAGACCGGGCTGGACGTGCGGTCTGTCTGGAAGGCCGTGTCGCAGGCAGTCAAGGACATCAAGGGCTGGGAGGTCTCGGAAGACGTGGTGTTGGCAATGTTCTCGTTCGCCAAATACCTGATGTGGAAGGACCTGGTCGAACGCACGGATCAACTGCGCGAAAACCCGGTTGTTAGGCACCTGATCGACACGCCACGCGAGAGCTACCCTCAGGGCATCGCTTTCCCCAGCCCCAAGCGCTTAGACAGCGAGTTTTCGCCCGAGCAGGTCTACTGCCCGTTGCCGGCGGATTCATCGCAGTTGTCGGCTGTGATGGCCGCCGTCCGAGGCAAAGACTTTGTGCTCATCGGGCCACCCGGCACCGGCAAGAGCCAGACCATCAGCAACCTGATTGCGCAGTGCCTGGCCGAGGGCAAGCGCGTGCTGTTCGTTTCGGAAAAAATCGCCGCGCTCGATGTGGTCTACCGCCGTCTGCGCGAGGCGCAGCTGGGTGAGTTCTGCCTGGAGTTGCACTCCAGCAAGGCGCGCAAGCTCGACGTGCTGGCGCAACTGCAAAACGCCTGGGATGCGCAGGGCGATGTAGACCCCGAGGTCTGGCGCGCCCAGGCACAACGCCTGAAGCGCTTGCGTGACGACCTCAACGGCTACGTCGAACGCCTTCACTTCAGGCATGCCAACGGCATTTGCATTTTTGAAGCCATTGGACGCGTGGTGGACGGCGAAGACGTACCAGCGCTCGGGCTGAGCTGGGGCAGCGCCAACGCCCATCGCACCGCCGACATGGAGGCCATGCGCGAAGTGGTGGACCGACTGGCGGTGAACGCCGCTGCCTTGGGCCACGGCGCCTTGCTGAACAATCCGCTGGCCGCCGTCACACGCAGCGAATGGTCGCCAAGCTGGCAGCAAGGCCTGGTGGAGGCCGCAGGCGGCGTGCTGCCTGCTGTGCAAATGGTGCAAGCGGCACATGAACGCTTCGCCACCGCCATCGGTCTGCCGCCCATGCCTCTAACGCGCCGGGTGCGCAGTGCCATGGGTGTGCTGGCCAGGGCTTTGCCCCATGCCGCAGGGCGCGACTGGCGGTTCGTGTTGTACGTGGATGCACGAAGCATCAGCGAGCGTTTGCAGTCTGGCGTGGGGCTACTGCACACGCACCGCGAAATCACCGCCCAGTTGGCCACCGATTGGCCACAGCCAGTGGCCGCTGCGTGTCGCCAAGGCTTGTTGCTGCTGGCCCGGCGACGCGCGGCGCACGCGGACTTGGCGCCACCCTGGCCGGCAAACGTGGTCGCCGAGTTGCAGAAAGGGCTGGCGCTGCTCGATCAAATCGGCAAAACGACACTGCAGCTTTCAGCGTGCTATGGCGAGCAGGTTGATCAACTGAACCTGCCGCTGCTGCAGCGCGATTGGAGCAAGGCCGAGCGAGCCATCTGGCCGATGTCGTGGTTGGCCAAGCGCAAGGTGCGCGCGACGCTGGAGACTGCCGTCACGGAAGATGGCGGGCTTGATGTCGCGCGCGACCTGCGCTCGTTGGCGCGAATCCGAACGCTACGGTCAGAGGTCAACACGTTGGACATAGCGTTGGCCAGTGATGGCGTGTGGGCAGGCCTGAAAACTCGACCCGACTTTGTCGGCGCCGCCTTGCGCTTCCAGCAGGTTTTGGTAGCTGCCCGGCAAGACCAGCCCTGGGATGAAGAAGCACTGGACGCTGTGGCCACCGGGCGATGCGGTGACAGGCTGGCCAAAGAGCTGGCCAAGGCGCGGGCACTGAAAGCCTTGGACGCCGACATCGCCGCACTCGAACACCTGGGGCCGGCAACGGCTGGCCTGTGGGTAGGGTTGGCGACGCAGGACGAGCGCCTCAACGCCGCATTGACCTTTGGCAGCGCGCGCGAAGCGGTGCGCAGCAGCGGTACCTTGTTTGGCGAGCACCAGCGCGTGGCCAACGGCGATTGCGGCGCCGAGATGGCCGCGGACTGGCAGCGCTTGCGCCAACGCAGTGCGGTCGAACATCAATTGGCGGAGTTCGACGACTTGAAGGCGCTGACTGCCGGGCTGTGGAACGGGCTGCGTACGCGGCATGACGAGGTGGGCAACGCGCTGAAGTTTCAGACTTCGATCGCGGCCGCCGTTGCCAACCTGGCGACTACGCCTGACGAAATCGCCATGGTCAAGGCACCACTGCACAAGCTGATCGGCGAAGGCAACGCCCTGCTGGCACCAGCAGGCCCCATCGACGCAGTTGGGCAGACCTACCTGGCGGCTTGGGGCGCCCTGCAACCCAGCATCGACCGATTGAGTGCAGCCGGAGAATTTACCGAGCCCACAAGCGTTAATTTTGGGGAAGTGGCGCTGGACGAACTCATACAACGCTGTACTGCCATCCTGCAATCAGCCGCCCGCCTGAACGCCTGGTGCGCCTGGCGCAAGGTCTGCCAGCACGCCATGGTGCTTGGCCTGGCACCCTTGGTGGAAGGTGTCGAGAACGGCGCCATTGGGCACACGGGCACTGGCACGGGTGTCGTGCGGCGTGCCTTCGAGACAGGCTACTGCCGATGGTGGCTGAACGCCGTGGTCGATAACGAACCCGTCATCCGGACTTTCGTTGCAGCCGAGCATGAAAAACGCATCGGCGATTTCCGCGCACTGGAGACCCAGTACACCGCGCTTACCCGCGCCTGGGTGCGCGCCACACTGTGCGGCGACTTGCCTAGACAAGACATCGTCAGCCGCAATTCCGAGTGGGGCATCCTGAGGCATGAGGTCAACAAGAAGCGCGCGCACATGCCGCTGCGCACACTCATGAGCAGCATTCCCTCAGCGCTGACCAAGCTAACGCCGTGCCTGTTGATGAGTCCCTTGTCCATCGCCCAATACTTGAGCACCGACGCCAATGCGTTCGATGTGGTGGTGTTCGACGAAGCCAGCCAGATCCCGGTGTGGGATGCGGTAGGCGCCATTGCGCGTGGCAAGCAGGTGGTGATGGTAGGTGATCCAAAACAACTGCCACCGACCAACTTCTTCGACCGCGCCGAATCCGAGTCCGATGAAGAGGACGTTGAGGGCGACCTGGAAAGCATCCTCGACGAGTGCCTGGGTGCCAACCTGCCCACTATGAATCTGGCGTGGCACTACCGTAGCCGCAGCGAGAGCCTGATTGCATTCAGCAATCACCACTATTACGGCGGTTCACTGGTCACGTTTCCGTCACCCGTCACCGAAGACCGGGCGGTGAGCTTTCACCACGTCAAGGGCACTTATGAGAAGGGCGGCGCCCGCATCAACAAGCCCGAGGCCAAGGCGCTGGTGGCCGACATCGTGGCGCGACTCAGTTCACCAGGCTTTCGTGAAAGCAAGCTGACCATCGGTGTGGTCACCTTCAACACCGAACAGAAGGATTTGATCGAAGACCTGATGGACGAAGAACGGCGGTGCAACCCCGCCATCGAGCCGTACTTCGACGAGGTCGAGCTGGAGCCACTGTTCGTGAAGAACCTGGAAAGCGTGCAGGGCGATGAGCGCGACATCATGTACTTCTCGATCACCTACGGGCCCGACCTGACTGGCGCGGTGTCGATGAACTTCGGCCCCATGAACCGCGAAGGCGGCGAGCGCCGGCTGAACGTTGCCATCACTCGGGCACGGCACGAGTTGCGAGTGTTCTCCAGCCTCAAGGGCGAACAGTTGGACCTGGCGCGCACGCAGGCGTTGGGTGTGCGCGACCTCAAACAGTTTCTGCAATTCGCCGAACGCGGCCCGCGCGCGCTGGCCGAGGAAACGCGTGGCAGCGTCGGCGACTTCGAGAATCCGTTCGAAGAAGCCGTCGCTTCGGCGCTGGCCGGTAAGGGCTGGGAGCTGCACACGCAGATCGGCGCATCATCGTTCCGTGTCGACTTGGCCGTGGTGCACCCCGATGCAAGAGGTAGCTACCTGACCGGCATCGAATGCGACGGCGCAACCTATCACCGTAGTGCCACGGCCCGTGACCGAGACATGCTGCGCGAACAGGTGCTGCGTGGCCTGGGTTGGGACATCCTGCGTGTTTGGTCCACCGATTGGTGGGTGGACAGAACGGGCACGCTGCTGAAGCTGGACGCGAAGCTGCAGGGCTTGCTGCAAGCCAGCCGGGCCAGGCGCGCGGAGGAGGCGGAAAGGCAGGCGGCGGCCGCCGCCATTGAGAAGGCAAGAGTGGAGGCAACGTCACGTGAAGCTGCGCCTGGGACCGGTTCAGGCATCGACGGCGCGATGCCCTTTCAGCTGGGGCCAATAAGCTTGCCTGCTGAGCCGTCGCCGCAAGCGCAGGACACCGACGGCTATGCACACAACGCGACCGAAGGAGCTGCGGCCACGGCCTACTTCGCGGAATCCAACCCGGCGTCCGTGGTTGCTGCGGTGAATGCCGAAGCGTTCTTCGACAAAGGCTACGACACGGTGCTGATGGCGATGATCGCGCACGTCGTCGAAGTCGAAGGGCCGGTGCTCGACACGGTGGTCGCGCGGCGCATCGCGCGGGCGCATGGATGGCAGCGAACGGGGTCGCGGATTCAGGAGCGGGTGGGTACGCTGGCGAGCAAGACCCATAAGACGACCGACGAAGATGTTGGGACGTTTTACTGGGCATCTTCGCGGGGGCCGGGACTGCCGATCTCGTTCCGCAAGGTCCTTGGCGACAGCACCAGGGCCATCGACGAAGTTTGTATGTCAGAGCTTGTTGACTTGGCGCGCCAAGTGAACGCCAAGACAAATGGCACAGATGACGCGATTCTCGAGATGGCGCGGCAACTCGGCCTGCAACGACTTCGCTCGGCTAGTCGGGAAAGACTTCAGAAGGCGATGGACATTTCACTTGCTGTATAGGTCGAGGCCTGGTGCAGCGGGCCCATGGCCTGCCGCGCTCTGGGCCATTTCGCTCAAGCCACACTGCCCGCCGGCAGCCGCGTGATCGCGGCCAGGTGCTCGGTTTGTTGCCGCGCCTCCCACAGGTCCACCGCCTGTTGCATGCGCAGCCTGCTTTCGGCGCTGGTGCCGAGCAGCTTCTCAAGCCTGAGCGCCATGTCGGGCGACAGCACGCGGTGCCCGTGTGGCTTTGCGACACCGTGAGCCGGCTCACACCCAGCAGCTCGGCCAGCACTTTCGACATGCGGCCCTGGCTGAACGCCAGCGCCGGCTGCACCTCTGCTGCCGCCTCACACGCGAGCCTCGTCCGAATCACGGTCGGTGTCGGCCAGGGACGCTTGGCGCTGCCCTTGGGCCCACATTACCCGGCGAGTGAGCAGCTTCATCATCCGAGTGATGATCTTGTGCAACACCGATAACCGCCGAGGCCACCGCTGCGCGCCACCATCCATCGCCAGGCAAGGTCTGCAACAGCAAGCCGGCAAGACGGTCGCGCAAGTGGGTCTGGACGGCGTTGATCAGATCGGTCAGCAGCACATGATGTCAAGGCGCAGAACGCTTGGCCAAAAAGCGCACACCCGGCAGGCCTTCAAAGTCAGCATCCTGAGTCCACAGCGTGGCTTTGAACTGTCGGGCTGTGGCGAGCATCACGCTGTCGGCCATGGGCAGCTTCAATTCGAACGACAGTTTGGCGGCGACGATCGCCAGCGCGGCGTCCAGAACAACAACCTGGCCCTGTTGCATCAGGGCTGCCGCTTGAAGCGCCGCAGCCTCATCGCGCTGCTGCAACACCCTCTTGAAAACTTCAAAGACTGACAGCGCAGGAACGATGAGTTTGTCGGGCTGCGCCAGCGGGCCGGCAAAGAAGTCCGCGTTGCTGCCGTTGCCAAAAAACTCAAGCCAGCCACTCGAATCGACAACATTCATGACCGGTCAGCGTCACGCTCAATATGGCTGTCCAAGCCCGGCAAAAATCCGCGGGCCGTGGCGAGCGGCCGCAGTGGAATCAGTTCAACGCGTTCGCCGTAGCGAAGTGCCTGCATCTTTTGCCCAGCAACCAGCCCCAGTGCATCGCGAATGCTCTTGGGTATGACGACTTGGAACTTTGGAGAGATAGAAACGGTATCCATACAACGACTTTCATATCGATCAACGAAGCGTAGCACATGCCACAGCCGCGACGGCGCAAGCTCCTCGCATGCCGCGCAGACGTCGAAAACGCATCGCGCCGCGACGGCAAGGTCGACGGCTTCGCGCGCCTGGCAACGCGGGTCAAGCAGATTGGTCAGCCTGTTCGACCCACCGCAGGTGACGGCTTTTGACCCCTATGCCTTGTCCAGCCTGCTCGAGCTGACGCTCGCCCAGGCCCGCGTCGCTGCCGGCCTGACTGATGGCTGCACGCCGCAAGCCATCGCCACCGCAGGCAGCACCAGCGTCGCTGGCGGTGAACTCGCACCTGCACAAGGTGCAATCGCCGACACAACGCCAGCAGGCCATCGGCCATGATCCTGACGGATCCACCATGACCAGACACAGGTGTCGAGAGCGATCACTTCAGGCACGACCAGTCAGCATCCTCAACCCGTGCTCAAGCAGATCGGGGCGCGCGCCTTGGTCGGGCTGTACTCGCTCATCATGCTGCGGTAGGCCGGGTCGTAGCCGCTCATGTTCAAGCTTATTGGCGATTGCGCCAGCACGGTCGAGCCATGGCGCAGCAGGTCGATCTCGCGCGGCACATCGTTGGCCAAACCGATGGCCCGGACGATGTCGACCACGCCATCCCGCGCCTGGTCGTCGCCGACGCTTGAATCACCGCAGTGTCAACGCATTGCCGCAATGCCAGAAGACGTGGTTTGCTCTTGGAGCAACGCGTATTGAACGCGACCACTGGCCGCCGCGACCCAGGCCAAGTCCCGACAACTACCTTGGCGCAATGCGCGAGGCCATCGGCTTGACGCTGTAGTCGGCCACAAAGCGGCAGCGCTCGGCGGCGGTGGCGGCCATCGCGCGGCAGCGCTCGGCGATGCCCTGGGGGGTGGGCTTGACGCCTTTCTCGACCCAGGCCAGCAGGGCCTCGAACAGGGGCGGGTACATCTCGTCGCCCCAATAGCTGTGCTCGGCCGAATCGACATAGTTCTGCACCAGCCGTTCGGCCGTGCCGGCCGCTGCCGTGCGGCTGCGCAAGTGGTCATGGCTTTCGACAAACACGGTCGGGTCGTGGATGCCATGCGCCGTGAGCACCGGGACGCGAAACTGGCCGGCGTGGTTGATGTCGGCCTCAAAGCGGGCCTGGGCCGCCGCGTCGGGCCGGTAGCGCAGAGCAGCCTGGTTAAGCGCGGCATCGTCGGCTGAGCCGCTGTAGCGAACATTTTGGTTGCCCAGCGGGCTGGCGCCGCCGACCTTGTCCACCACGTCTTGCAGCGACCAGGTGGCCCAGCTCAGGTGGCTTTGGATGGCCGAGGCCGGGATGCGAATGACGCTGGTGATGGTGTGCAGAGCGCGCGTTTGCGCCGGTGTGCGCTGGGCGGCGGACAGGCGCAGCCCCAGACAGGCCTCGACGCGGCGCTCGAGCTCAGGGCGGGTCAGCGCGGCGTTCTTGGGCAGGCCGATGTGCAGCGGGTAGGCGGGCTCGTCCGGGCGCGGGTGGTTGTTGCACACCTGCTGGTAGACCACCCGCAGATCCAGCCTGAAGTCGTAGGTGCTGGCGCCGGCCACCACGCCACTGGTCAGCAACACGCCGTCCCACGAAGCGGGATACATCTCTGCGGCCCGGGCGGCCACGGCCGCGCCCCAGGATTGGCCGTGCAGCAGGGTGCGCCGGGGCCGGGCCACATGATCGACAAAGATGCGGCGCACGCGCTCGCTGTCTTCGGCGGCCGAGCGCACCGCGAAGCCGCCCTGGCGGAACACCGAGCCGGCCCAGGCGTGGCCTTGCTGCACCGTGATCGCCCAGCGCTTGATGTCTTCATCAGCCCGTGAGGCCTTGGGTTCACCCAGCGAGGGGCCGCCGTGCGCATGCACGACCAGCACGCCGCTCCATTGCGGCGGCATCACGATCAGGTAGTGCGCCTGGGCTGAATCTTGGCCGCGCCAGCACCTCATGCCCGCAGGCACACCGGCCGGGCAGGCCTGTGCTGTAGGCGCGGGCTCCGGCGGTCTGGGTGGTGCGTTGGCGCAGGCGGCCAGAGTCAAGCCAAGCAGCACAGCGCAAGCGAAGCGCAGGGCACCGTTCAGCCGGGGCTTCAATGCAGTCATGGCAGGCGTCCTTCGTGTGGCCAAAGGCCACGATCAGTCAATGAGCACGGCCCGTGACGCCCGCCATCCATAGCGGCCCGCACGGCTCAAAAGTCGTGCCGGATGCCCATGCCCATGGCGCGCACGCGAACATTGCTGCGGCTGGAGTCGATGCCGTCACTGTCCACAAAAAACTGCAGCTCGCTGCGTTTGGACAGGAAGTATTGATAGCTCAACTGCTGCCGGTTGCGGATGCCGGTGAGTGAGGACTGCACTTCGCGCCGGAAGACGTTGAACACCAGTTTGCTGGTGCCCCAGCGGTAAGCCGTGCCCAACTGCAGATAGGACACGTCGCGGCGCCTGACGGCGGTGTTCTTGTAGCGATCCACACCGCCGAGCGCATACACCTCCAGGCCCTTGGCCACGGTGAGGTTGGCGCCAGCCTGCCACTTGTCCTCGAACTCGTTGGCCGCCAGGCCGCCGCTGCGGCTGTCGCGGGCCATGCCCAGCGCGGCCTTGAAGCCACTGGCGGCGTAGTTCAGGCCCAGGTCGAGCGAACGCGCCGCATCTTCGGCCTCGGCGGTGGTGCCGGCACCACGCAGGTAGTAGCGGGCGCGGACATTGAAGCCCGCCCTTGTCGGGCTGATATAGCCAATGCTGTTGGACGTGCGATTGCGCGCATTCATCATCGAGGTGCTGGTGGCGGTGGCGCCGGCATCGTTGGGCGCGAAGCTGGTGAGAGTGATCATCTGCGAGTACAAGGGCGAACCGGTCGGATTGGCCGAATCCAGCCGGCCCAGGGCCAACGCGCCCCAGCCGCCGCGCAGCGCGACATAGCTGTTGCGCAAGGCCGGGTCGGTGACGGTGCCGTTGTCCACGCTCAAACCCATCTCTAACCCGTACATGGCCTCCAGCCCGCCGCCCAGATCCTCCACGCCGCGGAACCCCAGTCGCGAGGCGTTGTCGCGCAGCTCGCGCACGCTGACGGTGTTGCCGGTCTTGATGGAGTTGACCGTCGTGGTCATCCTGCCGTAGACGGTCACGCCCTGCGCCACGGCGGGCGGGGCGGCCATCGCCATACAGGCGAGGGCAAGCAAAGTGGCTGGGGTGTGAAGACGCATGGTGTGTGCTCGCTGGTGGGGTTGGATGGAGGTGGACAGGTGGGCTTGTGTCGTTGTCTTGGGGCCACCGCTCAGGGCGGTGACGCTGCCGGGTTGAAGCCATCGCCCGCGCCAGGGGGAATCGGGGCATGCCGGCTGAGCGACTCTTCGAAGCGCAGGATCATTCGCCGCATCGGGCCGCGCACCCAGCCGTCTTCCATCGCCGCGTCGGTCTCTTCCTTGGGGTCACGCTTGAGGTTGAACAACCAAGGCGTTTCCAGGTGCCGCGTGCCGACGTTGGGCTCGCTCTCGAACACGAAGTGCAGCTTCCAGTGCCGCCACTTCGCGGCCCGCAGTTCGCTCTTGATGTAAAAGGCAAAACCCTCTCGTGCAGATTGCTTGGTGTGGCCCGTCCACCACGGCAATTGGTCGACGCCGTCGATGGGGCGGTCGCTGGGCAGCGTGCCGCCACCGGCAGCGATGAGCGTTGAAAACAAATCGGTGACGTGAAGCATCTCGTCGCTTGCCTGCCCCGGCGCCACAACGCCCGGCCAGCGCACGATCAGCGGCACCCGCAGGCCGCCTTCCATGGCGGTGTGGTAGGTGCCTGTCCAGGGCCCGGCGGTGCCCCGCCAAGGGCGGCGGAATTCGGGCCCGTTGTCGCTGGCGAAGATGAACATCGTGTCGTCTTCCAGCCCCAGCTCGGCCACGGCATCGAGCAACTGGCCGACGCGGTGGTCCATCTCCATCATCGAATCGGCAAACTCGCCGACACCGCTGCGCCCGGCGAAATCAGGGTGAGGCAGGGTCGGAAAGTGCAGGTGCGTCAGCGGCACGTAGAGGAAGAACGGCTCGGCTTGCCGACTTGGCTGGCCGCCTTGCCCGCCACCTTGCCCGCCCGCACTCTGGCGCATGAAGGCCACCGCGCGTTCGGTCAACTCGGCATCGATCAGCCGGCGCTTGGCCAGGTCATACACCGCCACATCGCGCGCCGGCTCGCCGGCCCGGCCGGCCATCACCTGGGGCACATCGACCACGCTGGCGTCGAAGCCCGGCGAGCTGGTGAACAGGGTTTCGTTGCTGGTGCGCGGGATGCCGTACCACTCGTCAAAACCGCGCTGATGCGGGTAGCGGCCATCGCGGTCGCCGAGGTGCCATTTGCCGAACATGCCGGTGCGGTAGCCGGCCTCCTTCAGCACCTGCGGCAGGGTGCGCTCCCACGGGTGGATGCCTTGCGGCAGTCCGGCCGGCACCGACTGCATGGCGCCGGTGCGGATCGGGTGGCGCCCCGTCATCAGGGCCGATCGCGTGGGCACGCAATCGCTTTCGACATTGAAGTTCAGGCAGCGCAGGCCTTGGCGCGCCAGGGCGTCGATGCGCGGCGTCGGCGCGCCGCGCAGGGCGCCGCCGCCGTAGCAGCCCAGCTCACCCCAGCCCAGGTTGTCGGCCAGGACCAGAACGATGTTCGGTGGCTTGTTGGCCGGCATGCTCAATCGATGGAAATCTTGCGCTCTTTGATCAACCGGGCCCAGCGCTCGCGGTCTTGCAGCATCTTTTGCTGAAAGGCCTCGGGCGTGGCGGCGCTGGCTTCCATCGCCGCGCTGAGCAGCTGCTGCTTGACCGCCGGCTCGGCCAGGCTCTCTTCGACACTGCGCCGAAGCCGGCTGACCACGGCCGGCGGCGTGCCTTCCATCGCGAACAGCGCCGACCACTGCGGCACATCGATGTCGCCGGCAGCGCTCTCGGCCAGCGTGGGCACATCGGGCAGCATCGCCGAGCGGCTGCGCGTGCTCACGGCCAATGCGACCAGCTTGCCGGACTTGATGTGCGGCAGCACCGCCGCCGCGCCCAACACCCCAAGCATCACCTGGCCGGCGATCACATCCGTCACCGCCTGGCCGCCGCCTTTGTAAGGGATGTGCAGCAAGTCGATGCCCAGGTTCTGCGAAAACAACTCGCCCAGCAGATGCTGGATCGAGCCCTGGCCCGAACTCGCGTAGGGCAGCTGGTTGGGCTTGGCGCGTGCCGCCGCCTGCAAATCCTTGATCGACTTCAGGCCGGTGGATGCCGCTGTGACGACCACGATCGGCTGCTGCGACAGCACGGCAATCGGCACGAAAGACTTCGTCAGATCCCACGGCAAGCTGCGAAACAGCGGCAGCAGCGAGACCGAATCGGAGGCCACCAGAAAGCTGTGATGGTCTCGCGGCGCGCGCAGCACGGCGTCCACCCCCAGCGCGCCATTGGCACCGGGCTTGTTGTCGACCACCACCGTCTGGCCCAGGCGCCGGCGCAGGCTCTCAGCCACCATGCGGGCGACCACGTCGTTGGAGCCCCCAGGCGGGAACGGCACCACCAGCGTCACCGCCTTGCCAGGCCAGTCTTGCGCCATGCTGGCCGCAGGCACCAGCGCCAAGCCCAGTGACTGCAACAGGAGGCGGCGAATGTGCAGCGCAAGGGGGTCGGACATGAACGGCGCGACTCTGGTTTGAAGGGCCGGACTGTAGGAACCAAACATCAGCCTGAGCTAAATTTATTTCACCCTATCATCAGCAAAAGCTGAACATCATGCGAGCCCGATGACACCGCCTCGACTGGACCAACTGCGCGTCAGACAACTGCGCTTTTTGAGCCTACTCAGCTCGCAGGGCTCGCTGGCCGCGACCGCCGAGCAGCTGTCGATGACGCCCTCGGCGGCGAGCATGATGCTCAAGGAGATCGAGGGTTTGTTCGGGGCCAAGTTGTTTCGCCGCCAGGGCCGCGGCATGGCCTTGACCGACGCCGGGCGTGCCCTGCTGCCGCGCTGCCAGACCGTGCTGGGCGAGATCGGCGCCATGGGCTCCACCTTGCAGGGCGCGGGCTTGCCCTTGCTGCGCATTGGCGCCTTTCCGCACACCACCACCACCGTGTTGCCCGACATCGTGAAAAAGCTGGTCTCGGGCCCACCAGCCTGGCGGCTGCAGATCGTCGAGGGCAGCGCCGAGCAGCTGATGCAGCAGCTGCTGTGCAGCGAGATCGATCTGCTGCTGGGGCGCCTGCCACGGCAAGTGGCCGGCACGCCGGCCATCAGCGGTTTGGCGCAGCGCGTGTTGTACGAGGGCAGCCTGTCCGTGGTGGCGGCGCGCAACCACCCCTTGGCGGGGCGGCGCAGTGTGCCCTGGGAAGCCCTGCTGCCCTGGCCCTGGATCCTGCCGGGCATGACATCCACGACCCGCGTGGCCCTGGTCGACGCCTTCCTCAAGCGCGGGCTCGCGCCGCCCACGCCGCAGGTGGAATCGCCCTCGTTTTTCTACAGCCTGTCGGTGGTGGCGCAGACCGAGATGCTGACCTGTTGCGCCCATTCCGCCGCGCTGCAAAGCAGCCACGCCACCACCATCCTGCCCGTAGCAGTCGGCTTGGACCCCTCGCCCGTGGCGCTGGTCTGGCGCCAGGGCTCGGCCGAGGCGCAACGGGCGGTGGCCCAGCTGACGTGACCCGACCTTTGACCCCGGCACGACACCCGGCCTGGTTGGACGCCACGCGCGGCAGCTTCAGCGAGTACGCACAAGGCTTGGCTGGGGACCTGTGCTTGCAGAATTACGAGGCCATGCTCACTGGCCTGCCCGGCGAATACGCGGCCCCCGGTGGCGCCTTGCGGCCGGCCATGGTCGATGGTGAGTTGGCCGGCTGCGGCGGCGTTCGCGGCCTGCCCGATGTCGACGACCCCAATGCCTGCGAGATGAATCGGCTGTCCGTCAAGCGCGCCTCTTGCCGCTTCGGTCTGGGCCGGCTGCTGGCCCAGACAGCTTGTCCGCGCCGCCAGAGGCGAAGAAGCCGCGCTCGCGCAGCAGCGCCTCGATATCCTTCGAGAAGCCCTCGAAGCGATCCGGGTCGTACTTGATCTTGCTGGTGTAGTACTGCGCCAACGAGGTGATGCCGTGCTCGGCCCACCGCGCTTCCATCTGCGGGCCCATGGCGAGATAGCGCTGACGGCCACGCACCTCGCGCTCACCGAAACGCTCGGCGATCTCGTCGGCGCTTGGGCGCTGGTAGCGCTCGTCGTGGATCCAGGCGGCCGCCGGCAGGCGATCGCGCTGCGCCGGTGCCTCGGCCGGCCAGCCGACCACCAGGCTGGTGACCGGCAGGCAGTGCGCGGGCAGCTCCAGAAAATCAGCAATCGCGCGCAGAGCGAACAAGGTGGTGCCCATGTAGCAAATGCCCAGGCCGTGGCTTTGCAACGCCAGCGCCGTGGTCTGAGCCAGGATCATGGCGTCGAAGGCCGCCGTGTGCCAGCTCACCAGATCAGCAAAGCCCAGCCGCGCGCCGCGCAGCGCCAGCCACTCGCGGGTACGAAAGCTGTCGGCGCAGAAGGTGAGTACCAGCGGCGCCTGCAACACCATCGGCTGCTGGCCGTGCAGCTCGAACAGCTTGGCCTTGCGCAACACGTCTTGCGTCTTGATCACCGAGATCATGTTCAGGTTGCCACTGGACGAGGTGCCGGCCAGCGCTTGGTGCAGCACGCCATCGATCAGGCCAGGCGCTCAGGCGCCGTCAAGAAATTACTTTTACAAGGTGTCGCGGAGCTTGTGCTGCTGCTTCGTGGTCCGACGAGCGCCAGCAGGGGCGATCACGTAGT
>JAYSSS010000129.1:0-22711 GCA_043720415.1 Ideonella sp.
GTGACGAGGTCATGCGGCGCCGACGACACCGAAAGCTTGAGCGAGACCAGCGACACCAGGCGGCCCGAACCCAAATCTACAAACTTCGTTGACGTAGCGAATCAATCCCGGGAGTTCGCGCTATTGGCATCACCCCGCAGAGCGAGCGTTCATGCGGGTCGGAGGAGATTTGCAGGGCCGACTAAGTACAGGCCGCAGCCTGTAGCGGCCTGAGCACGCGGGCCTCGTCCGAATCGCCGTCGTCGTCGGCCATGTAGGTCGATCCCTCCTCTTCGACCAACACCCCCCGACGGGTGAGCAGCTTCATCAATCGGGTGATGATCTTGTGCAACACCGCCTGCAACGCGTCATCGCTTGGCGCCGGTGCCTCAACGAACCCCGGCGTGCCGTCGACACCCGTTCGGTACACCCCGTCCAGCAGTAGGAAGTGAACGTGGTTGTTCAAGTTGGCAGCCGAGCCAAAGCGCTGGATGAGCGTGACTGCGCCGCTGTCGGCCTCGTCGGCCCTGAGGCCGGTCTGCCCCAGCAGGTGGCGCGTGATTACGTGGTGCATCTTCTGCAAAACGGGCGTCTCCAGCTTGGGCCGTGCCGCCAGCAGCAGCTGAGCCCGGACACAGTCAGTCCAGTGGACTGACTGTGCCTGGCGAAGGGGCGAAGGGTATAGAGAGCACCCACTGGCGCACCGGCACATGGGGAATGACGTGGTCCACCAGGTGGGCTGCCGTCTGCGCCATGCGCCGGGCCCCGCACGACGGGCAAAAGCCGCGCCGCTTGCAGCTGGTCAGCGACGACCACAACGGTGCGATCTACCGCATCAGCTACCAGTGAATATGAGCGTCCAGAAGCGACACCTCCGCGCCGCTGGCGGGCCGGTGGCGTAGCGGATGGGGGCCGCGACATTGGCCATGGCTTTGGGCGAGACATTGGCCACGACATTGGTCGCGACTTTGGCCATGGCGCTGATAGGGCCAGCAGCGGCGCAGGCGGCACCCGCCACCGCCACCGCACCCTATTCGCAAAAGTACGCGACCATAACGCCGAATCGACACCTGCTGCTCCCGCCGACCCCCAGGCCAAGCGCGTGCCGCCGCACTGTCGGCCAAGCTGCACTGCGCCGGCTGCCACGGCGCCGAGCTGGCCGGTGGCAAGCAAGTGCCCCGCCTGGCCGGCCAGCGCGAGGACTACCTGCTGCACACCCTGCGCGGCTCTCGCGAAGCCCGCCGCGTGGGATGCACGTCGGCGATGAGCGAGGCGCTGGCGGGGGTGACCGGTGTTGAGTTGGAGGACTTGGCGCATGACCTGGCCCACTACCTGGCGACGCTTCGAGGATCTGCGCCGGCAGTGCCGGGTGCTGCATCCGGCAGCCGAGCACAGTGTTTGCACTTGGCGCCGCGAACTGCGCGATGCCGGCGGTTGAACAACGAAGCTTGCCACCGTTGACGCCGCTGGCCCGATCTTGTTCAGACGATCCGTGAGCCATCGCGGTGATCCTGACGGAATCAGGATGAGCAAGTGTTGCTCGGCGGATCAGGTCATGTTTTAATTGAGTAAATTAACTCACTTGATTCATGGAATGAATTTTCGACGATCTGCGGCCGCTGTTTTAGATGGGCGATTGCGCGAGCCACCGCGCAAGCTCTGGGTCGTACTCGGCCCGAGACAAGTCGGCAAAACAACGATGGTGCAGCAACTGCTGATGGATCGGCAGTCGCCGCTCAGCCACTGGTTCATTGATGCGGACAACCCCGGCGAGCCCATACCGCCGAGCGCACCCGTCAGCACGAACGTAGCCATCGCTTTCAAGCCAGGGCGGCGCGCCGATGCCCTGTGGCTTGAAAGCTGCTGGCGCAGCGCCACCACTGCGGCAAAGCGGTTCGCCAGCGCGCAGCGTCACGCCGATGTGACCGCAGAACCGCGTTCAGCCTTCGTGTTCGTGATCGACGAAGTGCAAAAGGTCGCTGGCTGGCCTGAGCTCGTCAAAGGCCTGTGGGACAGCAGCGTCGCCCAAGGCATCCCGATGCACGTGGTGCTGCTCGGCTCCGCACCGATGCTGATGCAACACGGGCTGAGCGAAAGCCTGATGGGGCGCTTTGAGCTGATCCGCATGGCGCACTGGTCGCTTGACGAGATGCACCTGGCCTTTGGCATGAGCCTGGTTGAGTACGTTTACTTCGGCGGTTATCCGTTTGCGGCAACCTTGCGTCACGACGAGGCGCGCTGGCGAAACTATGTGCGCAATAGCCTGATCGCCCCCAGCATTGACCGCGACGTGCTGCAGATGGCGCGCATCGACAAGCCCGCGCTGATGCGCCAATTGTTCGAGCTGGGCTGCCAATACTCCGGCCAAATCGTGGCCCTGACGAAGCTGGTGGGCAGCCTGCAAGACGCGGGCAACACCACCACGCTGACCGGCTACTTGCGATTGCTGGAGAACGCCGGCCTGTTAGCAGCGCTGTTCAAGTACTCACCGCAAAGCATCCGCCAGCGTGCCTCCAAGCCCAAGCTTCAGGTGCTCAACACCGCTCTGCAAAGCGCCTCGGGTGCTTGGGGTTTTGCACAAGCGCAAGCCGATCGCCACCACTGGGGCCGCCTGGTCGAAAGCACCGTCGGCGCCCATTTGCTCAACACCGCCGAGGGTGAAGGCCAGTTGCACTATTGGAACGAGAGCCCGCACGAGGTGGATTTCGTCGTCAGCCACCGTGGGCGCGTGGCCGCCGTCGAGGTCAAGAGCGGGCAGCCCCGCGCCGCGCGCCGCGGCTTGCACGAATTCAAGCAGCGTTTCGGCGATTGCAATGTGCACGTGGTGGGCGAGGATGGCATCGGGCTGGGCGAATTTCTCTCCTACCCCGCCGCGCATTGGGTGGCGTGACGATCATGGCCCGCAGTGCCAACCATGCGCCACGTGCGCGCCGCTCCAGGGCGGCGATCTACATCGAGCGGCAAGTGCAGGTCGAAGACGAGAACGGCCAGCACACCACCCTGGCGCTGAGCGCGCTGCGCACCCACCGCGCCTACGTGCTGCTGGGCGATCCCGGTGCGGGAAAGACGCGCGCGATGTGGCACGAGGCGCAGGCAACGTCGAATGGCCACCTTGTGCGAGCCACACACTGGCTCGATGGCAGCGCCGAGGCCCCCGCAGGCGGTGTGCCCTTCATCGATGCCCTCGACGAAGCCCGGGCCAGCGGGGGCGGCGCAGACGGCGCCATGGGCCAGGTCATACGGCGCTTGCGCGAGCTGCGCTGCCCTCGATTTCGGCTGTCTTGCCGCGCGGCTGATTGGTTTGAACACCGTGATCGTGGCGACTTGCAGCAACTGCTCGGGCCTGACCCATTGACCGTGGCCTGGTTGCAACCGATGCGGGCCGACGAACAACTGCAACTGGTTGCCGGTTTCGGTGCACCCGATCCGCAGACCTTTGTCGATCAAGTCAAAACGCAAGGCCTGGCCGCGCCGCTGGACAACCCGATGACCACGGAATTGCTGGTCGCAGCCTGGCAGCAGGGCTTGCCCGGCAGCAAGCAAGAGGTCTACGCACTGGCCTGCGCCAAGTTGGTCAAAGAAGCCAACCCCGAGCACCACCGCCGCGCCGCCAAGCGCCGCCCGTTCGATGCCGAGTTGATCGACGCTGCCGGTGCGCTGTGCGCCGCGCTCTTGCTCAGTGCCCAAGGCGCGGTCGGCGAGGGTGTGGGGCCATTCGCATCCGACGTTATCGATCTGGACGCCCTGCCGGCTTCGCTGCCCGCCAAGACCTTGCTCTCACCGGCACTGGGCAGCCGGCTGTTCAGCACTCGGCCCGGGTCAGATCACGAATTCGAACCGGTCCACCGCACCGTGGCCGAGTACCTGGCGGCGTGTCACATCGGTCAGCGCCTGAAGGCTGACTTGCCGGTAAGTCGCGTACTTTCGATGTTGGCTTTCGATGGCCGTGTGGTGACCTCATTGCGCGGCCTCAATGCCTGGTTGGCCACGCTCTGCGTGGCCCACCGCCAGGCCTTCATCCAAGCCGACGCCATGGGCGTGGCGCTGTACGCCGATGTCTCGCAGTTCACCACCGGCGACAAGCAAGCGGTGTTCGAGTGCCTGGCCCGCGAGGCCGAAGAGACGCCACACTTCCGCGCTGTGCACGGCTATCGGGCGCCATCGCCGGGATTGGCCGGTGCGGACATGGCCGGTTATTTCGCAGCGCTGATCACGCAGCCTGCGCCAAGCCCGGCGCAAGTGACCCTGTTGGGGCTGGTCTTCGATACCCTTGGCGCTGCCGGCAGCCTGCTTGGCATGACTCGGCTGGTCGCCAGCTTGATCGGCGACACAGCCCGCCCCATGACCCTGCGCGAATCGGCGCTTCACGCATGGTTGGCGGCCAAGCCATCAACCCAAGATGCGCAGGCCATGCTGGATCGGCTGGCTGCGCAATCACCGACGGCCGACGCACTGATCGAGCACGCGTTGATTGGGATTTATCCATCGGCAATCACGCTGGCCCAGGCGCTGCACTGCCTGCCGGTGGCCGACAACGACCAGCGGCGCATCTGGCGTCATCGATGGGAGCGACATGTCGCCGAGGACACGCAGGATGAGAGGCTGCGGGAAGCCCTGCAGGCCATGCTCGACTTCCCCGAGCGGCGCGGCCTGGAAAGCCCGCATGGGTTGGACCGTGCCGCGCCGGAGTTGCTGCTGCGCTTGCTAACGACGCAGGGTGACCAAGCTGAACCCGAGCAACTGTTGAGTTGGCTGTCGGCCGGCTTGAATCCGCGCCAGCAGACCCTGCATTGGCAATGGCGCCACCACGGTCAAACGCTGCTCAAGTTGCAGCAATGGTTGACCGCGCGGCCATGGGCCTATAAAGCCATCGCCTCGCTGCACCTGGCGCGCACACCGCGTGGCGACGACAAGGCCGCAGCCGATCATCTGTATGCGCTCAGGGGGCTGTTGCTGAATGCGCCGCCGCCGGCTGATTTCGGGCGCTGGGCACTCGATCAAGCACGAGACGCCAAGGAGCAGTCGCTGCTTCGATTCGCCCTCGAACAGGCCTGTGCATTTGTGCAAGGCGGGGTCGGCAACGCGGGCCTGGATCTGGACATCATCGACGAATGGTGCGGGGCGGTTGAACGCCACTGGCCGGACGTCAAGGCCTGGCGTGACAGGCTGCTGACCCGTGACCATGACAGCATCGTGTTCCATCAACAAGAACACGCCCACCAACAGCAGCGGCAAAAGGACTTCGAATCCCGACGTTCACACTGGCTGCAGCCCGTTCGTGCGCACTTCCAAGAAATGCCGCCCGGCGACATGCTTGCCGCACTGCAGATTCAATTGGCCATGGCCTGGGACGGCCACTACATGGAGATCGTCGGCGACAGTGGCGACGAGCGCCTTCGCCACTTTCTCGCCGATGACCAGGCCTTGATCGCAGACGCAAAGCGAGCGCTGCGCCAGGCCCACCACCGCAGCGATTTACCCAGTGTGTCCGACATCTTGGCCGTGGCCAGCAAGGCGGATGCGCACCATGCCATCGCGGGCGCCTGCTCGCTCAGTGCCAGCCTCGAAGCCGCCGACGATGCGGGCGCAGTGGACCGATGGCCCGACGAATTGGCCTCAAAGTTGACGGCCTTGCACCTGGCGCAGGCGGTCGGTGACGAACCTGCTTGGCACGCGCAACTGGTGGATCGGCGACATGAACTGGTTGCCGAGGTCTACCTCCAATTCTTCATCGGGCGAGTCCGCGCCGGCCGCGCCCACGTATTCGGCAGCCACCGCCTGACCGACGACGCGGCGTTCGCCCCTGTGGCAGCCGGCCTGATGCTGCCTCTGCTGCAGGCCTGGCCGACACGAACCACCGCAGAACAAGCCAGGCTGCGCCGCGAAGTGCACGACGCGGCCTGGGCCTATCTGCTGCCTGATGACCTGCTGCTGTTGGCCGAACAACGCCTGGCCGCCCGCAGCCTGGAGCCCGCGCAGCGCCTGACCTGGCTGGCCGTGCAGGCAGCACTACCGGCGCCTCAACCCCAAGCGCTGCCCCGGCTGCTGCGCAGCTTGGAGGGCAGCCAATCCGCTTGCGACGAGCTCGTCGCGCAATTGGCGCTACCAGGCCTGCGCACGAATATCGATCAAATGACGTGGCCAGATCAATCGGCGATCTGGCAGTGCCTGGCGCGGCTCAATGCACCCATGGACTTTCCACGCGACCCGATCACCGGCTGGCTGAATCAGTTGGCCCGCGATCCGGGTGAGTTGGCAGCGCAGGCGCTCGACCATTGGCTGGCTGACCCGGCCCTGTCGGCCTGGCACACCCACGCGAAGTACCTGCGCTACGAGCAGCGCGCCTTGGCCCGCGACAGTCTGTATCGGCCGCCCAGCTTGGCAGCGGTGGTTGAAACCCTGGCCCATCGCGCGCCGGCCAGCGCGGCGGACTTGCAGGCCATGGCCATCGACATGCTCGGCCATTTGCAGGCCGACATCACTGGCCTCGATGGCCGCCGCTGGCGCAACTTTTGGCACTCCGATCCCAAGTCCCGCCAGGTCACAGAGCCTCAACCCGAAAACGATTGCCGCGACGAGATCAAACGATTCTTGGTGCCTCGCTTGAATCCCCTCAACGTCACCATAGAGCCTGAGGCGGTCAAGGCCGATGAGCGGCGCTGTGATCTCCAACTCGGCTTCATGGCCGATGGCCTGCAACACGTTCTTCCCATCGAGATCAAGCGCGCTGGCAACAAGCACCTGTGGACGGCCATCAAGTCACAGTTGATCGACGGCTACACCACCGACCCGCGGTCCAGCCGCTACGGCATCTACCTGGTGCTGTGGTTTGGCACCGAGGAACAGGACTGGGTCCGGCGACATCCCGACCGCCTGCCCATACCGAATGCCGAGGCCCTTCGCCGCCTGCTCGATGCACGCCTAGTGCTCGACGTGCCACGGCCCAGCGACCGCCATCGAATCAAGATCGTCGTCCTGGATGTCTCGGCGCGCGGCCCTCGAACGCCGCGCAAGGCCGCTGGACGAGTCGGTCCAGCCATCCCCTGACCCCCGGGAAAGCGTTGCCGGCCCACCCAGAGGACAGGAAATTCAAACGCCCTTTTTCTCGCCCATGAGCGCCTCGACAGGGCAGCTGACTGCGCTTGGTACGGTCGAATCTGCCGGGTGCCCTTGCCCGAGCGCCGCTTCCAGGGCATCGGCCGCAGCCCGAATCCGATGCCGACCGCCCCGTCGCCATGTCCGAACTCAGCAAGTCCTTGAACCCACCGCCATCAAGGTGTGTGGGCGGCCGCTGTGGGAAACGCCAGCGGCGCCTTTGAGCCCAGCCTGGATCCGGCCAGGCCGTCGCTCAGCATCCAGTTGCCGCTCCCTGACCCGCTGGGTCAAGTGCCGGACGCTGCTGCGCGACGGTCTGGGAAAGGGCGGTTGAGTTTCCGAAACGCCATGGGTACTTTGCTGTACCTGCGCGAGCACCATTTGCCCAATGTCTACTCCGGCGTTGTGCACTGATCATCTTCGCGAAAAACAAGGAACTCACGGACAAAGAATCTATCCCCCGACGGCCCCTCACTGCTGTCCGATCAATTCGTCCAGGGGGGGCAGACTTTGGCGCCGGTGCACTGCCCCCAAGTCTTGCAGCTACCGTTGCTCGCAATCTCGACGCAGGGCGCGCAGCACTCCACTCCTTGGCTGGTCGTGTGCTGATAGACCTTGCCGGCGGCCAGCGTCGATCCGCCGCGCGGAGTCACCGTCGCGCCGGCGCCTACGACCGCCGTCGCGCGTTTGCTCTGCATCAGGTCGTCCGACGAGCAGCGGCCGCTGGACTGGCCGGTGGCGACGTCACGCTGGGCGCACACGCTGCTCTTGGCGTCGAGCACATGGGGCTGCAAGGAGACTTTGCGCTCGGTGCTTTGGGCATACGCGGCGGCGGTGGCGAGCACGGTCAGGGCCAGGACCGAAGTGCGGATCAGGTTGAGGTTCATGATGGTCTCTCAGGTGGGTTGAGGAGGAGTCCGAAGCTTCTGCCGGGTTGTGACGCATGGGCTTCGCGTCCGTGCGTCGTAGCCATCGGTCTGCCGGTTCAAACTCCCTTCGCGCAGGCGAGACTCACCTGGCGAACGCGAGGTCGCTGAGATCAGTCAGGGTCGGTGGGAAGGGCTGCCTGGCCGCCGGGTGCCGGCGCGATGAGGACGTTTTCTGGCGCGCAGTGAATCATCGGCGTGGCCTGGCCCAGTGGGTTGACCTTGGTGACGATGGCCACGTGGCCCACCGAGGCGTGGCCGGACTTGGGATAGACCAGCAAGCTGCCCGGGGTCAATCGCGTCGTCGCCGATGGCGAGCTTGAAGCCAGCGTGGATGAGCTGGCACGGGCCATCGCCGAGAACGCGCCGTTCACCGTGCGCCGCTCCAAGCTGGTGGTGCGCGAGGCGTTGAAGGACGCCCAGGACCGCGAAGTCGCCGCCACCGAGGCCGCCGTGCTGGCCTGCTTTGCCAGCAAAGACTACCGGGAAGGCCAGCTGGCGTTCATGGAGAAGCGCAAGCCGAGGTTCACTGGGGCCTGAGTCGGCGCGGTTGGCGCTGCATGCGCGCGCCGGCCTGCATCGACAAGATCCCCGGCGCCAGCACTGATGGTCATTGCGCCAACCTCAGCGTGCCAGTGACCACGCGGTAGTTGCCGCCATCACCGGTGCTGAGGTTGCAACTGCCGGCCGCGCAGGGGGCGGTGCCCAGCACATACTTGCCCTGCGCATTGGTACCTTGCGTGTTAGCGATGAAGGTGTTGCCCACGGCTTGCACCACCACCCCGGCAGCCGCCTTGACATGGATGCCGCTGGTCTGGTTGCCGCTGTTGTTGCCGGTGAAGGTGTTGCCGCCCGGGCTGGCCGCCGTGCCCAGATCGAAGCTTGACGAGGCGTTGCCGGCCAGTGTCAGGCCGGAGTTGTCGGGCGTGTTGCGTGGCGCGGCGCCAGGAACGTTGTTCAGGTTGTAGTTGTTGATGACACTGACATTGCGCAACTTCAGCGTGTAGGCGCGATCCGTGCGGCCCAGGTGCATGCCGCCAAAAAAGCCCGACTGCGACAGCGCCGGGATGTTATTGGCATTGCCGTTGCCGCTGATCTGCCCACCATTCAAGTCGATGTTGCAGGTGGCCTCGCACACCAGGCCGCCGATCAGGTTGTTGCTGATCTGCGCGCCGCTGCCCAGCAAGGTGACCTGCGTCGGTCCGGTGTTATTGATGACCGCCAGGCCCCGGGCATTGCCACTGAGCACGGCACCGGTCAGCGTGATCGATGCCGTCACGGCCGGCCAGCCGTTGCCTTCCCCGGCGCCGATGATGATGCCTGCCGATATCGTGTCCTTCTTGAAACCACTGATGGTGGAGTTGACCAGCGTGATCACCGGCGCGCCGGTGTGGGCAACGATGCCGGTGCTGAAGAAGACGGTGGACAGGCCCGTCAAGCTGGCGTTGTTCATCGACACCTGGGGCGTGCCCGAGGCCATGTAGATGCCATGGCCGCCGACCTGTACCGCCACGTTGTTCAAGGCCAGGCGGGTGTTGCCGCTGAGGACGAAGGCCGCTTTGTAGCCGTAGTAGTCCGCACTGCCCAAGGCGGTGCCGCCAAGCTGGCCGCCATTGATGGTGAGCTGTGCGCTGTCCTTCAGCTCGGCAAAGGTCGAGTAGCTTCCGTTGAGGAAGGTCAGCCCACTGGAGTAGTCCGCCACCGTGCCCGGCGTCAGCGTCACCAGGGCGGTGCCGCTGAGGTTCAGGGGTGGGTTCGTTCCGATCAGTCCGGCGAAGCGGATGGCGTCCAGCACCACGGTGCCGGCGCTGGCGATGATGCTGTTCTGGTACGCGAAGTTGCCGCTGCTGTCCATCACCAAGCCCACCACCGTGGCGCTGCCTTGCAGCTGCAGCGGCAGCTTCAAGGTGGCGCCGCCCACCGTGGCAGCGCGAACCGTCAAGCCAGCCGGGATCACCGCCGTGTGATCAGACTGGGTGCCGATGTAGACCCCATCGGCCAGCCAGACCGTCTTGCCGGCACCGGCCAGGCTGGCCGCCTTGGATATCGCCAGGCAAGGCGAGGCCAGTGCGCAAGTGGTGTTGCCCGTGTCCACCCCCGTCGGGCTGGCATAGGTGTCGCCCGCCACGGGCGCGCTCACGGCCACCAACACGGCAGTGCTGGTGGTGGCGTTGTTCTGCGCATCAAAGGCCTTGGCGGTGAAGCTGATGTTGCCGATGTCGCCGTTGCCAAAGGTGATGCTGTGGCTGAACGGCGCCGTCGTGTCGGTGGCGATCAGGCTGGCACCTCGGTAGAACTCGACCTTGGTCACGCCCACCGCGTCGGCCGCTGTGGCGTTCAGCGTGGTGCCGCCGGGCAGCACCACGGTGGCCGGGCTGGCCTGCAGGCTGATGGTGGGCGGCGTGGTGTCGGGCGCCACAGCCACGACCACCGCGCTGCTGGTGGTGCTGTTGCCCTGCGGATCAAAGGCCTTGGCGGTGAAGCTGGCATTGCCGGCATCACCAGCGCCAAAGCTGACGACATGGCTGAAGGGCGCGCTGAAGTCGGTGGCGATGAGCGTGCTGCCGCGGTAGAACTCGACCTTGGTGATGCCAAAGGCATCGGCCGCCGTGGCCGTCAGGGTGCTGCTGGCGGGCAGTTGCAACGATGTCGGGCTGGCCACCAGGCTGACCGTGGGCGGTGTGGTGTCGGGCAGCACGCTGAGGCTGATCAAGTTGCTGGTGCCCACATTGCCGGCCGCGTCATAGGCCTTGGCGCTGTAGCCGGCGTTGCCGACGTCAGCCAGGGTCAAGTTCAGCGTGTGCTGGTAGGGCGGCGTGAAGTCGGTGGCGATGAGCATGGCACCCCGGTAGAACTCGACCTTGGCGACGCCGGTGGCGTCGCTCGCATTGGCTGATAGCGTGCTGCTGCCCGGGGCCACCACGCTGGGCGGGCTGGCGCTCAGGCTGACACTGGGCGCGCTGGTGTCGGCCTGCACGGTGACGCTGGCGCTGGCCGTCTTGGGCAGCCGGTCGGGCCGTGTGGCGGTGAGCGTGAAGGTGGTGTTGGCGGTGACGTTGACGACGCGTGAGCCCTGGCTGTAGTAGCTGGCGGTGTCTGCCGCTGGCACTGCACCCACGCCGTTGTCAATGCTGGCCGCACTGGCCAGCCAGAAGCTCCAGTTCAAGGTGACTTGCCCGCCGCCGGGGGGCAGTGTGGCCGGTGTCGCCGTGAACGACTGAATCGCGATGGAGTTCAGGTGCCGCTCATACACCCGGGTGGCCACCGAGCGCGTGCTGTTGCCCGCGCGGTCGTAGGCGCGAACGATGAAGGCGCGCTTGGCCGGGTCGGTCACGCTGAAGGGCACATGGAACAGCGGGCCGTGGTAGTTCGTCACGGCAGCACCGGTGACGGTGGCCGGGTCCGATCGCCAGCGCCGCACCAGTTGGCGCTCGAACAGCTGGCCGCTTTCGCCACCGAGCACCAGGCCCAGGTCCTCCAGCAACTCGACGGCGCCCAGGCCGTTGGGATCGCTGGCCTTGAGGCGGAACGGGATTTGTCCCGGTGGGCCGTTGTCGTCGGCGACGATGATGACCGACTGCAGGCCACCAGCGGCGGTGCCGCTGGTGTCAAAGCTCGGCCGAGGCGGCGGTTCCCGGTCGGTGGAGAGCTCGTACCCGGCCAGGCCCGGCACAGGAATCGGGCACACCCAGCGGCGGTTGACGAAGGCGCAGGCCGGGTCGGGGCGCGCACCAGCGCCCGAGGCACTGCTCAGGCGCTGGCACAGGCGCGATCGGCCGTTGTGCCAGGCCAGGGTGCTGAAGTCGTCGTCGCCGGTGACTTCGCGGTAGTTCGCCGGGCAGCGTGCCCAGGGCACATCCAACATGTAGAACAGCTCCAAGCCCGGGGCGCAGTAGGCGTGCGCCGTGCCCCCGGTATCCAGCGCGAGCAGCTTCAGGCAGGCCGGGGCCGGGGCGCTGGGGCAATCCTCGCCCTGCACCCAGTGGCTCAGCGGCGTTTTGCCTTGGCTCTGGGCCAGGCTGGCCAGGCAGGTGGGCTTGGGCTGCGGCAGGGCCAAGGGCAAGGTGGCTTGCGCCTGGCGGCGCAGGTCATCCTGCGGGTCGTCGGAGGCCGCTTCAGTGGCCGCTTCGGGGGCCAGCAGCGCAGACTGCGCTGCGGCGCCTGCGGCGGCCGGTGCCGGTGCGGCTTCGGCGGCTGCCGCGGGTGCGACGGCAGCCGTGGGTGCTGCCGCGGGTGCGCCACTCATGGCGCCGGCCTCAGGTTCCGCGCCACCGCCGCAGGCACTGATCAGCGCCGCTGCGGTCGCCGAAAGTAGCGCCCTGCGCCACATCGATGGGGTTGATTTCACGGGGGGTCTCCAATGGGCGGGTCGGCAATGCGTGGGTCGGCAATGGGTGGGTCGGTATTGCCGGGGCGGATCGGCGGATCGAAACTGCGGATTCCCGGGCAGGGTTCGCTGGGTGAGAGCTTCAGCGCAGGCCCGAGCCACTGGGCTTGGCGCCGGGCAGCTGGGTGAGAAACAGCAGCAGTTGCACCGGCGCGTCAAAGCGCTGCGGCAGCAGGTCTTGCGGTGGTGGCACGCCCTGCCCGCAGACCACTGCCCGCCAGGGTTGGGCGGGGGTTTGCGGCCACACCGTGAGTTCGAAATGGTGCGGTGCAGGGGTGTTGCTGGGGGGCTGGGGGCGAGGCTTCATGGTCAGCTCATGCGGTGCATGGCGCCAATGTGCCGGGGGGGCGTTCCCGGCGCGTCCCCCGGCCGCCCCAACCCGTTGCCGCTGCGCTGCCCCGTCGCCGCGTGCGCCGGCGGCGGCCGGGATCAGGTCCGCCGGCAGCGGCCGGGGGGTCAGCCCGCCAGGTCGGCCGCCGCGTCCAGCGCGGCTTGCAGTTGGGGCACCAGCAGTGGCGGCACCTGGCGGCTGGCCAGTTGCTCACGCGCCTTGTCCGCGGCCACCGGATCGGCCCGGCCGCATTGCACGGCCAGGCGCAGGCATTGTTCGAGCCACAGCGCCAGCAGACCGCCGCCGACCTCGTCGCCCAGGCCCACCGTGTTCAGGCGCTGGCGCGCCTGGGCCAGCTCGCCCACCGCGCGTGCGGCGGCACCGCCAATCCAGGCGATCTCGAAGCGGTCACGCGGGTCGGCGGCCAGGGTGGCAGACGCCGGCAGCAGGGCCAGCGCGTCGGTGGCGCGGCCCTCGTTCAAGGCCAGCCAGGCCTGCAGGCTGATCTGGCGCAGATCGAAGATGTTGCCCTCGGCGCTGGCCCGCAAGCTGTCCCCCAGCGCCTGGGCCTGGGCCAGCAGCGGTCGTGCTGCGGGCGAATTGCCGGTCAGCAGGTGGAGCTCGACAACGATGAGCAGGTAGGCGATTTTCAGCATCGGCTCGGTCAGCTGGGCGGTGGCGGCCAGCAGCTGTTCGGCCGCCGCGCGGGCCGGCGCCAGCTCGCCGCGCATTTGGTGGGCGTAGCAGCGTGCGGCCAGAAAATTCAGCTCGGTCTGGCGCAGCTCGAACACCGGCGCCAGCGCCTGGCCCTCGTCGAGCAGGGCAATGGCGCGGCCGATGTCGCCGGCGCTGAAAGCATCCTCGACCAGGATGACGATGGCCTCGCGCTGGGCCTGGACCAGGCCGCAGCGTTGGGCCAATTGGCGCGCCTGTTCGGTGGCCGCCAGGCCGGCCGCGCGGTCGCCGGCTTCCAGGTGATAGGAGCCCAGCTGGGCCAGCGCCAGGGCCTGGCCCTGCGGCGCATGGAGGGCCTGGTGCAAGGTGACAGCGCGCTGCGCCAGCCGGCCCCACTGCGCGATGTCGCCGCGCCGGTGGCTCAGCCGCATCATCTCCAGCAGCAGCGCGGCCAACTGCGGCCGGGCCTCGGGCACCAGCTCCAGCAGATCGGCGGCCTGTTGCAGCGTGGCCTGGGCTTCGTTGTGGCGGCCCTCGCGCACCTGCAGGCCGCCGGCCACGCCGAAAGCGCGGGCGCGCAACGGCGCCGTGGCGCGCGCCAGCTCGGGCGCCAGCGCGTCGAGCAGGGCCGCCGCCGGCGCGCTGCGGCCGGTCTCGACCAGGTACTCGGCCTGTACCAGCTGGATGTGCAGCACGCTGGGGGCGCTGTCCGCAGCGTCCACTGCGCCGGGGCTTTGCGCGGGGTGGGCTGCGGCTTGTGCAGCGGCCTCCACGGCGGCGGCCAGGGCGGCATCGGCGGCATCGCGATCGCTGCGGCGCGCATGCAATCGGGCACAGGCCAGGTGGATGCAGGCGGCCGTGCTGGCACTGGCGGCAGTGAGCGCCGGGGTGGGTGTCGCCGTGGGTGTCGCCGTGAGTGTCTCCGTGAGTGTCGGCGGATGCGCCGGGGGGTGGGTGATGTGGGTGCGGGCGGAGCCACGCGGGGCCGCAGCACCGGCGGCGTCAAGCCTGGCGGGGCCGTGCGCCAAGCTCAGGCCGCAGTGCGCCAGCGCCTGGCCGTAGTGCGCCAGCGCCTGGCCGTAGTGCGCCAGCGCTTCGGGCAGGGCATGCACGCGCAGCGCCGCTTCGGCGGCTGCAATGCGCCAGCGCACGGCGGCCCCGGGGCGTTGCGCGGCCTCCCATTGGGCGGCCACCAGTGCGGGCTCGGCGGCGCTGCGTTCGAGCTGCTGCGCCAGGCGCTCATGCAGCAGGCGCCGGCGTGCCGAGGACAGGCTGCGCTGCAGCGCCTGGCGCACCAGGTCGTGGGCGAAGCGCCAGCCCGCGCCCTGGCCCTGGACCGGCAGCTCGTGCAGCAGTTGGGCGGCCTGGGCGTGCTCCAGCGCCGCAATCACCATGGCCTCATCCATGCCGCCCGCGCCGGCCAGCAGGCCCGCATCGATCACCCCATGGCACAGGCAGGCCAGCTCCAGCGGCTGCTGTACCGCCTCACCCAGCGCGCGCAGCCGCGACAACACGGCGGCGTGCACGCTGGCCGGCACGGGCAGCTCGGCGTAATCGCGGGTGAGGTCGTCGAAGGGCGTGCTCCAGCCCTGGCTGTCGGCCAGCAGCAGGCCCTGCGCGAACAGGTGGCGCAGGGTTTCGAGCAAAAAGAAGGGGTTGCCCTCGGTGGCCTGGTGCAGGCGCTGCGAAAACAACTGCGCGCCGCCGGCGCCCGACAGGGCCTGGGTCAGGGCCAGCACCTCGCCTGCGTCCATGCCGGCCAGGGCCAGCGCCAGGCCGCGTCCGCTGTCGACATCGGCGCGCATGCGCTGAAGGGCGGCGGTGGGCAATTGGGCGCTGCGGTGGCTGATGATCCAGGCCACCGGGGCGGCGCGGGCCGGGCTCGGGCCGGGATCGTCCAGGCCGGCCCAGAACTCGACGCTGGCGCTGTCGCCCCAGTGCCAATCGTCCAGCACCACGGCGCTGAAGTTGTCGTGCACCAGCAAACGCCAGCACTCGGCCACGGCGGCCAGCAGGCGAAGGCGCGCCTCGTCGGTGGCCTGGCTGTCGGGCGGCGCGCCCAGCTCGGGCATCAGCTGGGCCAGCTCACGCCGCACCCATTCGGGCAGCACGACATCGGCCGCCGCCTGCTGGGCCGCGCGCAGCAGGCGCACGATGGACGAGTAAGGCAGCTCGGCGTCCTGTGGCTCGCAAGCCACCCGCAGCCAGGGGCCGCGTGCGGCCGCCAGCTCACAGGCCAGGCGCGTCTTGCCTGCGCCGGCCACGCCGTGCAGGTAGACGCGCTGGCCGCGCGCCCAGGCGGCTTCGATCTGGGCCTGCGCGGCGCCGCGCGCGACGAAGGGAATCGTCGCCGGCAGGCCGGGTGCGGGGCTGCGCGCCTTGCTGGCAGGGGGCGATTCACCGGCGAGCGCCGTGCCACCGGCGACACCGCCGATACCGGCGACACCGGCGACACCGCCGACACCGGCGACACCGGCGACACCGGCGACCGCCGCCACACCCGTGCGGGCGATCGGCGCCGAAGCCAACAGGCCTGTCGCCGCTTGCTGCGGCGCGCTGGCGAGCCGCCCGCCCGGCGCGGCTTGCCGCGCGGCATCGCCCGCCAGCCCGCCGGACCGGTCCACACCGTCTTGGGCGCGGCGAATCTCCAGCGCCAGGGCCTGTGTGGCCGGCGCTGGCGCCAGGCCCAGCTCGTCGTGCAGCGCCTGCTGCAGCCGCCGGTAGGCGCGCAGCGCCGCTGCGGCATCGCCGCGCGCCAAATGCAGGCGCATCAGCGCCTGGCAGGCCGGCTCTTGCAGCACATCGTCATCGACCAGGCGCTGCTGCGTGGCCCAGGCCGGGCCCAGCTCGTCGGCCTGGGCCTGCTGTTGCGCCAGCTCGGCCATGGCGCTGCGCCAACGCCGCGCAAAGCGCTCGCGCTGTGCCTGCAGCCAATCGTTGAAGGCCGGCGCGTCGGCCAGCTCCAGGCCGTCGCACAGCGGCGCATTGCGCAGGGCGGTGGCCTCGGCCAGGCGGCCGGCGGCCAGCGCTTGATCAAAGGCCTGCAGGTCGTCGCCCAAGGCCAGCAGCGAGACCTGCTCGCCTTCGATGTGCAGCAGCGCCTCCAGCCCAGCCGCACGCAGCCGGTGCAGGGCATGGCGCAGGTTGCGCCGGGCGGTGGCCTCGTCCAGGCCGGGCCACAGCAGTGCGGCCAGTGTGGCGCGTGAGGCCGGGCCCTGCAGCGCCAGGTAGACCAGCAGGGCCACGGTCTTGCGCACCGGCAGCGCCACCGCACGGCCGGCGCTGAGCACGCGCGGGGCGCCGAACAGATGCAGGTGGGTTTTTGAATCGGGTGCAGCGGATGCAGCGGGCGGCGTGGGCGACGTGGGCGACGTGGGCGACGTGGGCATGGCTGCGTCGCATGATATCGACGGCGTCGCCACGCATGCGCGCGTTGCGCCCCGGCATGGTGGCCCCGCTGCGCCCCGTCGCTCAAGCGCTCAAGCGCCAGCGAATGGTGTGAATGCCACGCCTTGGCTTGCCAGCCCGACCAGATCGATGTTGGCCAGGTTCAGCGCATGGTCGGCGGCGAGCATGCCCAGCGACGCGGGGCTGTGCTGCCCGCTGTCGAGCAGACCGACAAAGTGCGCCAGATCGGCCGCGCCGGGGGCCACACCGACGACATTGCTGTAGAGCAAATGGACCACCGCGCTGTGGCTGGCACCGCTGCCCAGGGCGGCGTCGAGTGCCAGCTGCATCAGCGGCGCATAGCCCATGCCGCCATCGCTGTAAAAAAGCCCGATGCCGAAGTAGCGCTGGTTGGCCACAGCGCTGGCGCCAAACACAGCGCCCAGGATCTTGGCCACAGTGCCGGCGTTGCCCTGCAGATCGAGCGCCCGGTGGGCATCGCTGAATTGCAGGCGCTCGACACCCGCCAGCGCATCCACGCCCTCGGCGCCAGCGGTCACCGTCCAGCCGCTGCTGGTGTGCACAAGGCTGGCGTCGGCACGGGCGGCGCTGTAGCGCGCGATGTCGATGCCCGAGCCGCCGTCCAGGCTGTCGTTGCCGCCGCCGCCGCTGAGGGTGTCGTTGCCGGCCAGGCCCAGCAGTTGATCGGGGCCGGCAGTGCCGCTGAGGGTGTCGTTGCCCGCGCTGCCGCTGATGGTGTCGATGACTTCATTGACGCTGAGCGTGACGCGATAGCTGTTGCTGCCGCCGTGGCCATCACTGACGCTGAAGTCGAAGCCATCGGTGCCGCTGTAGTTCAGCGCCGGGGTGTAGACGTAAGCGCCCGCGGCGCCCAGGCTGAGGCTGCCATGGGCGGGATCACTGGTCTTGGCATAGCTCACCGTGTCGCCATCGGCATCAAAGGCGGCGGGCAACTGGCCGCTCAGCGGCGTGTCTTCGGTCGTGGTGGCGCTGGCTGCACCGGCAGTCGGCGCGTCGTTCACGCTGAACACGCTCAGGCTGACGGTGTAGCTGTGGCTGCCGCCCCGGCCATCGCTGACGCGGTAGCTGAAGCTGTCTGCGCCAAAGTAGTCGGCTGCCGGGCTGTAGCTGAAAGCACCGCTGGGGCTGACGCTGGCGCTGCCGTGCGCAGCCGCGCTGGCCAGTGCGTAGCTCAGCGCGTCGCCGTCGGCATCGCTGGCGGCGGGCAACTGAGCGGCCATCGCCGTGTCCTCGGCCGTGCTGGCGAGCATGGCGCTGGCCACGGGTGCCACGTTCACCGCGTCGATCTCCAGGCTGAGGGCGGGCCCGGGGGCGCTGTTCAGGTTCCAGGAATTGCCGGCGCGGGCTTGCAGGCTGTGCGCGCCTTCAGCCAGAGCCGGGGTGGTGAAGCGCCACTGCAAATCGCTGCCGACCACGGCCGTGCCCAGCGCCGTGGCGCCATCGAACAGCGTGATCACCAGGCCCGGCTGGGCGGCGCTGCCGCTGAGGGTGGGCGTAGCGTCGTCGGTTTCGATGCCCGGGGAGATGGCGCCGGTGACGGCGCCGACATCGTCCAGCGCCGAAGCGATGGCCGGCGCGGCCGGGGCGCTGACCAGGCTGGCCAGGGCCACACTGACGCCGGCGAAGGACACGCTCTCGATGCCGATCAAGGTGTCGATGTCGCTGCGGCTGGCGCCGATGTGCTCGATGCTCAGTGAGCCCGGGGCCAGCGGCAGGATGCGGTAGCTGGACGGCGCCAGCGCATACAGCGCCGTGTCGTTGCCCGCGCCGCCGTGCAGGGTGTCGTCGTCGGCGTCGCCGTCCAGCCTGTCGTCACCCGAGCCGCCATCGAGCGTGTCGTTGCCGGCGTCGCCGTAAAGCGTGTCGTTGCCGGCCTCGCCAGCCAGCAGGTCGTTGCCATCCAGTCCGCCCAGGCTGTCGTGGCCGGCGCCGGCCAGCAGGTGATCGGCGTAGGCCGAGCCCAGCACATTGGCGTCGTCGCCGGCACTGCCCGGCACGTGCAGCGCCAGGCCCTGGCCGGCGTAGGCCACGGCGCGCAGCTTGGCCACGAACAGGCCGGAGTCGAAGGCCGCATCGCCGACATCGGCAATGCCCAGGCGCAGGGTGTTGACGCCGGGCTGCACGGCGGCGACCAGGCTCAGGCGCAGCGTCAGGCCGTCGTACTCGATGCGCAGCGTGCCGCCGCTGTTGTCGCGCACGCCCAGCGCATCGGCGTTGTCCTGGGTGATGGCCAGCGGCTGCTGCGCCTGGCCGGCGACCAAGGCCAGGTTGACGCCGTTGAGCAGCACCGTGGCGACATCGACAAAGGGGCTGTCGCTGTACTCGGGGAACTCATCCGTGCCCAGGGCCAGCTCGAGCTGGATGTGCGTTTGGCTGGGGTCGGCCAGGGTGAAGCTGAATTGCAGCCAGGTGGCGTCGTGCACCGTGGTGGCGCCGCCTGAGCGCGCCTGCGCGGCGGCCAGCAGGGCGGCGTCATCCAGCACGTGGTTGCCATCGGGCGCCAGCAGCACCACGCTGTGCCCTTCTTCGGTGTTGGCCAGGGCTGGCGTGGCGTCGCCGGTGGATAGCAGCAGGCCACTTGACAGGCCCAGATCGGCGCGGCCGCTGAAGCTGGCGATCGAGCTGCCCTGGCTTTGCAGCGCGGCGCCCGCGCCCACCGCCAGGCCACCGAACTGCACCCGGATGCTGCTGGCATCGACCAGCACACCCGAATCGGCCGCCAACAGCGCATCGACCAGGGCCGAGGCAGGTTGACACGCCGGGTCCCAAGCGCGAAACGCTTGGCCTTCGCTGGTTTGCACGGCGCTCAATTGCGCCAGGCTGGTGCTGGCCTGCAGGGCGCGGTTGGCGTTGGCGATGTGGGCGATGCTGGCGCTGGCGGCGATGAAGGCCTCTTCGTCCAGATCGCCCAGCGTGGGGAAAAACACCGCCGCCACCACCGACTCATCGCCCAGATCAAGGGGCGTGCCGGGTGCCACCCGCGCTGCCAGTTGGCCCCAGGCGGTGGGCTGTGCCGCGGCGTCCAGCCAGCCCACGGTCATGGCCACTTGGGCCAGGGCCTTTTGCACCGCCAGCGCAGTGCTGTCGCCACCGGCGTGGCTGCCGGGGTCGTAGCTCAGCAGGTCCACGCCCGAGGGCAGGGCAAAGGCCTGGCGGACCGCCGTCTGTGCTGCTGCGGCACCCAGCGCCTGGCCATCCATGACGCTGTCGATCAAGGTGGTGAGCGGGTTGATCAAGGCGCTGCCGGCGGCGGCACGCAGCAGCAGCGGGTTGTCCAGGCCGTTGGCCTGATCGCGGCCGCCGACGGCCATGGTCGTGCCGCTGGCGAACACCTGGCCGCTGAATTGGCCGTTGGCATCGGTGATCAGGCCGGTGGCCTCCCAAGCGTCGGCCCGGTTGTTGGCGTTGGCGTCGATGTAGATCGCCGCGCCGGCGATGCGGCCATCGGCGACGGTGCCACTGAGGGCCTGACCGGGCGGGTGGGTGATGGTCCAGACGAACACATCGCTGGTGCTGGCCAAGCCATCGCTGGCGCTGACGCGCAGGGCCAGCGCGCCGACATCGGCCAGCGCCGGCGTGCCGGTAAAGAGGCGCAGCTCGGGATCAAAGCGCAGCCAGGCCGGCAGCGGCGAGCCATCGGCGCGCGTGGCCGTCAGCAGCACGCGCTGGGCATCGACATCGCTGAACGCGCGGCCCGGCAGCTGCAGGTGCACGGGCACACCGCGCGGCGTGGCCACATCGTCCAGTGCCTGGCGCAGCAGCACGGCGTCGTTGACCGCGCCGATCTGGATGTTCACCAAGTAGGTGTTGCTGCCGCCCTGACCGTCGGAGACGGAGTAGCTGAAGACATCGCTGCCATTGAAATCCGCCGCCGGGGTGTAGCGGTAGCTGCCGTTGGCGGCCACCGCGGCCGTGCCGTGGCCGGGGTTGCTGGCCAGGGCGTAGCTCAGGGCGTCGCCATCGGCATCGGTGGCGGTTGGCAAAGTGCCAGTGAACACGCCGTCTTCGAGCAGGCTGGCCTGGGCGGCGCTGCCCACCGGCGGCGTGTTGGCGCCCAGGGCCTGGGCGGCGTGTGGGGCGGCGTGCGGCGTGTTGCGCGAGGTGAGATTGGGCTTGGCGTTCATGGCGGGGCACTTCCTGCAGGTCGGACGACATCGGCCTCACACGGCGCCGCGCAGGCAATGTGCCGGCGGGGCGTCCCCGGGGCGTTCCCTGTGCGGCGCGCGGCGTGGACGCTGCCCGGGCCAGCGCACAGCGCCCCGGTTCAAGCCATGGACAGGCGGCAGTGAAAACCCGATCAGCCACAACGACGGCTGGTCGCTGTACGCCGGCGACCGGCGCAGCAGCTGGTGCCCCAACGACAGCCCATGCGTCGAGACCACCCAGCGCTACGCCTCACAGGGCTATGGCGATGATCTGTTCGGCGGCCAGCACGCCTTCAGCCCCGATGACGCCTTCACCGTGCTGCCGGCCGCCGGCCACACGATAGGCGCCTGTGTGCGCCTGATGCCGGCCCCGACCTGCCCGCAAGGCGTGTGCCTCGAGGGCCGCTTTGCCGACGACGCCAACCACTGGGTGGAGTTCGTGATCGATGGCCGCGACCTGAAGGTGCGTGCGGTGACGGGCGGCATTGGGGTGCCTGAGCCGGGGACGCTGGTGCTGCTGTTGACGGCGGCGGTGGCGCCGCAGGAGCTGGCATGGCGCGGACGTGCTCGCAGCACCTCAGCCCGTGTTGACAGGCACCAGGGTCATCGTGTCATTGCCGAAGATGTCGATGACCTTCACCGCCACGGTGTGGCGCCCGGGCTGCGTGTAGACATGGGCGGCGGTCTTGAGTTCCAGCGTGCGGTCTTGCCGGGTACGGAAGCTCTGCCATTCGTTCTCGAAGACGAAACCGCCGGTCCACACCTCCTCCCACTCCACCAGCGAGGCCTGCGCCGGGGCGATGCCGGCCAGGCTGGGTTGCAGCTCCAAACTGTGGGTTTGTGATCTGGGCCGCTTGATGATTTCCTTGCGCGAGCCGTAGTCGAAATCCACCGCCCAGTAGTCCACCCAATCGGTCCAGTGCGCGGTCAGGCGCTCGCGGGTGACCACGCCGTCCTTGCTCTTGCTCACCTTGACCAACTGACCGGCCTCACACAGCACCTGGCTCTTGCCCTCGCGCAATGCGGCGATGGCCGCTTCCATTGCGCCCTGGGTGTAGTAGACCGAGAAGTCGCAGAGCTCGATGGCCAGACTGAACTTGTCTCGTTTGTCGTAGCGCGGCGTGGCCTCGATGAAGGCGATGTCATGGAAGACGACCTGGCCGCGCTCGACCGCGCGCTTGTCAAACACCTCGGCCGGAATGTGTTTGGGCGTGAGTTCGATGCCCTTGCCACGTGCCTCTTCCAGCACAGCGGGGAACAGCCCCATCTCGAACTCGAAGGCCAGCAGATCGACGCGGGTGGCCGATCGTTTGCGGCACTCGACGATCACCTCCTCGACAAACAGGCGTCCGACCGGCAGGTTGATCGGGCCGATGACCACCAGCCGGCCGTTGAAGCCGCCGTGGAAGAAGCCCGGCTCGGCCAGCGGCTGCGCCTTGTAGGCACGCAGGATCAGCTCCCGAAACTCGCGTTCTTTTTGCGTTAGCGCGGCATCTTTTTGCGCGCTGGTGAGCCGGCCCGCCACGTTGAGATAGGCCTGCCGCTCATAGCGGCCCAGGTTGAGCACCTCAAAGGCGCGAAAGGGCTTGCCTTCGGCTTGCAATTGCCGCTGCACGCCGATGAGCCGCTTGCGCGTGGTGTGAATGCCGAACTTGCCCAGATCACTGGCGATCCACTTGCGGCCCAGCTTTTCGGCGACGGCGGCGGTGGTGCCGGAGCCGCAGAAGAAGTCGGCCACCAGGTC
>JAYSSS010000130.1:0-22558 GCA_043720415.1 Ideonella sp.
GAGCGTGATTTGGTCTGCTCGACGAGCAACTTCTGCAGCAACTTGGCCACCCGGCCATTGATGTACTCCGAGCCGTTGTCAGAGTGAAATCCCACTATCTCGAAGGGGAACTGCTGCAGGATTAAGGCCAGCACCGGCAGCTGGAATGCCTCGCTGATCCCTTTGTACAGATGCGAAACCGACAGGTCGGCCAGGCGTTCATAGCGCTGGTCTCCATAGACGGTGTGGGCGCGTTGCAAGAGGTGCGCGATGGCTGCTCCGCACACGTCCTCATGGGCCCGGTCCATCTCCACCAGCAGCTCCACGTCGATGGCCGTGTACTTGCGAGTGGATGGCGCGGCCGGGGCGCGGTATCGCTTGCGCAGCGGGTCCTGCGCGACACGGTTGACGGCCCAGCGCGCGACCAAACGAGTCAGCGGTGCGCGGCCATAGCCGCTGGTGCGTCGCAGGTAGGCCAGCACCACGCCGCGTTCGTGCTTGTTGCGCCGCGGGTAGTCAAACCGCCTCAGCACGCGGCTGATGTGCTCGTAGCGCTGGTTGTCAGTCGCACTGCCTGCGGGCGTCGCTGTGAACCTCACCTCGGGCGTTGCGCCGAGAAATTCCTGCAACTGCTCAATCGTGCGCAGCCGTGGCTCGTCCATGTCGATCACCATCCTTGTGATGATCAACTCCCCACCGATTCACCCCCACTGGCGCGCCTTCAGGCTCATTCCTCGTTGGAAACACGTGCCTCGCTCAGGCTCAAACCTCGTTGGACAAGGCTCCAAGGCGTGACCGGCCAAGCCCACTGCTATACTCGCGAGCTTTCCCTGGCGGGATCAGGAGTTTTTCATGGCTGTCCAGCAGAACAAGAAGTCGCCGTCCAAGCGTGGCATGCATCGTTCACACAATGCACTCGTCACCCCGGGCACGGGCATCGAGCCAACGACCGGCGAGGTGCATCTGCGTCATCACATCAGCCCGACCGGGTTCTATCGCGGTCGCAAGGTCATCAAGACCAAACAGGACGCCTGACCACTTGGTCAGGCCGCGGTGCCCCATGGCGCCTCGACCCTTAAGGCAAACCGCTCCAATGCCCGGCCCTGTGCACTGCGCGGCCGGGCATTGCCATTGTGCGGGCTGCGCTTGATGTCGTCGGTTCAGTGACGCCTGTGGCCAATCGACTGGCGTCCGTGCAGATGCCACCCCTTTCGCGTGTGCGCTTGGCGGTGGATTGCATGGGTGGCGACCATGGTCCGGCGGTCACATTGCCGGCGTGCCGCAATTTTCTGGCGGCGCGGCCGCTGGCTGAGTTGTTGCTGGTGGGCAGGGCTGACGCATTGAGCGTGGCCGTCAACTGGCCGCGTTGCACGCTGGTCAATGCCAGTGAAGTGGTCAGCATGGGCGATTCCATCGAGACCGCCATGCGTCACAAGCGCGATTCGTCCATGCGCGTGGCCATCGCCCAACTGAAGGTCGGCGCCGATTCACCGGCCCTGGCCGACGCCTGCGTCTCGGCGGGCAACACTGGCGCGCTCATGGCTGTTGCGCGCTATGTGCTGAAGACCTTTGCAGGTATTGATCGCCCCGCGATTGCGGCCTTGTTGCCCAACGCGCGCGGTGGCTTTACCAAGATGCTCGACCTGGGCGCCAATGTGGACTGCACGGCCGAGCACCTGTTGCAATTTGCGGTGATGGGCAGCGCCCTGGTGAGCGCGCTCGATGGCAATGAACATCCCAGCGTCGGCCTGCTCAACATTGGTGAAGAGAGCATCAAGGGCGGCGAAACCATCAAGCGGGCGGCCGATTTGCTGCGTCAAGCTGCGGGCCTGGGGCTGCTCAACTTTCATGGCAATGTAGAAGGCAACGACATCTTCAAAGGGACCACCGATTTGGTGGTGTGCGATGGCTTTGTGGGCAATGTCGCTCTCAAGGCCTCGGAAGGCCTGGCCGCAATGATGTCGCAGGCCATCCGTGAGGAGTTCTCGCGCACGGTCTTGAGCCGAATGGCGGCGCTTGTGGCCATGCCCGTGCTGCAGCGTTTTCGCTCGCGCATGGACCATCGCCGCTACAGCGGCGGTGCACTGCTGGGACTGCGTGGCCTGGTGTTCAAAGCGCATGGCTCATCCGATGCGTATGGCTTCGAGCGTGCACTTGAGCGCGCGTATGATGCCGCCCGAAATCGCTTGCTCGACCGCGTGCATGACCGCATTGGCGACACGCTGGCAGCGCTGCAGGGCTCAGCCAGTGGCGCCATCGGCAACCTGAGTGATGGCGCTGTGGATGGTGCAGTGTCTGCAAAAGCAGCTTGACCTTGACTTCAACCCTCGCGCCCCGTTTCACTCGAATCACCGGCACTGGCAGCATGCTGCCGCAGCGCCGCGTGACCAATGCCGATCTCGCTCAAGAGTTGGCCCTGCGCGGCCTGGAAACCAGTGACGAGTGGATCGTCGAACGCACCGGTATTCGCGCCCGCCACTTTGTCGATGCTTCACAGTCGTCGAGCGACTTGGCCACGTTGGCGGCGCAGCGCGCTCTCGAGGCAGCGGGCCGTCACGCCAGTGAGATCGACCTGATCATTGTGGCGACGTCGACGCCCGACATGGTGTTCCCGTCCACGGCCTGCATCGTGCAGCGCAAGTTGGGAAATATTGGCTGTCCGGCATTCGATGTGCAGGCTGTTTGCTCGGGCTTCGTCTATGCGCTCACGGTGGCCGACTCAATGGTGCGCACCGGCGCGGCCAGCAAAGCCTTGGTGATTGGCGCCGAAGTGTTCTCCCGCATCCTCGATTTCAACGACCGTAGCACCTGCGTGCTGTTTGGTGACGGTGCTGGCGCCGTGGTGATTGAGGCCAGTGATAGGCCCGGAATTCTGGCCTCCGAGTTGCATGCCGACGGGCGCTATGTCGACATCCTTTGCGTGCCCGGCACGGTCTCAGGCGGCCAGGTCCTGGGCGACCCGCTGCTCAAGATGGACGGTCAGGCGGTGTTCAAGCTTGCCGTGGGCGTCCTGGAGTCGGCCGCCCGCGCCGTGTTGGCCAAGGCCGAGCGCAGCACATCCGACATCGATTGGCTGATCCCACATCAAGCCAACATCCGCATCATGCATGGCACAGCGCGCAAACTGAAGTTGCCGCTCGACAAGTTGATCGTCACCGTAGATCAGCATGGCAACACCTCTGCGGCGTCCATCCCGCTGGCACTGGACGCAGCGGTGCGCAGCGGCCGCATTCAGCCAGGTGACACCGTCATGCTCGAAGGTGTCGGTGGCGGATTCACCTGGGGCGCGGTGTTGCTCGACCTTTGACCCTGTGCCGCGAAAGCCTCAACCATGACCTCATTTGCCTTCGTATTTCCCGGCCAGGGCTCCCAGGCCGTGGGCATGCTCGATGCATGGGGCGATCATCCAGCGGTGCGCGCCACCCTGGACGAGGCTTCGCATGCCCTTGGTGAAAACATCACCACTCTGATCGCGAACGGCCCTAAGGAAGCGCTCGACCTCACGACCAACACCCAACCGGTGATGTTGGTCGCTGCCATTGCGTGCTATGCGGCTTGGTGTGCTGATGGCGGCGCCAGGCCAGCGGTTGTGGCCGGCCACTCGCTGGGCGAATACAGCGCCCTGGTGGCAGCCGGTGCTTTGACCTTGACGGATGCGGTGCAGCTTGTTCGCTTCCGCGCCCAAGCCATGCAGGAGGCGGTACCCGTCGGCATGGGTGCCATGGCCGCCATACTGGGGCTGGAGTCTTCATTGGTTCGCGATGGTTGCGCCAAGGCCATGGCTGAGAGCGGTGAAGTTGTCGAGGCCGTGAATTTCAACGATGCAAAGCAGACGGTGATCGCAGGCAGCAAAGCCGGTGTGGCGCATGGCTGCGAGGTGCTCAAAGCCATGGGCGCCAAGCGCGCGTTGCCATTGCCGGTGTCGGCACCCTTTCATTCGAGCTTGATGCGTCCGGCCGCTGAACGCCTGCGCGAGCGACTGGCGACCGTGCCGATCACCATGCCCAGCATCGCGGTCATCAACAACATCGATGTCGCTTCACCGACAGAGCCGGCGGTCATCCGCGATGCGCTCTATCGCCAGGCGTTTGGGCCTGTGCGCTGGGTCGAGGTGGTTCAAGCGCTGCGCGCGCAAGGTCTTAGCCACATCATCGAGTGCGGACCGGGCAGGGTTCTGGCGGGCATGGTCAAACGGATCGATCCGCTGGCCCAGAGCGCGACGATCTTTGATCCTGCTTCCTTGGCTGAAGTGAAGGGCTTGCTGGCATGAGCAATATCGCTTCCGTGGCGTTGGTGACCGGCGCTTCGCGCGGCATTGGGCGCGCCATCGCCACCACCTTGGCCGCACAGGGCCACACCGTCATCGGCACGGCCACCAGCGACGCGGGTGCTGCCGCCATCAGCGATGCCTTGGCGGCCCATGGCGGGCGCGGTCAGCGGCTGGATGTCAATGACGGCCCCGCTGTGGAGGCGCTGATTGAAAGCATTGTCAAAGCCAATGGCGCACTCCACGTGCTGGTCAACAACGCCGGTATCACACGCGACACCCTGGCCATGCGCATGAAGGATGCCGACTGGGATGCTGTTGTTGACACCAATTTGAAGGCCGTCTTTCGTTGCAGTCGCGCGGTCATGCGCACGATGATGAAGCAGCGCTTCGGCCGCATCATCAACATCACCTCAGTGGTGGGCGCCAGCGGCAATGCCGGGCAAGCCAACTACGCGGCGGCCAAGGCTGGCGTGGCCGGCATGACGCGGGCACTGGCCCGCGAGCTGGGCAGTCGCAACATCACGGTCAACTGCGTCGCACCGGGCTTCATCGACACCGACATGACGGCCTCGCTGTCCGCAGAGCAACGCTCGGCGCTGCTGCAGCAAATTCCGCTGGGTCGGCTGGGTACAGCCGACGAAATCGCCCATGCCGTGGCATTCCTGGCGTCGCCGTTTGCTGGCTACATCACGGGCACCGAATTGCATGTCAATGGCGGCATGCTCATGAGTTGATTTTTTCGATGGCGGCCCATGAGTGGGCCGCCGTTTTACGGCGTGGCGCATGCACCTTGAGCGCTCAAGCCAACAACTTGGCGCCATTAGAATCCGGCGCTTGTCTTTTTGGATTTCACTCCTGGAGGAGTCATGAGCGATATCGAAGCACGTGTCAAAAAAATCATCGCCGAGCAACTCGGCGTGCCCGAGTCCGACGTCAGCAACGAGAAGGCCTTTGTGGCCGATTTGGGCGCTGACTCACTGGACACCGTGGAGCTGGTGATGGCGCTTGAGGACGAATTCAGCATTGAGATTCCCGACGAGGAAGCGGAGAAGATCACGACCGTTCAGCTGGCCATTGACTACGCGGTCAACAACCAAAAAGCCTGAACCTGAACGCGCAAAGCCCATGACCCGTCGTCGCGTCGTCATCACTGGGCTGGGCCTGATCAGCCCGGTTGGCAACTCTGTGGCCGAAGCTTGGGCGAACCTGGTTGCTGGGCGCTCAGGCATAGCCAATGTCACGCGCTTCGATGCCTCGGCCATGGCCTGCAGGTTTGCCGGCGAGGTCAAGGGTTTCAATGTCGAGGACTACATCCCCGCCAAAGAAGCGCGCCACATGGATGCCTTCATCCACTTCGGCATGGCTGCAGCCATTCAAGCTGTGGGCGACGCTGGCCTGCCCACCCGCGATGCGCTTACCGAAGAACAGGCCGAGCGCATCGGGTGCATGATCGGATCGGGCATTGGCGGTTTGCCCATGATTGAGCAAACCCATCAAGACTATGTGGATCGCGGTCCACGGCGGATATCGCCGTTCTTCGTGCCGGCCTCGATCATCAACATGATCTCGGGGCATGTTTCGATTCGCTTTGGCTTCACCGGGCCGAACATGGCCATCGTCACCGCCTGTACGACAGGCCTGCATTGCATTGGCGAAGCAGGCCGTTTGATCGAGTACGGCGATGCCGACATCATGGTGGCTGGCGGCAGTGAAGCGACGGTGTCACCCTTGGGGCTTGGCGGTTTTGCCGCGGCCCGTGCTTTGTCGACCCGTAACGATGACCCGACCACCGCGTCACGCCCTTGGGACAAGGACCGCGACGGCTTCGTTTTGGGCGAAGGTGCAGGCGCCGTGGTCCTGGAAGAGTACGAGCACGCCAAACGGCGCGGCGCGAAGATCTACGCTGAGCTGGCCGGCTTCGGCATGGGTGCCGATGCGCATCACATGACCGCGCCCAGCGTTGATGGCCCCAAGCGGTCCATGCGCGCGGCCTTGCGCAACGCGAGGCTCAACGCCGATGCCGTGCAATACCTCAATGCGCACGGCACCTCCACGCCATTGGGCGACTTGAACGAGACCAATGCCATCAAACTGGCCTTCGGCACCCACGCGAAGGACTTGGTGGTCAGTTCAACCAAATCGATGACGGGGCATCTTCTGGGTGGCGCCGGCGGCATTGAGTCGGTGTTCACCGTGCTGGCCCTGTATCACCAGGTGTCGCCGCCAACGATCAATCTGCACAACCCCGATCCAGAGTGCGATTTGGATTACTGTGCCAACACCGCGCGCGATATGCGCATGGATGTGGCCGTCAAGAACAACTTTGGGTTTGGCGGTACCAACGGCACTTTGGTGTTTCGACGGGCGTGACGCCGCGCTGTTCCGCGCCAATGCGGCATGCGTGCAGCCCCGCCGGTTGAAATCGCCCTTGGCAAAGGGCGCCAGGAGTGCGCCGCCGTGGCTCTGCTGTGGGGCCTGGCTGGTGCCGCGCTCGCGCACTGGGCGCAAGACCATGGCTGGCTGGCCCGCTCTGCGTGGTGGCCTGTGTTTGCCGTGATCACATGGACCTTCGCCGCATGGCGTATGGCCAGCCCGATGCAGGGCCGGCTGCGCTGGGATGGTGCACATTGGGTGCATCTGCCCAATCAATTGCCACAGGCCATCGCCTTGAAGAATCTGCGCATCTCGGTTGATCTGGGTGGCTGGTTGCTCTTGCGCGCCGACCATGGCCGGTGGTGTGGATTGACTGCCGGCAAATGCGGTGCCCAATGGCATGGGCTGCAATTGGCCTTGCGCAACCCCGTTGCCCAGGTGGCCGGCGAGGCCCCACGATGACCACCGATGGCGTGGACGCGCAACTGGTGGAGCGCACCCTGGCAGGTGACCCCAAGGCCTTCGAGATGCTGGTGGTCAAGTACCAGCGCCGAATTGAGCGCTTGATCGCACGATTGGTGCGCGACAGCGACCTGGTGCAAGACATTGCGCAGGAGAGTTTCATTCGCGCCTACCGGGCCCTGCCGAAGTTTCGTGGCGAGAGTGCCTTCTACACCTGGCTCTATCGCATCGCCGTGAACACGGCGAAGAAGACGCTGATGGAGATGAAGCGCGACCCCGTGGTGCTCGAATCCGCCTTGTCCACAATGAGCGACGAAGACGATGAAACTTCGCGCGGTGGTCGTGAACTAAGCGACGGTTCAACACCCGAATCGCTGTTGGCCAGCAAGGAAATCGCGGCGACTGTCAATTCGGCCATCGAGGCCTTGTCTGAGGATCTACGGCAAGCCATCACACTGCGCGAGATCGAAGGCTTGAGCTACGAAGAGATTGCGGAACTGATGTCTTGTCCGATCGGAACCGTGCGATCGCGGATATTCAGGGCTCGAGAATCCATCGCGCAGCGCCTTCGGCCGCTGCTCGACACGCGCGATGGCGAACGCTGGTGACGGCAGCAAAAGATGCAAATGTGTTGGTCGAATGTGAGGCAGTGACGATGTCAATCGGCTTGAATGTTGAACGTGAGGCGGCTCGCCAATCGCTGTCGTCCTTGATGGATGGCGACTTGGTCGACGCGGCAGCCTCAGGTGCCTGTGCGCAGTGGCGCGAGGATGCTGCCGCGCGTCAAGACTGGCACGCTTATCACTTGATTGGTGACGTGTTGCGGTCCGAGGAGCTGGCTTCGGAAGCGGGCCGCGACGAGGTTTTTCTGCAGCGATTGCGCACCCGCCTGGCCGCGCTGCCAGTCCCCGTCGCCGAGACGCCGAAGCGGGTCGAGGGCCTGCCCTCAGCTCGAGTGCGGTCATCGTGGCCGTGGCTGGCCGCCGCTGGCGTTGCGGGCATTGCGGCCGTGGTGGGTGTGGTGGCCTCACTTCGAGACCATAGCTCGTTGTCTGCCAAGGCGTCTTCGGCGCTGCTGGCCGGCGACGCGCTGCCGGAGGTCTCCGTGGCCAGTGGCAAGTTGTTGCGTGACGCCCAGCTGGACCGCTATTTGGCCGCGCACAGGCGTGCGTCTGCTGGCGTTTCCGCAGTGCCCGGCGCCGACGTGCGCAATGTGAACACCATCGCGATCGACGACCGGTGAAGACAGCTTGCGCGCACCGCTGGGCGCGGTGCATTTACCTTGTGGTGTTGGCCTTCTGGGCCTGCCAAACGTCTGCAGTATTGGCGCAATCCGCAGTGCCGGCCTTCGACGGTGGTCGCTGGCTCACGCGCGTGCAGCAAGCGGCGAGCACACGCAGCTATCACGGCACCATGATGTTTTCCGGCGGCGGCATCGTCTCAAGTTCCAGGATCAGCCACTTGCACGAAGGCAAGCAGCGCTATGAGCGCATCGAGGTGCTCGATGGCCAGCCACGCCAGCAGCTCCGGCACAACGACATCGTGCTCACACTGTGGTCGGGATTGAAGCTTGCGGTATTTGAGGCCATCGACACGGAAGCCGAATTTCCGGCATTGCCCGCCGTGAGCCAGCGACTGCTGGAAAGCTACGAACTGCGTCTGGTCGGATTCGAGCGCATCGCGGGGCAGGAGGCCGATGTGGTCATGGTCAAGCCAAAGGACAGTGCCCGCTTCGCGCATCGCCTCTGGGCCGAGCGCGCCACCGGCTTGTTGCTGCGTGCCGATGTGATCGGGCCGCGCGGCGAGGTGCTCGAGTCGTCGGCTTTCACTGAATTGAGTTTCGACGGCAAGCTTCAGGCCGAAAGCGTGTTGAGCGCGATGAAGCGGCTCGACGGCTACCGTGTGGTGCGTTCACCCGCACAGGCCGTGCAAGCCGACGCTGAAGGCTGGGACCTGCCGCGATCAGTGCCGGGTTTTGCGCTGATCAGTTGCACGCGGCGAAGTCTGCAAAGTGTCGTAAGCAGCGGTGAGCCCACGCCGGTCCTGCAGGCGGTTTTCTCTGATGGCATGACCCATGTGTCGATGTTCATCGAACACTTCGACCCGCAGCGGCACCGGCCGATGCGTACTTCGCTCGGGGCGGCGCACACGTCGATGCATCGCCGCGGCGATTGGTGGATCACCATCGTCGGCGATGTGCCGATGGCCACAGTCGCGCAGTTTCAAGCTGGGCTGCAACGTCGTTGACAAAGCCACTGAAACTTTCTGGCGGTGCTCCAGTCCGTGCTGCAGTCGTTATCAACCCAAGAGGACTCAATATGTTGGATGTGTTTGCCTGGCCCCAATGCTTGCTTGGCCGCAGGTCGTCGCTGGTCGCCGGCCTCATTGCCAGCGTGGCCACCGTGGCCGTGGCTTTGCCCATGGTTGTGCAGGCCAAGGGTGAGCTGCCCGACTTCACCGAACTGGTCGAGCGTGTGGGTCCGTCGGTGGTCAACATTCGCACGCTTGAGCGCGGACGAAGCACGGGCGCGGCTCCCAACATGGACCCCAACCTGGAGGAGTTCTTTCGCCGCTTCGGCATCCCCATGCCCGGGGGGCGCACCCCCCCCCGACCTGGCAACAACGATGACGAGCCACAGCAGCGTGGTGTTGGCTCCGGATTCATCCTCACGGCCGACGGTTATGTGATGACCAATGCCCATGTGGTCGAAGGTGCCGATGAAGTTTTGGTCACCCTCACCGACAAGCGTGAGTTCAAGGCCAAGCTGATCGGGGCCGACAAGCGCACCGATGTGGCGGTGGTGAAGATTGAAGCCACTGGATTGCCCGCCGTTCGTATCGGCGATGTGGGGCGATTGAAGGTCGGCGAGTGGGTGATGGCCATAGGCTCACCCTTTGGGCTGGCCAACAGCGTGACTGCGGGCATCGTCAGCGCCAAGGCGCGTGAGACGGGTGACTACCTGCCCTTCATCCAAACCGATGTGGCCATCAACCCGGGCAACTCAGGCGGCCCGCTGATCAATATGCGCGGCGAAGTGGTAGGCATCAACTCTCAGATCTACAGCCGCTCTGGTGGCTATATGGGCATCGCCTTCGCGATTCCGATCGATGAGGCCACGCGCGTCTCTGACCAACTGCGCAGCGGTGGCCGCGTGATCCGTGGGCGCATCGGCGTGAGCATCGCCGCGGTCACCAAAGATGTCGCCGAATCCATTGGACTGGGAAAGCCCATGGGTGCGCTCGTTCGCGGCGCTGAATCGGGAGGCCCAGCCGAGAAGGCCGGTATTGAGGCCGGCGACATCATCACCAAGGTGGACGGTAAGGTCATCGAGAGCTCGATCGATCTGCCTCGCATCGTGGGCGGACTAAAGCCCGGTGTGAAGGCGGTGGTGCAGATCTTCAGGCGTGGCAGCTACCGTGATGTGACGGTGACGGTGACGGAGTTTGAGCCCGAGCAACAGGCCCGCGCGACACCCGCCGAGCCCGGCGCTTCGGGCGCCGCCAAGACCGCACTTGGATTGAGTGTGGTTGAGCTCACTGATGCCCAGCGTCGTGACCTCAAAGTCAGGGGCGGCGTTCGCGTAGAGACGGTTGAAGGCGCGGCGGCCAAGGTTGGGCTGCGCGCTGGCGATGTGATCCTGGCGATCAACAACGCCGAGGTGACCGATGTGAAGCAGTTCATGGCCCTGACGACCAAGCTTGAGCGCAACAAGTCCGTCAACTTAATGGTCAGGCGCGGAGAGTGGGTCAACTATGTGGTGATTCCTGCCGGCCGATGAGGCGCTGATTCGACGCTGACGCGGCGCCGTCATCCGACACGAAAGGCGGGTCTTTCTGCAATGTGGAATTGCGCCGAATGTTAGTGATTGCACACACTCGTTCGGTCAAGACCGATTTGAATGAACAGCCGGTCGATGAAAGTTGGTGACCATTCGCTTCGTTGTGATTCATCAGGCATTGCAATGCCTGGCGGTTAGAATGTGTGCATTGAACGAGATTTTCCCTTCAGGTTTGCACAAATCGGCCCAACGCCCAGACTGCCATCAACCTGTTGATAAGCTGTTTATAACTTTCCCATGTTGGCGGCCTGCAACGGCAGGAAATCAAGCATTGGCGCGGTTTCCCGCTGGGTGCTTTTGGCTACAATGAAGGCCCAACAAGCAGTTGCCAAACGTTTTTGTTGGAAGGCGCGTCTCAATTTGGACGTGCCTTTTTTTTAGCTTCAGTGCCGCACCTTCTGCGCTCAGATCGCCACCAGAAGTAGAGCTTTCGCTGAAGCGGCCTGCCCGCGCTATCGCTGGTGCAAGCAACGACCTCCGGACTGCATGGACCACATCAGAAACTTCTCAATCATTGCGCACATTGATCACGGCAAATCGACCCTGGCCGATCGCATCATTCAACGGTGTGGTGGCTTGTCGGACCGGGAGATGGAAGCGCAGGTGCTGGACTCGATGGACATCGAGCGCGAGCGCGGCATCACCATCAAGGCGCAGACCGCAGCGCTGAGCTACACGGCGCGCGATGGCAAGGTCTACAACCTCAACCTGATCGATACGCCGGGGCATGTGGACTTCAGCTACGAGGTCAGCCGCTCGCTGTCGGCGTGTGAAGGTGCGCTGTTGGTCGTCGATGCGAGCCAGGGAGTCGAGGCGCAGACCGTGGCCAACTGCTACACCGCGCTGGAGCTGCATGTCGAGGTGGTGCCGGTGCTCAACAAGATGGATTTGCCCCAGGCCGATCCAGAAACCGCCAGGGCAGAAATTGAGGATGTGATCGGCATTGATGCCAGCCGCGCGATTCCGTGTTCAGCCAAAACGGGCGAAGGCATCGACGACATCCTGGCGGCTGTGATTGAACGCATGCCGCCTCCCAAGGGCGACGCCAATGGCCCGCCGCGGGCCATGATCATCGACAGCTGGTTTGACAACTACGTTGGCGTTGTCATGTTGGTGCGCATCGTGGACGGTGTGCTGAAAAAGGGTGATCGCATCCGCATGATGGCCTCCAACGCCGTCTATCCACTGGAGCAACTGGGCGTGTTCACGCCCAAGTCGCAATCGCGCGAAGAGCTTCGGGCTGGCGAAGTCGGGTTCTTGATTGCCGGCATCAAGGAGTTGCAAGCGGCCAAGGTCGGCGACACCGTCACTCTGGAAAAGAAGCTGCCCAACAACGCCGGCCCGGCCACCCAAGCGCTGCCGGGTTTCAAGGAGATCCAGCCCCAGGTTTTTGCCGGCCTGTACCCGACCGAGGCGAGCGAATACGACCAGCTGCGCGATGCCCTGGAAAAGCTCAAGCTCAACGACAGCTCGCTGCGCTACGAGCCCGAGGTCAGCCAGGCGCTGGGCTTTGGTTTCCGCTGCGGATTTTTGGGCCTGCTGCACATGGAGATCGTGCAGGAGCGCCTGGAGCGTGAGTTCGATCAAGACCTGATCACCACAGCGCCCAGCGTTGTCTATCAAGTTGAGCTCAACGACGGCACAGTGCTATTGGTTGAGAACCCCAGCAAGATGCCCGATCTTGGCCGCATCCGCGAGATCCGCGAACCCATCGTCACCGTGCATCTGTACATGCCGCAGGATTCGGTCGGGCCGGTGATGACCCTGGCCAACCAGAAGCGTGGCGTGCAACTCAATATGGCCTATCACGGCCGCCAAGTGATGCTCACCTACGAGCTGCCACTGGCCGAGATCGTGCTGGACTTCTTTGACAAGCTCAAGAGCGTGTCGCGGGGTTACGCCTCGATGGACTACGAGTTCAAGGAGTACCGCGCCGCCGATGTCGTGAAGGTTGATCTCTTGATCAATGGCGACCGCATCGATGCCTTGTCCATCATCGTGCACCGCGTGCAGAGCCAATACCGTGGCCGCGCCGTGGCCGCCAAGATGCGCGAGCAGATTCCGCGACAGATGTACGACGTGGCCATCCAGGCGGCGATCGGCGCCAACATCATTGCCCGCGAGAACATCAAGGCACTGCGTAAAAACGTGCTGGCAAAATGCTATGGCGGCGACATCACGCGCAAGAAAAAACTGCTCGAGAAGCAGAAGGCCGGTAAGAAGCGCATGAAGCAAATTGGATCGGTGGAGGTGCCGCAGGAGGCCTTCCTCGCCATCCTCCAAGTGGAAGATTGAGCACACCCATGATGAGCGCACTCACCGCCTTGATCGGCGGCGCATTGATCTTCTACGGCGCAGGTTGGTACCTCGGGCACTGGATTGGCAACTTTTCGCTGCTGCTTTTTGTGCTGACGCTGATCACCATGGCCTATTGGTTGGCCGAGAGATTTCGCTTTGCACCGGCCCGCCAGGCGGCGGCGCAGGCACTGATGCAGCAGGATGCCCAGCGCCGCAGCAAGCTCAGCGGCATGGGCATCAACAAGATCGATGGCGATATAGAGCAAGCCGCACAAAGGCTGTTGGCTCAGCCGTGGTGGCTGGATTGGACGGCGGGTCTGTTCCCGGTGATCCTGGTGGTCTTTCTGCTGAGATCCTTCCTGTTCGAGCCGTTCAAGATTCCCTCCGGTTCGATGATCCCCACGTTGCTCGTCGGCGACCTGATCCTGGTCAACAAGTTTCACTACGGTGTGCGCCTGCCGGTGATCAACACCAAGATCATCGCCAACAACGAGCCGCAACGTGGTGACGTGATGGTGTTTCGCTACCCCGTCGATACCCGCATCGACTACATCAAGCGCGTGGTCGGTGTGCCCGGTGACGAGGTGGCCTACCTCAACCAAACCTTGACCATCAATGGCAAGGCAGTACCTGCGCGTGCGCAGGGCGACTTCTACGATGAAGACAGCATGCGCTACGCGCCGCGCTTTGCCGAGACCCTTGGCATGGCCGAACATGGCATCCTGGTGGATCTCAAGCGCAGTGCTGCTTATGGGCTGGATACGAAAAGCTTTCCCATGAGCCAAAACTGCCGCTACAGCGCCGAGGGCGTGGTGTGCAAGGTGCCCCAAGGGCACTACTTCATGATGGGTGACAACCGCGACAACTCTCAGGATTCACGCTACTGGGGCTTTGTGCCTGAGCAAAACATCGTCGGCCGTGCCTTTTTTGTGTGGATGAACTTCGGCAACTTCAAGCGCATCGGTTCCTTCAATTGAGCCCACGTGGCAACATGAGCGCCATGAAGCATCGCCCCACTCCGCTCCGTTGCCAGCGTGGCATCACCATGATCGGCCTGTTGCTTTGGGCCATGTTGATCGGCTTTGGCGGCTACGTCGTGATTCGCGCCGTACCCACCTTGCTGGAGTACAGGGCCATTCAGTCCGCCGTGGATCGCATTGCGCTAGGCCCCGCGGCCACCGTGGCCTCGATCCGGACCGGTTTTGACAAACAAAAAGACATTGAGTACTCCATCGAATCGATCAGTGGGAAGGATCTGGACATCACCAAGGAAAACGACCGCGTGGTGATTCGATTTGCCTATCAAAAAGAAGTTGAGTTGATTGCCCCGGTGTTCCTGTTGATCAAGTATGAGGGCCGGTCCAAGTGATGCACGCGGCTGCGCGCGGCCAGACGGCCGCCGCGCCGATGTTTGCGCGTCGAGCCTTCGATTCAATGTCCATGCCCTTGACACTTGAAGCCCTGCAGTCCCGCCTGGGCCACCGCTTCAAAGATGCCGACCTGTTGCGGCGCGCCCTGACACACCGCAGCCACGGCGCTGATCACAACGAGCGGCTTGAGTTTCTTGGCGATGCGGTGCTCAACCTGGCGGTGTCCAGCCTGCTGTTTGAGCGCTTTTCCGGCTCCGATGAAGGGGACCTGACGCGCGTGCGGGCTCACCTGGTGCGCGAGGAAAGTTTGCACCGTGCGGCGCTGATGCTGGGCCTGCCCGAGGTGCTGAAGCTCTCCGAGGGCGAGGCCCGCGGCGGCGGTGCACTCCGGCCATCGATCCTGGCTGACGCGGTGGAAGGGCTGCTGGGGGCGATCTATCTTGATGGTGGCTTCGACGCCGCGGTTGCTTTGGTGCGGCAGTTGTTCGGTGAGTTGATCTCCAGCACCGAAGCGCACAGTTGGCACAAGGACGCCAAGACCGAGTTGCAAGAGTGGCTTCAGGGCCGCCATCAGCCAGTGCCGAGCTACCGCATCATTGCCACCCGCGGCCAGGCGCATGCCCAAACCTTTGTGGTGGAGGCGGCAGCACCAGCCTACGGCTATGCTGAACAGGGTGAAGGCCGGTCACGGCGCGCGGCAGAGCAAGAAGCCGCTCGCTCGCTGCTGAATCGACTCCAGGCCAGCCATGCCGAAGTGCGATCGGCGGGGGCATGAGCACACCCAAGCGCCTGCCGCCTGAATCAAGCCAGGGCTTGCCAGCCGTGCAGCATGTGGACACACCGGCTGCCGCTGCTGTGGATGTCGCCAGCCAGCGTTGCGGCTTGATTGCCATCGTCGGCCGGCCGAATGTCGGCAAATCGACCCTGCTCAATGCCCTGGTGGGGCAAAAGATCAGCATCACCTCGCGCAAGGCCCAGACCACCCGCCATCGCATCACCGGTGTGCGCACGATTGACGACACGCAGTTCGTGTTTGTCGATACGCCGGGCTTTCAAACCCAACATGGCACCACCTTGCACCGTGTACTCAATCGCACCGTGCAAGCTGCCCTGGGCGATGTCGATCTGGTGCTTTTCATGGTGGAGGCCGGGCGGTTTGGAACGGCCGATGCCAAGGTCCTGGCCTTGCTGCCCGCCGACAAGCCAGCCATCCTGGTGGCCAACAAGCTCGATGCCGTGGCACGCCGCCAGGATGTCTTGCCGTGGCTCAAGGCCATGCAAGAGCGCCACGCCTTTGCCGAGTTCGTGCCCATGTCAGCGCGCAAGGACGACGACATCCAGCGCCTGCTGAAGATCACCGCGCCCTACCTGCCGCAGCAACCTTGGATGCACGATGCCGATGCGCTGACCGACCGCAGTGACCGCTTCCTGGCGTCTGAGCTGATACGTGAAAAGCTGTTCCGCTTAACGGGCGATGAGCTGCCCTACAGCGCCACCGTTGTCATCGACAAGTTCGAAGAAGAAGGCCAGTTGCGGCGCATCGCCGCCACCATCATCGTCGAGCGCGATGCCCACAAAGGCATGGTCATTGGCGAGGGTGGCGAGCGGCTCAAACGCATAGGCAGTGAAGCGCGCCAAGACCTCGAACACCTGATGCAGGCCAAGGTGTTTCTGGAGTTGTGGGTCAAGGTGCGTTCGGGCTGGGCCGACAGCGAAGAGCATCTGCGCTCATTCGGCTACGAGTGAGCCGGGGTCGATGCTGCGCGCAGGTCCCCAGCCGGCATTCGTGCTGCACCACTGGGCCTGGAGCGAGACCAGCCTGATCCTGGATTTGTTCACCCGCGAACTGGGGCGCGTGGCGGTTGTGGCCAAAGGTGCCAAGCGGCCGTATTCGCAGTTGCGCAGCGTGTTGTTGCCGTTTCAGCGTGTCCTGGTCACCCTGGGCAGGCCCAGGGCCGATGCCAACGCCCAGACGCGCCTGCACGGCCAAGACGGTGGCGACATCCTGACACTGCGCACGGCCGAGTTTGCTGGCGGCGCCCCAGCGCTGCCGGCGGCCTGCCTCTTCGCAGGCTTTTACGTGAACGAACTGCTGCAAAAGCTGTTGGCGCGAAACGATGCGCACCAAAGTTTGTTCGACGCCTACGCCGACACCTTGATCGCCCTGGCACGCGACGGCGGCGCCGGTGAAGAGGCGGCATTGCGCGCCTTCGAGCTGCGCCTCTTGCATGAGACCGGTGTGCTGCCTGAGCTCAATCGCAACACACAAACGCAGGAGGCACTGGCGGCCGAGCGCGGCTACATGCTCAGTGCCGAATCCGGGCTGCTGCCAAGCCGAGATGCCGCATCAACCATGTCCGCAACACAGTGTCTTGCGCTGCATCAGGCCTTGCAGGCCCCGGATGCCGACGCTTTGCGTGAGGCCTGCCGCGGCGCACTGCCGGCGCTAAAGGTCCAACTGCGCGCCATGCTTCACTATCATCTGGGGTCACCGCACTTGCGCACCCGCCAGGCCATGCTCGATGTGCGTCGCTTGCTCGATGAGACAACGCAAAACGCCGCCCCATGAATCCACTTGTTGCCCCTGAGTCTGCCGATCGCCACGCACGCACGGCGCTGTCGGTCAATGTCAACAAGATCGCACTGTTGCGCAACACCCGGCACCTGGGCGTGCCTGATGTGGTCAAACTGGCGGGGCAGGCCTTGCTGGCCGGCGCGCAGGGCATCACCGTTCATCCACGGCCCGATGAGCGCCACATCCGCGCGCATGACGTCCACGCCTTGTCGGCCTTGGTGGCGCAATGGCCGGGTGCGGAATACAACATTGAAGGCAATCCCTTCCACAACCTGATGGACTTTGTGTGCGCGCTGCGGCCACACCAGTGCACCCTGGTGCCCGACGACGCTGCGCAATTCACCTCGGATCACGGCTGGGACTTTCCCGCAGATCTGGCCAGACTACAGCCCGTCATTGCCGAGCTGCACAGCCTGGGCGTTCGCGTCAGCCTGTTCATGGACCCCTTGCCCGAGGCCATGGCCCATGCCCGCGCGGTGGGTGCTGACCGCGTTGAGCTCTACACCGAGGCCTTTGCCAGCGCATGGTGTACGAGCTCACAGGACGCGGTACTTGCGCGTTATTCGGCCGCAGCCACGGCGGCCATGGCCGCCGGCCTGCAGGTCAATGCCGGGCATGATCTCAACCGCGACAACCTCACTGCCTTCTTGCGCGCCGTGCCTGGCGTGCTGGAGGTCTCGATAGGCCATGCGCTGATTGCCGATGCCCTTGAACTCGGCCTGACAGAGGCCGTGCGCGACTACCAGCGTTGCATCCAAAGGGCCTATGCGCCAGCGGTGCAGGTCTGATCTGGTCGCCGCCCGAAGCAAGGGCTGGCAGGTCATGGCTGTAGCACCCGCGACGACGCCATGATCTACGGCATCGGCACCGACCTGTGCGACATCCGCCGCATCCGCGACACCCTGGCGCGCCGCGGCGAACGCTTCGCCGAGAAGGTGCTGGGCCCGAGTGAGATCGAGGTCTTTCGCCGACGCCGTGCGCGCTCAGAAGCGCGAGGCGTCAGCTACCTCGCCACGCGCTTCTCGGCCAAAGAAGCCTTCTCCAAAGCCATTGGCCTGGGCATGCGCATGCCCATGACCTGGCGCGCCTGCGAGATCCTCAATGCCGCAAGCGGCCAGCCCGAGATCGCCCTGCATGGCGAACTGGCGGTCTGGTTTGCTGATCGCAAGCTCAGCGCCAAGGTCAGCCTCAGCGATGAAACCGACCATGCCATCACCTTCGTGACGGTGGAGACCCACACATGAATTCCAATCCCCAAGCCCATGCCGCCGTAGTGCTCGACATTGCCGGCACCGAGCTCAATGCCGCCGATCGCCGCCGCCTGGCCCACCCCTTGACGGGCGGCCTCATCCTGTTCGCACGCAACTGGCGGGATCGACAGCAGCTGACATCGCTAACGGCTGAAATAAAGGGCTTGCGCCCCGACGTGCTCATCTGCGTGGACCATGAAGGTGGCCGCGTGCAGCGCTTCCGCTCCGATGGTTTCACCGAGCTGCCGCCGATGCGCGTGCTGGGCGAGCTGTGGATGAATGATGCGATGGCCGCGACCAATGCCGCCACGGCCACTGGCTTTGTGCTCGGCGCCGAGCTGCGTGCCTGCGGTGTCGATTTGAGCTTCACGCCGGTGCTCGATCTGGACCATGGTGGCAGCAATGTCATCGGTGACCGATCCTTCCACCGCGATCCACGCGTGGCCACCCTGCTGGCCAAGAGCCTGATGCAAGGCCTGCTGCAAGCGGGCATGGCCAACTGTGGCAAACACTTTCCGGGCCACGGCTTCGTCAAGGCCGACAGCCACACCGCCGTGCCGGTGGACAAGCGCTCGCGCAAGGCCATCTTGAACGACGATGCCAAGCCCTATGAGTGGCTGTCCACCAGCCTGTCCAGCGTGATGCCGGCGCATGTGATCTATCCCAAGGTGGATGCCGCACCGGCCGGGTTCTCGGCGCTGTGGCTCAAACACATCCTGCGCGGTGAGCTTGGTTTTCAGGGCGCCGTGTTCAGCGACGACCTCAGCATGGAAGGCGCCAAGGTGGCAGGCAGCACCTTGGATGGCGCCCTGGCCGCCTTGAACGCCGGCTGTGACATGGTGCTGCTGTGCAACCAATCGGTGGATGGCGGCCAGGCTGTGGATGCCTTGCTCGATGGCCTACAGCGCGCGCAGGCCAGCGGCGCCTGGCAAGCTGACCCGGACAGCGAAGCGCGCCGCCTGGATCTGTTGCCCAGCATGCCACCGCTGCCCTGGGATGAGTTGATGCACCAGCCTGTGTACCAGCACGCGTTGGAACGCCTGCCTTGATGCTGCCTTGATGCCGCCTCGGGCGTTGCGCTGCGCAGGCGCAGACGCCGGCATTGAGGCCGGCATTGAGGCTTGGCCCGACGCCGCAGCGTCGGGCGGCGATCCATCAATGCGCTGAGCTGCCCTGCTCAAAAGGCAGCTTCAGCTGAGACAGATCTTTGCGCGTCTCGACCAGCACCAGCGGGCCCTCATCCATACGCACCAGGGGCTTGCGCTCGCGTGGGACGTGAATCGGCCGGGGCTCATTGGCCATGGCCTCCTGGATGGCCCGAATCTTGTCGGCGTCGGAGATCACCCACTGCAGACCTGAGCCTTGGGCAATGCCGTGCAACTCGGCCATCGGCAGCACGTAGGTTTCTGCCACCGGCATGGCGGCCGGGGCCGGCCCGCTTCCGGGCTGCGCTGGGTTTGGCTGTGGTGATTGCACCGGCGTCGCGCCCATCAAGGCTTGGGTGGACGGCTCGGATGCCGATCTGGGCTCGATGCTTCGCGGTGCCTGCGATGCGGCGTCGGCCTCGATCTCGCTCAGGCCTTGCGAGACCATCGCGATCGCGATCGTGGGCGCAGCGGGTGGCGCCGCGTCCGGGGTTGCGACCGGGGCTGCGGCTTCCGCGTTGATGGTCGCAGGTGCATCAGCCACCGGGCGATCACCAGTGGCATCCACGTTCAGATTGGCGGTGTCGCCCTCACGTGGTTCGCGTCGTGCACGGTCGCGACCACGGCCGCGTCGCCGATTGGCGTCGCGATCGCCCTCGGCACCTTCGGGCTGGCCCTCAGCCGTTGCCAACCCTGGCGCCGCGGCCGCATCCACCACGCGGGCGTCAGCCGCTTCGCCGCTGTCACCGGCCTGTCCCTCAGCGGTGCCTTCGGCAGCACCGTCTTCGCGGCCACCACGGCCACCACGGCGCCGACGGCGCCGACGCTGCTCGTCGCGTTCACCCTCGCCGCCTTCGCCAGCCGGCGCGGCATCCAGCGCCGCCAGCTCTGCACGTGGCGCGTTGCCTTCCAGGGTCTCGGGTCGTGCAACTTCGCGTTCATTGCTGCGCGGGCCGCGGCGCGGCGCGGCCTCAACCCCGCTGTCGACCAGCGCACGGGCTTGACCGTCGGCTTCGACCCCGCGCTCATTGCGCTGAGCGTCGCGACGCGCATCAGGGCGCGCATCGGAGCGGCCCTCGCCGCGCCCTTCGCCTCGAGCTTCCGATCGGCCACGGCCTTCGCCGCGAACTTCAACGCGGCCCTCACTGCGGCCCTCGCTGCGCCCCTCACTTGGCCGAGCATCGCGCCCTCGCCCGCCACGGCCACCGCGTTCACCGCGCCGGCCGTCGCCCCTGCCTTCACGCTTGTCGCCCGCCGGAGCTGCCGGGGCCACGAGTGCTGCGCCAGTGCTGGCGGCCGATGCTGCGCTCGCGTTGGCCGCCGGCGCCGGTGCCGCGTCGCCGCTGCTGCCACCAAAGAGCTTCTTGATCCATCCAAAAAAGCCGGTGCCTGCTGCCGGCGCCGTCGTCTCGGTCACCCAGCTCGGTGTTGGCGGCACGGCCGCCACCGGTGGCGCTGCCACGGCCACAGGCGCCGGTTTTGGCGCGGCCACAGGTGCCGGCTGATCCGGCAACACGCCCTTGATCACCGGCTCTTGCTTGGCCTTGGCCTTCTCGCGGCGCGAGATGGCCACCTCATCTTCGGGCTCCTCGATCATGGTGTAGCTGGCCTGCAGGTTTTCCAGCCGCGGGTCGTCGTGGCGCAGGCGCTCCAACTTGTAGTTGGGCGTTTCGAGATGCTTGTTCGGCACCAGCAGCACGGTGCAGCGCTGCTTGAGCTCGATCTTGGTGATCTCGGTGCGCTTCTCGTTGAGCAGGAACGAGGTCACTTCCACCGGCACCTGCACATGCACGGCGGCGGTGTTGTCCTTCATCGACTCTTCCTGAATGATGCGCAGGATCTGCAGCGCGCTCGATTCGGTGTCGCGGATGTGGCCCGTGCCATTGCAGCGCGGGCAGGTGATGTGGTTGCCCTCGCTCAGCGCCGGACGCAGGCGCTGGCGGCTGAGTTCGAGCAGGCCGAATTTCGAGATCGAGCTGAACTGCACGCGGGCGCGGTCCTGGCGCATGGCGTCACGCAGGCGCTGCTCCACCTCGCGGCGGTTCTTGCTCTCTTCCATGTCGATGAAGTCAACGACGATGAGGCCACCCAGGTCGCGCAGGCGCATCTGTCGGGCGATTTCGTCGGCGGCTTCGAGGTTGGTGCGCGTGGCGGTCTCTTCGATGTCGCCGCCGCGCGTGGCGCGCGCCGAGTTCACGTCCACCGACACCAGGGCTTCGGTGTGGTCGATGACGATGGCGCCGCCGGCCGGCAGGTTGACGGTGCGCGAGAACGCCGTCTCGATCTGGTGCTCGATCTGGAAACGCGAGAACAGTGCAGCGTCGTCGCGGTAGCGCTTGACCCGTGGTGCCGATTCCGGCATCACGTGGTTCATGAACTGCTGCGCCTGCTCGAAGATGTCGTCGGTGTCGATCAGGATCTCGCCGATGTCGGAGGTGAAGTAGTCGCGTATGGCGCGAATCACCAGGCTTGATTCCTGATAAATCAGGTAGGCGCCCTTGCCGGCCTTGGACGCATCATCGATCGCCGTCCACAGCTTGAGCATGTAGTTCAGGTCCCACTGCAGCTCGGGCGCGCTGCGCCCAATGCCGGCGGTGCGGGCGATCAGGCTCATGCCCTTGGGGTATTCGAGCTGGTCGAGGTTTTCCTTCAGCTCCTCGCGCTCCTCGCCCTCAATGCGCCGGCTGACACCGCCGCCACGTGGGTTGTTGGGCATCAACACCAGGTAGCGACCGGCCAGCGAGACAAAGGTGGTCAGGGCCGCGCCCTTGTTGCCGCGCTCTTCTTTTTCGACCTGCACCAGCAGTTCCTGGCCTTCGCGAATGGCCTCCTTGATGGTGGCGTTCTTGGCCTCGACGCCGTCGCGGAAATACGTCTTCGAGATCTCCTTGAACGGCAGGAAGCCGTGGCGGTCTTCGCCGTATTCGACAAAACAGGCTTCGAGCGAGGGCTCGACCCGTGTCACGACAGCTTTGTAGATGTTGCCCTTGCGTTGCT
>JAYSSS010000131.1:0-70147 GCA_043720415.1 Ideonella sp.
GCGCGCCGGCGTGGGCCACATAACCGAGTTGTCGCACGGACAGGAGCACGCGCTCGCGCAGCGCGGGGCGCACGGCTTGGGGCCGGTTCAGGGCGCGCGAGACGGTGGCGGTGGAGACACCGGCGGCCCGGGCCACATCCTGCACCGTGGGGTTGGGCTGGGCAGCGGAAGTGGTGGCCGGGGTGGCGGCCGGGGTGGGGGCCGGTGTGGCGGAAGCAGCAGGTTTTTTGGCCATTCTTGGCAATCGCTTACAGGCATTCTAGGCATGGGGATTGAATTCATTGACCATAGGGAAATCCCCAGCCTTTTCGCATTGCAATCGCCTTGACGCTGCGGGCTTTATGGTCAATGATCTGTAAGCGCTTACAGATCATCAAGCGCGCCCGCCACCAAATCTTCTGCCGCCCAAGCCATGACTGCCCCCACCCTGCGCCGCTGGGCCTATCGGCTGTCTGCTGTGCTCACGGGCGTCTACATCATCTACGTGATCGCGCTCAAGCTGGCGCAGCGTGTCACCGGCGGCCCGCTGGGCGATGTCGGTGAATTCTTGCTGGTGTTGGCGGCGGTGTCGGCGTTCGCCGCAGGCTTGTTTGCCGACGAATCGGCCCGTGGGCAGCGCCCGCCGAACTGACGCCTTGCTGCGTGTCTGCATTGACGTACTGTCCCTTGACGCACTGTCCCTTAACGCACTGTCCCTTGACGCATCCAGAGCGCTCATCCCTTCAACCCAAGGAATCACCATGAAGCCCATCGACTCCCTGCTCGCCAATCACCAGGCGCAATCCGCCCAGCGCCGCCAGTTCCTGCGCAGTGCCAGCCGCTATGGCTACACCGTCGCGGTGATGGGCCTGGCCGGTGGCTACCTCTTCGACAGCCAGGCCCTGGCGCAGACCGCGGCCGATGAAGAGCGCAAGCAAAAGGCCGCCAAGGTGACCATGCTGTTTGCCACCGAATACAAGATCGAGGACTACGTCAAGTACCCGATCATGCAGGCCAAGTACAAAGACAACATCGAGGCCCACAGCAAGGGTGCGATCTACACCAAGCTGCACCCCGCCGGGCAGTTGGGTGTGGGCGCGGCGCTGGCGCAAAAGATCCAGGCGGGCACGGTGCATGGTGGCGCGGTGTCGCTGTCGAACTTCTCGCCCTACACGCCGATCGTCGATCTGATCAACATCCCCTATTGGTGTGGCGACAACCAGCGCTTTGCCAACCTTGTGACCAGCAAGACCTGGAACGACGAGATCACGCCCAAGGTCATGGCCAAGGGCTACAAGCCGCTGTTTTATTTCACCGTCGATCCGCGCACCATCGCCTCGCGCAAGGGCTTCAAGCTGGTGAAGTCGCCGTCGGACATGCAGGGCATGAAGATGCGCGTGCCGCCCTCCAAGCTGCTGCAAACCTTTTACCGCCTGGCCGGGGCCAATCCCACGGTCGTGCCGTGGGGCGAAACCGCCACCGCCATCAAGCAGGGCGTGGCCGATGGGCTGGACCCGGCCATTGCCGCGCTGGCCACCTTTGGCTTCCATGATCTGCTGGGCCACATCAGCTACATCCGCTCGGTGCCCGATGCGCAGATGTTCGCCGCCAACGCCGCCTGGTATCAGCAATTGCCGGATGACCTGCGCAAGGCCTTCGACGCCGCCAACGAGCAAACCCAGGTCGAGACCTTCGCGCAGATTGAGAAGGCCCGCACCGAATCCATCCGCATCCTCAAGGAAGGCGGCTGCCAGTTCTACAACCCGACCGATGCCGAGATGAAGCAGTGGATGGACACCTGCGGCGAGCAGCGCAAGGAGTACGACGAATTCAAGCTGCAGTTCGCCGGCTCGATGGCCGCGTTTGACAACTTCAAGAAGGCTGCCAACACCAAGGGCGCCATCACGGTCGCTGACTTCAAACTTTAGGCTTTGAAGCCGCCACCACGATGAATGCCGCGCTGCGCGCCTTGGACCGCGACGCCGAACGCTGGGCCATGCTGGTCTGCTACACCTTTTGCTGCATCGTCATCGTGCAGGAGGTGGTGCGCCGCTTCGTCTTCAATTTCTCCTCGGCCTGGGGCGAAGAAGCGGCACGCTATGCCTTCATCTACCTGGGCTGGATAGGCGCGGCCTTTGCCGTCAAAGAGCGCGCCCATATCCGCTTTGATGTGCTGCTGCAGCGCATGGGCCGGCGCGGCAAGGCCTGGGTTTTCATCGTCGCCGAAGTGGCCACCATTGCCTTCGCCTGCATCGCCCTGTACTGGAGCCTGCACACCATCCGCCAGTTGCTGCAGTTTGAAGGCACGACGCCGGTGCTGCGCGTCAACAAGGCCTGGTTTGAGGCCGCGGTGCCCATCGGCTTCGCATTGATCGTGTTTCGCAGCCTGCAGGGCATGATGCGTGATGTGGGCGATTTGCGCGCCGGCCGCGAGCCCTTCGCCGGCAAGGCGATGTTCGAGGAGTGATGGCGATGTCGCCCGTGGTCTGGTCGGTGATCGGCATGGTGGCCTTGATGGTCATCGGTGCGCCGTTTTGGGTGGCGATGGGGCTGGGCACCTTTGCCATGCTGGCAGCGACCCAGGTGCTGCCGCTCACCTTGATTGGCGAGGCCTTGTTCGAGGGCGTCGACTCCTTCGCGCTGATCGCCATCCCGCTGTTTGTGCTCACAGGTGACGCCATGGTGCGCACCGGCCTGGGCGAGAAGCTGCTGAACTTTGCCGAGGCCAGTTTTGGCTCGCTGCGCTCGGGCTTTGGCACCTCCACGGTGATGGGCTGCGGCCTGTTCGCCTGCATCTCGGGCTCCGACGCGGCCGATGCCGCCGCTGTCGGCCGTTTGACCATGAACAGGCTCATCGAGCGCGGCTACCCCAAGCCCTATGCCTGTGCGCTGGTGGCCTCAGGCGCGTGCACCGGCATCCTCATTCCGCCCTCCATCGCCTACATCATCATCGGCCTGGTGCTGGGCGTATCGAGCTCCACGCTGTTCATCGCCGCCTTTGTGCCCGGTGTCATCGTGCTGGTGTCGGTGATGCTCACCAATGCCGTGATCAACCGCCTGCGCGGCTACGAGCGCTCGACCGGGCGCTTTGATTTCCAGCTTTGGTTGCAGGCCTTGTGGCAGGCGCGTTTTGCCCTGGCCATACCGCTGATCATCCTGGGCGGCATTTACTCGGGTGTGTTCACGCCCACCGAGTCGGCCGCGGTGGCCGTGGCCGTGGCCGTGGGCACGGGGCTGGCGCAGGGCCGGCTGGTGCTGGCCGACTTTCCGGCCATGCTCGGCACCTCGGCACGGGTGTGCGGCGTGGTGCTGCCCATCATTGCCGTGGCGCTGCTGTTTTCACAGGCACTCACCGTGCTGGATGTGCCGCAGACCTTTGTCGCCTGGGTGATGAGCTTTGGCACCGGCCGCGTCACCATCGTGCTGCTGTTTCTGGCGATCTGGATCGTGGCCGGCATGTTCATGGAGACAGGGCCCAACATCGTTGTGCTGGGCCCCCTTCTGTGGCCATTGGCCAAGGCCGTGGGCATGGACCAGATCCACTTCTGCGTGTTCATGATCACCACGCTCGGTTTGGGCTTTATCACGCCGCCGTTCGGCTTGAACCTGTTCGTCATGTCGGGGCTGACGCGCACGCCAGTGTCGACCATTGCCTGGTACGCGGCACCGTTCGCCGTGGTCATGGTGGGGGTGTCGGCCTTGATTGGGTTTGTGCCGTCGATTTCACTGTTTGCACTCGGCCGATAGGCCGAACCAGAAAGAGCATTCGCACCATGGCAACGATTTACCTCAAGAAGGCCAGCAAGTCACCCGAGACCGAGACCGCTGCCGCGCAAAGCGTGGTGCACGACATGCTGGCGGCCATCCGCAGCGGCGGCGAGCAGGCGGTGCGCGACTACGCCCGCAAGCTCGACCAATGGGGGGGCGACATCGTGCTCACGCCCGCACAGATAGAGGCCGGCATTGCCAATGTGCCCGCCGGCGTGCGCGCCGACATCGATTTCGCCATCCGCCAGGTGAGCGATTTCGCCCACGCCCAGCGCCGCTCACTCAGCGATTTTGAGGTTCCACTACACCCAGGGGTTAGGGCCGGCCAAAGGGTGGTGCCGGTCAACGTGGTGGGCTGCTACGCACCGGCCGGGCGCTATGCGCACATCGCCTCGGCCTACATGACCGTGGCCACGGCCAAGGCCGCGGGGGTGAAGACCATCATCGCCGCCTCGTCGCCGTTTCGCGGCGGTGGCATCCACCCGCAGGTGCTGTATGCCTTCAAGGCCGCGGGCGCCGATGTCATCCTCACCCTGGGCGGCGTGCAGGCCATCGCCACTCTGGCCTACGGCCTGTTCACTGGCCAGCCGGCCGATGTGGTGGTGGGGCCGGGCAACAAGTTTGTCGCCGAAGCCAAGCGCGCGCTCTTTGGCCAGGTGGGCATCGATGTCTTCGCCGGGCCTTCTGAAGTGGCGGTGATCGCCGACGACACGGCCGATGGGTCAATAGTCGCCAGCGATCTGGTCGGCCAGGCCGAGCACGGCCACGAGTCGCCGGCCTGGTTGTTCACCAGCTCGCGCGCCCTGGCCGAGGACGTGATGCGCCGCATGCCCGGTTTGATCGAGGCTCTGCCGCCCACGGCGCGCGACGCTGCCGGTGCCGCCTGGCGCGATTACGGCGAAGTCATCCTGTGCGACACGCGGGAAGAGCTGTCGGCTGTATCCGACCGTTATGCCAGTGAGCACCTGGAGGTGCACGCCCGCGATCTGGACTGGTGGCTGGAACACCTCACCTGCTACGGCTCGCTGTTTCTGGGCGAGGAAACCACGGTGGCCTATGGCGACAAGGCCAGCGGGCCCAACCATGTGCTGCCCACCAAGGGTGCGGCGCGCTACTCGGGGGGGCTCTCGGTGCACAAGTTCACCAAGACCCTGACGTGGCAGCGCATGAACCGCGAGGCCGCCCGCGACATCGGCGAGGTCACCGCCCGCATCTCGCGGCTGGAGGGCATGGAGGCCCATGCGCGCACGGCCGACGATCGCCTGGCCAAGTATTTCGGCGGGCAGTCGTTTGATCTGGGCGAGCGGGTGACGGTGTGACGCCGCTGTGCGGCCTCAGGAATTGACCACCATGTCCTACCTGCAACAGCAGTTCTCCCTGGCCGGCCGCCGCGCCGTGGTCACCGGTGGCAACGCCGGCATCGGCCTGGCCATGGCCACGGCCCTGGGCCTGGCCGGTGCCGTGCTGCTGCTGGTGGCACGGCGCGAGGCGCAATTGCAGGCGGCGGCACAAACCCTGCGCCACATGGGCATCGATTGCGCCACCCTGTCGCTGGATTTGTCCAGCACCGAGGCCCTGCCCGCCGCAGGGCAGGCCATTGCCGCCCACGCCCTGGCCACGGCCCAAGGCGAGGAAGGCGGCCACATCGACATCCTCGTCAACGCCGCCGGCATCAACCTGCGCCAGCCCTTTGCCGAGGTCACCCCTGAGGCCTGGAACGCGCAGATCGCGCTGCACCTGGCCGCGCCCTTCTTCCTCAGTCAGGCCCTGGCCCCGGCCATGGCCGAGCGCGGCTTTGGTCGCATCATCAACATCGCCTCACTGCAATCGAGCCGCGCCTTTGCCAACAGCGCGCCCTATGGCGCCGGCAAGGGCGGCGTGGTGCAGCTCACCCGCGCCATCGCCCAGGCCTGGTCGGCCCAGGGCATCACCTGCAACGCCATCGGCCCCGGCTTTTTCCCCACCGACCTGACCGCGCCGGTGTTTGCCGACGCCGGCCTGGCTGACTATCACGCCAAACGCACGGCCATAGGCCGCAACGGCCGGCTGGAAGACTTGCACGGCGCCACCGTCTTCCTGGCCAGCCCGGCCAGCGCCTACATCACCGGCCAGACGCTGATGGTCGATGGTGGCTATACGGCGATGTGAGTGGGCGCCTTGGCATGCCAACAACAAGGTAGCGCGTATGCCAACACTGTCCTCAGGCGATCTGGTTCTGGAACCCATTGCCGTTGCGCATGCCGAAGAGATGTTTCCCCTCCTGTCGGACCCAGAGGTGTATCGCTTCCTCGACCACGGGCCGCCGCCATCGCTTGCGCATCTGCAAAAGGTGTACGAAACGCTCGCACGGGGCGCCCCGCCAGAGAGCGCTGAGCGCTGGTTCAACTGGGTGGTGCGGCACAAGCGCTTGGGCGTTCTCGGCTACGTCCAGGCCACCGTGGTCGAGCCCAGCACCGCTTGGGTGGCCTATGTCCTGGGTGTTTCCAGTTGGGGCCAGGGCCACGGCTCGGCCGCCACCGAAGCCATGATGGCCTACCTTGCCAGCGCCTTGCGCATCAGCACCTTCCTGGCCACGGTGGAGCTTGAAAACCACCGCTCCGTCGCCCTCCTGCGCAAATTGTCCTTTCGTCCCGCATCTGCGGAAGAGGCCGAGCCCCACGCGCTTTCGCCAACCGAAGGGCTGTACGTTTGCCGATCTTGCTTGCCGATTGGGTGATTGAGTGATGGATTCCGGCGGCTTGCGTGTGCGCCAAGCATGGCCGCTTGCATGCGGCGGCGAACGCATCGTGCGATGGAAGCGTGGCGTTTGTGGCTTGCTGGCGTTGCTGACGAGCGCTGCATCAGCGAACGACACCATCGCTCGAATCGGCGTTGGCGGTCTGGAGTTCACCAAGAGCGATGCCATCGTCATGGTGAGCGAGCACCTGGTGATTTCAGCGAAAAAGTCACGGTGAGCTATGTGTTCATGAACACATCAGCCGCGCCGATCAAGTCGCTTGTGGCATTTCCGCTGCCACCGGACGCCTATTGCGCGCCTGACGATCCACAGCGCGTCGGGCGAAACAATCTTGCCAACTTTCGGGTCAAGGTTGATGGCGTGCCGGTCGCTTCGCAATGGGCGCACAAGGCGTACTTGGGCGACCGGGAGGTTACGACGCAACTCAAGCTTCTTGGCTTGTCGGATCGCCTTGCATTCGACCGGGACAGGACGCGCAGTTACTGTTTGGACGACGACCAAGGCCTTGGATCCATCAATCCTGTGCGACGCCTAATGCTGCGCGGCTCCGTGTGGGACTTGAGGGCCAGCGAGGCGCGGTCGACCAAGCCTGGGCGCCTGATGACCTCGACGGCGATGGACGGCGACATTGACCGTGCTTGCACCGATCAAGGCAGTGCGCGTGCAGTGGATGTGCGTGTCTCGGAGCTGATTCGGTCGCCAGGTGCAAAGGCGGTCTATGCCACTTTGCATGACGTTGAGTACATCTTGGGAACGGGACGAAACTGGAAAGGGCCCATCACTGATTTCACGTTGGACGTTGTCAAACAAGCGCCAACCGACATCGTTTCGCTGTGTTTTCCGGGGAGACCGCAGAAGGTGAACGAGCTGACCTTGCGCTTCCACCATAAAAACTTTCTGCCACCAGACAAACTGCAGGTCAATTCCTATGTGCTGCGGCTGGACCGGTAGCGGTTGGACTGCATGCGGCCTAACACGCTAGCAATGCCGACAACTCCGCTTGCGTCACGCTTCAAATTTCAATCAACCCTTTCACGCCAACCACCACCCGCCCATGAAAGCCCTGGTCTACACCCAAGCCAACCACGTGCAACTGCAGGAGCGCCCGGTGCCCGATCTCGCGCCCGGCGAGGTGGTGCTGCGCATCGATGCCGTGGGCATTTGCGGCTCGGACATGCATGCCTATCACGGCCACGACCCGCGGCGTTTGCCTGGCTTGGTGCTGGGCCATGAATTTGCTGGCACGGTGCTGCACAGCGCCAGTGCCGATTGGCAGCCCGGCATGCGCGCCACGGGCAACCCGCTCATCACCTGCGGCCACTGTGACTATTGCCTGCAAGGGCGCGACAACCTGTGCGCCAACCGCACCATGGTGGGCATGACCCGGCAAGGTGCGTTCGCCCAGCAGATGGGCATTCCGGCGCGTTGCCTGATCGCCCTGCCCGATGCGCTGGATGCGGTGTCGGCCGCGCTCACCGAGCCCGCGGCCACGGCGCTGCATGCCATCAACCTGTCGATGCGGGTGCTGGTGCGGCCGCTGCCAGAGTGCCGCGTGCTGGTGCTGGGCGGTGGGGCGATCGGCATGCTGGCCGCACTGCTGCTGCGCCACTACGGCGTGGCTGAGTTGGAGGTGGCCGAGACGAACCCCTTGCGCCGGGCTTCCATTGAGCAACACGCAAAATGCGCGTCCTACGACCCGCGTGAGCGCAGTGCCACCGACAACGGCTTTGACTACGTGATCGATGCGGTGGGCAGCGTGGCCACGCGCAAGGCCGCGCTCGCGGCCGTCAAGCCCGGCGGCGTGGTGATGCACATCGGCCTGCAGGACTGGGCCAGTGAAATCGACATGCGCAAGCTCACGCTGGCCGAGATCACTTTGCTGGGCACCTACACCTACAGTCAAGCCGACCTGCGGGCCACGGTGGCGGCGCTGCAACGCGGTGCGTTTGGTGATCTGTCGTGGGTGGAGCGCCGGCCGCTGTCGCAGGGCGCGCAGGCTTTTGATGATCTGCACCACGGCCGTGTGGCCTCGGCCAAACTGGTGCTGGAGCCGGCGCATTGATGACCTTGCCGCGGTCGCCGCAAGTGGGTCAGCAGGCGGGGGCGAGCCCCGGTCTGTACGCCGGTTCGCACCCTGGTCCGCACCCAAGCGGCCACCTGCTGTTCGTCGGCCAGGCCGTGCTCGATCACGTGTTCCTCGTCGATGAGTTGAGCGCCACGGCGGGCAAGGCCGAGGCGCAGGGCTATCGCAGCGTGTTGGCAGGCCTGTCGGCCAATGCCGCCTGCGCGGCGCAGCGGCTGCGCGACCCTGCGCACAGCCCGGGCGTGGTGCTGGTCAGCGCTGTCGGCGACGATGCCGCGGGTGAGGCCGTGCTGCGTGTCGCGGTGGAGCAGGGCTTTGCTGGCGTGGAGATTGCGCGCATTGCCGCGGCGACCACTTCGGTGTCCGCGGTGTGGGTGGCGCCAGACGGCGAGCGCCAGGTGCGCAATGTGCGCGGCACCGCCTTGGCGCGGGCGCCACTGCCCGATGCGGCCTTGCTGCCCGGCTGCGTGGGCCTGCTCACCGATCCGCGCTGGCCGGCTGCGGCCGCCTGGGCCTTGAGCGCGGCGCGTGCCGCGGGCATTCCCAGCGTGCTCGATGCCGAGCAGGCGCCGCGTGCTGACTTGCAGGCCCTGGTCGGGCTGGCCGATTGGTGCGTGTTCTCCAGCGCCGGTCTGGCCGCCTGGGCCGGGGAAGACCGCGTGGCCACGGCCCTGGCCCTGGATGCCGCACTGGGCGCCACACTGGGCGCGGTGGCCATGACCGCGCCGCATGCCGAGCTCGTCGTCACGCTCGGTGCCGAGGGCGCGTTGTGGCGCCGGCCAAGCGGCGCGCTGCAGCATTTGCCAGCGTTCAAAGTAAGCGTCCAAAACACCAATGGCGCTGGCGATGTGATGCATGGCGCCTTGCTGCTGATGCTGGCCGAGCGCAAGCCGCCGGCGCTGGCGCTGCGCTGGGCGATGGCCGCTGCGGCGCAGGCGTGTACGGGCGCCGTGCCCGACAGGGAGGCTTGGACGCATTTCCTGGCCCGCAACAGTTGAGGGGCCAAGGCCCAAGGCAGACGCGCGCGATGACCCAGCACACACCCCCATCAGACGACGCCGGCAAGCGTTGGCGCCTGCGCCGCCTGGTCGACGCGCAAGGCTTTTTCAGCATGGTGGCCATCGATCAGAGGCCGCCCATCTTTGCGCAGCTCGGGCGTGCGCTGGGCCTGGCAGCGCAGGATGTGCCCTTCGATCAAATCCTTGCCGCCAAGCGCCAATTGGCCACGGCCTTTGCGCCTCAGGCCAGCGCCATGCTGGTCGATCCCAACTGGGGCTATCCGGCCGCGGCCGATGTCCTCAACCCGGCGGCTGGCCTCTTGCTCACGCTGGAAGACCACCGCACCACGACCGACAAGCGCTCGCACTCGATTGCCGACTGGTCGGTGGACAAGATCCGTGCCCTGGGCGGCGACGCCGTCAAGCTGCTGGCCTGGTACCACCCGCGCGCGCCACAGGCGGTGCGCGAGCACCAGCAGGCCTGGGTGCAGCAGGTGGGCGAGGACTGTGCGCGCTGCGGCCTGCCCTTTGTGCTGGAGCTGCTGCTCTATCCCTTGCACGAAAAGGACGCGTCCTCCACCACAACCGCCTACATCGAAGATGCCGCCAAGCACAGCGACGACGTGCTGCACAGCGTGCAGACCTTTGCCGACATGCGCTATCGGGTGGACCTGTTCAAGCTGGAGAGCCCCATCCTGGCGGCACAGGTGCCGGCGCTGGATGCCGAACAGCCACCTGCGGCGCTTGATGCCAATCAACCACCTGCGGCCGTCGATGCCGAGGCCTGCCGCCGCGCCTTCGCTGCCCTGCACCTGGCCTGTGGCGGCCGGCCCTGGGTGATGCTCTCGGCCGGCGCCTCGTTCGAGCATTTCGAGCGCGTCGTCGGCCACGCCGCACGGGCCGGTGCCGCCGGCTTCCTGGCCGGGCGCGCGCTGTGGTCCGATGCCTTGGCGCTGTGGCCCGATCAGGCCGCTGTGGCCAGGCATCTGCAGCAGGTGGGTGTGCCCCGACTGCAGCATTTGCGCGCGCTGCTGGGGCGCGAAGGCCGGCCCTGGCAGCCCGCCAGCTGGCTGCCAGGCGTGCAGGCCGAAGGGGAGTTCGCAAGCGGGCGCTAAGTGCTCGACCGAGCGTCGGGCAAGATGCGCCCATGAGTTCTCGAACCACCCGCGTGCTGTCGCTCATCCCGCCGATGACGCAGCTGAACACGCCTTACCCCTCCACCGCCTACCTCACCGGGTTTTTGCGCTCTCGCGGCTTCGATGCGGTGCAGGAAGACCTGGCCCTGGCCCTGGCCTTGAAGCTGCTGTCATCCACAGGCCTGCAGGCGCTGCACGATGCAATAAGTAACGACGATAGGGCGCGACATGATCTGCCGCCCGGGCTGGCCGGCCGCGCCGGCCGAGCCAGGCCTGGCAGCGCCAGCGTCCAGGCCTTCACCGCGCAATGGCCGGCCTACGCCGCCAGCATCGCCCCCACCATTGCTTTTTTGCAAGGCCGCGACGCCACCCTGGCGCACCGCATCTGCAGCCGCAATTTCCTGCCCGAAGGCCCGCGCTTTGCCTCGCTCGATGTCTACATTGATGACGATGGCGGCGACCCCATGGCCTGGGCCTTTGGCGCGCTCGGCCTGCAAGACCGCGCCCGCCACTTGGCCACGCTTTACCTCAATGACATCGCCGATGTGCTGCGCGACGCCGTCGATCCGCGCTTCGAATTCGTGCGCTACGCCGAGCAACTGGCGCAAAGCCAGGCCAGCTTCGAGCCCCTGGCCCTGGCCCTGGCGCAGCCGCTCAATTTGATCGATAGCACTCTGTGTGATCTCACACTGCAGGCCATCGACAAACACCGGCCCAGCCTGGTGCTGGTCTCGGTGCCCTTTCCGGGCGCCATGTACGCCGCGCTGCGCATCGCCCAGGCCATCAAGGCGCATGACCCCGGCATCGTCACGGCGCTTGGCGGCGGCTTTGTCAACACCGAGCTGCGCGAGCTCACCGAGCCGCGGGTCTTCGACTATTTCGATTTCGTCACCCTGGACGCCGGTGAGCGCCCGCTGCTGGCCTTGATCGAGCACCTGAATGGCAAGCGCTCGCAGAGCCGGCTAGTGCGAACATTTGTGCGAACATTTGTGCGAACCCTTGTGCGAATCCCAGTGAGCGCTTCGGCGCCAGGTGGTGATTCGCAGCCACCCAGCGGCCAGGTCAAGTACATCAATTTCGTCGAGCCCGATGTGCCCTTTGCCGAGGTCGGCACGCCCACCTGGGATGGCCTGCCGCTGGATCAGTACCTGTCGCTGCTGGACATGCTCAACCCCATGCACCGGCTGTGGAGCGATGGCCGCTGGAACAAGTTGACCGTGGCGCATGGTTGTTATTGGAAGAAATGCAGCTTTTGCGATGTGAGCCTGGACTACATCTCGCGCTTCGATGCGGCCACGGCCGAGACCCTGGTTGATCGGGTCGAGGCCATCGTCGCCGAGACGGGCCAGACGGGCTTCCACTTCGTTGACGAAGCGGCGCCGCCGAAATCACTCAAGGCATTGGCTGCAGAGCTGCAACGCCGGCACACGCAGATCAGCTGGTGGGGCAACATCCGTTTCGAGAAGACCTTCACGCCGCAGCTCTGCCAGCAGCTGGCTGAGAGCGGCTGCATCGCCATCTCGGGCGGCCTGGAAGTGGCCTCGGACCGGCTGCTTGATTTGATGAAAAAGGGCGTATCGGTGGACCAGGTGGCGCGCGTCACCAAGGCCTTCTCGGATGCCGGCATCCTGGTGCACGCCTACCTGATGTACGGCTTCCCGACGCAGACGGTTCAGGACACGGTCGACGCCCTGGAGTACGTGCGCCAGCTTTTCGCCGCCGGCTGCATCCAGTCGGGCTTCTTCCACCGCTTCGCCTGCACGGTGCACTCACCCGTGGGGCAGCGTCCGCAGGATTACGGGGTTAGGCTGATCCCACTGCCACCGGTGACATTCGCCAAGAACGACATCGGCTTCATCGACCCCACCGGTGTGGACCACGACAGCCTGGGCGCTGGCCTGAAGAAGGCGCTGTACAACTACATGCACGGCATTGGGCTGGATGAGGACGTGCGGCGCTGGTTTGATGTGCCCACGCCAAAGACCCGGGTGCACAAGCAACGCATTGCGCAGGCGCTGGCATCGGCAGCCTGACGTGCGCTGCGGCCTGCGGCGGGGAGACTGTCGGCCGCCTTTACAGATCGCTCGCGAATGTTTTAACAATGTTTAACAAAAGGTCCCCAAGCCGTTGAATTGACAGCCACAACGACTTTCAGGCCCGAGTTTTGCTTAAGCCGCTTCGGCAGGCCAAAAGCGGCGAGAGATCGTTGGCACCCTGTGTCGTCATATCGCGGTCATTCAACCCAAGGAGTTCAGTACATGAAGCATTCAATATTTTCGAGCGGCAAATTTGCCAAGGCCGTCGTGGCCGGTGCGCTGATCACGGCCGGCGCCCTGCAGGTCGCCAGTGCCGGCGTGATCTTCAGCGCCACCTCGGCCACCATCAACAGCAGTGGTCCCGGATTCGGCTCGATCACCGACACCCACAACCAGGCGGGTCTGCTTTCGGGCTACACGGCCAATGTGACCGACTTCAACACCTACATCGGCACCGCGCCGTTGCACACCTCGACGTTTTCCGGCAATGAGTGGTTCAGCAATGTGGGCAGCTCATCGGCCAGCGTGACCTACGATCTGGGCTCGGCACGCACCTTCGATGCGCTGGCCCTGTGGAACGAAGAGGCGTCAGGCATCGGCCTGCTCGATCTCTTCTACTCCCTGGACAACGTGACCTTCACGCCCTTGGCCGCTGGCTTGACGCCGACCGACAACCCGACACACTTCGCTCCCTATCTGGCGGACGTGTTTGGTTTTGGTGCTACGACAGCCCGCTATGTGCGCTTTGACATGTCGCGCTGCCCGCAGTCACCTCCTGATTTCGATGCCTGCGCCATAGGTGAAGTGGCGTTCCGCGAGGCGCAGCGCGTGTCAGAGCCGGCTTCGCTCGCCCTGGTGGGCTTGGCGGTGCTGGGCTTGGCCCTGCGACGCAAGCGCGCGCGGTAAAGCTTGCTGTAGGCCTCATGCGAAGCCCGGGCAGTGCCCGGGCTTCGTTGTTTTCGGCCGCCTCAAGCGCTTCGGGCTCGGGGCGGCTCGCCAACAGCGGCTGCCGATGTATCAATCGGGCGCGGCACTCGGTTCGTTCTGGCGATGGGAGCACACCGCACAACCCGCCTGCCGGTTCATGCGAATCTCCGTCCATTCCATGGTTCGCGCGTCCAGCATCTGCAAGCGCCCGGCCATCGAGCTGCCCACGCCCATCAGCAGCTTCAGCGCCTCGGCCGCCTGCATGCTGCCGATGATGCCCACCAGTGGCGCGAACACGCCCATGGTGGCGCAGCGCGTTTCTTCCACCGTGGCCTCGGGCGGGAAGATGCAAGCATAGCAAGGTAAGTCAGCGCCTCGGCTGTCGTAGACCGAGATTTGACCGTCAAAGCCGATGGCCGCGCCCGAAACCAAAGGCTTGCCGTGGCGCACGCAGGCGGCGTTCACCGTCTGGCGCGTTTGGAAGTTGTCGCAGCAGTCGATCACCACATCGGCGCTGGCCACCGCCCCGTCCAGCCAGGCAGCGTCGGCGCGCTGCACCACGGCGTTGAGCTGCACATCGGGGTTGATCGCCGCAACGCTGAGTCGCGCCGATTCGGCCTTGGGCTGGCCGACGCGCGCCAAGTTGTGGGCAATCTGCCGCTGCAGGTTGGTGACATCGACCGTATCGTGGTCGATCAGGGTGATGCGGCCGACACCGGCCGTGCCCAGGTAGAGCACCACGGGTGAACCCAGGCCACCGGCGCCGATCACCAGCGCATGTGATTGCAGCAGCCGCTGCTGGCCGTCCACACCGATGTCATCAAGCAAGATGTGCCGCGAATAGCGCAGCAGTTGGTCGTCGGTCATGGGGCGCGAGCATACGGCGCGCCGCCGCGGCTACTTCTTGTCGGCGCCCAGCTCGGCCTTGCGCTCGACATGCGACTTGCTCACCGCCACCGGCTTGCCCTTGAGCTGGTTCATGGCCTGGATCAGCGGGAAATCTTCGGCGCCACCAAATTCAGGCAGCGGCTTGATCGGCTCCTTGGTTTTGGCGGCCTGTTCTTCGAGCTTCTTGCGGGCGTCCTCGCGGGCCTTGTCGCGCGCTGGGTCTTTCTCGGCACCATCCTTGCCGTTCATCAAATGCTTTTCGAGATCGGCCTCGCGGATGCGCAGGGCGGCGAAGACATTGCCCTCGGCGGTTTCGTCCAGCCAGATGTCGGGCACGATGCCGCGGGCCTGGATCGAGCGGCCGCTGGGGGTGTAGTAGCGCGCGGTGGTGATCTTCAGCGCGGTGTCGGGCGAGAGCTGACGCACCGTCTGCACTGAGCCCTTGCCGAAGGTTTGTGCGCCCATGATGGTGGCGCGCTTGTGGTCCTGCAGGGCGCCGGCGACGATCTCGCTGGCCGAGGCCGAGCCCTCGTTGACCAGCACCACAAGGGGCACGGTCTTCAGCGCGATGGGCAGCTTCTTCAGCGGGTCGGCGCCGCGGCGCACATAAAACTCAGGCGCGGCCTTGTAGGTGGCTTTGGAATCGGCCAGTTGGCCGTTGGTCGAGACCACCGGCACATCGGCCGGCAGAAAGGCCGCCGACAGCGCCACGGCGCCTTCGAGCAGGCCGCCGGGGTCGTTGCGCAGATCGAGCACCAGCCCCTTCAAATTCGGCTCGGCCTTGTAGATTTCATCCAGCTTGCGCACGAAATCATCGACCGTGCGCTCCTGGAACTGGCTGACGCGCAGCCAGGCATAGCCGGGTTCGATGACCTTGGAGCGCACGCTTTGCACGCGGATTTCTTCGCGCACGATGGTCACCGGGAAGCTGCGGTTCTCATCCTTGCGGTAGATGGTGAGCAGCACCTTGGTGGCCGGCTCGCCGCGCATTTTTTTCACCGCCTGATCGACGGTCAGGCCCTTGACGAAGCTGTCATCGATCTTGGTGATCAGGTCGCCCGACTTGAGGCCGGCGCGGAACGCCGGTGAGCCCTCGATGGGCGAGACCACCTTGACCAAGCCGTCTTCCATGCCGATTTCGATGCCCACGCCGACGAACTTGCCGGTCGTGCCTTCGCGAAATTCCTTGAAGCTTTTCTTGTCGAAGTACACCGAGTGCGGATCGAGGCCAGCGACCATGCCGCCAATGGCATCGCCGATGAGTTTTTTCTCATCCACCGGTTCGACGTAATCGCTCTTGACCATGCCGAACACCGCGGCGAGCTGCTGCAGCTCTTCGATCGGCAGCGAGGGCGTGCCCACGCGGGCAAAGGCCTGCAACTGCATGGTGGCCAACGCGCCTGTCACGGCACCCAGTGCCAGTAACCCTGCGACTTTGAATTTGCGGCTCATGCTGCCCTGCCTTGGCCCTGCGGCCTGGGGTTCAAAAGGAAGGGGCAGTATAAGTCGCGGGTCTGCTCAGTGCGGGCCTTGGAATGCTGTAGCCGCCGCTCAAAACGGGCTTTCGGCACAGCCTGCGTTTGAGTTCCGGCTTGGGGTCATGGGCGCTGCAGTGCACGGCTGCATGAGCACCCGTGAGCACGCCGGCTTTGGCCGTCACAGCAGTGAGCCGGCCTCGTTGTTGTCAGCGCCGAGGCCAAGGGGGGCGGCAGATCGTGCAGTCGAGGCCATTGAGCGCTAGCACAAGCCTGCGCCGTTTGTGGTCGCGGTGCCGCATGCAGCGTGAACGATTCCGCGATGCAAGGGGCATCCAGGCGCGGCCGCACAAGCGCTGTGTTCTGGCAGCACCAGCGCCGCAACAGGTCGTAACCAATTGCCCCCGTGACCCCGGGGGGCGGACAGCAACAGGCGGCGTGATTTGACGAACAGAATCGCGGCGAAGGCGGCCTGGGCAAAGCCCGGCCGAGATGAAAGTAACTCATAAATGGTGCGACAAGCGCGCGGGCTCTTCAACGACGAGGCGCGCTCGCCGAACCAGCACAAGGACGTCGTTGATGAACCAAAAAGTCTGGCAGGCCACTGCCATCGCCACGCTGCTCGCGCTGCCCGGTGCGCTGTTCGCTCAACCAGTTGCCCTGACCTCGACAGGCCCAGCCAGTGAATGGGCACGCGGCCGCGTACTGGTGCAGGGCAGGGCCGGCCTGTCAGACCAAGCGCTGGACGGCATCGTCAAGCCGCACGGCGGCAAGGCGCGCCGCGTCGGCCGCAGTGATCTGCATGTGGTCGACCTGACGCCCGGCAGGACCTCCGAGCCTGAGCTGGTGAGCTTGCTGTCGCGCCATCCGCAGCTCAAATTTGCTGAGCTGGATCGCCGCGTAGCGTCGGCCTTTGTGAGCAATGACGCCTACCTTGGCAGCGCTTGGCATCTGTCCAGAATTGGCGCCGACCTGGCCTGGGATTCCACGCTCGGCGCGGGCATCACCATCGCCATTCTTGATTCGGGCGTGCTGGCCACTCACCCCGATCTGAGCTTGGTGCCAGGCTGGAATTTTGTCGACAACAACGCCGACACCGCCGATGTCAACGGCCATGGCACGACGGTGGCGGGTGCTGCCGCAGCGATCATCAACAACGGCTTGGGCGTGGTCGGCGTGGCGGGAGGCGCCAGGGTGATGCCCATCCGTGTGGCCGACAGCAGCGGCTACGCCTACTACAGCACCATTGCCAGTGGTGTGACCTATGCGGCCGATCGCGGCGTGCGCATTGCCAACGCCAGCTTCGCCGGGGTCTATGCCAGCGCCGCCGTGCAAAGTGCTGGCCAGTACCTGAAGACCCGCGGCGGGCTGCTTGTGGTGGCGGCCGGCAACAGCGCCAGCAACGACGGCACGGCGGCCACCAGCAGTTTGATTCCGGTGTCGGCCACCGACGCCTACGACGCGCTTGCGAGCTGGTCAAGCTTTGGCAGCTATGTCGCTGTGGCCGCGCCTGGCGTGGGCATCTGGACCACGGGCATGGACGGCGGTTACCGCGCCGCCTCGGGAACCTCCTACGCCTCACCCATCACGGCCGGCGTGCTGGCGCTGATGATGGCCGCGCGCCCCACCTTGGGTGCGGCGCAGATCGAGAGCCTGCTGTATTCCAGCGCGGTGGATCTGGGTGCTGCCGGGCGCGATGTTCAGTTTGGCTACGGCCGCGTCAATGCGCATGCCGCGGTGAGTGCGGCGTTGGGGTCGGCCAACACGGTCTCATCCGACACCGAAGCACCGGCGGTCATGATCACGGCGCCCTTGGGTGGCAGCACGGTGAGTGGCCTGGTGGCTGTGGATGTGGCGGCCTCGGACAACGTCGGCCTGAGTCGGGTCGAGTTGCGGGTCAATGGCGGCCTGGTGGCCACCGACACCGTCAGCCCATTTCAGTTCAGCTGGGACTCCACTTCCGTGCCCAATGGCGGGGCCACCCTTGTGGCGCAGGCCTATGACGCGGCGGGCAACAGCCGGGCCTCCAGCTCACTGTCGGTCAATGTGTCCAACGGCGTGGTCGCCGACACCAAAGCGCCCGTGCTGGCCATCGTCAAGCCGGTCAGCGACAGCAAGGTCACGGGCACCGTCGGCATCAGCCTGTCGGCCTCAGACAACTCGGGCGCAGCGGGCATCAAGCTGGTGCTCTACGTCGACGACAAGGTGGTGGCCAGTGGCACCGGTGCGAGCCTGAACTACAACTGGAACACCCGCAAGGCCACTGCTGGCAGCCACACCATCAGAGCCATTGCGCAGGATGCCGCAGGCAACCTCAGCAGCACCTCGATCATGGTCACGAAATGAGCTCTGTGACGCATTGCCGATTGGCGCGCCTGCATGCCTCTGCGTACTCAAGGCGGTGCGTCAAGGGTGACTTGCTGCACGGTCAATGCCGTGCACATGACAGCCTGCGAACCGATAATTTTCCACATTGACTTTCAGTGTTATTCAGCCGAGTCGGCACTTTCAACCACTCCTTTGGAGCGACAGCACCGTGAAATTACATGCATTGACACTTACTGCCCTCCTGGCCTTGAGCGCACCGTCCAGCTTTGCCGCCATGACCTTCACCGGCTCCAGCGGCACCAAGGCGGCCACGGTCAGTTTTGACATCGTCGCGGGCAAGCTGCAGGTGGTGCTGGACAACACCAGCAGCGCCGACGTGATGGTGCCTTCGGATGTACTCACGGCGGTATTTTTCAATGTCGCCGGCAGCTCGAACATGACCGCGTTTTCTGCCACCTCCAACGGCCCGACCTACCTCAACGGCGTGCAGGTCAACGGTGCCGGCACCAATGTCGGCGGCGAATGGGGTTTTGGCGGCGCATTGGCCGGCGCTGCGGGTGGTGTGAATTCAGGCATTTCAAGCTCGGGCCTTGGCGGCGTGTTCGGGCACGCCAACTTCAATGGTCCCAACCTGGCCGATCCCATGGTCCTGGATGGCCTGCAATACGGCCTGACCTCCGCGGGTGACAACGTCGCCACGCAAAACGGCGGTGTGGCCAACATGGAGATCACCAAGCATTCAGTGACCTTTCTTCTGGACGTCTTGGCGGGCTTTAGCCTGACGCAGATCAGCAACGTCTCGTTCCAGTACGGCACCAGCATGGCTGAGCCCAACTTTGTGGGCTGTGTGGTGGGTACGCCGGGCTGCGGTGGCGGCGGTGGCGGCACCGGCATTCCTGAGCCTGGTTCCTTGGCACTGCTGGGATTGGGTTTGTTCGGCGCCCTGGCGTCGCGCCGGCGCAAGGCCTGAAGTTCGGCCATTCGCGGCACCCGGTGATGCGTCGCCATTGGGTTCTCGATCCCTGGGTCGCTGTGCTCGTTGCGGCCCTGGTTGCGTTGGTCTCGGCCTGCGCCAGGGCACCCGATGAGGCCAGCTCGCTGGCCTCTGCACGGCGCCACATCGACCAACGCGAATACGCCGCGGCCATCATCGAGCTCAAGTCCGCGCTGCAGGCCCGGCCGCGCTCGGGCGAGACCCGATTGCTGCTGGGCGTGGCGCAACTCAACGCCGGTGATCCCATCGCTGCCGAGACCGAGCTGCGCTGGGCCATGGAGTACGGTGTGCCCGAGCAGCAGGTGCTGCCCAGCCTAGCCACAGCCCTGTTGGCGACGCACAGGGCGGCTCTGCTGACGCAACAGTTCGGCAAGGCCCAGCTCAGCGACAACGCTGCCGCCGTGGCCTTCAAGACCCAGGTGGCACTGGCCCATGCCGACATCGGCGAGCGCGAGCAGGCCGAAGCCATGCTTGACGATGTCTTGCGCCGCGACCCTGAATACACGCCTGCCAGACTGCTGCGAGCCAAATTCCTGGTTGTTCGGGGCGATCTCAGCGCGGCAACAGCGCTGGTGGCCGAGATCACCACCAAGGAACCCAACAACGCCCAGGCCTGGGCGCTGACGGCCGATTTGCTGCAGCGCCATCCGCAGGCCGACACGGCATCCATCATTGCGGCCTATCGCAAAGCGCTGTCACTGCGTGCCGATTTGCTGCCTGCCCACAGTGCCCTGATCGCGCTGTTGATTCGGCAGCCCGATCTTGAAGCCGCCAGCGCGCAATTGGGTGCCATGCGCAAGGCGCTGGCGCGCCATCCTCAGACGGCTTACTACGATGCCTTGCTGGCCCTGCTCACGGGTGACACCAAGCGCGCCCAAGGCCTGAGCCAACACCTGCTCAGCACGTCGCCCGACAACCCCCGCGTGCAGTTGCTGGCCAGCCAGATCGAGATGCGGCTGGGTTCATTGACCCAGGCCGAGGCCATCTTGAAGCGAGCGGTCGCAGTGCCCGGTGCTGCGACCGAACTGCGCCACCAATTGGCAACCGTCTACCTGGGCAGTGGTCAATCCGAGAAAGCACTCGATACCCTGCGGCCGCTGCTGGGCGCTGCCAATGCCGATGCCGCCGCACATTCCCTTGCAGGGCAAGCGCATCTGCTCGCCGGTGAATTGCAGCGCGCCGACGCCAGCTTCATGCAAGCAGAAGCACTCAGGCCAGGCGACAACGCCATCGCCTCCGCCCGCGCCATGGCCTTGCTGGCCAGTGGGCAGTCGGATTTGCCCCTTGCTGAACTGCAGGTCTTGGCCCAGGCCGATGTGCACAGTGTGGCCACGGACCTGGCATTGATCAGTGCGCACATGCGCCGGCAGCAGTTGCAGGAGGCGCTCAAGGCCGTTGACGGCCTGGCGGTGAAGCAGCCCAAACGACCGCTGCCCGACTACCTGCGAGGCCACATCCTGGCCATGCGTGGCGAGTCCGATGCGGCGCGCAAGCACTTCGAGCAGTCGCTGTTGAAGGACGAGCGCTATTTCCCGGCGGTCAATGCCTTGGGCAGTCTGGATCAGCGTGACGGCAAGCCTGATGCCGCCCGTGCGCGCTATGAGGCCGTGCTGGCCCGCGAGCCGCAACATGCGCGGGCCATGTTGGCCATGGCCAGGTTGGCCAGGCAGCGGCCCAGCGGCGGTGCCGAGGAGGCCGCAATGTGGCTTGAGCGAGCGGCCAAACAAGAGCCACGCGATCCGGTCACGCAGTTGGCGGTCATTGACCACTACCTGGACGCCGGCCAAAGCAACGCGGCGCTGGCCATCACCCGCACCGCCATTGGGCTGATGCCCGATGAAATCGAACTGATCGACCGCCTCGGCGTGACGCAACTGGCCACCGGTGCCGTGCCGCAGGCCATCGCCACCTTTGACAAGTTGGTGGCCCTGCGCCCCAATTCCGCGCGATTCCATCTGCGTCTGGCCGATGCCCATCGCGCTGGAAAGGACGCCGTCACCGCCGACCAGCACGCCCTGCGTGCGCTTGAGTTGGCGCCAGCGTGGCCGCCGGCGAAACAGGCAGGTCTGGCGGCCGTGCGACGCGAAAAGCGCCCGGCGCAAGCCCTGGGGCTGGCACGCAACCTGCAGCGGCGGCAGGCCAACGAGGCCATCGGTTTTCAAATCGAAGGCGACATCGAAGCGGCCCAGGGTCAATGGGCCAAAGCAGTCGAGGCCTTCCAATTGGCCGTGACCAAGGCCAATCGTGGCGACGCCCCGGCGCGCCTGCACTGGGCCCTGATCAGCAGCAAGAAGCCCGTCGAGGCCGCACAGTTTGAGCAGGCCTGGCTGAAGCAAAACCCCACCGACACCGGGTTCGCGCTGCACCTGGCCGACAGCGCCATGTTGCACAGCGATTGGCCCAAGGCCGAGGCCCACTACCGCCGCGCCATTGCGTCCCGGCCCGACGATGCTGCGGCCCTGAACAACCTGGCTTACCTGCTGCTCAAGACGCACAAAGCGGGCGCACTGGCCCTGGCCGAGCGTGCCGTGAAGTTGGCGCCTGGGCAGGCCGCGCACCTGGACACCTTGGCTCAGGCCTTGGCCCAGGACAAGCAAATCGCCAAGGCCATCGAGTGGCAGATCAAGGCTGTGGCCATGGCACCGGAATCAGGCGCCATGCGCCTGAGTCTGGCCAAACTGCATCTGCAGGCGCAGGACAAGGCCCAGGCGCAAACCGAGCTCAACACCCTGGCCCGTCGTGGCACCACTTTCAGCGCCCATGCCGAGGTGACGCAGTTGCTGCGTGGCTTGGGCGGGTCTTGACGGACGGCGCAGCGCGCGGGCGTTGGCGGCGGTCACGCCGCGGCTTCAAATGATGGCCTGCTCAAGCAGCGGCCGCCCCTCCAGCACACGCTGATAGCTCAGGATCGACAGGTCCAGGCTGCGGTAGGCGCCGTGCAGCAAATACTCGGCCACGCCGCGGCCGATGGCCGGTGAGTGCTGCAGGCCGTGCCCTGAAAAACCACAGGCCAGCAGCAGATTGGGCAGCTCGGGGTGCGGCCCCACCAGGCCGTTGTGATCGAAGGGATGCACCTCGTAGTAGCCGGCCCAGGCGCTGCGCATGCGCAGTGCCTCGAAGGCCGGCACGCGCTGCGCCAGGGCGGGCCAGACACGCTCTTCAAACTGTGCCAGGTCGGGCTGGTCCAGCGGCAGATCGTCGGTGTCGGTGTCGCCCGCGCCGGGCGACCAGCCACCGATGAAGCCCTTGCCCTCGCTGCGGAACCACACGCCGCTGGGGTCGATGACCAGGGGCGTGGGTGGCAGCGGCGTGGGGCAATCAAAGGCGAACACCGTGCGACGGCGTGCATGCACCGGTACCGCCACGCCGGCCAGGCGGCCGATGGCGCCAGACCAGGCGCCGGCGCAGCAGATAAAGGCATCCGCGGCGAGCTCGGCACCGTCGTCCAGCCGTGCATGGCTCAGGCGCGCGCTGTGGCCCAGGCCGGCGCGCCGCAAGCCCACCACCCTGGCGCGATGCCACCTGGCCCCCAGTGCACGCGCCTTGCGCGCCAGCGCCTGGGCCAGCGAGGCGCCATCGAACCAGCCTTCGCCGCCGCCACCCAGCGCGGCCAGGCTGAGGTCATCGCTGTGGATCCAGTCAAACCGCTGTTTCAGCGTCGCTGGCCTGAGCAAGGACACCGGCACCTGCATTGCGGCCTGAACCGCGTGTTGTGCACGCAAGGCCGCCGCACCCGCCGCCGTGGCCAGAAAGAGGTAGGCCGATGGCACCAGACCCAGATCCACAGCGGCCTGGCCCTCACCATGGCCCTCGCCCTCTACGCCCAGCCAGGCATCGGCCTGCTCGACAAAGCCATAGCCGAACTGCGACAGGCGCACATTCAACGGGGTCGAGAACTGCTGGCGTATCGAGCCGGCCGACAAGGCCGACGAGGCCTGGCGCAGCGCGGGGTCGGGCTCCACCACGGTCACCTCCACCGCCGCGCCGCCCTCGCGTTTGAGGAACATGGCCACCGCTGCGCCGATGGCGCCGCCGCCGATGACCACGACGCGAAGTGGGCGCGGCATCACGCGGCGCGCTCCGCGCCGCGCCGCCAAGCCCAGGCGACGCGCTCCGCGCCGCGCCGCCAAGCCCAGGCGGCGTGGCGCAGGCGTGGCAAGTCATCTCGCGTGCGCATACCTGCGCGGTCGGGCAATGAGCTCATGAATGCGGGGCAGAAACTGTCGCGACCGCTCAAGTGTCGGGCAAGCCCAATGCGCACGATAGGGCAGGCATGAAGCTTGGGATTGACAGGCCGTCAGAGGCGCTGCTCTACTGGCCCTCATGCCCAACACGCCAACCGCGCCATGGGTGTCCGCGCCAACGCCCGACAGGCTTGACATGAACACACCGTCATTGCGCTCATCCCTCCCATCCCGCCCAGCCCTTGCGTCCCTGCAGTTTGGCCTGGTCACGGCAGTGTGTGCCGCCACCCTGCTAGTGCCCGCTTCTTATGCCGCCGAAGGCCCGGTGCCAGCGGTTGTGGCTCTGCAAGCCCGGCTTTTCTACAGCTCGACCGGCCAGTTGTCGGCCGATGTCTTGCTGCCGGGCGGGCCAGAGCTGGTGAACGTGGTGGCCGCAGCGAATGCCTCGACGGCCAGCCTGGTCACGGTCGTCGTCAGCCTGGCCAAGGGCACGGCAATTCCTTCGAATTCAAGCGTGCGGCTCAGTGCCCGTGAGCGCAGCGCGGGCGGCGCGGGTCGGACCTTGGTGGACCGCTCGGTGGCCGTGGGCGCGCTGGCGCAAGGTGGCGTACTGCACCTGGGCTTCTGGCTGCAAGGCACGGGCTGCCGTCCGGTACAGCTGCAGGCCACGCTCAGCATTGCCGGCCGCGCTGTGCCGGTGGCCGCGGCGGCAACATTGCCCTTCGCCTGCAATGAATAGCCAATTCAACGGGAGTAAGCCATGCAATTGATCGGCGCAAGTGTGGGCGATGGCGGCAGCAGCAATGTCGCGGCCGACGTGGCCTTGGTGCAGGCCATGCTGGTCCTGATCGGGCGCCCTGTGGTGCCGGGCCAGCCAGCAGGCAACTATCTGCTCAGCTACGACGGCGACTGTGGGCCCAAGAGCAAAGCGGCCATCCTGGCCTTTCAAGGCGACCATGTCTTTGTTTCGGCGGCGGGCAATGCCTCGGCACCCAACCCCAACGCCACCCTCGGCCAGGTCAAACCCCTGGACGCGACGTGGGCCAAGTTGGTAGCCAAAGTGCCTGCTGCGATGGCCAATTTGCGTGTGCTGCCTGGCGGCAAGACCGTGTACCTGCAGGCCACGGCCGACGAGCTGCTGACCCGCCAAGGCGCCGCTGCCAATATGACCTTCACGCCTGCGTTTCGCATGAAGGTGCGGGCCTGCATCAGCCAGATGCACGCTTTGCACGGCATTGCGGTGGGGGTCTGCGCCCAGGGTGACCGGCGCAACTTCGCGGCGCAATACGCACTTTGGTTGCAGGGCCCCGGCATCACCAGCGCCGGCCCTGGTGAGAGCAATCACAACTTCGGCATGGCCACCGATCTGGGTTTTGCAGGCCTGCGCTGGTTGCATGCCGACGGCAAGGTCGATGTCGCGGAGACCTCATGGTTGCACCACCTTCAGGCCCACAAGCCGGCGCAGGCTCTGATGTTCTGGGAGGCCCTGCGAACGGTGGGCACCAGTGGTGCCGTGGGGGCTTTTCGCGGCCCCTTGACCGATCGACCGCACCTGCAGAACTGGAGCGATGCCAACGTCACCATGGGCCTGCGCCTGGCCGCGCTGTTGCAGGCCTCGGGCAGCATGCACTGGTCGTATGCCCAAGGCAGCTACCGGTCTGATCTGGGTCTGGGCGGCGCCCAGATCAGCCTGGGCACGGCGGCCCAGATCTGGAACCTCAATGCCAACTTGACGCCGGCCCAGCTGACACAGGCGCGCAACGCCGGCGCCGCGGCCAACGGTCAGGCCGCGCCGCCGCCCGCCACGGCGCAAGACATCACGGCCATGCGCCAGGCCTTGCGCAACCAGTTCGAGCTGGCCGATGCGAATTGGCAGAACTGGACGCCGCAGTAATCGCCAGTGTGTTGAACGGCGCAGTCAGTGCCGCTGTTGAGGACGGCGCATTGAGCGCCGGTGCGAGCAGGCCGGCCTCACAGCGCCGGCAGGTAGCGCACCGACAGCACGCCAGCAATGGCGCGGATGTCGTCCAGCGCTACGGCCTCGACGGGGCTGTCCACATCCACCAGGGTGTAGGCCATGTCGCCGCGCGACTTGTTGACCATGTTGTGGATGTTCAAGCCGGCCTTGGCCATGGCGGTGGAGATCTGGCCCAGCATATTGGGCACATTGGCGTTGGCAATGGCCACGCGGTAGGCCGATTCGCGCGGCATGGCCACCTGCGGAAAATTCACCGCATTGCTGACGTTGCCATGCTCCAGGTAATCGCGCAGTTGATCGACCACCATGACGGCGCAGTTTTCTTCGGCCTCGCGCGTGCTGGCGCCCAGGTGGGGCAGGGCGATGACGCGGGGGTTGGCGTTGATCGCGGCTGAAGGGAAATCGCAGACATAACGGTCCAGCCGACCGCCATCGAGTGCTTCGACCACCGCGGCCTCATTGGCGATGCCCTCGCGGGAGAAGTTCAGCAGCACCGCGCTCGGGCGCATCAGGCCGATGTTGGCCTCGTTCACCAGGTTGCGCGTGGCCTCCAGCAGCGGCACATGCAGGGTGACGAACTGCGCGCCCTTCAAGACCTCGTTCACGCTGCTGGCGCGCTTGACATGTGAGGGCAGGCTCCAGGCGGCATCGACCGTGATTTCGGGATCAAAGCCCATGACGTTCATGCCCAGCTTGATGGCGGCATCGGCCACCAGGCAACCGATCTTGCCCAGGCCGATGATGCCCAGGGTCTGGCCGGCCAGCTCATAGCCGCCAAAGGCCTTCTTGCCGTTCTCGACCTTGCTGTCCATCTCGGCATCGGCGCTGTCCAGCGTGCCCACAAAGCGCAGCGCCGGGGCCAGATTGCGCGCGGCCATCAGCATGCCGGCCAGGACCAATTCCTTGACGGCATTGGCGTTGGCGCCAGGCGCGTTGAACACCGGGACGCCGCGCGCGCTCATGACCTTGACGGGGATGTTGTTGGTGCCCGCGCCGGCGCGGCCTATGGCGCGTACGCTGGGGGCAATGGCCATGGCGTGCATGTCGGCCGAGCGCACGAGCACGGCGTCGGGCGCGGCCATGTCCTTGCCCACCAGGTAGCGCTCCACCGGCAGCCTTGAGAGGCCATTGGCCGAGATCTGGTTGAGCACCTGCACCTGCAGGCGCGGGCTTGCAGCCATGCGCTCAGCCATTTTTCGCCTCGAATTCCTTCATATAGGCCACCAGCGCCTGCACGCCCTGCAGCGACATGGCGTTGTAAATCGAGGCGCGCATGCCGCCCACCGAGCGATGGCCCTTCAACTGCAGCATGCTGCGCGCCGCGGCGCCTTTCAAGAAGGCCTCGTCCAGGGCCTCGTTCTTGAGCTTGAAGGGCACGTTCATCAGCGAGCGGTCGGCGCGCGCCACCGGGCTGTTGTAGAAGCCGGTGGTGTCCAGGTAGTCGTACAAGAGCGCGGCCTTGGCGCGGTTGTGCGCCTCCATGGCGGGCAAGCCGCCCTGCGCCTTGATCCACTCGAACACCAGGCCGGCGATGTAGATGGCGTAGGTGGGCGGCGTGTTGAACATCGAATCGTTGTCGGCCTGCACCTTGTAGTCAAAAGCCGAGGGCGTGCAGGCCTGTGCCTGGCCGATCAAATCGTCGCGCACGATGACGATGGTCAGGCCGGCCGGGCCGATGTTCTTCTGTGCACCGGCGTAGATCAGGCCGTAGCGGCTAACGTCGAAGGGGCGCGACAAGATGTTGCTCGACATGTCGGCCACCAGGGGCACGCCGGCGGTGTCGGGCGTCCAGTGGTATTCCACGCCGCCAATGGTTTCATTCGAGCAGATGTGCACATAGGCGGCCTCGGCATCGAGCTTCCAGCCGGCGCGCGCCGGCACCTGGGTGTAGCCCTGTTCGGCCGAGCTGGCGGCCACATTGACCTTGCCGTATTTCTTCGCTTCCTTGATGGATTTCTTGGACCACTCGCCGGTGTCGATGTAATCGGCCGACGCCTTGCCGCGCAGCATGTTCATCGGCACGATGGCGTTCTCGCCGAGGGCACCGCCTTGCATGAACAGCACCTTGTAATTGGCGGGAATGGCCAGCAGCTCACGCAAATCGGCCTCGGCCTTGGCGTGGATGGAGATGAACTCCTTGCCACGGTGGCTCATCTCCATCACCGACATGCCCGAGCCGCGCCAATCGAGCATTTCGGCTGCGGCCTGCTGCAGCACGCTTTCGGGAAGGGCGGCGGGGCCGGCACTGAAGTTGATGGCGCGAGACATGTTCAAAAGACTCCGGGACGTTGTGGAAAAGGCAATCAAGGATTGTCACGCAGGTGTTCGCCCAAGGCTGCCCACGCCGGCAGCGAGCTCGGGTCGAGGTGGGCATTGGCCGCTTGCGGGTGCGAGGCGTAGCGGGCAATCACCATTTCGGCCGCCGGATCGACATAGATCATCTGGCCGTGCACACCGCGCGCCATGTAGGCGCCGTGCGGGTTGTGCGTGATCCACCACATGCTGCGGTAGCTCCAGCCCGGCAGCAGGGCGTAGCCGGCCTGGGCAAAGTGGGCCGGGTCGGCACCGCGCTCGATGGCCATCACCACGGCTGCGGGCACGATCTGGCGGCCGTTGAAGTGGCCGCCGTTGCGCATCATCTCGCCCACCCGGGCCAGATCACGCAGGCAGGTGTTGAGGCCGCCGCCGGCGAAATCCGTGCCATGTGAATCGAGCGTGAAAAACGCGTCCTGCTCGGCGCCCAGGGGCTGCCACAGGCGCTGGCTCAGCAGCTCGGCCAGGTGAAGGCCGGTGGCGCGGCGCAGCACCCAACCGAGGGTGTCGGTGTTCACGGTTTTGTAGCTGAAGCCCTGGCCATGCGCGCCCAGCGGGCGCACGGTCTTGAGGTAGTCGTAAAAGCTCTCCGGGCCGGCGTAGCCGGGCTCGCGCGCCAGCAGGCCGCCCGCGCGCGCATGCTGGTGGATGTGGGCGGCGGGGTCGGCGTAGTTCTCGCTGTAGTCCAGGCCGGTGGTCATGTCGAGCAACTGGCGCAGCGTGGCCTGGGCGAAGGCCGAGCCTTTGAGTTCAGCCACATAACGTGTTACGGGCGCGTTCTCATCGAGCGTGCCTTCATGAATCAGCGTGGCCGCCAGCAGGCCGATGAAGCTCTTGGTCACCGAGAAGGCGATGTGCTGGCTGCTGGGCTGCAGCTCGCCGAAGTAGCGCTCGAAGACGATGCGCCCGCGATGCAGCACGACCATGCCATCGGTGAAATTGACGTCCAGCGATTGCGCCAAGCTCATGGTCTGGCGCTGCAGCAGGGTTTCGAAGGACACAGCGTCCAGGTCATCGCGCAGGGCCATGGGCAGCTCGGCCACGGCGCCCGCACGGCGCACACCGCGCGTGGGCCCGAGCTCGCGAAAGTGCGAAAAACTCCAGCGCGATTGCGGAAAGCGGTAGTGGTTGCCATCGGCAGAGCGGATCAGTTGCCCGGGCGGCGGCGGGTGGCCCTGCATCCAGCCCATGTGGCGCGGATCGCTGGTCTGGGCGTTGAGCGGGATGGCCGCTGATGCAGCGGATGTCGTGGCGCGGGTGTCGGTCATGGTGCTCCGATAGCGTGTTCTGGTAACAAATTAGGTGGACGGCAAAATCTGATGCCCGAGGCCGTGTCGGCCCGTCCCTCAGCGCCCCTGAAAGCGCGGCGCGCGGCGTTCATCCAACGCCGCCTTGCCTTCCTTCAGGTCGTCGCTGGCGGCGCAATCAAGCTCGCGCTGGCGCAGCCGCGGCAGGTCAGCGTCACCGCGGGCGATCTCATTGAGCGAGGCCTTCATGCCGCGCATGGCCAGGGGTGCGCCGGCGCACAGGGCCTCGACGATCTCTTGCACCGCGCCGTCCAGGTCCTCGGCGGTGGTCATCCGGTCGAGCACACCCAGGCGCAGCATGCTCTCGGCGGGCAGGGTCTCGGCCAGCATGAACAACTGCTTGGCCGCGCTCAAACCCAAGCGCGAGACGTAGCGCCGAAGGCCGCTAGGGTAGTAATGCAGACCCAGGCGCACGGCCGGCATGCGCATCGCGCCGGTGTTGACGCCGACGCGAAAGTCACACGCCAGCGCCAGATCGATGGCCCCGCCGTAGACGCCGCCATTGAGCCGGCACACGGTGGGCTGGGGCAGGGCTTCGAGCGCCTCGACGGTCTGCTCGAACAACTGCGGCCCGGTGCTCGATGCACGTGGTGATTCGTTCAATGAGCCGAGGTGAAAGCCCGAGCAAAAACTTGTGCCCGTGCCGGTCAGCACCAACACCTGGATCGTCGGCTCGGCGGCGATCATTTTGAAGTGCTCTTGAAGCGTCTGCAGGTCTTCGACGTGCAGGCGGTTGTGGTGGGCAGGGCGGTTCAGCGTGATGGTGGCGCGGCCATTGGCCACGAACAGCAGTGGCGTGCGGGCGGCGGAGGGGGCGTGATCGGTCATCGTGCAAGTATCGGTGGGCACTTGGAGTCCTTGGCGTCAGTGACCGGTCGGCGGCGCGCCGACAGGCGGCAGGGCCGACCGGACTTGACCCGGTGCTGACTTCCGAGGCGCCGACTCGAACGGGGGCTTTGCGGCGATTGCCGTCCCTCGTATCCGAGGGCTCTGCACGCGATGTTGCACACATTGCGGTCGTTCGTGGCTATCGGCCAGCCACCACGTACTCAGTCTGCTGGTTCCTATTCACAAGGAGGTTACGGGAGTGTGAGTTGGACGGCTGGCGCGCGACGATCCATTGATGGCGAGATGCAGGTAACGCTGATTTTCGGCTACCGGATTCAGCGTGACCGGATTCGGCACTTCACGCGAGGAATGCTTGTTCGAAAGCCGGTCCCCGGCTGTGCGTCCGATCAACTAAAGCGCAGCCCGAACAGGCCGCCGCTCTCAGTTGCATCCGTGAGCCTCGTGTCGAGCAGATATGCATCAATGTCAAAGCCCTCGCGGAAGCCATCCTTTGGCAGCGCATCCGAGTTCATCGTCACGATGTATTGGAAGCCGATTGCCTGAGCATGGTCTGCACCCAACTGCAGCGCCTTTGCCACCTGGCGCTCGTCAACGCCGTCAAAGAGATGGCTGTCATGCACTAGGAAGCCGGGGCCAATGCCGCGTCGAGTTGCGAGTTCCGCCACCATCAAGTCGAAGCAAAAGATTTGCATGTTGGTGATGCCTTTGCTGCGCTGCGCATCAATGCGGACATCGACCTCTGGGCCGTTGGGCCTAGCACTGACCGTGAGACTGCCAGCCTTCTCATATAGAGCGTTGGACAGATCTTCAAACACCAGGATCGCCTCCCGGATAACCTCTGCGCGCTCATGGTGGTCGTCCTGCAATAGCTTGAGGAGACCGGCCCGCTCGATGTCAATCTCGGCCTTCGTGCTCTCGATCTTTTCCGCGACCGCCAACCGTTGCCGCAAGCCTTCAACGGCGGCTTCGGTGCGCCCCACCTCTTCTTGCAGCCGAGAAAAATGCTCCAGTGCACCACCGGACTGGAGGATTCCCATCACTTGGCGACGTCGCACGTCCATGCCCTCGCGTTTGCGATCTCGGCCGCGAATGCGTTCGTCCGCCGAGCGGACTTCAGCGCTCAAGTGCGACCGACGGTTCTGGACAATCGAGAGGTGAAACTCTTGGACTTCCTCGAAACGTCGGGATACCGACTGGGGCAGGATTACACCGGCCTCGCGATAGAGGCGGTCGAGGCTCTCCGTCGATGGCGGTCGCTCGCTCTCAATCGCCTCTTGCAGTTGAAGAATCAATTCGCGGTCGGCCGTGTTCTCATCATTGAGCGTGGAGATGTCCCGTGTGGTGATCGAGGCCTCGCGCTCGAGCTCGGAGTATTCCGGTACGACGGTGAACGCGGCGACTTGCTCGCGCAAGCGCCTCGCCTTCGCATCCGCCACCGTTAGCCGCGTGTGCAAATCGGCCGCCGTCCCGAAGTACCGTCCCAGGCTGCCCTCCCTCGCAGCTTTGCGCAGCTCACTCATCGCGCTCTCGCGCTTTCGAACTTCCTGAAATCGCTGTGGGATGGATGCGTCGAGGCCGAGCAAGAAGCTCACCGCGACCTGCTTGTCCCAGGGCTGCTGCATTGACGACTGCTGTGCGGGCGCCTGGAAGCCGCCACTGTTCTGGCGCCGCGCAAAGTACCCAAACAATGAACGAAATGTCGGCGCGAACCTTCCATCCGCATCATCTCCTTCAATGATCGGCAACCTAAAGAGCAACGCGCCCAGGTCAGAACGCCAGTTCTCGTTCGAAAGAGTCATCAGACCGATCTTTCGGTCCAGGGAAGGCGGGACGGGCCAGTTCTTCGAGTCGCCCTCAACACAGATGCGCGAAGGCTTCGCGCCCGATCTCGCTACACCCACCGTCTCGCCCCCGATGTCCACAGTGCAAGTGAACATTGAGGATGCGAGTTCGGCCGAGCGAAAGATACTGTCCGGACCACAGTTCCCCGCGAACAGGAAATTGATCAGCTCTACGAAGCTCGTCTTACCCGCGCCATTGCGAGTCTGACGGTCAGTCGCACCGGCGCTCTTCTCGGCCAATAGGATGTTTAGGCCTGGCAAGAGCCTCAGCCGCTTGAAGCTCGGCAAATCACTCGAAAGTGAATGGATCATGGGGCGGCCTTGGTGATTAGCCCTTGCTCGAACTCGACCGCGCCAAGCAGGAACAACAGATCCAGGGCCAACACGTACCAGTCGTAGTTCACCGGGGCGCTCACTGCTCGGTCCTGGCGAGACCGTCGAACCTCGTCCCACAAACGGGAGACTGTCATGGGCTCTCGGAGCGATTGAAGCATTTCCGCGCCCACCGCCAAGAGGGCGCGGTCTGGTTTGATGTGCTTGGTGGGAAGAATCATGGGGGTGCCGTCGGTTTGACATCCTCAAAGATGTCGCAGCGTTCGAAGAAATAGGACATTACTGCCAACACCGCACCTTGATGCAATGCAGTGCCGGTCATGCCCCCGGCAAAAGACTGAAGCTCGCCGAAGACTTGATCGGCGGAAAGACCGGCGGCTTTGAGCGCTCGGTACCGTGATCGAAAGCCTTCTGCGATCTCTTCGCCGAAGTCGGGCATCGGCCATTGTTCGAAGAACGACTCTACGAGATGCTCACGACGACGGCCGACAAGGAGCAGCCCAGCAGCGTCCTTTGAGAGAGCGTTGCGTTGTAGCTTCTCGGGCGAAGGTGCAATTACTGACGCGTTCGGGTCAGGGTCGATGCGTTTGATCGACAGCAGCACGGGACGCAAGGCCGCAAAATCTACTTGCTCCAGAACACGCCCCGATGGGACTGGACCGAACAAATCTTCGAGTTGATGGAGGGCCAACCCCATCGTCGTCGACCGCAGTTCAGCTTCGCTGAACTCGATGAGCACCACGTCTGGATGCGCCTCCTGAAGCTCGGCCATCTTTCTCACCGCTTCGGCGGGAAGACCGCGCCCGTCGTTGTGGACAAACGTCCAGCGACGCATGTTCTTGCCCCAATGCGCGACTGCGCCCAAAAAGTCCGCGTCCATCTTCTTGAGCAGCACGGTGATCTTCATAGTGTCAGGCGCGTAGCACTGAAACACGGCCTTGTCCGAAGATCGGTAGCCATCGCATTTCAAGTCACCCTTGGCGCCATACGGTCGGACCGGTACGAAGTCGCCAACAAACGCATGCGACATGATCTTCGAGAAGAACGCCTCAAACGCCTTTCCTCTCTCGCGCAAGAAGGCATTCGCAAAGTTCAAGCCGTAGAAACATCGCTGCAGTTCGTCCATCATTGTTCGCTTATCGAGACGGGTGACTGAGTTGTCGCGACCTGAACCACGTACTCAATAGCGTGCCCGCCGCAATGGAATGGCTGACAACCCAGTAGCAAGCCGACGGCGGGCCGAACCAGCCTTCGCCAATGGTAGTGCCTGGCTGCTCGGGAATATGTGTTTTTTAACAGGTTCTTTGTCGAGTGTGCAGCCAGTTGGGATGATTTCGAGCCGGCGATCCGGCTATGAGTAGTGCGTACCATCGGTCATGGAGCAGCTGGGGCATCCACTCTTCCGATTCGAAACCTCAGCTACTGGAATATTCGAATGTTGGACAGGACTTGGGCGGATGGCCGCTGACCGCTCTCAAGCAGCTGTTCGGTTTCCTCCCGCCAAGGCCATCAGTTGGCCGAACTTCGCCCCCCAAGTGCCCTATGGCTCGCCGCCGTTTCAAGCCCGTCCATATCGGTCAGGCCACGCGCCGCAGCCCAACCACCTTCATCTTCAGCCGCCGAGCATTGCGGCTCAACGCGTCGTCTAGCGTTGCCATGTGTTTCGCGCCCGCAGCCTCGGCACACGCCAGGTGCAGTGCGTCGCCGGCGCGCAGCGCGCTGGCGGCATCCAGCACCAGCTCAGCCGCGCGATGAAAGTTGGCGGGCGACACCGGCAGCAGCCGAAGGTCGGCCGCCACCATGCGTTCGAAGCGCGCCCAGGCGCCTTGGGCCTGCTGCGCGTCGATCGCACCGGTGCGCTGCTTGATGCCGAGGGCGCTGGCGAATTCGGGAATGCACCAGACCGCAGCGACCAGCTCGGACTTTTCGCGCGCGTACCAGTCGCTGGCGGCCCGGCTGTGCGGCTCGTTCAGGAACAAGGGCACGAGTACGCTGGTGTCGACGTAGACCACGTCAGTACCGCGCCCCGCTGCGCAGCGCCTCCATCACGGGCTCGCTTTGGGGCATGGCACTGCGGGCCTCGGTCAACTCGAGCGCGAACGCCTGGCGATTCCACGGCGCCGGCCGAATCGACAGCGTGCCATCGACGGTGAACTGCGCGCCGACGGTTGTGCCCTCGCGCAGACCGAGCCGGCGCACGACTTCGGATGGGATTCTCAAAGCAAGGCTGTTGCCCCATTTCGATACTTGCAGGTCCACGATGTATATCCTTTGATGTTTCTACATTCTGCCCCTTGAGCGTGAGGTGTCAAGCGGCCGTGTCAACGGGGAGCCGAGGAGTCGAGGAGCCGCACTTGACCATCGCGGCAGCTATGCTCGCCCGTTGCCCCGCACCCACCCGCGCTGAACCTTGGCGCCGCTTCCACCATGAGCCCAGCCCAGCCCGCCCACGCCGTCGATTCGCGCTACGCCATGATGCGATTGGCGGTGACGCTGCTGCTGATGACCATCGGCAGTTGCGGCATGTACGTGGTGGCCGTCACGCTGCCGGCGATTCAGGCCGAATTTGGCGTGGCGCGTGCCGACGCCTCGCTGCCCTACACCGCGCTGATGATCGGCTTTGGCGTGGGCGGCGTGTTGATGGGCCGGCTGGCCGACAAGCACGGCGTGATGCCGGTGCTGCTGCTCGGCGCGGCCAGCTTGGGGTTAGGTTTTGTGCTGTGTGGTCTGTCGAGCGGCATCGTCGGTTTCACGCTGATTCACGGCGTATTGATTGGGCTGTTAGGCAGTGCGACGAGTTTTGCGCCGCTGGTGGCCGATACCTCGCTGTGGTTCGTCAAGCGCCGGGGCATGGCGGTGGCGGTGTGCGCCAGCGGCAACTATGTGGCCGGCGCCATCTGGCCGCCCATCGTGCAGCACTTTGTCGAGACCGTCGGCTGGCGCCAGACCTACATCGGCCTGGGCGTGTTTTGTGGCCTCACCATGGCCGCCCTGGCATTGTTGATGCGCCCGCGCCCGCCGGTGTCGCAGGTGCTGCCCGCGCCGGGGCAAAAGGTCGTGCCCTCGGACCGGCCTTTCGGCCTGTCGATGAACCAGGCGCAGGGCCTGCTGTGCGTGGCCGGCGTGGCCTGCTGCGTGGCCATGTCCATGCCGCAGGTGCACATCGTGGCCTACTGCGGTGATCTGGGCTATGGCGCGGCGCGCGGCGCCGAAATGCTGTCGCTGATGCTGGCCTGCGGCATCGTCAGCCGGCTGGTGTCGGGGGCGATTTGCGACCGCATTGGCGGCATCCGCACTCTGCTCTTGGGATCGGTGCTGCAGGGCCTGGCCCTGCTGCTCTTCATCCCCTTCGATGGCCTTGTCTCCTTGTACGTTATTTCTGCGATGTTTGGCCTCTTCCAGGGCGGCATCGTGCCCGCCTACGCCATCATCGTGCGCGAGCACTTCCCGGCAGCCGAGGCCGGCGCGCGGGTGGGCACCGTGTTGATGTGCACCCTGCTGGGCATGGCCCTGGGCGGCTGGATGTCGGGTAAGGTCTTTGATCTGACCGGCAGCTACCACGCCGCCTTCATCAATGGCATCGCCTTCAATGTGCTCAACGGTGTGATCGCCTTCGCCCTGCTGCGGCGTGTGCAGCGCCAGGCTGCGCTGGCAGCGGCGCAGTAGCGCGCCACCTGGGCTGCACAATCCCGCACCTTCGATCACGCCCAACTTGAGAATGCCGCACACCATTTGTCGATTGCTGGGCATCGGTTTGATGCTCGCTGCTGCCGCCAGCGCCTTGTGGGCGCAAGGTGCGGCAGGCGCTGCGGGCGCTGCAGGCGCTGCAGGTGCAGCAAAAGAAGGCGCGGCCATCGTCGCCGTGCGCCTGGCCAATGGCGAAAAGCTGGCCATGGATGGCGGCCTGTCCCACCCCGCTTGGCAGCGTGCCCCCGTGCACAGCCACTTTGTCGAGAAGTTTCCGCAGACCGGTGCCGTGCCTCGCCACGGCACCGAAGTGCAGGTGCTGTTCGATGAGCAGGCGCTGTATGTCGGCGTGCGCGCGCTCGACCCCGATCCGCAGCAGATTCGCTCGCCCCTGGTGCGCCACGACAACGTCAACCGCACCCAAGACTTTGTCGTCGTCAACATCGACACCGGTGGCAACCGCCAGTCGGCGCAGTTTTTTCGTGTCAACGCCGCCGGCAGTACGGCCGATGGCATGTACACCGCGGCCGATGACAGCGAAGATTTCGCCCCCGATTTCGACTTTGACGCTGCTGTGTCGCGCGATGCAAGGGGGTGGATCGCGGTGCTGCGCATCCCCTTCTCGTCGCTGCGCTTTGCCAGCGGCGGCCCGCCCGTCTGGCGCATCATGGTGGCGCGCCGTGTGCCACGCGAGCAGTTCTACCTGCACAGCTCGGTGCTGATCCCGCGCGATGCACCCAGCTTCATCGCCACCATGCAGCCCCTGCAGGGCCTGCAGCTGCCGGCAAACGCACACTTCCTCACGCTGCGCCCCAGCCTGACCTGGCGGCAGTTGCGCGACCAGCCCGCCGGCACGCCGGCCAGCCGGCGCAGTGAGTTCGATGCCTCACTCGATGTGAAGTGGCGGCCGCGCCCCGAGTGGGTGATCGATGGCAGCTTGAACCCGGATTTTTCTCAGGTCGCGCTGGACGTGCCGCAGTTGGCCGGCAACACGCGCTTTGCGCTGTCCTTCCCCGAGAAGCGGCCCTTCTTTTTTGAATCGAGCGATCTGTTGCGCAGCCCCAGTGAGGCGATGTACACGCGCAGCTTCACTGAGCCGCGCTGGGGCCTGCGCAGCACCTGGCGCGGCACTCAGCTGGCCGGCACGGCCTTCGCCATTGATGACCGCGGCGGCGGCTTTGTGCTGGTGCCCGGCGCCTTTGGCACCGACTTTGCCGAGCAGCCAGCGTCCAAGGCCATGGTCGCGCGCGTCACCCACGATTGGGGCCCGGTGCAGCTTGGCGGCCTGGCCGTCGCGCGCGACTACGCCGGTGGCCTGGGTGGCAATCAGGTCTGGGGCCCAGACCTGGGCTGGCAGATCAATGAGGCCTGGCGGGCCCGCGCGCAGTGGCTGCATTCCAGCACCACGGCATTGGCCGACGGCCATGGCGGCCTGGCGCGTGGCACCACGCAAACCGGCCAGCGCGTGCTGCTGCGCCTGAATTGGCAGGGCCACCTCAAGGATGCCAACCTGCTGGTCGATGACATCGGCGCCGGCTTTCGCCATGACACCGGCTTTGTCAACCAAAGCGGCGTGCGCCGTGTGGAGGCCGCAGGCGCCACCGGTTGGCTGCAGGTGGGCCCGTTCAATGAGTTCTGGGTGAACCTGCGCGCCGAGCAAACGCACGCCAAGACCAGCGGCCTGCGGGTCACACAGGATGTGTTCCCCGGCGTGTGGATGACGGGGCCACACAACTTCGAGGCCTTTCTGGGCTGGCATGGCGATGCCCAGCTGCGCACATCGGCAACTTCGCCACTGCTTCATCAGCGTTATTTCAAGGGTGATTTCACGGTCACACCGGCCCCCTGGATCCCCTTTCTGCGCGGCAACGCGCGCTTTGGCCAGGTGGCCGATGTGGCGGTCAATGCAGTGCGCAAGGGCGGCGACTTCAGCATCAGCCTGGCCACCCGGCCGCTGCCGAGGCTGGAGTTCGAGCCCAGCCTGGCGATGGCCTGGACCGAGCGCGCCGGCCAGCGCGCCTACCGCGAAAGCGCCGCGCAGGTGCTGGGCGTGTGGCACGTCAACGCCCAGCAGACCCTGCGCGCCATCGTGCAGCGCACCACGCTGCAGCGTGTGGCCGAGCCCGGGCTGGCGGGCTTTGAAGACGCCAGCACCGTGGGCTCGCTCACCTACGCCTGGCGCCGCTCGGCCGGCAGCGTGCTCTACATCGGCGCCAGCCGCTCGCGCCAGGGCAGCTCGGCGGTGTCGCGCGGCAACGAGTTCTTCATCAAGCTGCAGGCCGATTTCGATGATCTGAAATCGGCTTTCTGAGCGCGCCGAGGCCGGCAGCGGGCGCGTGCCCCCTACTTTTCCCCCTTTGGAGGGATGGCGCCATGCAGCGCCGTGATCGATGCTCGCAGCCAGCGACGGGGTGGTCCCGTCCACAGGAGCCGAGCTTGAATTCAGCCACACCGCCCGTCCGGGGCCGCGCCCTTACCGGCAGCACCCCCGCCAGCAGCACCCTTGCCGGCAGCGCCCTTGCCATCAGCACCCGCCGCCAGTGGCTCAGCGCCTGTGGCGTCGGCCTGTTGGGCTTGCGCGCAGCGCCCGCGGCGCATGCCATCTCCCCGGCCACCAAGCCGACCTCGGCCTTGCTGCTGGCCAAAGACTGGCAACCCGGCAGCGACCCCGCCGGCTGGCTGGTGAGCGAAAAGCTCGACGGCGTGCGCGCCCTGTGGGATGGCCAGCGCCTGCGCTTTCGCAGCGGCCGCGATATCGCCGCGCCAGCCAATTTCTTGCAGCGCCTGCCGCAGCAGCCACTCGATGGTGAGCTGTGGCTGGCGCGCGGCCGTTTCGATGAGTTGTCCGGCCTGGTGCGGCGCAGCGTGCCCGACGCCGCCGCCTGGGCCTCGCTGCGCTTCATGGTGTTTGAGCTGCCCGATGCGCCAGGCCCCTTTGCCCAACGCGCGGCAGCGCTGCAGCAGATCGTCGCCCGCGTCGGCTTTAATCAACTGTTAGCCCTGGAGCAAAGCCCCGTGGCCGATGCCGCGGCACTGCAGGCCAGGCTCGACGCCACCGTGGCCGCCGGCGGCGAAGGCCTGATGCTGCACCGCGCTGACGCGCCCTATGTCACCGGCCGCAGCGAGCTGCTGCGCAAGCTCAAGCCGCAAGACGACGCCGAGGCCGTGGTCATCGCCCACCAGGCCGGCCGCGGCGCCCTGGCGGGCCAGACCGGCGCCCTGCGCGTGCGCAGCAGCGATGGCCGCGAGTTTGATGTCGGCACCGGCCTGGCCGAGGCCCAGCGCCGCACGCCCCCGGCCATAGGCACGCGCATCACCTACACCCACCGCGGCTTGACCAGCAGCGGCTTGCCGCGTTTTGCCAGCTACTTGCGCCTGGCCGCGGCCGAGTGAGCTGGCGCGGTGCCGCCTGGCACCGCAAGTGCTTGCCGGCACCAAGGTGTCGTATCGTCCCGCCATGACCGCGACCACCTTCTTCTGGCACGATTACGAAACCTTCGGCCGCGTGCCGCGCCGTGACCGCCCGGCGCAATTTGCCGGCGTGCGCACCGATGCCCAGCTGAATGAAATCGGCGAGCCGCTGATGATCCATTGCCAGCCGCCCGGCGACAGCCTGCCCGACCCCGAGGCCTGCTTGCTCACCGGCATCACGCCCCAGCACTGCCTGCAGCATGGCCTGCCCGAGCATGAATTCGCCGCGCACATCGAGGCCGCCCTGGGCCAGCCCGGCACGGTGGGCGTGGGCTACAACAGCATCCGTTTTGATGACGAGGTGACGCGCCATCTGTTCTGGCGCAACCTGATCGACCCCTATGCCCGCGAGTGGCAGAACGGCTGTGGCCGCTGGGACATCATGGATGCCGTGCGCTGCGCCTACGCCCTGCGCCCCGAGCTCATCACCTGGCCGCAGCACGACGATGGACGCGTCTCATTCAAGCTGGAAAACCTGGCCAGCGCCAACGGCCTGGTGCATGAGGCGGCGCACGATGCGCTGTCCGATGTGCGCGCCACCATCGCCCTGGCGCGGCTGCTGCGTGATCGCAACCCGCGGCTGTTTGAGTTCTGCCTCGGCCTGCGCAAGAAGGATGCGGTCTGGGCGCAAATTGGCGCGGTGGGGCCGGCCAGCAAGCCCTTCTTGCACGTCTCGGGCATGTACCCGGTGGAGCGCGGCTGCCTGGGCCTGGTGTGGCCGCTGGCCATGCACCCGAGCAACAAGAACGAGGTCATCGTCTGGGATTTGTCGGCCGATCCGCAAGAGCTGATCGCGCTGGACGCTGCGGCCATTCGCGAGCGCATGTTTGCCCGCAGAGATGATTTGCCCGAGGGCGTCGCGCGCCTGCCCATCAAATCTATCCACGTCAACAAATCGCCCGTGGTCATCGGCAATTTGAAGACCTTGCCCGAGCACCAAGCGCGCCTCTGGGGCCTGGACATTGCGGCCGGCCTGCAGCATGTGGAGGCGGCGCGGCGCGTCTCCGCCGCCCTGGCTGGCGTGTGGGCCGAAGTTTTCACCCGGCCAGCCGCTGACAAGCCGGCCGATGTGGATGAGGACTTGTACGGCGGCTTTCTTGGGCCAAATGACAGGCGCGCCATGGACCGCTTGCGCGCCATGCCGGCCGAGAAAATCGCCCAGCTGGTTGCCGAGCGCAAGCTCGCCTTTGACGACCGCCGTCTGGACGAGCTGTTTTTCCGTTATCGCGCGCGCAGTTTTCCGAACAGCCTGACGTCCGATGAGCGCCTGCGCTGGCACCAGCACCGCTGCGCACGCCTGCACGAGGGCGCCGACGGCCACATGGCCTTGCCGCGCTACTTTGATCTGCTCGACACCCTGTGCGAAACCGCCGACGAGGGCGGCCAACTGATCCTGGGCCTGCTCTACGACTGGGCCGAGCAACTGGCGCCGGAGCTGGTGTGAAGTTGCGTGGCTTCGCAAGCCTTCACGTCGCAAGCCTTCACCTCACAAGCACATGAAACTCCTCGTCATCGGCGGTGGCCAGTTTGTCGGCCGTCACTTGGTGGAAGCTGCGCTGGCGCGTGGCGACCAGGTGACGATGTTCAACCGCGGCAAGACCCAGGTCGCGCCGCCGCCAGGCGTGGAGTGGCGCCAGGGCGATCGCACCGGCGACCTGGCCGCCCTGAGGCAAGGCCAGTGGGACGCCGTGGTCGACGCCTGCGGCTATTTCCCGGCCGATGTGCGGCGTATGGCCCAGGCCGTGGATGCGCAGTTTGGGCGCTATGTCTACATCTCCAGCGTTTCGGCCTATGCCTCGATGGCGCAGGTCAATGACGAGGATGCGCCGCTTGGCCGCATTGACGATGAGGCCACAGCCGATGTCATCGATGGCCGCACCTACGGCCCGCTCAAGGCGGCCTGCGAGCGCGCGCTGCTGCCCCTGCTGGGCCAGCGCGCGCTCTGCATCCGCCCCGGCCTGGTCGTCGGCCCGCACGACCCCACGCAGCGCTTCACCTGGTGGCCTGCGCGGCTGGCGCGCGCGGCTGCCGATGGCCAGCCGGTGCTGGCGCCGGGCGACCCCGCCAAGCGCGTGCAATTCATCGATGCGCGCGATCTGGCCGATTTCACCTTGCACGCCATCGACGCGGGTTTGAGCGGCGCCTACAACGCCGTGGCGCCTGCCGGCTTCACCACCATGGGCGGCCTGTTGCAGGCCTGCGCCGTCGCCGCTGGCGTGCCGGACGCGCGCTTGGTTTGGGCCAGTGAAGCGGCACTTGAGCGCGAGGGCGTCAAGCCCTGGTCCGAGATGCCGCTGTGGCTGCCGGCCGGCGGCGAATACACGGCATTCCTCGAAGTCAACTCGGCACGCGCCGTCGCGGCCGGATTGAAGTCGCGTTCTTTGGATGCTACTGTGGCCGACACCCTGGCCTGGTGGCGCGGCCTGCCCGAGGCGCAGCGGGCCTTCGACAAGGCCGGTCTGCCGGCGGATCGCGAGGCCACCGTGCTGGCCGCAGTGCAGGCAGCGACCTGAGCTGTGGCGCCGATGCGGCCGTGATGCAGGCTGTGGGGCTGGCTGAACCCCATGCGAATGTCACCTGAGCATGCTGCCCTGCTGGCGCAATTCCCGCGATCACTGCAGGTGCTGGTCGCCGCCGAGCTTGTCAAAGCGGGCACTACCATCGAAGAGTTCGGCCACAGCCATCCGGCTTTGCTGGGTGGCCGCCGAGGTGGCCGCTGGGATGGCGGCTGTGTCAGCCGGCCGCTTGATTGGCCGCTTAGCCCGACGAATCATCCCCCGAAGCCGATCAGGGCCTGCGCCCAATGGCCGCCAGCAACTCACTCATCGGCACCACGCGCCCATGCAGCGGCAAGATGCGATCCACCTGCAGGCCCAGGCGCTCGATGTTTTGCACCAGGTTCACGTGGTTGGTGTTGGGCGCCGGTGGCGGCGGGCTGTTCGGCGCTCCAGGCGTGTAGGCATCGGCTTCGATCAGCAGCTTTTCCTTGGGCAGGTAGACCATCAAAAAGCCCTGGGCGTGCACGCTGCCCTGCAACTCGTACACCTCGATACGGCGCGTGGCATCGCCCAGCACGGCCTGGCCGGCCACACCGGTGATGTCGGCCCGTTTGCCTGAGGCGGCCAAGCGATCCGGCCGGATGCTGTTGGGGTTGTTGAAGACACGCTCGAAGTAGGGCTTGGCCGCGGCGCTGGTGACGAGCTGTGCGCCCTCGGCCACGGCCGCGCGCAGGCCGCCGGCATGATCGAAGTGGTGGTGCGAATTGATGACGCTGCGCACGGGCTTGCCTGGCACCAGGCGCTTGGCCTCGGCCAGCACAACGCTGGCGCGGCCGTCGTACAGGGGGCTCTCCACCAGCACCAGGTGATCGGCCAATTCGATCAGCACGCTGTGGTGCGAGCCGCCGGCCAGGTACCAGACGCCATCGGCGACTTTCTCGGCCACCACACGCTCTTTGAAGTCGCGTACGTTGTCGGGTACTTGTATGTCGATTGGCGCGTTGGGTGTGACCGACTTGACCGTCAGGTTCAGCACCTCGGTGCGGCCCTGGCTTTGCTGGATGCGCATCGGGAACTGCACGCCGCTGACGCTGCGGTAGTCGTGGAACAGCGTGCTGGCGACGGTGTCACCCATCACCGGGTGCGGGTGGCGCGAATCGATGCGCGTGACCAGGCCTTGCGCGTTGATCCAGGCCGTGGCGGCCAGACGGCCGGGCACCTGGTAGTCAAGCGTGGTGAAGGTGTGGCCATCGGCGGTTTGTGTGCCCGCGCGCGCGCCGTAGCGTTGCGCAGCCTTGATGGCGCCGTGCGGCGAGGTCCAGACATCGTGGATGCGGCCATCCACCGCCACTGGCGCGGGCGCGGCGGCGGCGCCCGGCGCGCCGGCATTCCAGGCGAAATCGCCACGCGCAAAACCGCTGACGCGCTGCTCGCCCAGGCCCAACAGCGGCACGGCGCCGCCGCCGTTGGGCTCGGCCCGGCTGCGGCCATAGTCTTCGCGCAGCGCGCCGGCCTCGTAATCGATGGCGCGCGTCAGTACCGAGTAGTTCAGCGCCGGCCAGCCGTTGCTGGGCACCCAGGCCTGGCCAAAGGTGCTGCCGCTGCCGCTGCCGGTGAAGCTGATGCTGCGCAGCCCGGCAGCGCCCATGGCTTGTTCAGCCTGGCGCAGCACGGCCTGGGCGTCGGGCGCCGGCGCGGTGGCGCAGCCGCTGATCAGCAGCAGCGTGGCCGCGGCCACCATGGTCAATGATCGAATCGATGCATTCATGCGAGCCTCCATGCCGGCCAACGCGGCCGCTTGCAGCGTCTCATCGCCCGGCCAGGGCCGCATCGGGATTTGCCTGGGGATCGGTGCCGGGAACAAGGCACGGTGAACCCCGCCTGGGCCCGGCCGCGCCACAAGCAATCCACCGCCGAACCAGGGCGCCAGCTCAGGGCGCCAGCTCGTACAGCACCGAGCCGTCGCCGTTTTCCTTGATCAGCTTGATCTGCGGATAACGCGCCAAGTGAGCGATACCGCCGGCCCCCGAGGTGAAGCGCAGCTTGACACCTGGCACCGGCTGAATCGCCCAGTTGTTGTCCGCCGAAGGATCAATGCGCTTGGCCTCGGCCAGGTACTGCGCCAGCGCCTCGCGGTTCTCGTCCGGCGCCTGCAGCACGATGTTCTTGCCGTCCATGCCGGGGAAGAAGCCACCGCCCGAGGCGCGGTAGTTGTTGGTGACGACGATGAACTCGGCGCGCTCATCGATCGGCTGGCCGTTGAAGCGCAGATCGACGATGCGCCGCGCGCCGGCGCCTGTCACCTTTCCTTCGCGGTCATAGCGCGCCGGCTGGGTGACATCGATGCGGTAGCTCACGCCATCGAGCGTGTCGAAGTTGTAGGTCGGGAAGGCGTCGTTGACCAGGTCTTGCTCGGCCGGCCCGGCCGGATCGATGCGCTTGAACTGCCCGGCCGACATCTCCAGCCACTCGCGCACACCGGCACCGCTGAGGCGCACTGCCTGCACGGTGTTGGGGTAGACGTAGAGATCGTTGATGTGCCGAATCGCCAGCGCACCCGCGGGGATGTCGGTGTAGTTGCTCCAGCCACCGCGCCCACCCCACTTGAAGGGTGCTGCGGCCGACAGCAGCGGCAGCTTCTCGTGGGGCCCGCCGGCTAACGCGCGTTTGGCATAGGCCAGCTGTGCCAACGACACCAGTTGCACCGAGGGGTCGTCGGCCACCTGCGCAAAGTAGCTGGTGATGGCGGTGTTGGTGTGTGCCACCGGCGCGCGCACATAACGTAGCGTGTCAGCGTGCTCGGCCGCCACCAGCGCGGCCACCGTGGCATCGGGCTCGACCAGGGCCTTGCGGGTCGTGCGGTCGTACACCCGGCGCAGCGCGCCCGTGCCCTGCGTCACCTTCCAGACGCCGCTGGCGTCGTCCAGCACCAGATCGATCACGCCCAGGTGGCTGCCCCAGGCGCCCGGCATCACGGCGGGGATGCCATTGATGGTGCCGCGCGCGGTGTTCACCAGGCGGTGGGTGGCGAAGAAGGGCCCGGGGAATTCACCGTGCGAATGGCCGAACATGATGGCGTCGATGCCCGGCACCTGGGCCAGCTTGGCCACGGCGTTCTCGGCGAACAGCACCGAATCACCAAACTCCAGCCCCGAGTGCGGCAGCGCGATCACCAGATCGGCGCCCCGGGCCTTCATCTCCGGAATGAAACGTCGCGCACTTTGCACGATATCCAGTGCCTTCACCTTGCCCAGCAAATGGCCCCGGTCCCACAGCATGATCTGCGGCGGCACGAAGCCGATGACGCCGATCTTCAGCTTGCGTTTGGCGCCGGCTTCATCGGTGAATTCGCGCTCCAGGATGACATAGGGTGCGAAGGCGTGCTTCAGTTGGTCATCGGGCACGCCCTCTTCAGCGATCACCACATTGGCGCTGACGTAAGGGAAGGCCGCCGTGGCCACCACCTGGCGCACAAAAGGCAGGCCGTAATTGAACTCATGGTTGCCGACGTTGGCGGCGTCATAACCCAACGCATTCATCACCTTGAAGGCGGGGTGCACGGCGCCCGGTGCCAGCGGTTTGATGCGCGCCACCAGATCACCCATGGGGCCGCCCTGGATCAGATCGCCGTTGTCAAACAGCAGCGTGTTCCTGGCCTCGGCGCGCGCGGCCTTGATGAGCGTGGCGGTGCGCGCCAGGCCGTACTCCACCGTCGCCTTGTCCTGGTAGTAGTCGTAGCTCACCAGGTTCATGTGCAGATCGGTGGTCTCCAGCAGGCGCAGCTTGAGCTCGGCGGCCGTGCTGGCTGCTGAGACAAGTGCAAGGCCGAGGGCAAGCAGCAGGGATTGAAAGCTCATGGTGATGGCAAAGTGGGGCGGGCGGCATGGGGCCTTGGGGCCGAGCAACAAGTGTGCCCCATGCGCGGCTCAAATCTTGCGCACGGCCCGACGCGTCGTCGTTGGCGCCGCCTTGGCGCCGGCCGCCTCGCGCAGCGCCGCATCAATCAAGGCATCCGCCATCCACAAGGCGGTCTGCTCGACATAGCGGTTAGACACGCCCCAGATGTCCTTGAGCACCACATACACCTCGATGCCGTAGATGACGGACAGCGCCCGGTGCAGGCGGTCGTAGGTGGCGGGCGGCATCTGCGCGGCCAGTGGCGCGATGGCGCGCTCGAGCACGTGCACGCGGTGGCCACGGCGGTAGGGCTCTTCCTCCAGCAGGTTGGCCTGGGCCAGGGCCCATTGCTCCAGTGCCAGTTGCACGGCGGCGCGCATTTGCGGCTCGTAGCGGGTGAACTGAGGGAAGGTCTTCTCGAACAAGGCGTGCACCCGCGCGCGGCCATCGGGGCTGGTGCTGGCGAAGCTGCGCACATCGCCCAGTGAGGCATCGATCACCGCTGTCACCAGGGCGCTGCGGTTGGCAAAGTAGCGGTAGGCGGTGGCGCGCGAGACCTTGCAGCGCGCCGCCACCTCGGCCACCGAGGGCACGTGGCCGCCATCCTTGATCAAGGCCATGGCGGTGTCGAGCAGCAGGCCGAAGGTGGCGGCCTTGACGCCGCGCTCGGGCGGCGTGGGCGGGTCACTGAGTTTGTGTTTGAGGCGGGCCATGGGCGCGGGTGGCTTCGGGTTTGTCCGGGGTGATTGGGTGGTTTGGCGGCTTGTCGCCTGCCATCCGCCACGCTTATCATGCACCGGTCGATTTTGAGACGCAAGTCTCATTTCGGTCTTCACGTCTCATTGCGGCGAGTCATTGTGCAGGGCCAATTCAGGACCGCGCACCCTGCCGCAGTGCTGGCTGCACACACCCTCGCCGACATCAAGACCAAGGTTCCGGACATGAGCCTGCACTTGTTTGACCGCATGGCCGTCGAAGACCAGGGCGAAGGCCCGGTGGTGATCTGCGTGCACGGCCTGGGTGGCAGCTCCAACACCTTCACGCCGCTGATGCCGGCGCTGGCGCGCTGCCGTGTGCTGCGGGTCGATCTGCCGGGAAGCGCGCGTTCGCAGCGCGCCGAAGGGCCGCTGTCGATGGCGCGCTTTGCCGATGCGCTGCTGGGCCTGTGTGACCGGCTGGGCATCGCCAGCGCGCATTGGGTGGCGCATTCGATGGGCAGCATCGCCTGCCAGCACCTGGCGCTGCGCCAGCCGCAGCGGGTGCGCAGCCTGGCCCTGTTTGGCCCCTTGATCGCACCGTCTGACGCCGCCCGCTCGGCCATCCGCGCCCGCGCCGCCAAGGCGCGCAACGAGGGCATCGCCGGCATGCACGACATCACCGAAGGCCTGATCCAAGGGGCGCTGTCGGCCGACGCGCGCCAGCGCCAGCCGCTGGTGGTGGCCCTGGTGCGCGAGAGCCTGATGCGCCAGGAGCCCGAGGCCTATGCCCGCAGCTGCGAAGCGCTGGCCGATGCGCCGGCCGCTGCGGTGGAGCGCATCACGGCCCCGGTGCTTTTGGTCACTGGCGATGAAGACGCCGTGGCGCCGCCGCAGGCCGTGCGCGCCATGGCCGACAAGCTGCACGGCGCCGCCAGCGTGCGCGTGGTGGTGCTGCCGCGCTGCGGCCACTGGACACCGGTGGAGCGCGCCGAAGAGTGCGGTCGTGAATTGATCGCTTTCTGGCAGGCGCAGCGCCACAGTGGCAGCTCGGCCCCAAGCAGTGCAGGCACGGCCTGGAGTGGCGCCCGAGGCGCGGTGACCGCACGCGCCGCCACAAGCGCGCCCACAACCGCGGCCACCCCCGCCACCACCCCCTTGGCCACCCCCGCCGCCCACTGACGGAGCCCCGCCCATGGCCGATGTCCTATTCACCAACGTACGCGTCTTCGATGGCGGCGGCGAGGCACCCTTTCAGGGCGATGTGCTGGTGCAGGGCAATCGCATCAGCCGCGTCGTCAAGACCGGCTACGGCCAGCGCTCGGTGCCGGTGATCGGTGCGCAGCAGGTCGATGGCGCGAGGGCGTTTTTGATGCCGGGCATGGTCGAGGCGCACACGCACTTTTCCTGGAACAACCAGCCCGATCTCAGCTCGATCCAACGCATGCCGCCGGAGGAGCACATCCTGTGGTGCGCCGAGGTCGCCAAGACCTACCTCGACATGGGCTGGACCAGCTGCGTCGGCGCCGCCGCCGCCAAGCCGCGCCTGGATGTGGTCATCCGCAACGCCATCCACAACGGCACTATTCAAGGACCGCGCTTCACCGCTGCGGGGCAAGAGATCACCGTGCCCGGTGGCCTGGGCGACACCACCGCGCCGCATCTGCCGCAGCTTGAATTTGCCTTCGGCGCCATCGTCAGCGGCGCCGAAGAAATGCGCCGCTGCGTGCGCATGATGGCCAAGTACGGCGTCGATACCGTCAAGATCAATTTGTCCGGCGAATCCATCACTGGCATGCCCAGCGAGATGAGCCAGTTCACCGAGGCCGAGATCGCCGTCTGCGTGGAAGAGGCGCACGCCTGGGGCAAATGGGTGGCCTCGCATGCGCGCTCGTGCTGGGCGGTCAAACAGTGCGTCAAGCTCGGCGTCGAGGTCATCTACCACGCCAGCTACACCGATAACGAGGCGCTGGATGCGCTCGAGGCCAACAAGCGGAAGCACTTCGTCGCCCCCGGCCTGGCCTGGCTGATCAACACCTGCCACCACGCCAGCCAGTGGGGCCTGACGCCCGAGGTGACGCGCCAGATGGGCTACCACCGCGAGCTCGATGCCGCCATCGAGAGCATGCGCGCCATGCGCCGGCGCGGCATCCGCATCCTGCCCGGCGGCGATTACGGCTTTGCCTGGACGCCGCACGGCACCAATGCCAAGGATTTGGAATATTTCGTGAAGTACGTGGGCATGAGCCCCATGGAGGCGCTGCTCTCGGCCACCGCCTGGGGCGCGCCGATGATGCGCCAGGGCGATAAAAAGCTCGGCTACATCCGCGAAGGCTGCCTGGCCGACATCTTGCTGATCGACGGCGATCCGCTGGCCGACATCACCGTGCTGCAAGACAAATCGCGCATCTTGGCGGTGATGAAAGACGGCGCGTTTCACCGTGCGCCGCCGCTGCGCGCCACGCGTGCGAACTTGCCCACCAGCCGCTGGGCAGCGTGAGGACCACAGCCATGGCCGCCGACACCCTGTTCACCAACGTCCGCATCCTCGATGGCACCGGCGCCCACCCCTACACCGGCAGCGTGCGCGTGCGCGCCGGGCGCATCGCCCAGATCGGCCGCAGCAGTGGCGGCGCGGCGGCGGGTGATGCGCAGGTGATCGACGGCGCGGGCGCCACCCTGATGCCCGGCCTGTGCGAGGCGCACACGCACTTTTCCTGGAACGACGCCGCCAATCTGGCCGCGATTCAGGCCATGCCGCTGGAGGAGCATGTGCTGTGGTGCGCCAAGGTGGCCAAGCAGTATTTGCAGGCTGGTTTCACCTCGTGCGTGGGCGCGGCCTGCGCCAAGCCGCGGCTGGATGTGGTGATTCGCAACGCCATCAATTCAGGCCAGATCCCCGGGCCGCGCTACCTGGCCGCCAGCCAGGAAATCACGGTGCCCGGCGGCCTGGGCGACGAGACCTTGCCGCATCTGCCCTTCCCCGAATTCAGCTTCGGTGTCAACGTCAATTCCGCCGATGAGATGCGCAAGGCGGTACGCATGTTTTTGAAGTACGGCGTTGATTCGATCAAGCTGAATTTATCGGGCGATAACTTCACCCCGGATTCACCGGCCGAGACCACCTGGATGAGCGATGCCGAGGTGGCCGCCGCTATGGACGAAGTGCGGGTGCGCGGCAAGCGCGGCATCGCGCATGCGCGCTCGGCGGCCTCAGTGAAGCAGGCGCTGCGCCATGGCATCGATCTGATCTATCACGCGAGTTACACGGACACCGAAGCGCTGGACATGCTGGAGGCCGCCCGCGACCGTGTCTTTGTGGCCCCCGGAATCGCCATCATTTACGCCCTGCTGCACGAGGCCTCGGCCTTCGGCATCGATCACGCCAAAGCTGTCTCGATGGGCTACCAGCACGAGTGGGATGCGGCGCTGGAATCGCTGCGCGCCATGCACCGCCGGGGCATCCGCGTGCTGCCCGGTGGTGACTACGGTTTTGCCTTCACGCCGCACGGCCAAAACGCCCGCGACCTGGAATTCTTCGTCAAGTACCTGGGCTTCACCCCCATGGAGGCGATCCGCTCGGCCACGCTCTACGGTGGCCAGATCATGATGCGCGGCCACGAGCTGGGCGGCGTGAAAGAAGGCCACCTGGCCGACCTGCTGTTGATCGATGGCGACCCACTGGCCAACCTGGCCATCCTGCGCGACGCCAAGCGCATCCTGGCGGTGATGAAAGACGGCGTCTTCGCCAAGGCGCCGGAGATTGCTTCGCAGCGCGCCTGGGGGCGGGCCGCATGAGTGGTGCTGCTCACTTGGTCACGCACGCCGCTGCGCTTGGCGTCAAGCCGCGCGCTGCGCGAATGAGAAACCGGTCCATGGGCTTCTGGCTGGCGTGGCTGCTGATCGGCGGGCCCATCGCGGCCTTCTCTATCTGGGCGGCCATCGACAACACGCGTCTTTACTTCGTTACTCTGCTCAACAGCCTGACCCTGGCCTCGCTGTACTTCATCGTCGCCAGCGGCTTCACGCTGGTGTTCGGGCTGATGCGCAATGTCAACCTGGCGCATGGCTCGCTCTACCTGCTGGGCGGCTATGTGGGCTATGTGGTGGCCACTGCCACCGGCTGGTGGCTGCTGGCGGCGGCGGCGGGCTTTGCGGTGACCGCGCTGGCCGGCTTGCTGATGCAGTGGCTGATCCTGCGCCACATGCAGGGCCAGGATTTGCGCCAGACCATGGTGACGATTGGCCTGTCCATCGTCGTGGCCGATTTGCTGCTGTGGATCTTCACCGGCCAGGTGCATCAGATGGAGGCGCCGGCCTGGCTGCAGGGGCCCATTCGTGGCATCCCGCTGATCAAGGCCTATTCGGCTTACCGCTTGAGTTTGCTGGGCTTTGGCATCGCCATCGGCATCGGCCTGTGGTGGCTGCTCAACCGCACCCGCGTGGGCATGATGATCCGCGCCGGGGTGGATGACCGCGGCATGCTGGCCGCAGCCGGGGTCAACGTCAACCGCGTTTTTGCGATCACCTTTGCGCTGGGGGCGGGGCTGGCCGGCTTTGGCGGCGTGATCGGCGCGGTCGAGCTGTCGATGGTGCCGGGGGAGGACATCCGCCTGCTGCTGGCCTCGCTGATCGTCGTCATCGTCGGCGGCATGGGCAGTGTGGTGGGCGCGGCCATCGGCGCGGTGATCCTGGGCCTGGCCGAAACCTATGGCCTGGCCTACGCGCCGACCTACAGCGTGGTGTTCACCTTCGTCATCCTGATCGGTGTGCTGGCCTTCCGGCCGCGCGGCATCATGGGGAGTGCGGCATGAGGTGGGCGACATGAGGCGGGCGACATGAGCGCCGGGCAATGGCGCCGTGCGATGGGCGCTGCGGCTTTGAGCGCATCGCCTAACGCATCTACCCAGGTGACGGCGGCAGCGGCAAACCGCCCCACCGGCAGCGCCTGGGCCGACGCGCGAGCCGCCGCCCGCCGCATCGCCCCACGCCACATCCTGGCCCTCATCGCGCTGCTCATCTTCCCCTTCGTCGCCACGCCCTTCTTTACCTTCCAGGTGGCCTCGCAGACCCTGGTGCTGGGCCTGATCGCGCTGTCGCTGTCCTTCCTGGCGGGCTATGGCGGCATGGTCTCGCTGGCGCAGATGACGGTGGCCGGCATCGCTGGCTACGCCCTGGCCGTGCTCGGCCACAGCAGCGCGGCCGAGATCAGCCTGGGCTGGCCGTGGTGGGTGGCGGTGCCCTTTGCCATCGCCATCGCCGTGGTCTGCGCCGTCTTCATCGGCTGGTTGTCGGTGCGCACCGATGGCATCTACACCATCATGATCACGCTGGCCATTGGCGTGGCGTTTTACTACCTGGTGCTGCAGAACTACAGCGTCTTCAATGGCTTCCAGGGCCTGCGCGAATTGAAGCCGCCCACACTTTGGGGCATCAATTGGCGCGATCCACTGCCCTACTACTTTCTGTGTTTGTTCTGGGCCGTGGCCGGCTATTGCGTGGTGCGCTATGTCGTGCGCGCGCCCTTTGGCATGGCCTTGCAAGGCATCCGCGACAACCCCCGGCGCATGGCCGCGCTGGGCTTCAATGTCGTCGCCCACCGCGTCGCCGCCTACGCCCTGGCGGGTTTGCTGGCGGCCATCGGCGGCGTGCTGCTGGCTTGGTACAACGCCTTGATGTCGCCGGGCTCGGTGGGCACGGGCTGGCTCATCAACATCCTCATCATCGCCGTGCTCGGCGGTGTGAAACGTCCCATCGGCGCCTTTCTCGGGGCGCTGGTGTTCGTGCTGTTGCAGACCTTCGCCATCGATCTGATCGACCGCGAGCGCTTCAACCTGGTGATCGGCGGCGTGTTTCTCGCCGTCGTGCTGTTTTCCCCCGATGGCCTGCTCGGGCTGTGGGCGCAACTCAAGACGCGCTTCACCGCCCGGCAAAGCCTAACTTCCCACTCAAGGAGACAGATGTGAACTCAAGCAAGCGAATTCTCGTGCGTTCGGTGTTGGGCCTGGCGGCTGCGGCGGCCTTGGTGGGCGGCGCCTTCGCCCAGGGCCAGCCGGTGAAGATTGGCCTGCTGGCCACGCTGGAAGGGCCGTTTGCCGCCGGTGGCGCCGATGGCATGCGCGGCGCCGAGCTGGCCGTCAAAGCCCGTGGCGGCGTGGTCGCCGGGCGCAAGATCGAACTCATCAAGGCATCCTCCGATGCCAAGCCCGATGTGGCGGTGAACGCCACGCGCAAGCTGGTTGAGCAAGACAAGGTCGACATCATGGTCGGCCCGCTGTCTGGCGGCGAAGGCATCGCCGTCAAGGACTATGCCAAGACCCAGCCCAACATCACCTTCATCAATGGCTCATCGGGTGCGCAGGCGGCCACCCTGGTCAGCCCGGCGGCCAACTTCTTCCGCTTCAACACCGAGGGCGCGCAGTGGATGATGGGCCTGGGCAAGGCGGCGCTGGACCGTGGCTACAAGCGCGTGATGGTGATCGCCGAGGACTACGCTTTTCCGTATTCACAGGTGCAGGGCTTCATGGCCGAGTACTGCCGCCTGGGCGGCAAGGTGCCCTCCAAGGCCTGGGTGCCACTGGGCGGCAAGGATTACTCTTCCGTCATCGCCAAGATCCCCAACGATGTGGACGCGCTGCTGGTGGTGCTGGGCGGCGCCGATGCGGTGAACTTCCTCACCCAGTATGAAAACGCCGGCGGCGACAAGCCCATCGTCGGCGGCTCGATCACCGTCAGCCAGGACATCCTCAACTTCAAGGGCAAGCGCCGCGACTCCCTGGTGGGCACGCTCTCGGCCGGCCCGGTGGCCGATGCCTTTGATGGCGCCGACTGGAAGGCCTTTGTCGCCGACTACCAAAAGACCTACCCCGTGGCCGCTGGCGGCTTCCCCAGCCCCAGCCTGTTTGCCTACGTCTACTACGTCAACATGAAGGCCGCGCTGGATGGTTTGGCCGCTGTGAATGGTGACCTGTCGGGCGGCCAGGCCAAGTACCGCGACGCGCTGTCAAAGATGGTGCTGAAGACGCCCACCGGCGACGTCAGGCTAGACGGCAACCGCCAGGCCATCGGCACCACCTTCGTCACTGAGGTGGTCAAGGATGCCCAGGGCAATCTGTTCAACAAGGTGCACCGCAAGGTGGACAACATCGATCAGATGCTGGGCATGAAGAAGGAAGACTTCCAGATGGGCTCACGCGACGTGCCCAGCTGCCCTTGAGCGTTGGCCCCAGCTCAATGCCCCTTGGTGACGACACCTGCACCGACTGGCTTTGAGCGAAGCCTTGATGAGGACGCTTGCATAAACGATTAGGTGAGCGGCCTGTTCACATCCTCAATGAGCTCGATCTCCAGCTTTCGCCCACGCCCGGCCGGCCCCTCGCGGCCGGCCGGGCAGGCGCGTGCACCTGGCACCACATCTGGCACGGCACCTGGTACGGCGCCCGGCACCACACTCGGCGCCCACGCCGCCAATGCGGCCCTGGTGCTGAGCGCGGTGACGCGCGCCTTTGGCGCGTTGCGCGCGGTCGATGAGGTCTCGCTCAGCGTCGCTGCTGGCCAAAAGTACGCCATCCTGGGCTCGAACGGCGCCGGCAAGACCACGCTGTTCAACACCATCACCGGTGACTTCGCACCCACCGCCGGGCGCATCCAATTCTTCGGCGAAGACATCACCGATCTGCCGCCGCACGAGCGCATCCGCAAGGGCCTGCGGCGCACCTATCAATCGTCGCTGCTGTTCCGTGAGCTGAGCGTGCGCGACAACCTGTTCCTGGCGGTGCGCGGCGCCTCCAGCGGGCGCTACAGCCTGCTTCGCGCCGGCTCGGGCCACGCCTCGCGCCTGGCCACCGAAGAGCTGCTGGCGCGCACGCGGCTGACGCACATCGCTGACGAGCTGGTGGCCAATTTGGCGCATGGCCAGCAGCGTCAGCTCGAAGTCGGCATGGCCCTGGCCGGGGCGCCAAGACTGATCCTGTTTGACGAGCCCGCCGCCGGGCTGTCGCCGGCCGAGCGCCGTGAGCTTGTTACCTTGATTGCTGCCTTGCCCAAGCACATGAGCCTGCTGCTGATCGAGCACGATCTGGACATCGCCCTGCGCGTGGCCGAGCGCGTGACGGTGATGCACAACGGCCGCGTGCTCAAGACCGGCACGCCGGCTGAGATCGAGAACGACCCGCAGGTCCAGGCCATTTATATGGGTTCGCCCCCAGGCGGCGGCCCTGCCGCCACTGCCCCCCGAGGGGGTGAGTCACCTCGGGAACGGCCCATCGTTGACTCGGGCAGCAAACACTGATGGCCTGGTGGGACAAAACCAGCGCCGCCAAGCCGGCCCCGGCGGCCATGCTGGCCGTCATCGGGCTGGACGTTTACTACGGCCGCGCCCATGCGCTTCAGGGCGTGAGCCTGGTGATTGAGCGCGGCGTCTACGGCATCGTCGGGCGCAACGGCATGGGCAAGACGACGCTGTGCAACGCCCTCACGGGCCTGGTCGCGGCGCGCGGCAGTGTGCGTCTGGCGGGCGAAGAAGTCCTCGGCCTGCCCGCGCATGAAGTCACCCGCCGTGGCATCGCCTACGTGCCGCAGGGCCGGCGCGTCTGGCCCTCGCTCACCGTCGATGAAACGCTGCGCCTGGTAGCACCCAAACGACGCGACGTGGAGCGCGTGTACGCCATGTTCCCGCGCCTGGCCGAGCGCAAGGGCAACGGCGGCGCGCAGCTCTCCGGCGGCGAGCAGCAGATGCTGGCCATCGGCCGCGCGCTGCTGCTCAACCCCAAGCTGCTGGTGATGGACGAGCCCACCGAGGGCCTGGCCCCGGTGATCGTCGAGCAGGTGGCGCAGGCCCTGCGCGATCTGGCCGCCGAGGGCGAGATCGCCGTGCTGCTGATCGAGCAAAACCTGGGCGTGGCGCTGGCCGTGGCTGATCGCATTGGCGTGATGGTCAATGGCCGCATCACGCAAGAGCTGCCGGCGGCGGAGCTGGCGGCGGACCGTGCACTGCAAGAGCGTTTGCTGGGCGTGCGCTCGTCCGCCGATGAGGAGCTGACCGAGGCCTTGCCAGACGTTGCAGCCGGCGTGCCCGCCGAGCCGCTACGGGTGATGACCGTGCAGCGCGCGCATGGCGACGGCCCGCCGTCGATGGACAGTGGAAGCCGCAGCAGTGCGGCCGCGCCACGCAGCGTGCGCGGCTTCAACCGCTGGAATGCGGCAGACCCGAATGCGCCGCTGAACGACATCGCGCGCGTTGCGGATGGCGATGGCGCTGCGCCCTTGGGGATGGGCGCGAGCCGCTCGGCCGGCGCTGTGGCCAATGCCCCCGCCGCGCCCAGCATCTTCGACGTCAGCGTCGCCGCCAGCAGTGGCGCTGCCGCCTATGTGGCCGGCACCTTCGACACCAAGGGCCGCGAGCTGTTCTTCATCCGCCAGTGCCTGGAGCGCACGGGCCTGCGCGTGGTCACCGTCGATCTGTCCACCGCCGGCAAGCCCTCACCGGCCAGCGTGCATCCGCGCGAGGTGGCGCGGCATCACCCGCAGGGCGAAACGGCGGTGTTCAGCGGCGATCGTGGTGCGGCCGTCACCGCCATGGCCACGGCCTTTGAGCGTTATATTCGCAGCCGCCGCGATGTCGGTGGCTTGATCTCGGCCGGCGGCTCGGGCGGCACCACGCTGGCCACGGCGGCCATGCGCGCCCTGACCATCGGCGTGCCCAAGATGATGGTCTCGACCATGGCCAGCGGCGACACCCGGCCCTATGTCGGGCCCAGTGACATCTGCATGATGCATTCGGTGACCGATGTGCAGGGCATCAACCGCATCAGCGAGCAGGTGCTGTCCAACGCCGCGCACGCGCTTGCCGGGATGATGGCGCACCGGGGCGTGGTCGGGCCGGGCGGGCAGGGCATGTCGGCCGCCGCTTCAACCAACAGCACCACCAAGCAAGCCATCGGCCTGACCATGTTCGGTGTCACCACGCCCTGCGTGCAGGTGGTGACCAAAGCCCTGGCCGACGACTACGACTGCCTGGTCTTCCACGCCACCGGCGTCGGCGGCCAATCGATGGAGAAGCTGGCCGAATCGGGCCTGCTGGCCGGCGCTATCGATGTCTCGACCACCGAGATCGCCGATGAGATTGGCGGTGGCGTGCTCTCGGCCGGCGCCACGCGCCTGGATGTGTTCGCCCAGCATGCGCTGCCCTATGTGGGCTCGTGCGGCGCGCTGGACATGATCAATTTCGGCGCCTGGGAGACCGTGCCCGCGCGCTTTGCCCAGCGCACGCTGGTGCGCCACAACGCCAGCGTCACGCTGATGCGCACCACCGCCGATGAGTGCCGCGCCATCGGCGAATTCATCGCTGGCAAGCTCAACGCCATGCGCGGGCCGCTGCGGTTTTTGATCCCTGAGGGCGGCGTCTCGGCGCTCGACAAGCCCGGCGCGCCCTTCCACGATCCGCAGGCCAACCGTGCGCTGTTCGCCGCCATCGAGCAGGGCTTTCGGCCGGGCCACAACCGCCGGCTGCAAAAGCTGCCACTGCACATCAACGACGAGGCCTTTGCGCAGGCGCTGGTGGCGGCCTGGCGCGAGGTGGCGCCGGTGGCGACCAAGTGATACAGCCGTTCAAATGTTGCTGTCGCTCAAATAACCTGTTACCGCCATACGCCATCCGCCCCTCGAAAACAAGCACGCAACCCGTCTCCACCATGCCCAGAATCGCCCGAGCAACCATCCTCAAGCGCCTGCGCGACAAAGTCGCCCGGGGCCAAGCCCTCATCGGCGGTGGTGCCGGCACGGGCCTCTCGGCCAAGTGCGAAGAGGCCGGCGGCATTGACCTGATCGTCATCTACAACTCCGGCCGCTACCGCATGGCCGGGCGCGGCTCGCTGGCCGGGCTGATGGCCTATGGCAACGCCAACGAGATCGTCTGCGAGATGGCGCACGAGGTGCTGCCCGTGGTGCGCCACACGCCGGTGCTGGCGGGGGTGAATGGCACCGATCCCTTCATGATCCCTGAGCCCTTTTTTCAGCGCCTTATCAGCTTGGGCTTCAGTGGCGTGCAGAACTTCCCCACCGTCGGCCTGATCGATGGCAACTTCCGCGCCAACCTGGAAGAAACCGGCATGGGCTACGCGCTGGAGGTCGAGATGATCGCCCGCGCCCATGCCCTGGACTTGCTGACCACGCCCTATGTCTTCAGCGAGGTCGAGGCCCGGGCCATGGCCGCTGCAGGCGCCGACATCGTGGTCTGCCACATGGGCCTGACCACCGGCGGCAACATCGGCGCTGAGACAGCGATGACGCTGGCCGATTGCGTGGCGCCGATCAATGCCTGGGCGGCCGCCGCCAAGGCCGTCAAGCCCGAGGTGCTGGTGCTGTGCCACGGCGGGCCGATTGCCACGCCGGCCGACGCCAGCTTCATCCTGCGCCAGTGCCCGGGCATCCACGGTTTCTACGGCGCCAGCTCGATGGAGCGCCTGCCCACCGAGGTGGCGCTGACGGCGACCACGCAGCAGTTCATGCAGATCACGCGTTAGCAGCGGACTGCAGCATCACTGGCATCACCTCAGCTAACACCCAAGCCGTACCCGCATTCCAGGAGAACCCCCATGACCGGCGCCCAATTTGGCAGCTTCATCCTCGGCCTGATCGTGGTCGTGATCGTCGTCGCGATCGCGGTCTGGCTGCTGCACTGGCTGTACCTGCGCAGCTCGAAAGAGCGTGCCTTTGTGCGCACGGGCCTGGGCGGCCAACGCGTGGTGCTCGATGGCGGCGCCTTTGTGCTGCCCATCGTGCACGAGGTGATCCCCGTGAACATGAACACCCTGCGGCTGGAGGTCAGCCGCGGCCGCGACAAGGCGCTGATCACCCGCGACCGCATGCGCGTGGATGTGATCGCCGAGTTTTATGTGCGCGTCGCCGCCCAGCCCGAGGCCGTGGCCGCCGCCGCGCAGACCCTGGGCCTGCGCACCATGGAGCCCGAGCAACTGAAAGAACTGGTCGAGGGCAAATTTGTCGACGCGCTGCGCACGGCCGCCGCCGAGATGACCATGGAAGAGCTGCATGAGAAACGCGGCGTCTACGTCAAACGCGTGCGCGATGCCGTGGCCGAGGATTTGACCAAGAACGGCTTGGAGCTGGAGGCCGCGTCACTCACCCAGCTGGATCAAACCGGCATGGAATTCTTCAACCCCAGCAACGCCTTCGATGCCGAGGGCTTGACGCGGCTGACCGAGCAGATCGAGCACCGCAAAAAGCAGCGCAACGATGTCGAGCAAGACACCCTGGTGGCGATACGCAGCAAGAACCTCGAGGCCGAAAAGATCTCGCTGGAGATCGACCGCGATTCCGAGTACGCGCGGCTGTCGCAACAGCGCGAGGTGGAGGTGGCCCGCGCCCGCCAGCGCGCCGAGCTGGTGGTCGAGCGCGCGCAGCGCGAGCAAGACGGCGAGAGCGCACAGATTGCGGCCAAACAAAGCATCGACGCGGCGCGCATTCGCAGCGAGCAAAGCATCGAGCAAGAGCGCATCCGCAAGGAGCGCGAGATTCAAGGCGCCGAGATCGAGCGCCGCATGGCCATGGAGCTGGCCGAGCAGCAGCGCGCCATCGCCGTGGCGCGCGAGAGCAAGGCGCAAAGCGAGGCCCAGGCCGAGGCCGAAGACGCCCGCGCCCTGGCCGTGGCCGCCGAGGAAAAAGTCTTCACCGTGCGCGATGTGGAAACCGCCGAGCGCAAGAAGCGCATCGATTTGATCGGTGCCGCGCAGACCGCCGAGCGCGAGGCGCTGCACATCACCACCGCCGCGCGCGCCGAGATGGATGCCAGCGCCGACCGCGGCACGGCGCAGCGCGCGCAAGCCCAGGCCGATGCCGACGCCGACCAGATCAAATCGATGGCGCTGCGCGTGCGCGCCGAGGTCCAAGCAGTGGCCCTGCGGCTGATGAACGAGGCGCACAACATGCTCAGCCCCGAGGCCCGGCAGTCCGCCCTGCGCCTGGCCCTGGTGGACAAGGCCGAGGCCATCATCCGCGAATCGGTGAAGCCGCTGGAGCGCATCGAGGGCATCAAGATCTTGCAGGTGGATGGCTTTGGTGGTTCGGGCGGTGGTGGTGGCGACAGCGGTGGCGGCCACGGCGGTGGGCATGGCGCCAACTTTGCCGATGGCGTGGTCAATTCAGCGCTGCGCTTCCGCGCCCAGGCGCCGCTGGTCGATCAGTTGCTGCGCGAGATTGGCATCGAGGGCGGTGATGTGCAGCGGCTGGTGGGCGGCTTGAGCAGCGGCGCGGGCATCGGTTCGAGCGTGGGTATGGGTGCGGGAGCGGGCAAGGCCGCAGCGCACCCGGCCTTGCCGCCGGCCGCGCAGCCGGGTGGTGCGGGCGCGGATTGATGCAGAGCACAAGTATGTTGATCGTTATTCAATCCAGCACCGCGCTCGGCTTCGCATGATCCGCGTCTACACCTCCAGCGTCATCGATGCCAGCGCCGACACCGTGTGGTCGCGCATCCGCGACTTCAACGCGCTGCCGCAATGGCACCCGGTGATTGCCGACAGCCGCATCGAGAACCACCTGCCCAGCGATCGCATTGGCTGCATCCGCCACTTCCACACCCGCGACGGCGGCATGATCCGCGAGCGCCTGTTGGGCTTGTCGGATTACGACTTCAACTGCGTCTACGAGATCATCGAAAGCCCCATGGGCGTGGACAACTACGTCGCCACCCTGAAGCTCACGCCCATCACCGACGGCGGGCGCTGCTTTGCCGAATGGAGCGCCGAATTCGATTGCGACCCCGGGCGCGAACGTGAGCTGACGCAGAACATCGGCCAGGGCGTGTTCCAGGCCGGCTTCGATGCGCTCAAGCGCCACTTCGGCCGCGGCTAACCTGTCTGTCAAGCCGACGATGACCCGCCGACGCCGACGAGCCGGGATTGAGTAGCGCATGCTGCAACGCGTCATCCGCTCCACCGTCATCGATGCGCCCATCGCGCGCGTCTGGGCTGTGCTGCGCGATTTCAACAGCCATGCCTTGTGGCATGACGTGGTGGCCGCGAGCCACATCGAGGGCAATGAATCGCCCACGCAAGTCGGCTGCGTGCGCAGCTTTCGCCTGCAGGACGGAGATGCCATCAGCGAGCAGCTGCTGACGTTGTCGGACCGCGATCACCAATCCACCTACTGCATCATTGAGTCGACCGTGCCGCTGCTGCGCTATGTGGCCACGCTCACACTCAAGCCCGTCACCGATGGCCAGCGCTGCTTCTGGCACTGGGAATCGACCTTCACCACCCCGCCCGGGCGCGAGCGCGAGCTGGCCGAGATGGTGGGGCGCGATGTCTATGAAGCCGGCTTTGCCAACCTGCGGCGCTACTTGGCGCAGGGGCTGGATCTGCGCGAGGTTCCGCGGGTTGAGGGCGCTCGGATAACGGCTTATGCGAGCGAACGGAACCTGGCGGCATCGTCCGGGTTGGCCGCATCGAGTGGATCGAGCGCCTCTGGCGGCTCAGGCAAGCCGCATGGTGCCGCCACCGTCGCTGGCGCCAGCGCTTCAGCCGCGCACGGCGCACACACCCAAGCCGCCCACGCCGCCGCCATGCCCCGCGCGCTGCCCCTGCCCACCCGCCGCGCCGCGCTGCGCCAGTACGGCGGTCCCGAGGTGCTGCAGGCCGATTGGGCCGAGGCCGCAGCGCCCGGCCCCGGCGAGGTGCGCATCCAGCAGCGCGCCATCGGCGTGAACTTCTTCGACATCTACCTGCGCCGGGGCTGGATCCCGCCGCTGCTGCCTCTCACCCCCGGCCAGGGCAGCGTGCTGGGCATGGAGGCCGCTGGCGTGGTGATCGATGTCGGCGCCGATGTGCACGGCCTGCTGCCGGGTGATCGCGTCGCCTACCTCGGCCCGCAGCCCGGCGCCTACTGCAGCGTACGCACCGTGCCGGCCGATTGGGTGCTGCGCCTGCCGCCTGAGGTGGAGGACGAGCTCGCCGCGGCCACGCTGCTCAAAGGCCTGACCGCCGACATGCTGCTGCGCGATGTCGGCCATGTGCGCGCCGGCACGCGGCTGCTGGTGCACGCCGCCGCCGGCGGTGTCGGCCTGCTGCTGTGCGGCTGGGCGCGCAGCCTGGGCGCCACCGTCATCGGCACCGTCTCCACGCCCGAAAAGGCCCGCGCCGCGCGCGACGCCGGCTGCGAGCAGGTCATCGTCACGGCCGACTACCGCTTTGCCGATGAGCTGCAGCGCGGCCACGGCGGCGCCGATGTGATCGTCGATGGCCTGGGCGAGGCCGCGCGAGAGCAAAACTTCGCCGCACTCGCGCCCTGCGGCCACTGGATCAGCCTGGGCCAGGCCAGCGGCGGCCTGCAGCCAATAGCGCCCGACTGGCTGGTGAGCAAATCCATCACCTTCTCGCGGCCGGTGGTGTTCGACTTTGTGCCCACCCACGCCAAGCGCCTGGAGCGCGCCCAGCGCCTGTGGGCGGCACTGGCCGCCGGCCATGTCAAGCCCCCGCCGATGGAGCGTTACTCGTTGGAGGCCGCCGATCAGGCGCATGCCCGGCTGGAATCCAGGCGCTCGGTGGGGGCCTTGCTGCTGATGGCTTGAAGCCGGTCGCGGGCCTGCCACATCGGCAGCCTGCCACAGCCGACAATTCCAGCCCCGCCACATCCCACGGCGCCGCCCACCCCATCGCACCATGAGACTCAGCCCCATCACCTTCCGCATCCACCGCTGGCTGGCCTGGCTGGTGGGCCTGCAGTTGCTGATCTGGGTGGCGGGCGGTTTGGTCTTTTCGCTGGTGCCCTTCAAGAGCTGGGTCAAGGGCGGCGAGGTCTGGCGCGCGTCGGCCCTGGTGTTGCCGCAGGATTGGATGGACCGCGCCCAACCCGCGCTGCGCGCAGCCGCCGCCAGCGGCGAAGTGCAAGGCCTGGTCGCAGTGGCCACGCCGAATGGCCCGGCGCTGCGGCTGAAGATTCGCGGCCAGGCCAAGCCCACCCTGGTGCTGACCAGCGGCGCGCCCTGGCAGGCGCCTGACGAGGCCGCGGTGCGTGCCTTTGCGACCACCATGTACACCGGCCCAGGCAGCTTGGCCGAGATCAAGCGCCTGGACGTCGTGCCCCAGCGACTGGGCATGGTGCAAGAAACCGGTGGCCGGCGCGACGTCTGGCGCGTCGCCTACACAGATGCGTTAGGCGCCCGCATCTACCTGGATGGCCACAGCGGCGAATTCATCGCTGTGCGCACCGAGGCCTGGGTCTGGTACGACCTGTTCTGGCGCTTGCACATCATGGATTACGCCGAGGGCGAAGATTTCAACGGCACCCTGCTGCGCGTGGCCGCAGTGCTGGCCGGGGTGATGGTGGCCGCCGGCGCGGTGCTGGCCGTGCTGGCGGCGCGACGGCGTTGGCGATCCAGGCGCCGATCGCTGCCAGTGCCCTTGGTTGAATGAGAACGACATGAGCCTGTCGGGCTTGGTCATCGCCGCCTGAGGGCTGCCGTATCAGCGCAGCCGATCCGCAGATCAGCCTTGCAGCAGTGCCGAGGGTGGCTGACGAAGGGCTGCACCGGGGAACAACACCCTTGCCACGCGTTCGGGGTCGATGCCGAAGGTCTCGGCGCACACCCAGGGCACCAGCGCCTCCAGGCCAAGCGTGGGCCTGAGGTCCCGCCCCTCATGAAGGTCGGCCGGCTTCAGGCCTGGCCAATCCGCGATGACCCGGCCGCCAAGGACCGCGCCGCCCAGCAGCATCGCTGCCGCACCGGTGCCGTGGTCGGTGCCGCCGGTGCCATTGGCGGCAACGGTGCGCCCGAACTCCGTGGCCACCAGAACGACCGTCTGCGCCCAGACCGCACCCAAGCCGGCCTGCAGGCCACCGATCAGGCCGTCGAGCGCCTTCAGCTGACTGGCCAGCCGGCTGGCTTGGCCGCTGTGGGTGTCCCAGCCGCTGGTTTCGATCATCGCGATGCGCGGGCCGTCTGGACGCGCCAGGAAGCCGGCGGCCGCTCGACCCAGAGCCCCCGGATCCTGGCGCCGTTCTCCGGCTCGGCCATGGCCCGCCATGTCTTGCGCGTCCAGGGCCGCCGACCACAGGGCGTGCAGTTGCGCATCGTTGGCGTAGAGGTGAGCGACGCGCTGAAGCAGCGCTTGATCGGCCTGCGGCAGCACCGACGGTGCGTAGGTGGTGACATCGATCGCGCCGCGCAGGGCCAGCGGAACTGCCTGTGACAAGGCCACGGCCGTTCGGCCGCCGCCGGGCAGCAGCCCCAGCAGCCGGTTGAGCCAGCCGTCCTTCAGCTGGTAGGGCGCCGGGCCCCCGGTCTCGAGCACGTTCTGGCCGTCGAAGTGCGAGCGGTCGCGGTAGGGCGAGGCCACGGCGTGGAAGAAGATTCCCTGGCCAGCGCCGTAGAGCCCATGCAGGTGCGCCAGTGACGGATGAAGTGCAAAGCTGCCGTCGAGCTTGAGCCCGGTGCCGGGTTCCAGGGCCAGCGCACCCCGCGCGCGAGCATAGGCCGGGTCGGCATAGGGGACGACGGTGTTCAGGCCATCAGCGGCACCGCGCTGGAGGATGAAAACGAAGCGCCGTGGCGAGCTGGCCCGCGCAAACAGCACCGGCGAGGCGGCCAGCAGCGCCGAGGCGCCTACAAAGGCACGTCTGTCCAGGGTCATGCTCATCTCCTCAGAAACTCCGGGCTGATCAGCAGCAGCGCCAATGCCGTGCTCGCGCTCTCGGCCTGCGCAATGGCATCGGCCGTGTCGCGACCCAGCGTGCCCGGCAGGACGAGTGGCGCCAGTGCGCGCGCGTCCACCGAAGGGCCGGCTTGGGCAGCCAGGCGCTGCGCCACCTCCACGCGGCGCAACAAGGCATCGGGGGCTGCCCAGGCGGCGCTCGTGTCGTCGTAGCCGGCGGGCGAGCCGGGCCGCCAGACGGGCTGCCCCAGTTGGTTCATCAGGTTGGCAGCCTGCTGTGCCGGCAACTCAGGCCGGCCCAGGGCCCGCAGCCCTGAGACGGCCCAGTCGAATGGCGACTTGAACTTCGTTGCCGGCGCACGCCAGACTTCGGGCGCTGCGACCAGCTCCCGGTAGACGGCGAGCAGGTCACCGCCGGAGCGCTCGAAGGTCTCGGCCAGACGTTGCACGAGTGCCGGCGGCGGCTCGTCGGCCACGAAATGGCGCGCGAGCTTGCGCGCGAGGTGGCGCGCCGTCGCCGGGGATGCCACCAGGTCACGGATGATGGCGCGCGCCTGCTGCTCCCCCGCCTCGGGATACGCCCGCCCCAACACGGTCCTCGCCCCGGGTTCATGCATCGCGGGGACGAAGCGAAACGTCGTCGTGGCGGCCCCTGGGTCGTCAGACGGCAGGGTCCAGCCGGTGAGCGCCCGGGCAAACTCGGTCACATCGTCCTGGGTGTAGCCGCTGCGCACGCCAAGCGTGTGCAACTCCAGGATCTCCCGGGCGAGGTTTTCGTTGAGGCCGCGTGGCCGTTGCTGGCGGTCTGCGGAGCGCGTGCCGACCAGGCTGCGCGGCCCGATGGACTGCGCCTGATCCAGATAGAGCAGCATCGCCGGATGCGCGACCGCCGCCAGCAGCAAATCCTCGAAGCGCCCCAGCACGTTGGGGCGGATCGCATCGGCCTCGAAGGCGCCGGCCAAGCCGATGATCAGCAATTTGTCGACCGACACCGCGAAATGGTTGGACCAGAAGTGGACCAGCCGCTCGACGAAGGGTGTCGGCGACTGCAGGGCGCTGTTCATGCGCGCACCCACCGCGGTCATGTAGGCCTCGCGCCCTGCCCGGAGATAGGCCTCGCGGATGCCATTGCGCTGACCCTCCGGCGCCAGTCTGGCAGCGCGCTGTTGGGTCAACCAGACCTCCACCAGCGCTGGGGTTCGGTCGGCCGACCGCCACGCGGGAGGCGACGGCTCATAGCTGGACAGCTGCGACAGCAGCCAGCCTTGCGGTGGCCCAAGGGCAGGCTCGTCGGGACGGGCGCCGAGCCCGAAGCGGGTAAGAGCGATGGCGGGAGCACTCATGGCAACCATCCTAGTGAACCAAGATGGTCCACTTGTGTCGCTTGTGTGTCGCTGCGTAAAGCAGGCCTCTGTTCACGCGCCGGCACAGCGCTACCCTATAGCCCCCCGCCCCGCCCCACCGCTGCCGCGGGCAACAAGCCCCAAGGAACCCCGCATGACTGCCCTGCTGCATGGCATTCGCGTCCTCGATTTCGGCCGCTACATCGCCGGTCCCTATTGCGCTGCGCTGCTGGCCGAATACGGCGCCGATGTCATCCGCATCGAAAAGCGCGACGGCAGCGAGGACCGCTTTCCGGCGCCGGTGGGCGGTGACGTGGGGGCCTTGTTTTTGCAGATGAACCGCAACAAGCGATCCCTCACGCTGGACCCGGCCAGCCCGCGCGGCCGCGAGGTGGTGGGCAAATTGGTGCGCGGCGCCGATGTCGTCATCGCCAACCTGCCCGAGACCACCTTGCTTGCCATGGGGCTGGACTACGCCACGCTGTGCGGCTATCGCCCCGACATCATCTTCGTCACCAACACCGCCTTTGGCCCGGTCGGCCCAATGAAGAGCAATGTCGGCTTCGATGCCATCGGCCAGGCCATGTCGGGCGCGGTCTACATGACCGGCCAGCCCGACCAGCCCTACCGCATGATGGCCAACTGGGTGGATTTCGGCACCGCCTTGCACTGCGCCTTCGGCACCCTGGCCGCACTGATGGAGCGCCAGCGCTCGGGCAAGGGGCAGATGGTCACGGGCGCCCTGCTGGCCACGGCCGTGGCCGTGACCAATGCCACGCTGATCGAGCAAGCCGTGATCCAACCCAACCGCCTGCCCACCGGCAACCGCGGCCAGACGGCGGCGCCCAACGACATCTATCGCGCCCGCGACGGCTGGGTGCTGGTGGCCATCACCGGCCAGCCGCTGTATGTGCGCTGGGCGCGCTTGATGGGGGAGCCACAGGCGCGTGCGCCGGGCCAGGCTCAGGCGGGTGCGCCGGGCGAGACTCAGCCCGGCGAGCCCAATTGGCTGAGCGACCCGCGCTTTGCCGACGACGCCGCCCGCGGCGAGCACCGCGACATCCTCAGCGAGCGCATGCAGCGCTGGTGCGCCCAGCGCAGCAGCGCCGAGGTGGTGCAGATCCTGGGCGACGCCAAGATCCCCTGCGCGCCGGTGCTGTCACCCCAGCAGGCGCTGGACGATCCGCAAATCCAGGCCCTGGGCCTGCTGCAAGACACCGATTACCCCGGCCTGCCGCGGCCCGCACCGGTGGCCGCCGTGCCCCTCTGGATGACCGAGACGGCGGCCGTGCAGCGCCGGCGGCCGCCGCTGCTGGGCGAGCACACCGATGAGGTCTTGGCTGAGCTGGGCTATGGCGCGCAGGCGATCGCCGAGCTGCGGGAGCTGCGCGTGGTGTGAACGGCCTGTGTCCGGTGTTCGGTGCTCGGCGCTCGGCGCTCAGTGCTCAGCGCAGCGACACCAGCAGCGCATGCGCCGCCTTCACATCGTGCGTGTCAAAGCCTTCGGTGAACCAGCCATAGATCGGTGCCAGCAACTCCAGCGCCGCCTCACGGCGGCCATCCGCCAGCATCAATTCGGCCAGTGTTGTCGAGGCGCGCAACTGCCACGACTTGGCTTGCTGTTCAACCGCCCACTCGATCGCGGCGCGCAACAGCGGCTCGGCCTGCTCGGGCTGGCCTTGGCGCATCAACATCCAGGCCTTCAGGCGCAGCACCTCGGACAAATGCGAGCGCTCCTGCCAGCCGGGGCGCTCAATTTGCGCCAGGCACTCGTCGATCATCACCACGGCCGCGCCCAGATCGCCCTGCAGCGCCAGGGCTTCGGCCAGGGCTGATTTCAGGTAGGGCACGCGGCTGTGGCCGCCGCGTGCTTGCCAGTTGTCCAGGCCTTGGCGCAGGAAGACGATGGCCTCGCGCCAGCGGCCCGCGCGCAGGTGGGCCAGGCCTTCGACCTGCGGCACCATCACCTGCGTCATGAACGGGATGCTGTGCTTGCGCCCCAGCTCGGTGACCTCGCGGGCGCGCTCCAGCAGCCGCTTGGGCTCAGCCCGGTAGTCAAAGGCGTAGCCGCCCAGGGTGAGCGAGAAGCCGAGGTTGAAGGCGTCACCCATGCGGTGCGAATGGGCGTCCTTGTCGTCGCTGAGTTGCACCGCCTGGTCGGGATAGCCCAGCATCCAGGTCCACTGGCAGGCCCAGACGCCGACCAGGGTTTTCAGGTCGTGCGCCGTCACCGTCATCCAGCGCTCGGCCTGCTGCGGATCGTAGAGCGCCAGGATGCGCTCGCCGTGGCGGCGCGCTTCGAGCAGATGCCCGAGGTAGAAATGGGCAATCATCGAGGCGCCATGGCCAAGAATTTGCAGCTCGACATCGTCGGCCTGGTGACCCTCGGCGTGGTGACCCTCGGCCAGCAAGCGCTCGGCCCATTCCAGCGATTCTTCGATGCGGCCGTGGGTGGTGGTGTTGACCCAGATCGCCCACAGCCCGGTGCCCGCCGTTTGCGCCTGCCCGAGGCGCTTGGTCAGCTCCAGAATGGCCAGGGCGTTGTCGCTGACCTCGGCCGCCGCCCAGCCGCGCAAGCCTGTCCAGGCGCCGTTCAGCGGCTCGCGGATCGATAGCTCCAGCGCGTCGCGCTGCGGCGTCGGCGGCAGCTGCTGGATCAGGCCCAGGCCCTTCTGGAAATGGACCACGGCCTCCATCACCCCCAGCCTTTGCGTGGCCAGCGTGCCGGCATTGCGCCACCACGGCACGGCCGCGATCAGGTTGCCGGCCTCGGTGTGGTGGTGGGCAAGCAGGGCCGGCGCGTTGGCCACCTGATCGGGCATGTCGGTCTCCAGCTCCTGGGCGATGCGGGCATGCAACTGGGCGCGCCGGCTCTTGAGCATGGAGTCGTAGGCGGCGTCCTGCATCAGCGCGTGCCGGAAGGTGTAGACGGCCTCGGGCGGCGTGCCGCGGCGGTAGACCAGGCCGGCTTCGATCAGGGTTTGCAGGCCAGTGGCCAGCGCGTCATCGCCGATAGCCGCAATGCGGGCCAGCAGCCCATGAGAAAACTCGCGCCCGATGCAGGCGCCGATCTGGATCAGGGCCTTCACCGGCGCCAGGCGGTCCAGGCGCGCCAGCAGCGATTCGCGCAGCGAGCTCGGGATGGCCATGGCGGGCAAGGGCGTTTGCAGCGTGAACTGGCCGCCGGCTTCTAGCAGCAGGCCCGACTCGAGCACCGATTTGGTCAGCTCCTCGACGAACAGCGGCACGCCGTCGGTGTGGGCCACGATCTGCTCCAGCACCTCGGCCGGCAGGCTGCGGCCGCTGGTCACCTTGGCCACCAGCTCGGTGGCCTCGCGCCGGCCCAGCCGGTTCAGGCCGAGGGTGGTCAGGTGCGCGGGTTGAATCCAGCGTGGTGCGTACTCCGGCCGGTGCGTGATCATCAGCAGCACCGGCAGGTCGTGCAGGCTGGAGGCCAGGACGTCGAGCGCCTCCTGGCTGGTGGGGTCCATCCAGTGCGCGTCCTCGAACACCATCAGGACGGGCTGCTGTCGGGCCAGGGCGTGTACGTGGGTGGCCAGCGCTTCCAGCGTTTTTTCCTTGCGCTGTTGGGGTGAAAGCTTGGGTGCCGCATAGCGATCGGTGGGCAGTGAGAGCAGGGCGGCAAACAACGCGGCCGTCTCGTTGGGGGCCTTGTTGGCTGCTTTGTTGGCCGCCTCGTTCACCGTCCCGTTGGCAGCCCCGTTGGCAGCCTCGTTCGCCGGGTCGTGGGTGGTGCTGAGCAGAGCCTCAAGCTTGTCGAGCTTGGCCTCGGGCGTGTCCTCGCGCGCAAAGCCCGCCGCGATGTCCAGCGCCTCGGTGAAGGGGTAGAGCGCCGAATGGGTGTGATACGGCGAGCACTGGTAGCGCAACAGCGTGCAGGCCTGGGTGGCAACGCGTTCGAGCAGCACCTGCGTCAGGCGCGATTTGCCGATGCCGGGCTCGCCGCCGACGAGGACGATCTGGCCTTCGCCATCGCGCGCCTGTTGCCAGCGGTGCAGCAAGATGGCCATCTCTTCGCCGCGCCCGATGAGCGGTGTCAAGGCCGCCTCGCCGTGCGCCGCGCCGAAGCGGTCCTCACTGCGGCGCAGCGCGTCCACGCGCCACACCTGCATGGGCTCGGTGATGCCCTTGAGCGCGCGCGGGCCCAAGTCGCTGAGCTCGAACTGGTCGGCCAATAACCTTCGAACGGCAGAGGCGATGATGATCTCGCCCGGCGCGGCCAGGCCTTGCATGCGCGCGGCCAGGTTGGGGGTCTCACCCACGGCGAGCCCGGCTTCGACATTGCCCCGGCCTTTGCCCTGGCCTTTGCCCTCTGCCGAGGCCTCGCCCACGACCACCGTTCCGGTGGCCATGCCGATGCGCACCGCCAGCGGCGGCGCCGCCTTCGCCACCTTCACCGCCTTGACGGCCTGCACGATTTCCAGCGCCGCGCGTGCCGCACGCTGGGCGTCGTCCTCATGCGCGGCGGGCCAGCCGAAATAGACCATCAGGCCATCGCCCAGGTACTGCGCCACATGGCCGTCATAACGCGCCACCACCATGGCCACCGCGGCGCGGTAGGCCTGCATCAGCTCACCCAAATCCTCGGGGTCGAGCCGCTCGGACAAGGCGGTAGAGCCGACCAAGTCGCAGAACATCACGGTGAGCTGACGGCGCTCGGCGTCGCGAGCTCGGGGCGGTGTTGCGGCGGCCGGCGCGCGCGCCGGGGCCGCAGCCGG
>JAYSSS010000132.1:0-22438 GCA_043720415.1 Ideonella sp.
ACGGCGGCGGGTCGGCCTGGTGCACCCCGAAGGGCTGCTGGCCCGGACCCGCCTGCGCCTGCGGGTCACGCGGCCAGGGCACCTCGTGAGCTTGGGCGAAGGCCGCGCACTCGGACCAGGCGGTGGATGCGTTGGCGGGCTGTGGTGTGGACATGGGTGACTCGGCGGATGGGGCATCGCAGGGACAGCGATGCGAAGACCCGCACTGTACGTACTGCGCGCGCCAGCCGCGCCACAATCCGGCCCATGCACAGAACCGTCAGCCTGATCGGCGCACCCACCGACATTGGCGCCGGCAGCCGCGGCGCCAGCATGGGGCCCGAGGCCCTGCGCGTGGCCGGCATCCAGCGCGCGCTCGAAGGCCATGGGCTGACGGTGATTGATCGCGGCAATTTGAACGGCCCGGCCAACCCCTGGCTGCCGCCGGTGGATGGCTACCGCCACCTGGCCGAGGTGGTGGCCTGGAACCAACTGGTACACGACAGCGTGCTAACCGAGTTGCGCAGCGGCCACTTGCCCGTCCTGCTGGGCGGTGACCACTGCCTGGGCCTGGGCTCGATCAGCGCCGTGGCGCGCCATTGCCGCGAGGCCGGCAAGAAGCTGCGCGTGCTGTGGCTGGACGCCCACGCCGACTTCAACACCCAGGTGCTAACACCCAGCGGCAACCTGCATGGCATGCCGGTGGCTTGCCTGTGCGGCCATGGCCCGCAGGCCTTGATCGAGATCGGTGGCCAGGTGCCGGCGCTGAACCCGAAGTGGATTCGCCAGATCGGCATCCGCTCGGTCGATGCCGGCGAAAAGCGTCTGGTGCACCAGGTCGGCCTGGAGGTGTTTGACATGCGCTTCATCGACGAGATGGGCATGCGCCACGCCATGGAGCTGGCCCTGGCCACGCTGGACGAGCACACCCATTTGCACGTCAGCTTCGATGTCGATTTTCTCGATCCCGACATCGCCCCCGGCGTGGGCACCACCGTGCCCGGCGGCCCCAGCTACCGCGAGGCGCAGTTGTGCATGGAAATGATCGCCGACAGCGGCCGTTTGGCCTCGCTGGATGTGATGGAGCTGAACCCGGCGCTGGACGAGCGCAACCGCACGGCCGAGCTGGCGGTGGATTTGATCGAGAGCTTGTTTGGCAAGAGCACGCTGATGCGGGCTCGCTCGTGATGCGCACGCTGATGCGGGCTCGCTCGTGATGCACACGCTGATGCGGGCTCGCGTGTGATGCAGGCATTGCTGGTCACACATCACCTGCGTGACTTGAGCCTGGCCGCCGGCGCCCACCCGCACGCCAAGCCGCACTTCAGCGCCGCCAGCGGCCTGGTGTGCCAGGGCGGGCGCGCCTATGTGATCGGCGATGACGAGCACCACCTGGCGCTGTACCGCGATGCCCACAGCCCCGGGCAACTGCACCGCCTGCTGCCAGGCAATTTGCCGCAGGACGCGGCCGCCCGCAAGCGCGCCAAGCCCGACCTTGAATGCCTGTTCGCGCTGCCCAACAGGCTTGCGCCTGGCGCCTTGGGCGGCGGCGCGCTGATCGCTCTGGGCTCGGGCTCGCGGCGCCATCGCTGCCAGGGCGTGCTCATCGACCTGGACCCCTTGGGGCAGCCGGCCTCACCCCATCAAGCCTTCGATCTCACGCCGCTTTATGCGCCATTGCTGCCGCTGCTGGGCGACATCAACATCGAGGGCGGCTGGATCTGGGGCAACAGTTTGATCTTGCTCAACCGCGGTGTGGATGGCCGCTCACCGAACGCCGCCCTGCACTACCGGCTGCTTGACTTCATGGCGCTCGTGGGTGGCCGCGGCAGGGCCTTGGCGCCACACGCCATCACGCCCTATGAGTTGGGCCGGCTGGAGGGTGTCGCCCTGGGCTTCACCGATGGCGCGGCCCTGCAGAGCGGCGGCTGGGTCTTCAGCGCCGCGGCCGAAGACCGCGATAACAGTGTTGCCGATGGGCCTTGCGCAGGCTCGGTGGTGGGCCGGGTGGATGCGGCCGGACGGCTGATGGCAGTGCGGCGCCTGGCGCAGGCCTGCAAGGTGGAGGGCATTGCCGCGCACGTTGATGGCAGTGGCGTCGCGCTGTGCATGGTGACCGATGCCGATGACCCGCAGCGCAGCGCCGAGATGCTGCTGGCACGGCTGTGAACGGCGGGCGCCCGCGGCCGTCCCTCAGAATCCCCCCATGCCGGACACTGCGCCCCTCCACACGCCAGCCAAGCCGAAACAGCAGGCGCACAACCCCTTGCACGGGCTGACGCTCGAGGCCATCGTCACCGATCTGGTGGCGCGCTACGGCTGGCCCGGCCTGGCCGAGCGCATCGCGCTGCGCTGCTTCACCCACGATCCCAGCGTGAATTCGGCCTTGAAGTTTTTGCGCAAAACCCCCTGGGCGCGCGAGAAGGTGGAGGGCTTGTATTTGTTCGCCCAGCGCGAGACTCGCCGCCAGGGCCAACCCCACAACAACCGCCGCTGACACGGCGCCAACACGATGACCCCATCTGCCTTCGACCATCGCCGCCAACTGCTCGGCCTGTTGGGTGCCACCAGTGCACTCGCAGCAGCGGGCTGCGGCACCACCCGCCGGCCGGCCGGCGCGCGTGTCGCGCCCGGGCTGGTCACAGCCTTCGCCCCCACCGGCCGGCTGCGCGCCTGCATCAACACCGGCAACGCCATCCTGGTCAATCGGCCCGGGCCTGGCGGCGAAGTGAGCGGCGTCTCCATCGACCTGGCCCGCGCTCTGGCCCAGCACCTGGGGCTGGAGCTGGAATTAAAGGTCGTCGATGCGGCGCTTAAATCCGTCAACCTGGTCAAGGCCGGCGAGGCCGATTTCGGCTTCTTCGCCATCGATCCGCTGCGCAGCGACGGCATCGGCTTCAGCGCGCCCTATGTACTGATCGAAGGCGCCTACCTGGTGCGCCAGGATTCGGCCTTGACAGATAACGCCCAAGTAGACCGTCCAGGCCAGCGCGTCATGGTCGGCAAGGGCAGCGCCTACGACCTGTACCTGAGCCGCAACCTCAGGGCCGCCAGCCTGATGCACACCGTCACCTCGCAAGATGTGGTGCCGGCCTTCCTGCGTGAACGCGCCGATGTCGCCGCGGGCGTGAAGCAGCAGTTGCAAGCGGACGCCTTGCGCCTGCCGGGGCTGCGGCTGTTGCCGGGGCGCTTCATGGTCATCGAGCAGGCCATGGGCGTGCCGGCACAGCGCGGAGCGGCGGTGCAGACTGTGCTGCACGCGTTTGTGGAATCGGCCAAGGCCAGCGGCCAGGTGGCGGCCGCGCTGCAGCGCCATGGCATTCAGGGCGCGACCGTGGCCCCCCCGCGATGAAAGCCCCGCCGCGCTTGCGCGCCCTGGTCGAAGAGGGGCTGATCGACAGCGTCTCGCGCCAACTGATGAGCGGCAAGGAGGCCATGGTCTTTGTCGTGCAAAGCGGCGGCCAGACGCTGTGCGCCAAGATCTACAAAGAGGCCACACAGCGCAGCTTTCGCCAGGCGGTGGACTACACCGAGAACCGCAAGGTCAAGAACAGCCGTGAGAAACGCGCCATGGCCAAGGGCACGCGCTTTGGCCGCCAGGTGCAAGAGGCCGCCTGGCAAAGCCATGAGGTGGATGCCCTGTACCGCCTGGCCGCGGCCGGCGTGCGCGTGCCCCAGCCGCACAATTTTTACGAAGGCGTGTTGCTGATGGAGCTGGTGGTCGATGCCAACGGCGACGCCGCGCCGCGCCTGAACGATTCACCCCTCACCGCCGAGCAGGCCAAACAACACCACGCCATGCTCATCACCCAGGTGGTGCGCATGCTCAGCGCCGGCATCATCCACGGCGACCTGTCGGAGTTCAACATCCTGCTCGGCGAAGACGGCCCCGTCATCATCGACCTGCCCCAGGCCGTGGACGCCGCCGGCAACAACCACGCCCAGCGCATGCTGCTGCGTGACGTGGACAACCTGCGCAACTTTTTCGGCCGCTTCGCCCCCGAGCTGCTGGCCACCCAATACGGCCCCGAAATCTGGGATCTCTACCAGCGCGGCATGCTGCACCCCGATGTCACCCTCACCGGCCGCTTCGCCCGCAAGACCGGCGCCGTGGACCTGACCGGCGTGATGCGCGAAATCGACGGTGCCAAAGCTGAAGAGTCCGCCAAACGGCTGAGAATGCTGGGGTCAGGTCTTTAAAGTAAAGTCGGAGATCGTCAATCTGGGAGACCCACCATGGCCCGCCCGCTGCGCATTGAATTCCCCGGCGCGATTTACCACGTCACCAGCCGCGGTGATCGGCGCGAGCCGATCTTCATCGACGACCACGACCGCATCAATTTCATCGCCCTGCTCGCCCTGGCGCTTGAACGCGCCGATGCCAGCGTGTTGGCTTATTGCCTGATGGGCAACCACTACCACCTGGTGTTGCAGACGCGGCGGGCGAATTTGTCCATGCTGATGCGCCACGTCAACGGCGTCTACACGCAACGCTTCAACCACCGCCATGGCAAAACTGGGCATGTCTTTCAGGGCCGATTCAAGGCCATCTTGGTGGACCGCGAGGCCTATCTGCTGGAGGTCTGCCGCTATGTCGAGCTCAACCCGCGGCGCGCGCAGTTGGTGAGCGATCCCCAGGCCTGGCCATGGAGCAGCCTGCGCGCGCACCTTGGCCAAGCCGAGGTGCCGCCGTGGCTGGATGTCGCCAGCCTGCACACGCAGCTGCTGGGGCGGCCGCTGGCTAACATGCGTGATGTGCGCACGGCCTACGCCCGCTACGCGCGGCTTGTGGCCACAGCGCCCGATACGCCGCTGTGGGATACGGCGCTGCGCAACCAGGTCTTTCTTGGTGACGCGGCGTTTGTTGAACGCATGCTGACCAAGGCCACAACCGCCCAGCGTGCGAGCCACGACATCCCGCGCGCCCAGCGCAGCAAGCCCAAGACACTGGCGCAGTGGCTGGCCGAAAGCGCCAGCCGCGACGAGGCCTTTTATCGCGCCAATCGCGAAAGCGGCTTGACGATGACCGCCATCGCCAAGGAAGCCGGTTTGACCGTGGCGCGGGTCAGCCAGGTGATTGCGGGCTGGAATGCTGACTTGAAGGCCAAGGCCTGATACGGAAACTTAATAGTAAAGACCTGACCCCAGCATTTTGGTGAGCCAGGTTTCGGCGCTGGCTTCGGTCAGTTTGAAGCTGGCGGCAACGCGGGCGTTGGCCAGTGGCTCACCGGCAGGGTTGTGGGCGGCGAGCAGGGCGTGGGGGTCGTCGTCGTCGGGGACGATGTCCAGGGTGATGTCGATGCGGCTGCCGGCGCGGGTCAGTGACAGGCGTTTGTGCAGTTGGGCGTGCAGTTGCTGCTCGTGGCGGCGCAGTACTTCGGCGGCGGTTTTGACCAGGGTGTTGAAGGCCGCGGTGTCCAGCGGCTTGGGGTTTTTCTTGTCGCGGCCCATGGTCCAGGGGCCGACCAGGGCGGGCTCGATTTCGCCGCGCTTGATCATGGCCACGGCCCAGCCTTCGTCGTCTTCGTTTTTGATGACCTGCGCCGTCCAGCCGTTGTCGCGCCACAGGCGCGGCTCGTGGATGGCGGCATCGGGGTCGTCGTCAAGGCTTGGGTGTGTGCTTTGGGTCATGGCTGAAATCTTACGTGGGCGGGCGGTGGGCATGGCGGCGGTCGGCGGTGGTCCAATGCGGGCCCACGGCGGGTTGACCGGGCCGCACTGCCCAACGGAACACCACCTCTCGAACAACGCCTCCCGGACAAGGCCCCTCGAACAAACCACTCAGCCACCGCTGCGCAGCCACCGCCGCTCAGGCACCGCCTCTCAATCCTTGCGCCGTTCACCCCCACCCCGAAAGCACCCATGACCACCTCGATTTACGACAGCTCGATTCCCCTGTTCAAGCAAATGTTGGGCGCCCTGTCCAATGTGCTCAGCATTGCCGCGGCGCATGCCGAGGGCAAGAAGATCGACCCGAATGCGCTGCTGCAGGCGCGCTTGTTCCCGGACATGTTCACCGTGCTGCGCCAGGTGCAGGTGGCCTGTGATTTCGCCAAGAGCGTGTCGGCGCGCCTGGCCGGCGTTGAGGTGCCGGCCTTCGCCGACACCGAGGCCAGCTTTGCCGATCTGCAGGCGCGTATCGGCAAGACGCTCACTTTTATTGATAGCCTCTCCGCAGCGCAGTTTGAAGGCAGCGCCACGCGTGAGATCGTCACCCAGGCCGGCACGCCCAAGGAAAAGCGCTTCACCGGCCAGTCGTATTTGCTGAACTACGGCCTGCCGCACTTCTTCTTCCATGTCACCACGGCCTACGCCATCCTGCGCAGCAATGGTGTGGAGGTGGGCAAGAAGGATTACATCGGCAGTTACTGATATCGGGCCGCAGCCCATCCCACCGTTGTCACCGTTCGTCGCATCCTGGGCTTTGACCGGATAGGCCTGCGGCGCCGCTGCCACTATGCTTGCCGGCTCCCCCAGCTGCACCTCTCGCCATGAAGACGCCCACGATTTCAAGCCTTGCCCTGGCCTGCGCCACAGCGGCCGCCATGGTGTCGGGATGCGCCTCGCTCACTGCGCCGGCCACGCCCAGCGCAGCGGCTGCCGCGCCCCGGCCCACCGCCGTCGCCCCCACCGGCACCGCCGTCGCAGCCACTGCACCGCGCCCCGCGGCGTCTGGCCCCGGTTCAGGCCCGCCTGCTGGCCCCGCCGCCACGCCACCACGCCCACCCGGCTCGCCCACGCCCTTTGCCGATGTCATCAAGGATGCCAAGAGCTCGCCTGGCCTGTTCACGGTGTGGACCAAGGACGAAAAGACCTGGCTTGAAATCCCCGCCGAATGGCTGGACAAGCCGCTCTTCTTCGGCAACTCGTTGGCCTCCGGCCTGGGCCAAGGCTTCTTTTTCCCCGGGCTGATGGGTCAGGAGCAGATCGTCGTGCTGCGCCGCGTCGGCAACAACCTGCATCTGCTGGCCAAGAGCAACCATGCCCGCGCACCCGCCGGCACGCCGCTGGCCCGCGCCGTGGCCGAGAGCTATTCCGACAGCCTTTTGGCCAGCACGCCCTTGGCCGGCGCCGCCCACCCCGAGCGCAAATCGCTGCTGGTCGACGCCTATGCCCTGCTGGGCGGCGATTTGATGGGCACGCAAACGCACCTGGAAGCGGCGTTTCGCATGCCCTATTCGCTGGACCGCAGCAACAGCGTGATCGAGCGCATCCGCACCTCGGCCGAGGCCACCACAGTCACTGTGCGCTCGCACTTCGCCGTGCCGCGCATCCCGGCGCCACCGGCCTTCAACCCGGCCGGGCCGCCGCCCAACCCGGCGATGATGCCCAACCCGCCCAGCAGCCTGCCCGATGCGCGCAGCCTGTTTCTGGAGCTGGCCTACACCTTCACGCCGCTGCCGGCCACGCCCATGCGCGGGCGCCGCGCCGATCAGCGCGTGGGTTTTTTCACCGATGGTCACGTCGATTTTGGTGACGACACCAGCGAGGGCCGCCGGGTGCACTTCATCAACCGTTGGCGCCTGGAGAAGAAGGACCCGGGCGCGGCGGTCTCCGACGCCAAAGAGCCGATCCGCGTGGTCATGGACCGCAACATCCCCGAGAAATGGCGCGACGCCGTGCGCTCGGGCATCCTGGAATGGAACACCGCCTTTGAGCGCGCCGGCATCCGCAATGCCATCGCCGTCGATCAGCAGCCCGCCGATGCGGATTGGACTTCGACCGAGGGCACGCGCATGCTGGCCGTGCGCTGGTTTGCCATGGAAGGCCCGGGCGGCGTGGCCGTGGGCCCCAGCCAGTCCGACCCGCGCACGGGTGAGATCCTGCGCGGCGCGGCCATCATCCCGGAGAACTTTGTGCGCGTCGAGCGCGCTTTTGCCCGCGACTACGAGCCACGCCTGGCCACCGGTGCGGCCCTGCAAGCCGCGATGTCGCCGGCCCTGGGCATCGTGCCTGGCCAGGGTGTCGAATTTGCCCCCTCGTTCGCCAAGCGCTTTGCCCTGTGCACCCTGGCCACCGAAGCCATCGACCAGACCGCCTTCGCCATTGAGCTGCTGAGCGCGCGCAATGGCTTTGATCCGGCCGGCCCCGAGGTCGATCGCCTGGTCAAGGATTCGCTCAAGGATGTGGTGATGCACGAAGTCGGCCACGCCCTGGGCCTGCGCCACAACTTCCGCGGCTCCATGGGCAAGACCCAGGCCCAGCTGCGCGACCCGGCGCACACGCGCAGCCAAGGCGTGTCGAACTCGGTGATGGACTACCACTCGCTGAACGTGCCGTTGCAGGGCGAGGCCGTGGCCGACTATCACAACGTGGCCCTGGGCGCCTATGACCATTGGGCCATCGAGTACGGCTACCGTGAGCTCGGTGCCGATACCGAAAAAGAAGACCTCGCCCGCATCGCCAGCCGCGCCGAGCGCGATCCGGCCCTGGCCTACGGCACGGATGAAGACGCCTACGGCAACGATCCGCAGTCCAACCACTGGGACCTGGGTGACGACACCCTGGCCCATGCCAAGCGCCAGTTCAAACTGGCCCGCGAGCTGTGGGCGCTGACCCAAGCGCGCGTGCTCAAACCCGATGACGACCTGACGGTGTACCGCCGCAACCTGCAGCGCGGCCTGGGGCGCATGGCCCAGGCCCTGCCCCTGGTGGCCAAGAACATCGGTGGCGCCACCACCTCGCGCCAGTTGGCCGGCTCGGGCCAGGCCCTGGTCACGCCGGTGCCGGTGGCGCGTCAGCGCGAGGCGCTGGACATCTTGGTGGGCGAGGTTTTCGACAGCGCCAGCTTCCGCTTCGACCCGAAGTTCATGAGCCGCCTGGGCATCGATCAGCTGGAGCGCATGGGCGCCAACCGCTTTGTCACCAACATCGATTTCAGTCTGCCCAGCGCGGTGCTGGGCCTGCAGCGCGGCGCGCTGGATTTCCTGATGTCCGACACCGTCGCCGGTCGCCTGGCGGACGCCGAAAGCAAGGTGGCCGACCCGCAAAGCCTGCTGAGCTATGCCGAGGTGCAATCGCGCCTGCAGGACGCCGTCTGGAGCGAGCTCAAGGCCGCACGTGAGGTGGACAGCCTGCGCCGCAACCTGCAGCGCGAGCACCTGCGCCGCCTGGCCGGATCGGTGATCCGGCCCACCTCGGGCGCCGCGGCCGATGTGCGCGGCGTGCACCGGCTGATGGCCACGCGTCTGGAAGCGGATCTCAAACGTGTGCTGGCCAGCAAGACCCTGTCTGACATGACCCGCGCCCACCTGGCCGAAGCCGCGCAGACCCTGGGTGAGGCGCTGCGCGCGCCATTGATGAAGCAAGGGGTGTGATCTGACGGGTCTTGAAGACTGGCGTCAAACAAGGGGGCCCATCACGCGCGGCCGCGGATCAGGGCCCCGGGCAGGGCGCCGGTGGGCTCGCCGCCCTCGTAAATCGGCTGGCCGGACACCAGCGTGGCCAGGTAGCCGCGGGCTTTTTGCAGCAGGCGTTTGCCACCCGCGGGCAGGTCGTAGGCCATGTAGGGCGCCTCGCAGGCAAGCCGCTCGTAATCGATGATATTCACGTCGGCCTTCTTGCCCACTTGGAGCAGGCCGCGGTCGTGCAAACCGTACACCGATGCGGTGTGCGAGGTCTGCCGGCGCACGATGTCTTCAAGCGCCAAAGTCGGCCCGCGGCTACGGTCTCGCGTCCAGTGGGTGAGCATGAAGGTGGGCAGCGCGGCGTCGCTGATGTAGCCCACGTGCGCGCCGCCATCGCCCAGGCTGATCATGGTGCTGGGGTGCTGCAGCAGCTGGTGCAGATGCGAGAAGTCGTGGTAGCTGTAGTTGAAGATCGGGAAGTAGACGATGCCTTCGCCGTTCTCTGCCATCAGCCACTCATACAGCACCTCGAACGGGCTGATGCCACGCGCCTGGGCGATGGCGGCGGCATGCTCGTGGGGCGCGGGCTCGTAGTCGGGTTGCTGTGGGTCGATGCGGTACATCTTGTCAAAGCTGCGCAGCATGAAGCGCGCGCGCTCGTCGGGGATGTCCACCACTTCGGCCAGCAGGGCAGCCCTAAGCGCTGGATCGCGCAGACGGGCAATGCGCTGCGCTATGGGCTCGTCGCGCCCCTCACGCCAGGTTTTGTGGAAGTGAAAGGGCTGTGATGACGCCCGCCAGCCGTACAGCACCCCGGCCGGTCGGCCGGGGATGGAGCCGATCAGCGGCACGCCTTGCGCGCGCGCCTCATCGAGCCGCGCCACCAGTAATTTCCACAGGTGCGGCGCCTGGTCGATCTGCTGCAGATTGAACAGCACCGGGCGGCGCGTCTCTCGCGCCAGCGCCATCATCCACTCGGTCTCGGCTGGCATGTCGATGTGGTTGGAGGTCATCTGGAAAACGCCGTGGCCCTCTTCGCCCAGCACGCGGCCGATGCCGAAGAGCTCATCGCGGCCAGCATAGGTGCCGGGCACCAGCTTGCCATCGGCACCCCGGTGGATCAGCGTGCGCGAGGTCGAAAACCCCAGCGCCCCGGCGCGCAGGCCGCTGCGCAGCTCGGCGGCCATGGCGGCGATGTCATCGGCCGTGGCCACGCTGTCGTCGGCAATGCCGCGCTCGCCCATCACATAGACGCGCAGCGCGCCGTGCGGCACCTGCGCGCCCACATCCACCGCCAGGGGTTTGGTGGCCAGCGCGTCCATGTACTGGGCGAAGGTCTCCCACTCCCATTTCATGCCCTCGGAGAGCACCGCGCCGGGGATGTCCTCCACGCCCTCCATCAGGCCGATCAGCCAGTCGTGGCGATCCGGTTTGACGGGTGCAAAACCGACGCCGCAATTGCCCATCACGGCGGTCGTGACACCGTGCCACGACGAGGGCGTGAGGTACGGATCCCAGGTCACCTGGCCGTCGTAGTGCGTGTGCACATCCACCCAGCCGGGGGTGACGATGGCGCCGGCGGCGTCGATCACGCGCTTGGCAGCGCCAGCCTTGCCGCCGACCTGGCTGAACACGCCACCTTCGATGGCGATGTCGCCGCTGTAGCGCGGCGCGCTGCTGCCATCAATCAAAGTGCCGCCGCGAATGACGAGGTCGTGCATGGGGCTGCCTCCGTGCTTGTCTGGATGAGATGCAACCGGCGCAGCATGCACACTCGGCCTCGGGCCCACCATATCAAGCCCGCCACCGTTGGAGAACCCGTGATGACACTGATCGCACCGCAACGCACACTGCGCCGCGCCCTGGCCACCACCCTGGCCACCGCCCTGGCCACCACCCTGCTGCTGGCCGCCACTTGGGCCCAGGCCTTCCCCATCGCCGGCAAGCCGGTGCGCATCATCGTGCCCTTCCCGGCCGGTGGCCAGACCGACATCCAGGCGCGCATGCTGGCCAGCAAGTTGCAGCCGGCGCTGGGTGTGTCGGTGATCGTCGAAAACAAGCCCGGCGCCTCCACCATCATCGGCACGCAGGACCTGATTCGCTCGGCGCCCGATGGTCACACGCTGATGTACACGATCAGCATCACCGTGGCGCAGAACCCGCACCTCTTCACCAAGCTGCCTTATGACGGCTTGAAAGATTTGACGCCCATCATGTTTGCGGCGCGCTCGTCCACCGTGCTCACGGTGCCGGCCAGCTCGCCCTTCAACAGCCTGATGGATTTGGTCAACTACGCCAAGGCCAACCCGGGCAAGCTGAACTACACCTCATTCTCGTTAGGCTCCACCTCGCACCTGGTGGCCGAGATGCTGCAGCAGGCCACCGGCACGCAGATGGTGCACGTGCCCTTCAAGGGCTCGGGCGACGCCACCGTGGCGCTGATCGGCAAGCAGGTGGATTTCTTGTTCGACGGGCCGACCACGGCGCTGAACAACGCCCGCGCCGGCAAGGTAAAGATGCTGGCCGTGACCGACGCCAAGCCCTATGTCGGCCTGGGAAAATTGCCCACCATGGCCGAGGCCGGCGTGGCCGGCATCGATGTGCCCGGCGGCATGCAGTTCTTTGGCCCGGCGAACATGCCCAAGGATGTGCAGGCCAAAGTCAACGCCGCCCTGGCCGCAGCGCTGAAACTGCCCGATGTGGAGAAGCTGTTCGTCGATGGCGGCACCGAGATCCTGTCGTCATCGCCCGAGGAGCATGTGCGTTCGGTGAAGGAGCAGCATGAGCGCTGGGGCGGGGTCATCAGGCGCCTGGGGCTGAAGTTCGATTGAGCACGGGCCCAGGCCTGATTTGGACGCTCGCATAATCGATTAGATGAGCGACCCCGACTTCGACATCATCATCGTTGGCGCCGGCATCGCCGGCGCCTCACTGGCCTGGCAGTTGACGGCGGTGCGGGCGCTGGCCGATCAAGGCACCAGCGCCGTGCCGCTGCCGCGTGCCACCAGCGCCGTGCGGCCACGCGTGCTGCTTCTGGAGCGCGAATCGCAGCCCGGCATGCACAGCACCGGGCGCAGCGCGGCGATGTTCATGGAAAGCTACGGCCCGCCGCAGGCCCGCGCCCTGACCTGCGCCAGCCGGGCGTTCTATGAGCAGCCGCCGCCCGGCTTTTGTGACACGCCCATCCTGGGGCCGCGCGGCGCGCTGTATGCCGCCTGGCAGGGGCAGGAAGCGGCCCTGCAGGCTCTGGAGGATGAGCTTCGTGCCACCGGCACAGCAGTCACCCGCATCACTGCGGCGCAGGCCCTGCTGCGCGTGCCCGTGCTGCGCGCCCAGGGATTGATCGGCGCCATTGATGAGCAAGGCGCCATGGACATCGATGTGCACGCGCTGCACCAGGGCTTTCTGCGCGGCTTCAAGCGCACCGGTGGCGTGCTGCGCTGCAACGCCGAACTGGTGCGCGCGCAACGCGACCGCGACCACTGGACGCTGCATTTGCGCGATGGCACGGCACTGCGCTGCGCCACCCTGGTCAACGCCGCCGGCGCCTGGGCCGATGGCTTAGCCCGGATGTGCGGCGCGCGCCCTGTGGGCCTGCAGCCCAAGCGCCGCAGCGCCTTCACCTTTGCCCTGCCGCCTGGCGTGGACGCACGGGCCTGGCCCACCGTGGCCGGCATTGACGACAGCTGGTACCTCAAGCCCGATGCTGGCCAGTTGCTGGGCAGCCCGGCCAATGCCGACCCGGTGGCCGCGCACGATGTGCAGCCCGAGGAGCTGGACATCGCCACGGGCATCGCCGCCATCGAGCGCGACACCGATCTGCGCATCCGTCGCCCTATGCGCACCTGGGCCGGCCTGCGCAGCTTTGTCGCCGATGGCGAGCTGGTGATTGGCTGGGATGCTGATTGCGAGGGCTTCTTTTGGTTGGCCGGCCAGGGCGGCTATGGCATCCAGAGTGCCTATGCTTCTTCTCTGCTGGCCGCCAGCCTGTTGCGCCGGCAGGTGGTGCCCGAGGCCCTGGCGCGCCACGGCGTGCTGGCAGAGGCCATGCACCCGGGGCGGCTGCAGCGCGTGTCATGACGCGCGCGCTGGTCACGCTTTGGTGTGGCCTGTGCCTGCTGGCCGGGTGCGCGCCGGGGCTGCCAGGTCTTCAGCCGGTGACACAAGCGGTCGCACAACCTGTAGCACACCCTGTGCCGCATCCTGTGCCGCATCCCGTAGCAGCCGCAACATTGCAGCCGGCCATGCGCTTTGAGGGCCCCAGCGGCCAAAGCCAGGCCCCAAGCGAGGGCCTGCAGGTGATCACGCCGCGCGCCGTGCGCAGCAGCACCACGGCGGCCGCGGCGCATGTCCTGGGTCGCACCGCTGCCACTGCCCAGGTCTGGGTGGCCGGGCAGGCGGTCACCGTCTACGCCACCGGCGTGTTCGCCCGCGATGGCGTGCCCCTGGCGCCGGGGCCGAACCCACTGAGCATTGAAGTGCGTTTCGCGGACGGCCGTGCATTGACGCAGGTGCTGGAAGTCGAACGCCTGCCCTTGCCCGCCACGGCCGCGCCAGCAGCGCAGGCCGCAGCCGAGCCCAGCGCTTCAACCCCTGCGGCCAGCACCGCGGCCACCACCACGGCTACCACCACAGCCACCACCGACTGGCGCAGCGACACACCACGCCTGTACACCGCCGGCCCCGAAGGCGTGCAGTTGCTGCACGGTGTGCACAGCGTGCGCCTGGGCGGGCCCTTCCTGGCCGAGCTGCCCGCTGGCACGCTGCTGCCCGTCACCGGCCGCTTTGGGGCGCACTACCGCGTGGCCCTGGCCAGCGACACCACGGCCTGGGCCGTCGTCGATTCACTGCAGCCGGCGCCGCCTGGCACGCCGCGGCCCCATGCCGCGTTCACCAGCCTGCAGGTGCAGGGCAGCGCACGCGGCGATGTCATCAGCATCCCGGTGCCGCCCGGCCTGCCCTATGCCGCACGCGTGGTCAACAGCCCGGGTGGCTTCAGCCCAAATGGCCTCCACCCATCTGGCGCCAAGCCAAGCGGCACCCCACACATCGAGCTCGACCTCTACGGCGCCCACCACGCCGCCACCTGGATCAGCCACAAGGCCAGCGCCCGCCAGGTGCGTGAAGTGAGCGTGCACCAAGTGGCCGATGGCCACGTGCGCGTGCTCGTGCAGCTGCAGCATCCCCGCCTGTGGGGCTGGCGGGTGGACAGGCTTGGCGACACGCTGCAAATCACCGTGCGGCCGCCGCCCTGGGGGCTGGCCGCAGCAGCGTGGCCACACCCCAACAAGACCGCCTCCCACACCTCGCCGCTGCGCGGCCTGCGCATCGCGCTGGAAGCCGGCCACGGTGGCGCCACCAACCTGGGCGCCATCGGCGCCACCGGTGTGCCCGAGAAGGACGTGAACCGGCTGACCAGCGATGCGCTCCAGGCCGAGCTGCAAGCCGCCGGCGCCCAGGTCATCGAGCTGCGCACGGGTGACGACAACCCGACGCTGGCCGAACGCGCACAAGGCGCCACCGACAGCGACGCCCACCTCTTCATCAGCGTGCACGCCAACGCCGCCGACACCGCCCGCGGCGTGCTGCGCGCCCAAGGCACCAGCAGCTACTACCACCACGCCCACAGCCGCGATCTGGCCGCGTCGATTCAAGCCCAGCTTTTGCGGGACACGGCTTTCGCTGACTTTGGCCTGGTCGGGGGCTTCAACTACCTGCCGCTGCGGCGCATCACCTGGATGCCCGCAGTGCTGTTCGAGCATGGCTTCATGACCCACCCGGGTGACGAAGCCCTGATGCTTGACAGTGGGCAACGCGCCCGCACCGCGCGCGCCGTGCGCATCGGCATCGAACACTTCCTGCGCGCGCCGTGATCGCCCGGGCGCAGCCGCTGGCCCTGCTTGGTGTGCTGGCCCTGCTTGGTGTGCTGGCCCTGCTGGGTGTGCTGGCCATCACGCGCGGCAGGGCAACGCACACCTAAACTTCGCGCCCCTCTCGATTCGGCCCCACCCGTGCTTGCCTTCTTCGAACGTCTGGTCGACCCCTACCCCGAGGCCGCGCCCACCACGCCGCCCGCGGGCTTGATGCCCTTCCTGTGGGCCAGCACCCAGGGCACGCGGCGCTACATCGCGGCCATGACGCTGTTCACCGCGCTCATCGGTGCCTTTGAGGCCGCCCTTTTTGCCGCCATGAGCCATGTGCTGGACTGGCTGGCCGCGGTGCCGCGTGAGCAGTTGTGGGTGCAGGGCCGCAGCACGCTGATGATGTTGTTTGCCGTGCTCATGGCCAGCGTTGGCGTGGCCGCACTGCAGACCATGTTCAAGCACCAGGCCATGTCGGGCAACATGCCCATGCGCCTGCGCTGGAACTTTCATCGCTTGATGCTCAGCCAGAGCATGGCGTTCTATCAGGATGAGTTCGCCGGGCGCATCGCCACCAAGCTGATGCAGACCGCCCTGGCGGTGCGCGACACCTGGATGATCCTGGCCGACATCCTGGTCTATGTGGTGATCTATCTGGTCACCATGTCGGCCGTGCTGGGCGGCTTTGCGCTGTGGATGCTGGCCCCCTTCGGTTTGTGGTTAGGTTTGTACCTGCTGTCGATGCGCTACTTCGTACCGCGCATGGCCTTTGTGGCCCAGGCCCAGGCCGATGCGCGCTCGCTGATGACCGGGCGCATCACCGACGCCTACACCAACATCGCCACCGTCAAGCTGTTCTCGCACTCCATGCGCGAGGCGGCGTTTGCGCGCTCGGCGATGCAGGAGTTCCTGCTCACCGTGCACCGCCAGATGCGCCTGGTCAGCGGTTTCGAGATCGTCAACCAGATGCTCAGCGTGGTGTTGATCGCCTCCACCGCTGGCGTGGCGCTGTGGCTGTGGACGCAGTCCCAGGTGGGCGTGGGCGCGGTGGCCGCGGCCACCGCCATGGCGCTGCGTTTGAACGGTATCTCGCACTGGATGATGTGGGAGATGGCCGCGCTGTTTGAGCACATCGGCACCGTGCAGGACGGCATCGCCACGCTGTCCAGGTCGCGCCACGTGGTCGATAGGCCGGATGCCCAGCCGCTGCTCGTCAAGCGCGGTGAGGTGAAGTTCGAGGCGGTCGATTTCGCCTATGGCGGCACCAGAAAGGTCTTCGATGGCCTGGACCTGCACATCCGCGCGGGCGAGAAAATCGGCCTGGTCGGGCCCTCGGGCGCGGGCAAGAGCACCCTGGTCAACCTGCTGCTGCGTTTTCATGACATCGAGGCCGGCCGCATCCTCATCGATGGCCAGGACATCGCCGCGGCCACGCAAGAAAGCCTGCGCGCGCAGATCGGCATGGTGACGCAGGACACCTCGCTCTTGCACCGCTCGGTGCGCGACAACATCGTCTACGGCCGGCCTGACGCCGACGACGCACAGATGGTGCACGCCGCCCAGCGCGCCGAGGCGCATGAGTTCATCCAGGGCCTGGCCGATTTGAAGGGCCGCAGCGGCTACGACGCCCATGTCGGCGAGCGCGGCGTCAAGCTCTCTGGTGGCCAGCGCCAGCGTGTCGCCGTGGCCCGGGTGATGCTCAAAGATGCACCCATCCTGCTGCTCGACGAGGCCACCAGCGCGCTTGACAGCGAGGTCGAGGCCGCCATCCAGCAAAGCCTGTACCGGCTGATGGAGGGCAAGACGGTGGTGGCCATCGCCCACCGCTTGTCCACCATCGCCGCCATGGACCGCCTGATCGTCATGGACCAGGGCCGCATCGTCGAAGAAGGCTCACATGCCGAGCTGCTGGCGCGAGGCGGGCTGTACGCGCGGCTGTGGGCGCACCAGAGTGGCGGGTTCTTGGGGGAGACGGCGGAGGATTGAGCTGGAGCGTTGGCGCGGGGCCAGTGGGCGCTGAGTGTCCGGCTGCCTGCGTGTCACCCGCCGCCGGCAAAGGCAGCCGACGGCTCCTTCTTTACCTCCGGCAGCCGGACACCCAACGCCCCCGTCCTGGGCGCACCGAATCACCTCCTGAAACCACGCGCCTTGGGTCAGGCCGGCAGCAAGCCCAGCATCACATCCAGGATGTGGAAGTGGTCGTCGAAGAACTCCGCTTCCAGGCTAAGCAGTTCATCAAGCGGCCACCACCTCGCGGCCATGGCGTCATCGGCTGCGGCCACGGTGGGCAGTGTGATGTCACCCAGATCGAACAGATGGGCGTGCGTCACCGTGCGCCCACGCAGGCTGCGTGCCGGGTGATCGAAGACGCGGGCTGTGCGAAAGGCTGTGCGGGCCACAGCTTCGGGCAGATCAAGGCCGGTTTCCTCGCGCAGCTCACGCAGCGCAGCGCGGTACAGCGTTTCGTGGCCATCGAGAAAACCGCCGGGCAGCGCCCAAGTGCCGCGGCCTGGGGCGCGGCCACGCTGCACCAGCAGCACGTGGCCCGCGCAGCACAGCAGGGTGTCGGCGGTGACGAAGACCGGTGGGTAGGGCGCGGCCTGCCAAGCCTGGCGGTAGTCTCGCAGCATGCGCCATTCATTTGTTAGCTCTGCGTAGGCCGGGCGCTGGGCAAAGGCGCGCAGGAAGTCCGCGCTGCTGGGCGGAAGCTGGGCGTGCATAAGCTCCAGCGCTTCATCCAATTGACCCGGCGCCGCGCCGAAGTAGGCGTCCCGAAGCGGCGTGGCATCGATGGCTGAATTGCGTGGCGCGGCCATAAGCTGCCATGTCGGGAAGGCGCGCAGGTAGCCGCTGGAGGCGTCTTTGAAATGCCCGATCAAAGCCAGCGCTGGTGAAGGCGATGCGGGGGCGATGTTCAGCGCCGCCAACACCTCGCGCTGCACCGCAGCAGCCCAACGCGCCTCATCAAAGTAATCGCGCATCGGCACAAACAGCAGGCGCTGGCGCCGCGTCTCGGGCAGGGCCGCGGCGATGACTTCAGCGCGCTCTTGCCAGGTGAAGGGGTTCTTGGGCGTGCGCGGCTGGTGCGCCGAGCCGATGACGACCACGCAGCGCGGCGCCAGCGCCAGCGCCTGCTCGATCAAGCCCAGGTGGCCAAGATGCGGTGGCTGGAAGCGGCCAATGCAGACGGCGGCGTCTGCTTGGCCAGCCGCGCCCATCAAAAATGCCTCGCCGCAATCGGCATCTGCCGGCCGCTGCCGAAGGCGCGCGAACGCAGGCGCACGATGGGCGGCGCCTGGCGGCGCTTGTACTCATTGCGGGCAATCATCTGCCGCACTCGCAAGATCAGCGCCTGGCCCTCGGGCGTGGCCTGAAGCTGGGCCACAAAGGCCGTGGCCTGATCGAACTCGGCGCGCTCCAGGCGGTTGCCCTCGATCAGGGTCTTGAGGATCTCGTCCAGCACCTCATAGGGCGGCAGGCTGTCGGTATCTTTTTGATCGGGTGCGAGCTCGGCCGAGGGCGGCTTGTCGATGATCTCGATGGGGATCAGCTCGCGGCCGGCCTGGGCATTGATGTGGCGCGACAGCGCGAACACCTCCGTCTTGTACAGATCACCGATCAGGCCCAGGCCGCCATTGGTGTCGCCGTACAAGGTGCAATAACCCACCGACAGCTCGGATTTGTTCCCCGTGGTCAGCAGCAGGTGGCCGAACTGGTTGGAGTAGGCCATCAGCACCGTACCGCGGATGCGCGCCTGCAGGTTCTCGGCCGCCAGGCCGCGCAGCGGCACCTTGAAGCTGCGCTCGAACTGCGTGCCGTAGCTGTTGACCAGATCGATGATGGGGTGGGTGTCCAGAGCGATGCCCAAGTTGCTACACAGCGCCACCGAATCGTCCACCGAGCCAGCGGATGAATAGCGCGAGGGCAGCGTCACGGCGGCGACGTTCTCGGCGCCCAGAGCCTGCACCGCCAGGGCCAGGGTCAGTGCGCTGTCGATGCCGCCCGAGCTGCCGACGAGGGCGCGCTTGAAGCCGCAACGCCGGGCGTAATCTTTCAAGCCGAGCACGATCTGCTGGCGATAAAACTCCATGCGTGGCAGGCCTTGCACTGGCACCTCAGCCAGGGCCTGGCCGCTGGCGGCGCTGAATTTCCCAGCATGGAAACGCAGCGTGCAAATCGATTCGACAAAGCGCTGCGCCTCGAACACCACACCAGCACCCGGCTCGACCGCAAAGGACGAGCCGTCATAGACCAGCTGGTCATGCCCACCGACCTGGTTGACGAAGACCATGGGCAGGCCGTGGCGGGTGCTGGCCGCGCTGAAGATGGCGTGGCGCTGCAATCGCTTGCCGATGTTCGACGGGCTGGCGTTGATCGACACCACCAGGTCGGGCGCGGCCGCGCGCATGCGCTCAAAAGGGTTGACGGGGTAGGCGTCGGCCTGGCCATCGTTCCAGCCGTCCTCGCAGATCATGAAGCCTATGGTGGTGTCGCCAATGCGCAGCAGCTGGGCTTCGTCGGGCCCGGGCTCGAAGTGCCGGCGCTCATCGAACACACCGTAGGTGGGCAGCAACTGCTTGGCATAGCGCAGCACGACGCTGCCATTGCACAGCACCAGCAGGGTGTTGTGCAGCGGCTTGCCGGGGCCGGCCTGCGGCATGGGTGCGCCCAGCACCCAGTGCAGATCTGGCCATTGACGCGTGTGCGTTAGCAATTCATCCAGCGTGTGCTGCACGCGGGCCAGAAAGGCCGGCTCTTCCAGCAGATCGGCGGGGTAGTAGCCGGTGAGCGAAAGCTCGGGAAAGATCAGCAGGGCGGCGCCATCGGCCTGCGCCTGCTCGGCGGCGGCGCGCATCAGCGCGGCATTGCCCTCCATGTCGCCAATGGTCGGGTTGATTTGGGCAACGGTCAGTTGCAGCATCGAGCTTCCTTGAATCAGGCCCTTTGATACTTCAGGGCGAACGGTGGCTGGCTTTCGCGGGTGCCGGAATTTTCAATGGGCCGGCGCGGCCACGCCAAACACCTGGCGCAGATAGGCCAGAAACGTTTGATCGTCGCACAGCGTCTTGCCCGGGCTGTCCGACAACTTGGCCACGGGTTGGCCGTTGCAGCGTATGAGTTTCATGACGATGTTCAGCGGCGTGAGGCCGACATCGTTGCTCAAATTCGTGCCAATGCCAAAGCCGAGCTGGGTGCGGTCGGCAAAGTGGCGGTACAGCGCAAGCGCCGTGTCGATGTTCAGGCCATCGGAGAACACCAGGCGCTTGGTCTGGGCATCGATGCGCAGTTTGGCGTAGTGTGCTAACGCTTTTTCGCCCCAGGCGATGGGGTCGCCCGAGTCGTGGCGCAGGCCATCGAAGAGCTTGGCGAAGTACAGGTCGAAATCGGCCAGGAAGGCGTCCATGCCGACGACATCGGTCAGGGCAATGCCCAGGTCGCCTCTGTATTCCTGTACCCAATCCTCCAGCGCCGCCTTTTGCGAGTCGCGCAGCCTCACACCCAGGGCCTGGTAGGTTTGCAGGTACTCGTGCGCCATGGTGCCAATCGGCACCAGGCCCAGTTGCTTGGCCAGCAGCACGTTGGACGTGCCTTTGAAGACCTGCGGCAGTGCTGCTTGCAGCGTGGCCACCACCTCGCGCTGCCAGGCGCCGCTGTAGCGCCGGCGCAGGCCGAAATCGAAGATTTCCAGCGGGTGGCGGCGAGCGGGCTCGGCGGCGAAGGCGCGCAACTGCGTGATCTTGGCCTGCAGGCGCTGGCGGCCTTGGGCCAGTGCCGCGCTGGCATCGAAGCGGCGGAAGTAACACTCATTGACGATGGCCAGAACGAAGATCTCGAAGGCCATCACATGCACCTGCGGGCCTGTGGCGACGATGCTCAATCGGTCGCCCTGCGCGCTGGCGCTGATGAAGCGCCGCTGAAAGCGAAACAGCCGCAGGAAATCGACAAAATCGGGCTTGATGAATCGCAGGCCGCGCAGGTAGGCCAGCTCGTCCTCCTTGAATTCGAGGCTGCACAAATGATCGAGCTGGTCGTTGATCTCGGGCAGCAACTCGGCCAGCGGACAGGCCGGCGTGTTGCGGCAGACAAAGCGGTACTCGGCCGTGGCCTGCGGGTGGCGGTGCAGCATGGTCTGCCACATCGTGAACTTGTACAGATCGGTGTCGAGCAGGCTGCTGATGATGGGGGCGAGGACGGTGGTCATTGCAGGCCCGCCAAGACCTCGGTACTGCGTGCCAGGCGCACACCACGGGCTTGCATGGCCTCGAAGAACGCCGCTTGCTGCGCCTCAAATCCTGCCACCGGGCTGATGCAATCGGTGAGCAGCACGATCTGCGGGCGCGGGGCTGCGGGCAGGTGGGCCACCAAATCCTCGGTGGTGGCGCGCACGCAGTGGCTGCCGGCCTCACCGGCGATCAGCAGCACATCGGCGCTGCTCACATCGTCGATCAAGTCCTGGTTGAGTTGGGTGTGGGCGTCGGCCGCATCCGGCACTTCAGCCAGCACGGCGCTGTAGTGCTCGGTCCAGGGGTTGTGGCCCTTTTGCCACTTGGCCACGCTGCGCTGGGCGCGCTCTTCCCAGGCGTTGTAGGCGGCACGCACGGCGGCGTGGACGTTGTGTCCCCAGCTGCCGATCTCGCAGTGCACGGGCCAGACCATCAGCTGGTAGCGGCCGCGCGCTTCCAGCGCGTCCAGGTAGGCCAGGCTGCGCGCTTGCGCCGCGGCGTCGCGCACCCGGTACTGGCCGGCGCGCACCTGGGCGGCGCTGATCTGTGTGAAGGGCGCGGGCGCGACGCTATCGGCCGTGTGCCAAAAGCCCGGGTGGGCGATGTCCAGGCGGTGATGTGAATCGAGGGTGAGGCTGATGCGCGTGAGGCCGGCGCCGGCCTCGTCGATCAAGCGCGCCAGGCGCTGCATGTCGGCGTGGGCACCCGGCACGGGCAGGGCGGGCTGGGTGGCCGCCTTCGAGCAGTCGGCCGCTGGCAAATCGCAAAAATCGTTTTGCGGGTCGATGATCAAGAGGTGGGTGTTGCGTGGCATGACGGGGCTCCTGATGCGCGCCAGTGTGGCGCGGAGCGAACTTTAGCACTGTTAGTACTATTGTGCAACTAACTGACGTGACAAGATGATGGCCGATCAAAATCAACAGTCAGGCCTCAATACTCGTAGTTTAATGTCTGCCGCGTTATAATTTCACCTTCTCGACCGAGGAGGCAGTGATGGCACGAACCAAGGCGGTACTGGGTGATGGCA
>JAYSSS010000133.1:0-69939 GCA_043720415.1 Ideonella sp.
GGCGCGGCGATCAGGGGCAGGCGCAGGCGGCGGGTGATGGCGACAGGCAGAGTCATGAAGCTTGGCTCCGCCATCGCTCAGCCCACCTGCCGTGCCTGCCCGGCCCAAAAGCGCTCGCGCAGCAGCTTCTTGTCGATCTTGCCCACACTGGTCAGCGGCAGGCTGTCGACAAACTCGATGTGCTTGGGCGTGTGCGCGGCGCCCTTCAAGCGCTTCACCTGCTGCGCCAGCGCCTGGGCCTGCACCTGCGCGCCGGGGTGGCGCACCACATAGGCCGTCACCGCCTCACCCCACTTCTTGTCGGGGATGCCGAACACCGCCACCATGGCCACGCCGGGGTCGGCGCTGATCACATCCTCGACCTCGCGGGTGTAGACGTTGAAGCCGCCGGTGACGATCATGTCCTTCTTGCGATCGACGATGTAGAGCCGGCCCTGCCCATCCATGGTGGCCACATCGCCGGTGTGCAGCCAGCCGCCGGCAAAGGCCTCGGCGGTTTGCTCGGGGGCGTTGCGGTAACCGCGCATCACGGTGGGGCTGCGCACACAGATCTCGCCGGCCGCGCCCGGGGCCACGGGCTGGCCGGCGTCATCGAGCAAGGCCAGATCGACATTGCTGCAGGGGAAGCCGCAGGCCGCCAGCAGGTCGGTGCGCGCGCCATCGTGGTCGGCGCGCGGCAGCACGGCGATGGGGTAGCACTCGGTCTGGCCATAGAGCTGAGAAAACACCGGGCCGATGCGCTCCAGCCCTTCGAGCAGGCGCGTGGGCGACATCGGGCTGGCACCGTAGAGCATCAACTGCAGGGCCGATAAATCGGTGCGTGCCAAGGCCGGGCAATCCAGCAGGGTGTAGATCATGGTCGGCACCAGCAGCGTGAAGTTGATGCGCTCGCGCTGCATGATTGTTAGCATTTGCTCGGGGTCGAAGCCCGACATCAAATGCACCGTGCCGCCGCGCAGCAAGGTGGGGATGATCTTGGTGCCAGCCACATGGCTGATGGGCGCCACCGCCAGGAAGCTGGGCGTGGCCGGCAGATCGAAATCCGCCAGGATGGCGTTTGATCCGGCCAGCACATCGGCATGGCAACGCATCGCTGCTTTGGATTTGCCGGTGGTGCCGCCGGTGAAGGACAGCGTGGCCAGGTCCTCAGCGCGGGCCAGGTCATGCGCCGTGGCGCTGCCCACGGCCAGCGCGGCGGCGCACAGATCGCTGCCGTAATCGGCGGGCGACAGCGTCAACACCGTTTGCTGTGCGCTGGCCGCCAGCTCGGCACCACGGGGGCCGAAGCCCTGTGGATCGAGCACCAGAAACTTGGCCGCGCTGTCCTGCAACTGCGCCTGGTGATCGGCGAGTGAGCCGCGCGGATGCAACTGCGTGGTCATCGCGGCGCACAACTGCGCGGCGATGCCGGCGCACCAGGCCGTGGCCTTGTTCGCCGCGAGGATGGCCACGCCGTCGCCGCGTGCCAGGCCCATGTGCAGGTAGACCGCCTGCATGCGGGCGATCAGGTCGGCGGTGGCGGCGTAGCTGAGACTGCCACCCTCCCACTGGAAGGCCGTGCGCGCGGGGTGGCGGCGCAGCGCGCGCAGCACCTGGCTGCCCACGGTGAGTGAGGTTTGGGCTGAATGGGCCGTCTGGGGTGCAAGTGCAAGATGGGGTGCGGCCATCACGCCGCCGCCTGCCGTTGTTCCCAGGCCAGGCGCTTGGCCGCCTTCTCACTGGCCGCGCGCTGGCGCAGACCGCTGGCCAGGGCATCGAGGTCCAGCCCGGCAAGCGCTTGCGCCACCGGCTGAAACGCCTCAACCAGCGCCGCCGCGGCCGCCTTGCGGTAGACACGGCCAAAGCCATCGCGCAGCAACCAGCCGCCATCGACCAGCCAGCGCCGCAGCTCGACATGGTCGATGTCCAGAAACGCCGCTGCGCCGGCCATCCTGGCCTTGAGCGCGGCATTGATTTGCGGCTCACTGCAGGCCATGTCGTCGGCCAGGCCGCTCCACACCAGGGCCAGGGCCAGGCGGCGCTCGGCCTCGCCGAGCAGACCCAGGCGAACGCCTTGTTTGGTGAGCAGCTGCAGCAGATCGGCCGGTGCCTGGGGAGCGATGGACAGTGCGGTCATGGTCGCCTCTATAACGTTGTTAGGGATGCAAGCCGATGCCACTTCATGGCCGCCGCACCGGATCAAGTGGCTGGGCGGCGAATGCGGTCGTCTGGCCGGCAAATTCTGCACGAGGCGCAAACCGCAGGGCTTGGACCGCGGCGCCAGGGCGTTGCCACGCGCGAGCGTGCCTTAGCATTGGCCCATGACGACGCCGCACCACGACCACAGCCACCAGCACCGCCACGACCACGAGCACAGCGAGCTCAGCGAGATGGACCTGCGCGTGCGTGCGCTGGAGTCCGTGCTCACGGAGAAGGGCTACATCGACGCGGCCGCGCTGGATGTGTTGATCGACACCTACCAGACCCGCATCGGGCCGCGCAACGGCGCCCGGGTGGTGGCCAAGGCCTGGGCCGAGGCGGACTTTCGCGAGTGGCTGATGCGCGATGCCAGCGCGGCCATTGCCTCGCTGGGCTACACCGGCCGCCAGGGCGAGCACATGGTGGCCGTGGCCAATGCGCCGGGCCACCACCACCTGGTGGTGTGCACGCTGTGCAGTTGCTACCCCTGGCCGGTGCTGGGCCTGCCGCCCACTTGGTACAAAAGCGCGCCCTATCGCGCCCGCGCGGTGCGCGATCCGCACGGTGTGCTGGCCGACTTTGGCGTGACGCTGCCCGAGGGCACGCAGATCCGCGTGTGGGACTCCACCGCCGAGGTGCGCTACCTGGTGATCCCGGCGCGGCCCGCGGGCACACAGGGCTTGAGCGAGGCGCAATTGGCTGAGCTGGTGACGCGCGATTCGATGATCGGCACCGGGCTGGCCAGGACGCCGGCGCAAGCTGCTGCACGAGCCGCAGCAGGCGCCCCGCCGCAAGCCGCAGGCACAGCGGCATGACCAGCGCCTCGCAACCCGCCGCCACCAGCGGCGCACAGCCGCTGCCCACCACCACGCCCTGGCCCACCCAGGCCGATCTGGGCGGGCAAACACGCCACATCGCCAGCCGCGTCGTTCCCGAGGCCGAAGGCGAGCTCTTCCACGCCAGCTGGGAGCCCCGCGTGCTGGCCATGACCCTGGCCATGGGTGCCACCGGCGCCTGGAACATCGACATGAGCCGCGCGGCGCGCGAGACCTTGCCCGCCTACGCCGATTTGAGTTATTACGAAATCTGGTTTGCGGCGCTGCAAAAGTTGATGGGCGAGCGTGGCCTGCTCAGCGACTCCGAAGCACGCACTGGCCAGGCGCAGACCCCGCCGCTGCCGCTGCCACGCCGTCTGGCCGCGGCCGACGTGCCCGCCGCCCTGGCCCGTGGCTCGGCCACTTTGCGCAACCCGCAAGCCGTGCAAGCCCCGGCCCGCTTTGCACCCGGCGACTGGGTGCGCGCGCGCGATGTCCAAGCCGGCCACCACACCCGCCTGCCGCGCTATGTGGCCGGCAAGCGCGGCGTGATCGAGCGTGTGCACGGCCTGCACGTATTTGCCGACAGCCATGCCCATGGCCTGGGTGAGCAGCCGCAGTGGCTGTACACCGTGGTGTTCGACGGCGCGCAGTTGTGGGGCGCACAGGCGGCATCGGCCACACAGGCCGCACAGGCCGCATCGGCCACATCGGCCGCATCGGCCGCGCCAGGCCTGCGCGTTTCGGTCGATGCCTGGGAACCTTACCTGGAGTGGGTGTGATGTCGGACAAGCCCGCCTCGCCCTTGGCCGCCGCAAACCCCGCGGCGCCGGAGGCCAGCGCCACTTTGGCCGCCTGCCCTGGCCTGCCGCTGGGCACCGATGCCACGGGCGCCCAGGCGCCTGTATTCGCCGAGCCCTGGCAGGCGCAGGCCTTTGCCATGGTGTTGCAACTGCACCAGCGTGGCCTGTTCAGCTGGGCCGAGTGGGCACAGGCCTTGAGCGCGCAGATTCAATCCGCGCAGGCCGGCGGTGATGCCGATCTGGGCGACACCTACTACCAGCACTGGCTGGCCGCGCTGGAATGCCTGGTGGCCCAAAAGGGCGCCAGCACGGACGCTGAACTAAACCGTTATGTGAGCGCCTGGGACCATGCCGCGGACCGCACGCCACATGGCCAGCCCATCGTCCTGCAGCCGGCGGATTTTGCGCAGCCTGCTGCAGGCCAGCACCACCGGCCTTGAGCCACCGCCTGCTGCTGCGCACCCTGGGCCGCGGCGATGGCCTGCTGGGCATGCGCCCGGGCGGCCCCTTCGGCCCGCGCGCCGCGCAAGTCACCATCGCCTGGGTGCACAGCCCTGACAGTACCGACGACGCCCTGGCCGAGGCCCACCAGTGCCTGGCGCAGATGGGCCTGCACCCCGTGGCGCGGCGCCAGTTGCAGTGGCGCGCGCCCAGCGCTGCCACAGCGGCCGGCCTGCCCGACGCGCCACTGTGGAGCCTGGTGCAGGAAGACCAATTCGGTGACTTCTGGGCCGAGCAATTGCCCAGACTGCAGCAACAGGGCTGGCAGATCGTCGTGGCCCCCGGCTTCGCCCACGAAAGCGTGCCGGTGCAGGCCTGGCGGCTGGTGTTGATCGATGGCGGCGGCGGACCGGTGGCCGCCGACGGCCGCTGTGCACCGGTGCCAGGCGGCCTGCAGGCCCTGGCCGCGGCTGGCAGCGAGCGCCTGGGCCGCGCCGTGGCGGCGCCGATGCAGGGTCGCCCGCAAAAGATCACCGCCCTGCGCCAACCCCATGGTCAAGGCAGCTGGATGCTCAGCCTGGGCGTGGAGGTCGAGGGCCAGGTGCTCGACCTGGTGCCCATGCTGGCGCCGCTGATCCAGGCCGAGCGCCGCTGGCGTGTGGCACTGGAGCTGGCGCACATCGACGACGCCGAAATCATCGACCTGCGCGCCCCCGGCGGGCGCCGCATTCGCGCGCCCGCGGCGCCGCTCAAGGCCATCGTCGGCGCCATGCTGGACCTGCTGACCGACCCGCGCCGCCAGGACGGGCCCTTCAAGTTTCAAGGCTGGGATGCGCAGCGGCTGGAATCGCTGCGCCTGGCCTTGGGCACGGACCAAGCCCAGCGCGCCGGCCCGCACGGCGCCTGGGCCCTGCAGGGCGAGGCTGGATTGCGTGCCCTGGCGGCGCGGCTGCGCGGCGCTGCGGGCGCAGCCCCCATGGCAGCCCCCCACGATGCAAGCCAAGCCTTGGAAACGCCATCGCCAGCGTCGCTGCCACCGCCCCTGGCCGCGCCACCCGGCCTGGGTGTGACCCTGCGCCCCTATCAACTGAAAGGCGTGGCCTGGTTGCAGCAGTTGCACCAGCACCACCTGGCCGGCATCCTGGCCGATGACATGGGCCTGGGCAAGACCGCGCAGACCCTGGCCCACCTGCTGATCGAGATGCAGGCCGGCCGCTTGCAAGAGGCGCCGGCCCTGGTGGTGGTGCCGGCCTCACTGCTGTTCAATTGGCAGGCCGAGGCCGCGCGCATGGCGCCCGCATTGCGCGTCCTCACCCTGGCCGGCCCGCGCCGCGCCACCGAGCATGCACGCATCGACGGCCAGCACCTGGTGCTCACGAGTTATCCACTGCTGTGGCGCGACATCCGCGCCCTGGAATCCAGGCCCTGGCATGTGCTGGTGCTGGACGAAGCGCAGATGGTGAAGAACGCCGGCACCCGCACCGCACGTGCCGTGCGCCGCATTGCCGCCACGCACCGCCTGTGCCTCACCGGCACGCCGCTGGAGAACCACCTGGGCGAGCTGTGGGCGCAGTTTGATTTCCTGCTGCCGGGCTTTTTGGGTGATAGGCGCCACTTCCACCAGCACTGGCGGCGGCCCATAGAGCAAAACGGCGAGACCGCCCGCGCCGCCCTGCTGGCGCTGCGGGTGCGCCCCTTCATCCTGCGCCGGCGCAAGGATCAGGTCGAGCTGGATTTGCCGCCACTCACCGACACCCTCGTGCGCCTGCCGCTGCTAGGCGCCCAGCGCGACCTGTACGAGAGCGTGCGCCTGGCGGTGGACAAACAGGTGCGCCGCCTGCTGGACAAGAAGACCTTTGCCGGCGCGCAGATCGGCATCCTCGACGCCCTGCTCAAACTGCGCCAGGTGTGCTGCGACCCGCGCTTGGTGAAGGGTCAGCGCCCGGCCGGCGCGGTGCCGATGTCGGGTTCGACCGCTGCGGCGCCGACTGCTGGCCCAAGCCCGCCAGTGGCGGCCACAGCTGCAACAGCCGCAGCGCCGAATGCCCCAGCCGCCCAGACCGCCGAAAGCGCCAAGCTCGATTGGCTGCGCCAGACCCTGCCCACCCTGGTGGCCGAGGGCCGGCGGGTGCTGATTTTTTCGCAGTTCACCGAGCTGCTGGACCTGATCGCGCCCGAGCTCGATGCCCTGGGCCTGCCCTGGCTGGCGCTCACCGGCGACACGCCCCCCGCCGCCCGAGGCGCGCTGGTGGCGCGTTATCAGGCCGGCGAAGTGCCCCTCCTGCTGGCCAGCCTGAAGGCCGGCGGCGTGGGCCTGAACCTCACCGCCGCCGACACGGTGATCCACCTCGACCCCTGGTGGAACCCCGCCGTGGCCCAACAGGCCACCGCCCGCGCCCACCGCATCGGCCAGACCCGCCCGGTCTTTGTCTACCACCTGGTGGCCGAGGGCAGCATCGAGGAGCGCCTGCTGGCCCTGCAGGCGCGCAAACAAGCGCTGGCCGATGGCGTGTTGGGCAGCGATGCGGGTGAGGCGCTGAAGTTTGGCGAGGCCGATCTGCAGGGCCTGCTGGCGGCGCTGGGCTAAAGCCGGGGAGTCGACAGCGCGGGTAGGCCACCGCCGGCGTCGCCATCGTCGAGCGCCTCGACATCACTGTCGCGCGCTGTCTTTTACCCGGGCGAAATTGAAATGTTGATTTCATCCGGGCAAAATAATTGCATTCACCCTGTTCGGGAGTACAGACATGACCACTTCATCCACCGCCCTCACCTGGATCGCCTTCGCCGGCAAGCGCCGCATCGCCTTGGGCACGCCGCAGGATGTGGCCGCGCGGGCGTTCGATCACATCAAGGCACATCCGAAATCGGCACTGCTGATCTTCGATGCCACCAGCGGCCAGGTGCTCGATATCGATCTGCGCGGATCATTGGAGGCGGTGTTGCACCGCTTGCCACGGCCGGCGCAGGCCACACCGGCCCCAGGCGGCCCGACCGAGGCTGCGAACACGGATGCCCCACGCGGCCCAGGCCGTCCCAAGCTGGGCGTGACCGCGCGTGAGGTGACCCTGCTGCCACGCCATTGGGACTGGCTGGCCAGCCAGTCCGGCGGCGCCTCGGTGGCGCTGCGCAAGCTGGTCGAGCAGGCATTGCGCGCCGGCAAGGAAGCCGACCGCATCCGCGCGGCCATCGAGGCCAGCTACCGCTTCATGCACGCCATGGCAGGTGACGAGGCGGGCTTCGAGGAGGCCTCACGCGCGCTCTTCGCCCAAGACCAGGAAGCGCTGCAAAGGCAGGTGGCCACCTGGCCGCGCGATGTGCGTGCGCAGACCTTGGCCATGGCCGCACTCATGGCGCCCGCCTTTCCGACCGCGCCCACCGCGACAGCTGTGGCGGCGGCACACGACACGCCAGCGGCGTGATCGCTGCCGGGTGACGCGCACCGCGATCCGCTGGGGCACTTCAAAACTCGATGGTCTGCCCCTCGCTCACCGGCACCACGCGAATCGGGCTGCCCTTCATCGCCGCCTGAAACTCGGCCAGCGTGCCCTTGGTCATGGGGTTGGAGTTGTAGTGCATGGGCACCACCGCCTTGGGGTTGATCCAGGTGCGCGCGGCGTAGGCGGCACCTTCCGGATCCATCGTGAAGTTGCCGCCTATGGGCATCAGCACGACGTCGGGTTTGTAGTACTCGGCGATGAACTTCATGTCGCCGAAGAGACCCGTATCGCCCATGTGCCAGAGCTTGAAACCGTTCTCCAGCTCAATGATGTAGCCCACGGCCTCGCCCGCCGGGTGCGATTCGTTCTTGCCGGTGATGGGGTTGGCAAAGACCAGCAGCGAGGAGTGCTCGGCCTTGACGGCTGTCACCTTGATGCCCGGCAGCGGCGTGACATGGCCGCTCTTGTTGAAGCGGTGCGTCAGGTTGGCCGGCAGCACGCCCAGGGTAACCAGCGGCGTCATCATGTCGGCCGGGCCATAGAGCACCGTGTTGTGCAGCTTGGCCAGGGCCGGCGCATCGCCGATGTGGTCCACATGGGCATGGGTGACCAGCAACAGATCGATCTTGCCCAGCGCCGACAGATCGGACTTGTACATCGCCGGCGCCTTGGGCCCGCCGGTGATCCACGGGTCGATGACGATCACCTTGCCGCCAGGCGTCTTGATGCGCCAGGCGGCCTGGCCCAGCCAGAGCATTTCGGTTTTGCCGGGGATGGCGGTGGTGGTGGCCGCGGGGCTTGCCGCCGCCTGAGCATGGGCTGGCAGGTGAGCCAGGGTCATGGCGGCCAGCAGGGCTGCACAGACAGGGGTCACCGAGCTGGCAACAGTGGATTTGAACTTCATGTGACTTCTCCGGAAGTGGGTGGGACGGGCTCGGCCGCATCGTAAGCCGTGCCTCGGCATCAGCCTTGGCTGCGACGGCGAGTCAGGCTGGCCAAGGGGCCCCCAGCCCCCACATAAACTGCCCGCCATGACAAGCCCCGACACCTTCTTGCTGGCCGGCGTGATGGGCTGGCCCATCATGCACTCGCGCTCGCCCCTGATGCATAACCACTGGATCGAGCAGCTCGGCCTGGCTGGCCGCTATGTGCCGCTGGCCGTGCGGCCCGAGGGCCTGGAGGCCGCGCTGCGCGCCCTGCCCGCCCTGGGTTTTGTGGGCTGCAACCTGACCATGCCGCTCAAGCAACTGGCGCTGCGCATCGTCGATGAGGTGCAAGCGTCGGCCCAAAGCATCGGCGCCATCAGCTGCGTGACGGTGGGCGAAGGCGGCCGCCTGGTGGGCAGCAACAACGACGCCGCGGGCTTCATCCGCAACCTGCGGGCGCAGCAGCCACAGTGGCGCGCCGAGGCCGGGCCGGTGGTGGTGATCGGCGCAGGTGGCGGATCGCGGGCCGTGTGCTACGGCCTGCTGGGCGAGGGCGTGCGCGAGATTCGCCTGGTGAACCGCACCCTGGCACGCGCGCAAGAGGTGGCGCAGGCCCTGGGCTCGGTGCAAGCCGCAAACGCGGGTGCGAGTGGCGCGGGCGCGAGTGGCCGCATCACGGCCCTGCCCTGGTCGCAGCGCCATGAGGCCTTGGCCGGTGCGGCCTTGGTGGTCAACACCAGCAGCCTGGGCATGGCCGGCCAGGGCACGCTCGATTTGTCGCTCGAGGCCTTGCCGGCGCAGGCCATTGCCGCCGACATCGTCTACATCCCGCTGGAAACGCCCTTCCTGGCGGCCGCGCGCGCCCGCGGCAACGCCGTGGTCGATGGCCTGGGCATGCTGTTGCACCAGGGGCCGCTGGCCTGGAAAGCCTGGATCGGTGTCGAGCCTGAGGTCAGCGGCGAACTGCGCCGCCTGGTGCAGGCCAGCCTTCAAACCTGAGCCAGGGCTGTCGCCTTCATAGCTTCGTTAGGCCACTTGGCTGAGCTTGGCGTGAAAGTGATCCCAGGCGCGCTTGAACAACGTCTCTGACCACAGCTTTTCGCGGCAGGCCGCGAGCTCTTGCGCATTGAAGGCGTAGGGGGTGCCGATCTGCATCGCCATGTACTGGCGGTGGGCGTTTTCCTCCATGTAGTTGGCCAACACAAAGGCCTCGACGATGGATTTGCCCACAGTGAGGGCGCCATGCGCTTTCATCAGCGCGGCGGGCCGGTCGCCCAGGGTGGCGGCCAGCCGGTCGGCCATCACCGTGTTGTTGATCGAGTTGGGTGAATCCAGCACCGGCACCGGGTACACCAGCGAGCCCTGGGCATACACCGGGGCATAGGGCGTGCCGGTCATGGTCAGGTAGGTGGACCACTTCGGGTGGGCATGCACGATGGCCAGCACATCGGGGCGGGCGCGGTAGATGCCGGCGTGCAGATGAAATTCGAGCGGCGGCTTGCCTTGCGCGCCATCGACCACCTGGCCCTGCATGTCGATCTCGCAGATGTCGGCCAGCGTGAGCTTGCTGCGCTGGCAGGAGCCAATATTGATCAGCATGTGGCCGTTGCCTAACAGGATACTGGCGTGGCCGTTGTAATCGATGATGTCGCTGTGCTCGAGCATGCGGATGCAATCCACGAGCTGTTGCTTCTGGGCGGTGTGCGGATCCATGGGGGCTCCTGATGGGGCTGCATTGACGGGCGATGGGGTTCAGTGGCTGGCACTCGGCCGGATCAAGCGCGCTGCGCCCGCTCCTGCGCCAAACGCTTTTGCCAGGTCGTTTTCCACAAATCCCAGGAGCGTTCGTACTCCTGCCACGAGACATTCGCCGCCACCTCGGCAGCGTCCATATAGACCACGGCATCGGGGCCGGCGCCGGCCGTCATCAACATCGCCTGGGTCTGCATCTTGGCGTTGTGGTCCAGGTAGACCGTGCGGCCCACGGCGGTTTGAATTTTCGGGCCCACCACCACCGAGCCATGGCCGCGCATCAGCGCCGCCGGCTGCTGGCCGAGCTTCTGCGCCAGCGAACGGCCCATGGCGGCGCTGCGCACCAGCATGTCGCTGCCGGGGTGATCGTCGCGGATGTCCCAACTCGGGATGCCCAGGCCGATGAAGGCGGCCATGTGGAAGATCGGCCGCAAGGTGCAGCCGGTGCAACTGAAGGGCACGACGGCGTGCGAGTGGTTGTGCACGATGGCGTGCACATCGGGCCGCAGCTTGTAGATCTCACCGTGGATGAAGCGCTCGTTGTAGCCCTTGGGGCCGCCGGCCACGATGGGCTGGCTGTCCAGGTCGTACTCCAGGATGTCGGCCTCGGTGATGAGCTCGGGCGCCACGGCGCGCGACATGAAGTAGCGCTTCGGGTCGGTGTCAGACCGGGCGCTGACATGGCCATAGGCGTCGATCACGCCGTGGTCGGCGCAGGTGCGTGAGGCAATGACAAGGTCTTCGAGCAGGCTCATGGTGTGGGTCTCATTCGGTTTTGATTTGGGCAGTGGCCACCAGCTTGGTCCAGCGGGCGATGTCACTGGCCACCAGTTGCTGCAGGCGGTCCGGCGGGCCACCACCGGGCACGACACCTTGCTTGACGATGGCCTCGCGCACCTCGGGCAGGCGCAGCAAGGCGTTGAGTTCGGTGTTGAGCTTGGCCACCACATCGGCTGGGGTGCCGGCTGGCGCCATCACGCCGTACCAGGTGTCCACCACCAGGCTGGGGTGGCCCAGCTCCTTCAGCGTGGGCACATTGGGGAAGGCCGGCGAGCGCTCGTCGCCCATGACCGCCAACATCTTCAGCTTGCCCGCGGCGACCAAGGCGCTGGCCGTTTGCAGCGAGGCCACACTGGCCGGCACATGGCCGCCGACGACATCGGTCAAGGCCCCCGACGAGCCCTTGTAGGGCACATGCATCAACTGCGTGCCGGTGTCTTGCATGAAGAGCTCCATCGCCAGGTGCTGCACACCGCCCGCGCCGGGGGTGGAGTAGTCCATCTTGCCGGGCCTGGACTTGGCCAGGGCGATGAAGTCCTTCAAGGTGGCCGCCTCCAGCTTGGGCGAGACGACCACGGCCAGGGCGCTGGTGCCGAGCAGCGCGACATGGGCAAAGCCCTTGACCGAATCAAAGGGCAGGCGCGGCCGGATGGCCGGCACGGTGGAATGCGAGGTGGCAGTGAACAACAGTGTGTGGCCATCGGCCGGCGCTTTGGCCGCGGCATCGGTGCCGATGACGCCGGCCGCCCCCGCTCGGTTATCAACCACCGTGGCCACGCCCCAGCGCTCTGTCAATCTGGCGCCTAACAGGCGGGCCAAGGTGTCGGCCGTGGTGCCGGTGCTGTAGGGCACGATCAAGGTGATGGCGCGGCTGGGGTAGGCGCTGGCCTGGGCCTGCACACATTGCGCGGCAACTGCGCCTAACACCAAAACGGAACACGCGAGCAGCAGGCGGTGCGCGGCCGCCGGCAGGGCAAAGCGGCCGCAATCGACACCCCGCCAAAGGGCGCCGCCCGTGACGCCAAGCGTTTTCCCGAGGGGCCGGACAAATTCAACTTCAAGCATCATTTCTCCTGTGAAACCGCCGCCAAATCGGTGGCGATTCATCGTTCCCATATACGGAACGCCGTCCCATTGTGGCGAATCGCGGGTAAAGTGCCATTGTGACTAACGAGGGGCAGCGACGTGCAAAACGCCGGCTTTGACGACGCAGCAATCGGTGTGGCCGCGGCCGTCCACGCCGGGCCAGGTGCTGGCAGCGCCCTGGCCGATTTCTCGGCCCACATCTCCGGCCTGAACCTCTCGCCCCTGTGGGAGCGCACCGCCCGCCTGGTGCCTGGCTCGGCCTGCGTGCCCGCCGTCTGGCGCTATGCGCAGATGCGCCCGCTGCTGGCCCAAGCGGCGCAGTTGATCAGCAAAAAGCAGGCCGAGCGCCGCGTGCTGGTGATGGAGAACCCGGCCCTGCGCGGCACCTCCTTCATCACCCACGCGCTTTACGCCGGCCTGCAGATCATCCTGCCCGGCGAAGTGGCGCCTTCGCACCGCCACACGCCCAGCGCGCTGCGTTTTGTGCTGGAGGGCACGGGCGCCTACACCGCTGTCAGCGGCGAGCGCATCCCCATGCACCCGGGCGATTTCGTCGTCACCCCGCCCTGGGCCTGGCACGACCATGGCAATTTGGGCGATGGGCCGGTGGTGTGGATGGACGGCCTGGACACGCCCTTTGCGCAGCTTTTTGGCGCGCACTTCCGCGAGAACCACCCGCAGCAAAGTCACGCCATCACGCAGGCGCCGGGCAGCAATGTGCAGCGCTTTGGCGCGGGCATGGTTCCGCTTGATCATTCGGTTAGCCCGGGCGGCGACGCACACGCGCCGCCGCCGCAACTGCTCATCTACCCTTACGAGCGCAGCCGCGCCGCGCTGTTTGATTTGGCTCGCAATGGCCAGGCCGACCCTTGCCACGGCCACAAGCTGCGCTATGTGAACCCCAGCACGGGTGGCCACCCCTTGCGCACCATGGCGGCCTTCATGCAACTCTTGCCCTCGGGCTTCATGGGCAGGCCCTACCGCGCCACCGATGGCGCGGTGTTCAACGTCGCCCAAGGCCGCTGTCGCTTGTTCACAGCCGGCAACACCCATGAGCTTCAAACCCGCGACAGCTTCGTGGTGCCGCCCTGGGAGGCCTGCCACTTTGAGGCCGACGAAGACTGCCTGCTGTTCAGCTTTTCGGATCGCGCCGCGCAAGAGGCCCTGGGCTATTGGCGCGAGCAGCGCTCATCAGGCAACCTACGTGCTTCGCACTTCGGTATTCGCCTTTCGGGCGGCCGGGCAGGCTCATGACAGCGCCCACCGCCCAGGATCTGGTCCTGAACAACCCCGCCGGGCAGGACTTTCAAGTGCACCGCCGCGCCCTGGTCGACCCGGCCGTGCTCGAGCACGAGATGCGCGCCATCTTCGACACCTGCTGGATCTATGTCGGCCACGAGTCCGAGCTGCACGCCGCGGGCGATTTCAAGACACGCATGGTGTGCGGCCGGCCGGTCATCTTTTGCCGCGATTCCAGCGCCTCCATCCGCGTGTTTTTGAACGTCTGCCGGCACCGCGGCGCCATCGTCTGCCGTGAGAGCGAGGGCAATGCCAAGGGCTTCATGTGCTTCTATCACGGCTGGAGCTACAACCGCGATGGCGCGCTCGACGGCGTGCCCGGCCAGGCCAGCTACCCGCCCAATTTCGACCGCAGCCAGCTGGGCCTGGCCGAGCCGGCGCGCGTGGCCAGCTACAAGGGCTTCGTTTTTCTGTCCTTCAACCCCAAGGCCATGGACCTGGTGGACTACCTGGCCGGCGCCACCGAGTACATCGACCTGATCGTCGATCAATCGCCCAGCGGCCGCATGGAGGTGATCCGCGGCACGCAGGAATACGACATCAAGGCCAACTGGAAGCTGCTCGTGGAAAACAGCTTCGACGACTACCACCTGATGACCACGCACTCGACCTGGCTGAACTACATGAAGCGCTCGGGTGTGGAGATCAAACGCCCCGACCCGGGTGCCAAGCAGCAAGGCGCGGTGATGCCCGCCCACGGCGTGGGCAAGGTGCTGGGCAACGGCCACGCGGTGATCGACAACGTCAACTTCCGCGGCCGGCCCGTGGCCAAGTGGATCGCGCTCTACGGTGAGGCCGCCAAGCCCGAGATCGAGCGCATCCGCGCCGAGCTGTTTGCCCGCCTGGGCCAGGCGCGCGCCACACGCGTGGCCGACACCAACCGCAACCTGGTGGTCTTTCCCAATCTGGTGCTCAACGATGGCTCGGCGGTGACCATCCGTACCTTTCACCCCCTGGCCGCCGACCGCATGCAGGTGCGCGCCTGGGCACTGGGGCCGGTGGAAGAGTCGGCCACCGCACGCGCGGTGCGCCTGGACAGCTTCCTCACTTTTTACGGCCCTGGCGGCTTTGCCACGCCCGATGATGTGGAGGCGCTCGAATCCGTGCAACAAGGCCTGGCGGCCTGGCGCGAGGTGCCCTGGTCGGTGATGTCGCGCGGCATGGCCAAGCAAGGCGAGCAGCTCAACACCGATGAGCTGCACCTGCGGGCCTTCTGGCTGCGCTGGCGTGAGCTGATGGGTGAAGCAGACCTGGTGTCTAAGCCATGAATGCAGGCGACATGAATCCGGGCGAGGCCGGCGTGACCGCCGACACCCTGACCGCCACTGCTGTGACGGCCCCAGAACTCCTGACCGCCACCACCATCACCCGCGCCCAGGTCGAAGACTTCCTCTACCACGAGGCCGCACTGCTCGACGCCTGGAAATTGGACGACTGGCTGGCGCTGCTGACCGAAGACGCCACCTACCGCGTGCCCAGCAACGACGCGCCCGAGTCCATCCCCGGCCAGGCGCTGTATTTGGTGGCCGACGACGCACGCCGCATCCGGGAGCGCGTGCTGCGCCTGCAGGACCGCAATGCCCATGCCGAATTTCCGCACTCGCGCACCCGGCGCCACATCAGCAATGTGCGCCTCCTGGGCGTAGTGCCTAACAACGAAACAGAATTGGCCATCGCCGCCAATTTTGTGGTCCACCGGCACCGCCGCCACGCCGACATCCGCACCTACATCGGCGAGTACCGCCACACCCTGCGCGTCACGCCCCAGGGCCTGCGCATCGCCCAGCGCAGCGCCGTACTCGATGCCTTCGAGCTGGGCGAAATGGGCCTGCTGAGCTTCATCCTCTGACCCTGTGTGACCGCCCTGGACACCACCATGCGCATCCAACTGCCCCACCCCGCCTCCACCGCACGCCCGGCCAAAGTGCCCTACCTGCGCATCGCCACCGAAGAGGCCTTTGCCCCGCCGGAGATGATCGAGATCTACCGCCGCATCCTGGCGCGCAGCGATGCCGACATCGGCTTTCGCGGCCTGCTGGGCTTTTACATGAGCAGCCCCAGCGATCGCGCCCAGCACATCATGCGCTGCCTCACCGAACTGGACGCGCAGCGCCTGGCGCACATGGACGAGGCCGGCATAGACATGCAGGTGCTGGCCCTCACATCCCCCGGCGTGCAGGTGATGGACACTGCCACCGCGGTGTCTTTTGCCAAGATCGCTAACGACTTTCTTGCGGATGCGATCAAGCGCCACCCGACGCGCTTTGCCGGCATGCTGGCGGTGGCGCCGCAAGACCCGACCGCGGCCGCGAAAGAGATCGAGCGCGGCGTCACCCAGCTCGGCATCCACTCGGTGGTCATCAATTCGCACACCGGCGGCGAGTACCTGTCCAACCCCAAGTTCTGGGACATCTTTGCCGCCGCCGAGGCCTTTGATGCACCCATCTACCTGCACCCCAATTCGCTGCCCGCCAACATGCTGCAGCCCTTTGCGGAATGCGGCCTCGACGGCGCCATATACGGCTTCGGCATCGAGACCGGCATGCACGCCATGCGCATCATCACCGCCGGTGTGTTCGACCGCTTCCCCAAGCTGCGCATGATCATCGGCCACATGGGCGAGGCCCTGCCCTACTGGGCCTACCGGCTGGACTACATGCACCGCGCCACCGTCAACTCCAAGCGCTACGCCAGCATGCAGCCCATCAAGCGCCAACCCAGCGACTACCTGCGCGACAACTTCTATGTCACCAACAGCGGCGTGGCCTGGGAGCCGGCTGTGCGCTTCGCCCAGGATTTCATGGGCATGGACCGCGTGCTCTACGCCATGGACTACCCCTACCAGCATGCGGTGGATGAGGTCGGCGTGCTCGACAACATGGCCTTGTCACTGGAGGACAAGACCAAGTTCTTTCAGACGAATGCGCAGGCGGTGTTCAAGATTGGGTGAGGCGCATTGGCGTTCTTGCGCGTCGAGTTGTTTTTGCGGTTGATGCGTGCTGAGCGATTTATCGACGGGGTAGTGAAGGTGCAAGTGGGTACCGGCATTTCGCGTCCGAGCGAGGCCGAGGACACCGGATAGCCGGCCTGTCGCCGCTCGACCACCGCGCTACCAACCCACCTGCGCCCTGATCTGTGCCCGCCACAAATCCCAGGCGCGCGCACCGGCGCCGATGTTCACCGCGTCGGCCAGGCGGCCTTCTTCCTCATCCAGCGCGGCCAGCGGCTCGCCATCGGCCAGGGCCACGCTCCAGTGCTGGATGCGGGCATTGACCTCGGTGTAGACGGCGCGGAACACTGCCATCTGCAGGCTGGGGCCGCAGACGACGCTGCCGTGGGCGCGCATCAGCACCACGTCCTTGTCGCCTAACGAGTCAGTCAAGGCGACGCCTTTGTCGGCGTTGCCCACCAGCATGTCGGTGGCGCCAAACTTCTCGCGGATGTCGAAGACCGGCACGCCTGCGGCCAGGAAGGCGGCGTTGTGAAACATCGCCTGCATCTTGGCGCGCACCAGGCCGAAGGGCACGACCGAGGGCGAATGGCTGTGCACCACGGCCATCACGTCCGGCCGAGCCTGGTAGACCGCGCCGTGGATGAAGCGCTCCAGAAAGCTCTTGCGGCCACCCGCGTTGATGGGCTGGCTGGCCAGGTCGTACTCGATGATGTCATCGGCCACCACCAGGGCGGGCGCCAGGGCGCGGGCCATCAGGTAGCGGCCGGGAGCTGCCGGGTGGCGCATCGACACATGGCCGAAGCCATCGACCACGCCTTGCGCGGCCAGGATGCGGCTGGCGGCGGCCAGATCGGCCAGCAGATCGGCTGAGACCGCGGTGGCAAGCTCGGCCGCAAGCGCAGCCGAAGCCGCGCCCTGAACCGCGGCCGCACCACGGGCGCCCGATGTTGGCAAAGCGCTCATCTCAGATCACCACACTGGTCATGATGCCCTTGGGGAAGATCTCCTCGGGCGTGAACTGGCGGTGGGCTATGCCCTGCTGGTGGGTGTACAGGGCCATCAGCTCCCAGGTGGCGCGGTTTTCCTCGATGCCATAGGGGAAAGGGTCGCCGCCAAAGCGATCACGCATCTTGCGCGCATAGCTCGTCAGCCAGGGCAGCGGGTAGCGGCTAACCGCTGGGTCAAGCAGGCGCTCCAGGCTGCGGCGCTTGGATTCCTGGAAGGCGTTGAGCAGATTGCGCGCCACCCAGGGGTTGCGCTCCAGGATGTGGCGCTGCATGGCGATGATGTGCATGATGGGCCAGACCTTGGTGCGATCAAAGTAGGCTTCCTCCATGTCCTGAAAGTCAGGGAAGAGGCGCACGACATCGGGGTGGCCCTCCAGAAAACAGGTGGGCGGGCGGGCGATGATGGCGCAATCGATTTCGCCGGCGGCAAGCAACTGGCTCAGCGACTTGTCGGCCACGCGCGTGAGGCGCACGCCCTCGGGCAGGCTGATCTCGACCTTCTCCACCCGGCCGGGGGCATTGGCGCCGGCCTGATACCAGTGCACATCCTGCAGGCGCACGCCCATGTCGTTGTGCATCCAGCCGCGCATGTACACCGCGGCCGAGTGCGCCCACTCGGGCGAGCCGATCTTCTTGCCGGCCAGGTCTTGCACCGTCTTGATGCCGCTACGCTTGTTGACGTAAAACGAGCTGAAGCGAAACAGCCGCGAGCAGATCACGGGCAGGCCAATGATGTCGCTCTCAGCACGCGTCACCTGCGTCGCGAACTTGGCAAACGACAGCTCGGCCAGGTCGAATTCGCGGTTGGCGGTGAAGCGCGCAAAGCACTCGTGGTGGCCCAGGTTGGACCAGTTCAGGTCGATCCCCTCGGCCTTGACTGTGCCCAGGCGAAAGTCGCGGAAGTGGTCGTAATCGGTGGTGGCGATGGAGAGTTGGAGTTGGGTCATGGCTTAAACCGCAAGCTGGCTGTGGAGCGCGGCTCGCACCGCGTGAATGTTTTCTGACGCGGTTCACACCGCGTGAATACGTTGCTGGCGCGGCTCACACCGCGCAGTAACGATCCTGAATGTCTTTATCGGCCAACAGCGCCTGGGCATCCCCGCCGTGCACGATGCGGCCTTGATCGACGATGTAGGCGCGGTCTGAGATGCGCAGCGCCTGCTCGACGTTTTGTTCCACCAACAGCAGCGTCGTGCCCTGCGCCTTCATGCGCGTGAACAGGGCAAACATCTCCTGCACCAGCAGCGGCATGATGCCCTCGCTGGGCTCATCGAGCAGGATCATGCGCGGCTTGGCCACCATGGCGCGGGCAATCGCCAGCATCTGCTGCTCGCCACCGGAGAGCGACGCGCCCTCTTGGTCGAGCCGCTCCTTCAGCCGCGGAAAGGTCTCGGCAATGTCGTCCACCGCGCGCGCCAGGTCTTGCTTGCTGTGGCCACCGGGCTTGCCCAGCAGACCGAGCTGCAGGTTCTCGCGCACCGTGAGGCCGGGCACGATGCGCCTGTCCTCGGGCACATAGGCCAGGCCCAGGTGGTAGCGGCGGTGCGCCGGGTCTGGCATGAACTCCTGGCCATCAAAGCGCGCGCTGCCGCTGCGCTTGCCCACCAGGCCCATCAGCGCGCGCAGGGTGGTGGTCTTACCCGCGCCGTTGCGGCCCATCAGGGTGACGATCTCGCCGGCATGCACCTCGAACGACACCTCCTGCACGACGTGGCTGCGGTCGTACCAGGCGTTCAGGGCTTGAACTTCAAGCAGGGGCGCGGCCATGGGCTGTCGGCTCTATATTAAGGTTAGGCAACCGGTCGGCGGCGGGCGTCAGGGCTGGCCCAGATACACGCGGCGCACATCGGCATTGGCGCGGATCTCATCGGGCGTGCCCTCGGCCAGCAGCTCGCCCTGGTGCAGCACGATCAGGCGCTGGCACAGGCCCATCACCAGCTTCATCTTGTGCTCCACCAGCACCACCGTGCGCTCGGTGGCCAGGCGGGTGATCAGGGCCATCATCACGCCGGTTTCCTCGGGCGACATGCCCGCCGTGGGCTCGTCCATCAGCAGCAGGCGCGGCTCGGCGGCCAGGGCCATGGCGATCTCCAGCGCGCGCTGCTGGCCATGCGCCAGATCGGCGGCGCGGCGCTGGCCCACGCCGGCCAGGCCCACGGCGGCCAGCAGCTCATCGGCGCGCTCGGCCAGGCCGGCGATGGCGCTGCGCGGCTTGAACAGCTCGAAGCGCGAGCGCCGCATCTGCGCGGCCACGCGCACGTTCTCATGTGCGCTCAAGCTGCGAAACACATTGGTAATCTGAAAGCTCTTGGCAATGCCCGCGCGGGCGTACTCATGCTGCTGCAGCGCCGTGATGTCACGGCCGTCGAAGGTGATGCGCCCGCTGCTGGGCGCGAAGGCGCCACTGATGACATTGAACAGCGTGCTCTTGCCCGCGCCATTGGGGCCGATGATGGCGCTGAGCTGGCCTGCGGGAAAGGCCACGCTCACGTCCTTGAGCGCCACAAAGCTGCCAAAGCGCTTGCCCACACCGTCCACTTGAAGAATCGCTTGGGCGGCGCTCATGCCTGGCCCCCACGGCGTGCCGCCAGGCGGTTCAGCCAATCCAGCGTCGAGCCCCAGATGCCGCGCGGGAAGAACAGCACGAACACCATGAAGATCACGCCGACCACGGCCATCCAGTACTTGGTGAGGTGGGTGACCACGTCCTCCAGGTAGAGAAACACCGCGGCGCCCACAAAGGGCCCGAAGAAGGTGCCCATGCCACCCAGCAGGCACATCATCACGGCCTGGCCGGATTGCAAGTAGTGCAGCGAATCGATGGGCACGATGGACAGATGCAGCGCGCGCAAGGCCCCAGCCAGGCCACACACCGCCGCCGACAGAACGAAGACCAAGAGCTTGGTGCGCGCCACATCAAAGCCGCAAGCGGCGGCGCGCTTTTCGTTCTCACGCACCGCCTCGAGCACGGCGCCAAAGGGCGAGGCCAGCAGGCGCGAGACGAACCACAGCGCGGCCAGCACAAACACCAGGATGACGTAGTACTTGGTGGTGGGGTTGACGAAGTCGATCTGCCAGCCCAGGACATCGATCTTCTCGACACGCACGCCGCGCAGGCCGTTCTCGCCGCCGGTCCAGCGCTCGGCCTTGTAGAAGGCGTAGTAGACGATCTGGCCCAGCGCCAGGGTGACCATCGAGAAATAGATGCCGCGGGTGCGGATGGCTAAGGCCCCAATCAATGCGCCGGCCGCTGCCGAGGCCACGACGCCGATGACGATGGCCAGCCACCAGGGCAGCGCGCCATGCACGATGGCGATGCCCGCGCCATAGCTGCCCACACCCAAAAACGCAGCATGGCCGAAGGACAGCAGCCCGGTATAGCCAAACAGCAGGTTGAAGCCCACCGCAAACAGGCCAAAGATGAGGATGTTGACCGCCAGCGCCTCATACGGCAGCAGCCACGGCATGACCAGCAGCACGAGCATGACGCTGGCCACGCGGTGGCGGGCGATCCAGGCCAAGGCTGCGCTCAGGCCCGCTTGCGGGGTGGCGGATGAGGCACCGGCCACACCAGCCACCGGCACGTTCACAGCGGGTTTGCTCATCCCATCAACCCCGGCTTGCCAAACAGCCCCAGCGGCCGCACCAGCAGCACCACGGCCATCAGCACAAAGATCGACAGCTCGGCCAGCTCGGGCGCGAACAGCGAGGTCATGCTGAAGACCACGCCCACCAGCAGACCCGCCACCACCGCCCCCGGCAGCGAGCCCATGCCGCCGACGACGGTGACGACAAAGGATTCGGCCAGCACGGTGATGCCCATCTCGGGGTTGACCGCCCGGGTCGGCGCGGCCAGCGCGCCGGCCAGGCCGGCGATGGCCGTGCCGATGGCAAACACCATGAGCCACACGGTGGCCACATCGATGCCCAGCACGCGCACGATTTCCGGATCGCGCGCACCGGCGCGGATGATCAGGCCATAGCGCGTCTTCTCGATGAACAGCCACAACGCGCCGATGAGCAGGGCGGTGGCAGCAATCAAGAACAGGCGGTAGGTGGGGAAGTGGCCAAAGCCCAGGTCGGTGGCGCCGCGCAGCGCGGCCGGTGTGCTGGAGGGCAGGCCTTCGATGCCGAACATGAAGCGCATGGCATCGATCAGCACATAGCTCAGGCCAAAGGTGAGCAGCAGCGGGTAATCGATGCCGCGACCGTAGAGCGGCCGCACCAGGAAGCGCTCCACCAGCAGGCCCACCGTGCCACACACCAGGGGCGTGAGCAGCAGGCTGAACCAGAAGTTGCCGGTGGCACCCAGAAAGTAAACCCCAAAGAACGCGCCCACCATGAAGAAGGCGCCATGCGCAAAGTTCACCACCGTGAGCATGCCGAAGATCAGCGACAGGCCAGTGGCGAGCAAGGCATAGACGGCGCCCAGCGCCAGCCCGGTGACGAGCTGGATGGCGAGCAACTGCGGGGTGATGTCTCCCACGGCGGTGAACCAGCGCTGCGGATCAGGTGGAGATCTTGTGGCCCATCTCGTCGCAGGTGCGCAGATTTTTCTCGTCCGCGGCCTCGATGGCAAGCACGTTGAAGACGTCGTTCTTGTCCTTCATGCCCTTGGATTTGGATTCGACGATGACCACCGATTGCACCGATTGGTGATCGCACTTGCGATAGAACTGGCTGCCCTTGTACCAGTCGTACTTGAGCTGGCGCAGGGCGATGGAGACACGCACCGAATCGGTCGCGTCGGCGTTCTTTACCGCCTGCAGCACGCTCTTGATGCCGGCAAAACCCAGCGCGCCGTAGTCGCTGGGCACGGCGCCGCCATAGGCCGCGCGGAAGGCGTCGTTGAAGGCCTTGGCCGAGGGGATCTTGTCCTCCATGCCCCAGTAGTAGGAGGTGCCACCGAGCACACCCTCGAAGGCCTCAGCGCCGCCGGCCATGCGGGCCGTGAGCAGCAGCACCGGGGTGATGATCTTGGTGCTTTGCTTGATGCCGAAATCGGTGGCCTGCTTGACCGAATTGAGCAGGTCACGGCCGAAATTGCACAGCACCAGGATGTCGGGCTTGGCGGCCTGGATGCGCGGCAAGAAGGCCGAGTAATCGGCCGCGCCCAGCGGGTGGCGAATGTCGGCCACCGTCTGCATGTTGAAGGCCTGGCCGGCGCGCTGAAAGCCGCGCACCATCTCGTGGCCATAGGCGTAATCGGCCGTCAGGTAGACCACCCGCTTGCCGAATTTGGGGAAGGCATAACGCGCCACCGCACCGGCAGTGAGGTGCGGGTTCAGCGCCTCATGGAAGGTGTACAGGCTCCAGTCCTTGGCCTCGTTGATGGCATCAGACTGGCTGATCGAGTTGAACAGAATCTTGCGGTCGCGGCACACCGCATTGATGGACAACTGTGTCGCCGCGGAGAGTGAGCCCACAACGAAATCGACCTTGTCTTTTTCGATCAGCTCCAGCGTGCGCGTGGCGGCTTCGCCGGGGTTCAACTTGTCGTCACGCACCAGCAGCTCGCACTGCCGGCCCTTGTAGCCGCCGGCGGCATTGAATTGCTTCACCGCCAGCTCGGCGGCGCGCACCTGGTCTTGCGCTTCGGCCGAGAAGGCCCCGGTCAGCGGCACCGGAAAGCCGATCTTGATGGGCGTGGTCTGCGCCGTGGCGATGTTGAACAGCGCCGGGCTGGCGGCCAGGGCGCCGCCGGCACCCAGGGTCTTGAGCAGTTGGCGGCGTGCGCCGGCGGATGCGGTGTGGTCGGTCATGGGTGTCTCCTGTGGGGGGATGGGGCGGGCCTGAAAAGAAATGGCGCAATGGGCTGGATTGTGGCGGATGGGGCTTGGACAGGCTGTCGGTAATGTCGGTGATGTCGGCTGCAAGGATGCGTTAGGTTCGATGATTCTCCACAAGATGCACAGGATCAATCGCCGTCTCACGCATCACATGGGCGGCATCGCGCCCGGCCTCGGCCGCGCCGCGTTCGGCCGCGCTGCCGCCCTGGGCCTGCATGTAGGCACCCAGGCGGCGGCCGCGTTCCACCGCCTGCTGGCCTGGCTGAAGGCGCAGCCGCTCAAAGGCCTGCAGGGCCGCGGGTGTGACGCCAAGCTGATCGATGGCGTCGCGCAGCGCCAGCGCGTCGGCGGCGGCCTTGGTGACACCCATGCCGACATGCGGGCGCGCGACGAAGGCGGCGTCGCCCACCAAGGCGACACGGCCAAAGTGCGTGCGCTGCGACTGCAAATCGTAGATGGGCTGCAGAAAGGGCTGCTCGGTCTTGGCCAGCACCTCGGCAAACTGCGGCGCCAACAGCGCCTGCGCATCGCGGCGCATGGCCGCCACCTCTTGTGGGTGCACGCGCTGCGGCGGGATGCCGCCCTCGTGGTGCAGGCCCTGCTCATCGGTGAGCAGGCGGCGCAGGCCGACGGCCTGATCGGCCGGGCGGTACCAGACGAAGTTGAAGCGGCGCCGGCCGTGCTCGGTGGTGTTGCCGGGGCCGGCCACGGGGTAGCCGATCATCTGCTCGCCACGCGGCAGGCCGACGGCGAAATACTCGAACAGCGTGCTGCGCGTGTGCGGCGACAGCAGGGCCTCATCGCACAGCCCGCGCCAGGCCACATAACCCGCATAGTGCGTATGCACGTCAGGCGCCAGTTGGGCGCGCACGGCCGAGCGCAAGCCGTCCGCGGCGATCAGCAGATCGCCCTCAAACCACGCGCCATTGGCGCAACGCACGCGCACGCCCTGGGCGTCTTGCTCCACCTGCTCGACCGCCCTGCCGGCCAGGCAGCGCTCGGCCGGAAAGGCTTCACTCATCAAGGCATGCAGCCGGCTCCAGGAGGTGAGCACCTGGGGGTAGTCGCAACTGCCCGAGACCTCGCCCGAGGCATCGAGCACGCGGCGCTGCTGCACGCGCACGCCCAGGCTGTCCTCATCCACCAGAGCGCCACCCTGGCGCATGGCCGTGATCAGGCCGCTGTGGGTGACGATGCCGGCGCCACGCCCATCGAGCGAGCCGGCGACTTTTTCCAGCACGGTCACGTCGTGGCCGGCGCGCAGCAGCAGATTGGCGGCCAGCAGGCCGCCCAGCGAGCCGCCGGCGATGAGGATGCGCGATGTCATGGGTGGGGGGTGGGCAGGATGGAGGTGCGCGGCCAGCGGCTGGCGCCTTCAAGGCGCCAGCCCGGTGCCGCCACGGCTGGCCTAAAGTCCTAAGGCAGCGGCCTCGGCCGCCGGGTAGTTCAGCTCGATCACCACGCCATTCGGGTCGGTGAGGAAGACCTGGTACAGGCCAATGCCCGGCACCTTGCGTTCACGCGCGTCAATGCCCATGGCCCCCAGCTTGGTGCGCATGGCGCCCAGCTCGGTGGCGAAAAACGCCACATGATCGACGGCGCCGCTGCCGCTCAGGCTGCCGGGATCGCGGTCGCCCAGGTAGCGCTTGAGGCCATCGGCATCGTTGCGGTCCATGCCGATGACATGCACCACGGCGTTGGCCGGCACGGCCGTGTCGCCGGCATAGAGCCAATAGCCCGGGAACTCGAAGGCCGGCCGCGGCCCGACGGCCAGGCCGACGACGCCGGCGTAAAAGTCGCGGCAGGCGTCGATGTCAAAGGTGCGGATCGAGTAGTGGTTCAGGCTGATCGCCATGCATATCTCCGTGGTTCAGCGCTGCGTCGGAGGGCCGACGCGGCTGAGGCGGCCTGGCCTTGCCAAGCCGGTGTGCCTCACTCGGCCGTGAAGCCCGAGGCCTTGATGGGTGCTTCCCAACGCTGAAAGTGCGCGGCCTGGGTGGCGGCCAGCTCAGGCCCGGTGCCGTAGTTGGGTGCCAGGCCCAGGGCGAAGATGCGCTCTTGCACATCGGGCAAGCGCAGCGCATCGGCCACAGCGCGGCTCAGGCGCGCCGTCAATTCCGCCGCCATGCCTGGGGGGCCATAAACACCAAAGTAGGCGTCCGACGCCACATGAATGCCCAGCTCCTTCAGCGTGGGCACATCGGGCAGGGCCTTGCTGCGCACCTCACCCGTCACGGCCACGATCTTGAGCTTGCCCGCCTTGTGGTGCTCTATCGTCTCGGTGGCGGTGTCGATCATCAGCGGCACCTGGCCACCGAGCAGATCGTTGGTGGCTTGCGCCCCGCCCTTGTAGGCCACATGCGTCATCGGCAGGCCGGCGCCCTGGGCCAGCATCACGCCGGTGAAATGCGGCACGGTGCCCGCGCCCGAGGTCGCGTAGTTGGCTTTGCCGGGGTTGGCCTTCATCCAGGCGAGGATGGCTTTCAAATCGCCACCGGTGGCGCCAGGGCCGGCGGTGATGGCGAAATCAAAGGTGGAGACACGCGCCACCGGGGTGAAATCCTTCACCGGGTCGTAGCCGACGTTCTTGAACAACCACGGCAGGATGACGAAGGCGCCGCTGGGCGCCAGCACCAGCGTCTGGCCATCGGGCGCGGCGCGCTTCAACTCACCCAGGGCGACGCGGCCGGCGGCGCCGGGCTTGTTGTCAACGATGACCGGCTGGCCGAGTGAGACGCGCAGCTTGTCGGCCAACAGGCGGGCCACGATGTCGGCCGAGCCGCCGGGCGGGAAGCCCACCAGGATGCGCATCGGCGGCTTGTCCTGGGCGCCAGCCGGGGTGAAGGCGCCGGCCAGCCCAAGGGCGGCGGCGCAGGCCATGACGATGGAGCGACGAAGCATGTGTGTCTCCCGTTTAAATCGGTTAGGCAATGAGGATCGGGGTGAGGATGGGCGGAGTGTTTGGGTCTGAAGCGCTGAATCGCAAGCTGCCGCCATCAAAAGCCGAAGATGCGCTGGGCATTGCCGCCCCGCACTTTCTCACGGCGTGCGCCGTGCAGTGAATTCACCTTGGCCAGACAACCCACGGGGTCGCCAATGGTGTGCGGGTAGTCCGACCCATACAGCACCTGGTCATCGCCAAAGACCTCCAGGCACATGTCCAGTGCCTGCTGAGTGAAGACCACCGAGTCGGCGTAGAGCCGCCCCATGTAGCTTGACGGCGCGCTCTGCGTTTGCGTGCGGCAGGCGGGGATGTTGCGAAAACACTGGTCCAGCCGGCCGATCAAATAGGGCAGTGCGCCGGCGCCGTGCGAGCCGATGATCTTGAGTTGGGTGTAGCGATCAAAGAAGCCGTCGTAGAGCATGCGCGCCAGCGCCAGCGAGGTATCGAAGGTGAAGCCAATCGATGCCGTGAGCTGGAACTCATTCATCTGCATGTGTTGCACCCCCGGCGGCGCGCTGGGGTGGATCAGCACCGGCAGGGCCAGGGCATCAATGGCCCGCCACACCGGCGCAAATTGCGGCGCGGTGAGCGGCTGGCCATCGATGTTGGCCAGCACCATCACGCCGCTGGCGCCGGCGGCCTTGGCGCGCTGCAGCTCGGCCACGGCCAGCTCGGCGTGCTGCCAGGGCAGCGAGCACAGGTACTCGATGCGGCCACCATGGCGGGCGCGGGCCGCAGCCATGTCGTCGTTCATCACCTGCGCGGCCTTGAGGCTGATCTCGGGCCCGCCCCAATACACATTCGGGCAGCTCAGCGACAGCACCGAGACATCGATGCCCACCTCATCCATCATCTTGATGCGCGAGGGGTAATCAAACATCTCGGGCACCGGCGTCATGAAGGGCGCGTCGTCCAGGTGGATGGCGCGCAGGCCGCCATGCACCGTCTTCAAGGTGTACTTCGGGCCGGCATGGGCCTGCAGAAGTGCCAGGTAGTCGTTGGTGAGCACATGGGTGTGCACATCGATCACGGCGGCCATTGCATTCGTCCTTTAGGTGTTAGCTTCTATGCTGCAATCTTGATGAAAGGCCAGAGGCGCACTCAATCGACCTTGGCGCCGGAGTCGATCACCACCTGCGTCCAGCGCGCCAGATCGGTCTTCACCAGCTCGGCAAAATCGGCCGCGCTGGTGGGCGGCAGGACATCGCAGCCTATGGCCGCGCAGCGCGCCTTGAGCGCATCGCTGGCCATGATGCGGTTGATCTCAAACGACAGGCGCTCGACCACGCCGCGGTGCACATTGGCCGGCAGCACGATGCCCTGCCAGGCCACGGCCTGCACGCCGGGGATGCCGGCCTCGGCAAAGGTGGGCACATCGGGCAGCATGGCCGAGCGCTGTGGCGCCGTGGTGGCCAGGGCTTTGAGCTTGCCGCTGCGGATGTGGGCGATGGCCGGCGTGAGATCGCTGACCATGAGCTTGAACTGGCCGCCCAGCAGATCGGGCATGGCCAGCTGGCTGCCCTTGTAGGGCACATGCACAAAGCGCACGCCGCTGGCCTTTTGCAGCATCTCCATGGCCAGGTGGTGGGGGCTGCCATTGCCGGCCGAGCCGTATTGCAGCGGTGCGTTCTGCGGTGCCGCCGCGGCCTTGCGCGCTGCGTCCACCAGATCGCGGGCACTGGACCAGCCGGTCTCGGCGTGGGCCACCAGAAAGAAGGGCACGCTGGCCACCAGGCTGACGGGTGCGAAATCGCGCAGCGGATCGATCATGCCGTTGCGGTACAGCGCCGGGCTCACGCCCAGCGTGGTGCTGGTGGCCATCAACAGGGTGTAGCCGTCGCCGGGGCTGCGGGCCACGATCTGCGCGCCCAGCAGGGTGCCGGCGCCGGGCTTGTTGTCGATGACCACGGGCTGGCCCAGGGCCTTGGCCAGGGGCTCGGCGATGCTGCGCGCCAGGGTGTCGGTGAGGCCGCCGGGCGGATAGGGCACGACCAGCTTGAGCGGCTTGTCGGGCCAGATGGAGCCCGGTGCGGCGCCAGCCGCGGTGGCTGAGTTGCCCTGTGCGGCCACAGGCAGCGCCCTGCTCAGGGCGACGATCAGCAGGGCAAATGCACACAAAGATGCGGACAAGGCAGCGCGGCGCATGGAGGGGCGAAAGTCCTTGTGATGGAGGGGGCGCCACAGCGCCAGCGGCGCGAGCGGTGCCAGCAGCGCCAGCGGCGCCAAGGCCCGCGGAATTGTGCGCAGCGCAAACGGCCTGTCAATCCGGGCTGGGCCCGGTGCGGCACCGCGGCAATTTGGCGGGCTGGTCACGGGGTTTTTGCGTAAGGGTTGGCCAGGCCAAGGGTGCGAGCATCGCCCCTTTCTCGCCCCGGGAGTGCCGATGAAGGCCGCGTCCTTTGACTATGTGCGTGCTGCCACGCTGCCGCAGGTGTTTGAGCTGCTCCGCCAGCATGGGCCGGCGGCGCGTTTGCTGGCGGGCGGCCAGACGCTGCTGGCCACCTTGAACATGCGGCTGTCAGAGCCCGCCCTGTTGATTGACATCAACCCACTGGCCGCCCTGCGCGGCATCAGCGCGCATGGCCACACGCTGCGCATCGGTGCCCTCACCACGCACAGCGAAATCGAGGGCTCGGCTCTCATCGCCCAGCATGCGCCGCTGCTGGCCCAGGCCGCGCCGCACATCGCCCACCGCGCCATACGCAACCGCGGCACGCTGGGCGGATCGCTGGCGCATGCCGACCCCTCGGCCGAGTGGCCGGCCTGTGTGCGGGCTCTCCAAGCCGTGCTGGTGATTCAGGGCGCGAGCGGCGAGCGCCGCGTGGCTGCCGACGACTTCTTCCAGGGCCTGTACACCACCGCCCTGCAGCCTGAGGAGCTGCTGGTGGCCTGCGAGCTACCGGTGCTGGCCACCGATGAGCGCCAGGTGTTTGACGAGCTGGCACGGCGCCACGGCGACTACGCCATCACCGGCCTGGCGGCGCGGGCCCTCCTTCGCCAGGGCGCGTTGCACACGCCACGCCTGGCCTATCTGGGCCTGGGAGACAGGCCCGTGCGCGCCTTGAAAACCGAAGCCCTGATCGACGGCCAGGTGATGAACGAGGCCCTGCTGGCGCAGGCCGACGCCTGCCTGCGCGCCGAGCTCGAACCCATGGGCGATTTGACCAACAGCGGCCAGACCAAGCGCCACCTGGCAGCCGTGCTGGGCTTGCGCGTGTTGCGACGCCTGGCCTTTTGAGTTTGCCAGCCCCAAACTGTCCGCTTGATTTTGTGGTTAGCGCCCCGGCGCCGACAAGGATGCCAATATGACCCCCGCCATTTCCCGCCAGCGCATTGCGCTGGAACTCAACGGCCGCCGCATCGAGCGCGACATCGAGCCACGCCGCCACCTGGTCGATTTCTTGCGCGAGGACTGCGGCCAGACGGGCTCGCACCTGGGCTGCGAGCACGGCGTTTGCGGCGCCTGCACCGTTCGCTTAGACGGCCAGACCGTGCGCGGCTGCCTGGTGCTGGCGGTGCAGGCCCAGGGCTGCCGCGTCGAGACCGTGGATACCGACGCGCCCTCGCCCGCCCTGCGCGCCCTGCAGCAGGCCTTCATCACCCGCAATGCCCTGCAATGCGGTTACTGCACACCCGGCATGCTGATGGCGGCGCTGGACATCGTTGAGAACCAGCCCGAGGCCGACCGCGACGCCGTGCGCATCGGCATCAGCGGCAACTACTGCCGCTGCACCGGCTACCACGCCATCGTCGATGCGGTGTGCGATGTGCTGGCGCAGCAGCGCGCCAGCCAAGCCCGCAGCGGGGTGGCCGCATGAACCACCCGCGCGACCTGCCCCGGCTCGACCAGCCCGCCGTGCACGCCCCGGGCGACGCCCTGGCGCCTGTCACCGACGACCCGCGCCACATCGGCGTCTCCATCCCACGCCAGGGCGCCCAGCGCCTGGTGCAGGGCCGCGGCCAGTATGTTGACGACATCACGCTGCCGCGCATGCTGCATGTCGTCTACTGGCGCTCGCCGGTGGCGCACATGCGCATCAGCGCCATCGATGCGGCCGCCGCACTGAAGATGCCCGGCGTGGCCGCCATCTACAACGGCCACGACCTGGCCAAAGTCTGCAAGCCCTGGGTGGCCACGCTGGCCCACCTGGCCGGCATCAAGAGCGCGCCGCAGTACCCGCTGGCCCTGGACCGTGCCTGCTGGCAGGGCGAGCCGGTGGTGGCCGTGGTGGCCGAAACCCGCGCCCAGGCTGAGGATGCGCTTCAGCTCATCGACGTGGCCTGGCAAGAGCTGCCGGCGGTGCTCGACACCGAAACCGCGCTCGACGCCAGCACCACCGTGATCCACCCCGAACTCGGGGATAACTTGTGTTTCAAGCGGACGCTGGATGTCGGCCAGGTGGACGCCGCCTTCAACGACGCCGGCAACGTCGTTTTTGAAGAGACCTACATCTTCGGCCGCCACACCGGCGTGACGCTGGAGCCGCGCTGCCAGATTGCCGACTGGAACCCAGGCGACCAGCGCCTGACGGTGACGCATTCATTCCAGGCGCCACACATGATGCAGGACCTGTACTGCCGGCAGTTTGATTTGCGCGAAGAACAGGTGCGCGTGCTCTGCCGTGATGTTGGCGGCAGCTTCGGCATCAAGGTGCACGCCTATCCGGATGACTTTGCCACCGTGGCCATCAGCCTGCTGCTGGGCCGGCCCATCAAATTTGTGGCCGATCGGCTGGAGAGTTTTGTCTCCGACATCCATGCCCGCGAGCACCGGGTGAAGGCGCGCATCGCGGCCAACCGCGCCGGCGACATCCTGGCCTTTGAGATCGACGATCTCACCGGCATCGGGCCCTACTCCGTCTTCCCGCGCACCAGCGGCATCGAAGGCAATCAGGTCGTCAACCTCACCGGCGGGCCCTACCGCCATGGCCACTACCGCGCGGCGCTGAATGTCGTCTTCCAGAACAAGACGCCCACCTGCCAATACCGCGGCGTGGGCCACCCGATTGCCTGCGCGGTGACCGAGGCCCTGGTCGATGGCCTGGCCGCCAAGCTGGGCCAGGACCCGCTGGCGCTGCGGCAGAACAATGTGATCAGCGACGATGCCTACCCGACAAACGGCGCGTCCGGCATCCGCTTTGAAGTGCTGTCGCACGAGGCCTGCCTGGCCCAGGCGCGCGCCCTGTGCGATTACGACGCGCTGCGCGCCGAGCAGGCCGTGCTGCGCGCCAAGGGCGTCTACCGCGGCATCGGCATCGCCGTGGTCATCGAGCTCACCAACCCCAGCGCCGCCTTCTACGGCGTGGGCGGCGCGCGCATCGCCTCGCAAGACGGCGCCACCCTGCGCATGGAGCCCAGCGGCGCCATCACCGTGATGTCCAGCGTGGGCGAACAAGGCCAGGGCACCGAGGCCATCTTTGCGCAGATCGCCGCCGATGCCGTGGGCGTGGACATCGCCCAGGTGCGCGTCGTCACCAGCGACACCGACGCCACGCCCTATGGCGGCGGCACCTGGGCGTCGCGCGGCGCCGGCGTGGGCGGCGAGGCGGTGTTGCAGGCCGGCCTGGCGCTCAAAGCCAACATCTTGAATACAGCCGCGGTGATCTTGAAGCGTGACAGCACCCAGGGCCTGGCGCTGCGCCGCGGCAATGTCGTCGATGCGCTCAGCCACGACATCCTGCTGCCCCTGGCCGAGCTCGGCCGCATCGCCTACTTTCGCAGCGACACCCTGCCCAAGGACCACACGCCCGAGCTCATGGTGACGCGCCACTACGCACAGCGCGACTACCCCTTCATCTTCACCAACGGCGTGCAAGTCTCTTACGTCGAGGTCGACACCGACACCGGCTTCGTCAAGCTGCTCAAGCATTGGGCGATCGAGGATTGCGGCCGCGTCATCAACCCCATGCTGGTGGACGAGCAAATGCGCGGCGCCATCGTGCAAGGCATAGGCGGCGCGCTGTTCGAAGAGTGCCTGTACGACGACGCCGGCTCGCTGACCAACGGCAGCATGGCCGACTACCTGGTGCCCATGGCCGCCGAAATGCCCGACATCGTCGTGGCCCATGTGCAAACCCCCACGCGCAGCTCGCTGCTCGGCGCCAAAGGCGCCGGTGAGGCCGGCACCGCCGGCGCGCCGGCGGCGGTGATGAATGCCATCAACGATGCCCTGATGCCCTTCAAGGTGCGGGTCAGCTCGCAGCCCATCACGCCGGAGAAGGTGCTGCGGGCCTTGGGGCGCGTGGGGTGAGGGGAAGGCTTGGGGGAGTTGTGGCGGGCGCTAGGAGCCGGCAAAGAACCTGGCAATTTCATCGCTGGCGCGATCGGGCTGCTCCAGGTGCACAAAGTGCCCGGCCTGTGGCTGCACATCCAGCTGCAGATCGGCAAAAAACTCAGGCAGGCGATCCACCCAGGCGGCCTTCAGCACCGGGTCGTGCGCGCCCCACAGCACGCGGGTCGGCGTGGTGATGGGCGGCGGCGGTGGGCTGCGGCCCTCGATCATGGCCATGCGCGCGGCGTGGATGCTGCGGTACCAGTTGAAGCCGCCTTGCAGGTTGCCGGGCTGCATGAAGTTGTCGACCCAGGTCTCCAGCTCGGCGTCGATCCAGCTCTGTTGGTGCGACCAGTGGCTCAAGAAATTGCGCAGGTAGATGCGGCAGGCCTGGCGCGACGAGCCCACCAGCTCGGCCGCCCAGGGCTGCTGGTGGAAGAACTGGTACCAGGTCTCCAGCAGGTGGCCTGGCTCGACCCAGCGCGCACCGATGCCCGGGTAGGCGCAGTTGAAGAAAAACAGGCCGCTGACGCGTTCGGGCGCGCGCCGCGCGATCACCTGGGCCACGAAGGAGCCCACGTCGTGCGCGACCAGGCCAAAGCGCTGCAGGCCCAGCGCATCGGCCAGGGCCAGGGTGTCGTCGGCAAGCTGTTCGGGCGTGGCGTCGAACGAGGGCTGCAGGGCGGTCTTGGTCGAATCGCCAAAACCACGAAAGTCCGGCGCGGTGAGTTGGAAGCGATGGGCCAGGCGCGACATCACCGGCCGCCAGGCATGCGACCACTCGGGCCAGCCATGCAGCAGTAGCAGCGGCGCGCCCGCGCCGGCACGCAGGCAGTGCTGGCGCAGGCCTTTGGTTTCGATGTGGCGGGATTCGATGGGGGTCATGGTGAGCCTCAAATTCCGCGTGCGCCCGAGGCGAGAAAGCCACCGTCCACCGGCAGCACCACGCCGGAGGTGTAGGCAGCCTCTTCGGACACCAGATAAAGCACGGCGGCAGCGACCTCACCGGTGCTGCCATAACGGTTCATCGGGATGGCGCGCGAGTATTCATGGCGGAACTGCTCGGTGTGCAAGGCGCGCGTCATTGGTGTGTCCACCGGGCCCGGCGCCACGGCATTGGCGGTGATGCCGTACTCGGCCAATTCGACGGCCATCTGGCGGGTCAGCGCAATCACCGCGCCCTTGGAGGTGCCATAGGCCGTGCGCCCGCTGCCCACGGCGCGCATGCCGGCCACCGAGGCGATGTTGACGATGCGACCCCAGCGCTGGCGCAGCATCAAGCGCGCCGCGTGCTGGGCACAGAGCAAGGTGCCGGTGACATTGACATTCATCGTGGCGATGAAGTTGTCCAGCGGAAATTCAAGGAAGGGGAAGACCTTGGCGATGCCGGCGCAATTGACCAGTACGTCGCAGCGGCCATGCGCCGCATCCACCTGCGCGAAGGCCAGCGCCACCGACGCCGGATCGGCCACGTCCAGGGCCAGGGCCGTGGCATCAGCGCCCAGCTTGCGCAACTGCTGCGCGGTGGCCTCGGCGGCGGCGGTGTCGCGGTCGGCCACCCAGACCTTGTGCCCGGCGGCGCACAGCCGGGCACAGACCTCGGCGCCTATGCCCATGGCACCACCGGTGACGACGGCGACGCGGTGGTTCGCAAGGGACGGTGAGTCAATCATGGTGCGGTGCTCAGCCAGTGGATGAGGGGGTAGCAGCCGAATCGCAGCGCGCCAGCGCGAATCGGGCAAATGCTTGCGTGTTCTTCTTTGGTGTTAGCCGAAACACTATTCCGGCTTCATGCCCGCATCGCGAAACGCCTTGCTCCAGGCATCGAGCTGCTGGGCGATGAAGCGGCTCAGCTCATCGGGTGAGGAGGCACTGAGCAGCACGCCCTGGCGTTCGATCTGCTCGCGCATGCCGGGTTGCTGCATCACGGCGTTGAACTCCTTGTTCAGCCGCGCCACCACATCGGCGGGCATGCGTGGCGGCCCGAACAGCGACACAAAGGTGGCCACGCTGAAGGGCGCCATGCCGGCTTCCACCGTGGTGGGCACATCGGGCAACAGGCCGCTGCGCGCCGGCAACAGGACGGCCAGCGGCCGCAGCTTGCCATCCTTGATGTGCGCCAGGGTCGAGGCCGGCGTGGCAAAGGTGAAGTGCACGCGGCCAGCCAGCACATCGATGATGGTCGGGGCCTCGCCCTTGTAGGGGATAAGCGTCATGTCGGTGCGCGTCGTGGCGCGCATCTGCGCAAACATCAACTGCCCGACGCTGCTGTAGCTGCCGAAATTGAGCTTGCCGGGGTTGGCGCGCGCATAGGCCGTGAGCTCGGCCAGGCTCTTGACTGGCAGCTCGGGGTTGACGACCAGCACGAACATGTAGCGGCCGATGTCAGCGATGGCGGTGAAGTCGGTGACGGGGTCGTAGGGCGGGTTCTTGCGCAGCAAAGGCACCTGCATCATGGGCGTGTTGGAGGCCATGAACAGCGTGTAACCATCGGGTGCGGCCTTGGCCACGTGCTCCGCGGCAATGGCGCCATCGGCGCCTGGCCGGTTGTCCACCACCACCGGCTGGCCCATCGAAAGCGTCAAGGCCTGGCCCAGAATGCGCGCAGCCGCATCCGTGGCACCCCCGGGCGGAAACTGCACCACGATGCGTACCGGTCGGTTGGGAAACTGGGCATGCGCCAGCGGCGCGGCGAAGGCCAGGGCCAGGACCCAGGCGAAGCTGCGAAACATCGATGTCATAAGGGATCGCTTTGCGGGTGATTCCGCCTGGCGGGATGCGCAGGCGGCGGGAATGCTGGGGTCAGGTCTTTAATATTAAGTTCAAATACATGTCGTCCCATGCTTAAAACTTAAAAGTAAAGACCTGACCCCATCCTTCAGATCAGGAAGGACAAGGTGTACAGCGCCTTGTGGTTGTTGGTGAGTGCCACCTTTTTGCGGGCCATGCGCCATTGGCCTTGGATGCGGCGCAGGCGGTATTCGTTGCGGCTGGCCCAGACGGTGTCGCCGCGGGTCTGGGATTCGAAGACCAGGGCGTTGGCGCAGACGATCAGGCAGTCGCCGTCTTCGCCGGTGATTTCCACATTGGAAACGACCCGGCGCAGGCGTGAGGGCGGCGATTGCGAATGGCGCTTGCCGGTGTGGAATTGCTTGATGCGCAGGGCAATGCGCGAGCGGTTGTCGTAGATGATGGACATCTGTTGCTCGGGGTCGATGTCGTCGCCATTGGCGGGCACCCAATAGACGCCGTCGTCGGCCCACAGCGCCTCCCATTCGTCATAGCGGTGCTCGTCCTGCAGCCGCGCCTCGGTGGTGATGAATTGGGTCAGCTCCGCCAGGCGAAGCATGTCTTCAAGCGTCACGGGTTCTCCATCGGGGTCTTGCAGCCTTGCCGCCGTGCCTGCTGCACCGCCCTATTCCACCATCGCCCCGTACACCAGGTTCTTGAACAGCATGCGGGTGTGGATGCGGTTGCTGGGCGATTGCGCCATCAAGATGCCGACCAGGCCTTCTTTCGGGTCTATCCAGAAGCTCGTGCCCCAGGCGCCGGCCCACATGGCATCGCCCTTGCTGCCCGGCACCCAGGCCACGCCGTCGTGCAGGCGCACGCCAAAGCCCAGGCCAAAGCCGTAGCCAGGGCCGGTGGTCGCCAGGGTCGTGCCGCCCATGCCGACGATGTGGTCAGAGAGCATGAACTCCACCGTCTTCTTCGACAGGTAGCGTCGGCCTTCAAACACACCGCCATTGACCACCATCTGCGCAAACTTCAGGTAATCGTCGGCGGTGCCCATCAGGCCTGCGCCGCCCTTCAAGTAGCTCTTGCCCACGGGGTTGGAAAACTGCCGATAGGCCTTGAGCATGGTGACCTTTTGGGCATCGCTGTCCAGCGTCTCGGCGACCCGGCCTTGCTTGTCAGCGCCGACCCACCAGCTGGTGTCCTTCATGCCCAGTGGGCCCAGCAGCAGCTCGTTGAGCACGACATCCAGGCTCTTGCCCGTGACACGCTCCAGCAGCAGGCCCAGCACATCGGTGGCGATGGAGTATTCCCACACCGTGCCGGGCTGATTCGCCAAGGGGATGGTGCCCAGGCGCTTGAGCATCTCGGCACTGCTGATGTCGATTTCGCGCGACTCGATGTTCAGGTCCTCGTACATCTTCTTGATGCGCGGCGAACGCGCGGCGCCGCCGTACACCAGGCCGGCGGTGTGGCGCATCAGATCGTGCACCTGCACAGGGCGGTTAGGCGCCACATCGCCGGCAGCGGTCTCGACCTTCACATCCTTGAGCTCGGGCAGCCATTGGGCAATCGGGTCGTTCAACTTCATCGCACCCTGCTCGACCAGCATCATCCCGGCCACGGTGACGATGGGTTTGGTCATCGACGCCAGGCGGAAGATCGCGTCCTTGGCCAAGGGCCGGGTCTTGCCAGCGTCGGCAAATCCAGTGGCATCGAAGTGCAGCACGCGGCCGTGGCGCGCCACCAGCGTGACGGCGCCCGGGAAAGTGCCCTTGGCCACTTCGGCGGCCATGGCCGGCGCGATGCGTGCCAGCCGCTCCGGCGCCATGCCGGCTGTGGCGCTGAGGCTGGCGCGGCCCGCCTCGCCCATGCCGGGCGATGTGGCGCAGGCGCCGAGCAGGGCGATGCCCAGGGCCATGAGGCTTAAATTGACGATATGCATGGGGACTCCGGTGGGTGGTGAATCGAAAACAGGGTGGTGAGCGGGTGGGGTCGGCGCTGGAGGCACTGCCAGCTCTGCGCGCTATGCAGGTTGATCATGCGCTGGATCGCCAGGGTGGCCGGGCCGGCGCCCACAGGCACTGTGGCCCCACATCCGCAAACCGTGGCACGCCACACAAGCGCAGGCCGCGTTGCAGCTCATCGCGCAGGATGGTCAGCGCCGCGTCGGCGCCCGCCTGGCCGGCCGCGGCAGCACCGAACAGCGTGGCCCGGCCGATGAGCACGGCCTGCGCGCCCAAGGCGCGGGCCTTGATGAGATCGCTGCCGCGGCGCACGCCGCCGTCGATCAACACGGGGATGCGGCCGGCCACAGCCGCATTGATGCCCGGCAGCAGATCGAGTGTGGCGGCACCGCCATCGAGCTGGCGACCGCCGTGGTTGGAAACGACCAGGGCATCCACGCCCAGGGCCACCAGGCGCGCGGCATCGTCCGGATGCGCCACGCCTTTAACGATCAAACGGCGCGGCCAGCGATCGCGCACGCGCTGCAGCGTGTCCCAATCAAAGCCCATGTCGTAGCCACGGCCGACAAACGCCGCCACCTTGGAGGCCGCGGCCGTGCCGGTGACCGGCCCGCGCAGCAGGCCGATGAGGTTCTCCATCACCGGCAGGCCGTGCCGCAACAGGCGCGCGGCCCAGCGCGGGTGCAGGGCGAAATCAAGCAGGTTGCGCGGCGTGAACTTGAAGGGCAGGCTGAAATGGTTGCGCGCATCGCGTTCGCGTTTGCCGCCCACGGGCAAATCCACGGTGATCATCAGCGCCTCATAGTCAGCGGCGTGGGCGCGATCGATCAGGCGGTGGAAAAAATCCTGATCGCTCAGCACATAGGCCTGAAACCAGTGCCGGCCGGGTGCTTCCTTGGCGATGCGCTCGATGGAGGCGGTGGCCGATGACGACAGCGTATAGGGCACGCCCGCCTTCGCCGCAGCGCGGGCGATGCAGACATCGGCGCCGGGCCAGGCATAGCCCGCGGCGCCAGTGGGCGCGATGGCCATTGGCAGTGCCGCCGCCGTGCCGAAGAGATCGGCATGGGTGTCCACCTGGGCCACATCGACCAGCACCCGCGGCAGCAGACGCTGGCGCTCAAAGGCGGCGCGGTTGTCGCGCAGGGTGATTTCGTCCTCGGCGCCGCCATCGATGAAGTCGAACACGGCGCGCGGCAGGCGACGGCGCGCCAGCTCGCGCAGATCGGCGATCGATGTCGCCTGGTCAACTGGGTTAGGCATGGGATTTGGAACTGGCCTTGCGTGGTCGCGCCGGCAGTGCAGGCTGGGCTACAGGTTGCCGCACAGGCTGCCCCACAGACTGCCCCACTGGCAGCGCCCAATCGGGTGTGTCTCTTGCCCAATCCTGCAAGAAATCCAGAAACGCCCGCACCCGCCGCGGCAGGTTGTGCCGCGCCGGATAAATCACATAAATGTCCAGGCCGGTGGGCGGGGACTTTGGCAAAACCTTCACCAGGCGGCCGGTCGCCAGGTCGTCGGCCACCATGTAGGTGGGGTGAATGGCCAGGCCATGGCCCTGCAGGGCGGCGTGCTTCAAGGCCTCGCCCAGGTTGGAGCGCAGGGCGCCGCGCACGCGCAGCGCCACCGGCTGGCCGGCCTCAGTGAAGTGCCAATACGCCGTAGGCGACTTGAGCATGTGCACCAAGCAGGCGTGCTGCGCCAGATCGGCCACCCGCTTGGGCCGGCCGGCGCGCTTCAAATAGGCCGGTGAAGCCACCAGCACCTGCGGCACCTTGAGCAGCGACTGCGCGATGAAGCTGGCGTCGTCCAGCGCCGGGGCGATGCGCAGTGACAAATCCAGCCGCTCGGCCACCAGGCTGGCTCGGCCATCGTCGGTTTCCAGCGCGATGTCGATGTCGGGGTGGGCCCGGCTGAACTGCAGCACCAGGGGCAGGAGGTGGTGCACGCCGAAGGACGGCGGCGTGCCTATGCGCAGGGTGCCGCGCGGCGTGGCGATGGAGTCGCGCACATCGCTGGCGATCTCATCAAAGCGTTCGAGCAGCGGTGCGCCCTGCTCCAGCAGGCGCCGGCCAGCATCGGTCAGGCCCACGGCCTTGGTGGTGCGGGCCAGCAGTTGCGCGCCCAGTGTCTTCTCCAGCCAGGCGACTTGCTTGGTGACGGCCGAACGCGAAATGGCAAGGCGCTGCGCCGCCGCGGCAAAGCTGCCGCCACGGGCGACTTCGGCAAAAACTTCAAGGCAGCGCAGGCGGTCCATGGTGGGTGCGGGCTGACGGTGGGGTGGGTGTTGCAGCGCCAAGGCCGGCAGTGCAGGCAATGTAGGCGGGCTGGCCACAGGCCAGAGTTTCCAGAATGGAAATTATGAATTGCTGCTCTCGGCCAGGCCGATCAGCGCGGGCTCGACCTAGCATCGCGGCTGCCACATCACCGGCCAGCCCGTCGGCCGCCCCAGCTGCCGAACCACCGGCCATCAGCCTTCTCCCGCATGAACCTCACCCCCACCGGCGCCACCCTGGGCGCCCGCATCACCGGCTTCGATCTGTCGCTGCCACTGAGTGCAGCCACGCGCGACAGCCTCATCACAGCACTCGGCCAGCACGGCGTGCTGGAGTTTCCCGATCAAAGCCTCACACCGCGCCAGTTGCGCGACTTCAGCGCCCACTTCGGTGAGCTGGAGATCAATGTCGCGGCCAGCCATCAGGAGCCCGGCCTGCCCGAGGTGATGACGCTGTCCAACATCGTCGAAGACGGCAAGCCCATAGGTCTTGCCGACGCTGGCCAGGGCTGGCACACCGACATGTCCTACAGCAAGACGATTGCCTTCACCAACATCCTGTACGGCATCGAGATCCCGCAGCGCGATGGCCAGCCGCTGGGCAACACCGAGTTTTGCAACATGCATGCGGCCTACGACGAATTGCCCAGCGAGCTGAAAACGCAGCTCGCCGGCAAGACTGTGGAGCATGACTTCGAGAAGTTCTGGGATTGGATGCGGCGCGAGCGCGGCAGCAGCCGCCCGCCCTTGACCGATGCGCAGCGCCGCGCCCGGCCACCCGTCTCGCACCCGATTTTCCTCACCCACCCGATCACCCAGCGCCCAGTGCTGTACTGCAACCCCGGCTACGCCATGCGCATCAACGGACTGCCCCAGGCCGAGAGCGATGCACTGCTGCAGTGGCTGTTTACGCACCAGTTGCAAGAGCGCTTTCGCTACGCCTTTCGCTGGGCGCCGCGCAGCGTGTTGATGTGGGACAACATGGGCACCATCCACAACGCCGTGGCCGATTACGCGCCGCATGAGCGCCGCCTGATCAAGCGCTGCCAGGTGGCGGCCACACGCTTCTTTGAGATCACATGAAGCTCGTCACCTACCGGCCCGGCAGCAATGGCCCGCGCGTGGGCGCCATCCTCGATGACCAGGTGATTGACCTCGACGATGAGGTCTGCGCGCTGGCCGTGCCCGAGGCCGTGGCGCAGCGGCTGGACCAGCACGGCCTGCGGCCCGCCAATGGCGGCATGCTGCGCCTGCTGCAGGCCGGTGAACCTGCCATGTCGCGGCTGGCCGAAGTGCTGCTGCGCAAACAGCTTCAGCGTGCCGCGCACCATGCCCTGGCCGATGTGCAACTGCTGGCCCCGGTGCCGCGCCCAGGCAAGATCGTCGCCGTCGGCCGCAACTACGCCGATCACGCCAAGGAAACCGGCGTGGCCCCTTTCGAGAAGCCGCGCATCATCGCCAAGCTGCCCTCCAGCGTGGTCGGGCCTCACGCGCAGGTGCTGCGGCCGGCCGGGGTGAGCAAGCTCGATTTCGAAGTGGAGCTGGCGGTGGTCATGGGCGCCTTCGCGCAGCGCGTGCCGCGTGAGCAGGCCTTGCGCTATGTCGCCGGCTACACCGTACTGAACGATGTCAGCGCACGTGAGTTTCAATTCGATGTCTCACCCGCGCAGACCACCTTCGCCAAGAGCATGGACGGCTTTTGCCCCATGGGGCCTTGCCTGGTGACGCGCGATGAAATTGCCAACCCGCAGGCGCTGGCCTTGAGCTGCCATGTCAACGGTGTGGAAATGCAGCACGGCCACACCGCTGACATGCTGTTCACGGTCGCTCACCTGATTGAATATGTGAGCGGCTTCATGACGCTGGAGCCCGGCGACGTGCTGGCCACCGGCACGCCTGCGGGCATAGGCGCCTTTCGCACGCCGCCGCTGTGGCTGCAGCCGGGGGACCACCTCCGGCTGGAGGTCTCGGGCGTCGGCATACTTCAGCACAGCATCGCGGCCTGATTCGGCCGCACTTCACTTCATCCCAGGACACGCCCATGAGTATCACGACCGGCCGCCGGACCCTCGCCACTGCCCTTGCCGCGGCCACCGCCTGCGCCGCGATCCTCAGCCTTGGCCTGGCGCCACTTCAGGCCCTGGCCCAAGACTTCCCCACCCGCCCGGTCAAGTTGGTGGTCGGCTATGCCCCCGGCGGCCCCACCGATGTCATCGCCCGCCTGGTGGCGCAGGACCTGCAGGCCACCCTGGGCCAGACGGTGCTGGTCGAGAACAAGGCCGGCGCCAACGGCAACATCGCCACCGAGGACGTGGCCCGTGCCACCGCCGATGGCCACACCCTGATCGTCAACACCCTGTCGCACAACGTTAACGCCATCCTCGGCGCCGGCAAGGTGAAGTACGACCCGGCCAAGGATTTCGCCCCGGTGAGCCTGGGCGTGGTGTTGCCGCAGGTGGTGGTGCTCGCTGCGAATTCGCGTTATGAAACGCTGGCCGATGTCATCAAGGCGGCCAAGGCCGCGCCGGGAGTGGTCACCTATGGCTCGGCCGGCAACGGCGGCTCGGCGCACCTGGCCGCGGCCCTGCTGGAGCAGCGCGCCGGCATCAAGATGAACCACATCCCCTTCAAGGGCAATGGCCCGGCGCTGACCGAGGTGATGGCCGGCCGCGTCGATTTGATCTTCTACCCGATGATCGGCGTGGCCGAACGCGTGGCGCAAAAGCAGGTGAAGGTGATCGGCATCACCACGGCCAAACGGCATGCCGATTTCCCCGCTGTGCCGACCATGGCCGAGGCCGGGTTTCCGGGCTTTGAGGACTATGTCGGGCCTGTGGGTTTTCTCGCCCCCGCCGGCACGCCCGCCGCCGTGGTGGACAAGCTCAGCGCCGCCATCCGCGCCTCGCTGAACAAACCCGCTACGCTGGAGCGCCTGCGCGGCCTGGGCGCCGTGGTGGTGGGCTCCACACCGGTCGAGTACCGCAACTGGCTCAAGCTCGATCTGGAGCGCTGGGCCACCCTGATCAAGGCCGCGCAGGTCACGGGTGATTGAGTGCCGTTCGACCTCGAAACGTCATCCGCCGCGCCGCCATGCCTAACTCAACAGTGAAGCCGACGATCCACATCGGTTGCGGCGCCGGATTCTCGGGCGACCGCACCGACGCCGCCGCACCCGTGGTGCGCACGCTGGTGGCGCGCGGCGGGGCCTCGGCCTTGATCTTCGAGACCCTCGCCGAGCGCACTCTGGCCACGGCGCAACTGGCGCGCCGCGCCAACCCCGAGGCCGGCTTCGAGCCTCTGCTCGATCTGGCGCTGCGCCCCATCCTGGCCGATTGCCTGCGCCACGGCATCACCATCGTCGGCAACTTTGGCGCGGCCAACCCCTTGGGTGCGGCCAGGCGCATCGTCGGCTTGGCCGCTGAGTTAGGCCTGCCCAGGCCGCGCGTGGCGGTGGTCTCTGGCGATGACCTGTCCGCCGCTGAGCACCGCCCGCTGCTGCGCCGCCATCTGCACGACAGCTTGCCTGAGGGCGGGCGCGGCAGGCATGCGACAGCCACGGCCGCCGACGGCGGGCGCGGCAAGCATGCAACAGCCACGGCCGCCGACGGCGGGCGCGGCAGGGGTGCGTCTGGCCCGGCCGCTGGCAGCGGCGCGAGCGCCGATGCCGCCGATGACTTCGACGAAGCCCGCTTCGTCTGCGCCAATGTCTACCAGGGCGCCTTCGAAATCGCCGCGGCCATACAGGCCAGCGCACAGATCGTCGTCACCGGCCGCGTGGCCGACCCTTCGCTCACCCTGGGCCCGGCCATCGCCCACTTCGGCTGGCAGCGCGACGACTGGAACGCCCTGGCCGGCGCCACCATGGCCGGCCACCTGCTGGAGTGCGGCGCGCAGGTCACTGGTGGCTACTTTGCCGATCCAGGCAAGAAGGATGTGCCGGGGCTGGACGATGTCGGATTTCCCATCGCCGAGATCGCCGCCGATGGCAGTTGCAACATCAGCAAGGCCGAGGACACCGGCGGCCTGGTCGATGAGCGCACAGTGAAGGAGCAACTGCTCTACGAAATCCACGACCCGGCGGCCTACTTCACGCCCGATGTGGTGGCGGATTTTTCGCAGGCCACGGTCACCCAGGTGGGCGCCGACCGCGTGCGTCTGGCCGGCGTCATCGGCCACCCGCGCACGGCCACGCTCAAGGCCAATGTCTTCTTCGATGGCGGCTGGTTCGGCGAGGGCGAAATTTCCTACGCCGGGCCCAACGCCGAGGCCCGCGCCCGCGCCGCCATGGCGGTGATGGGCAAGCGCTGCGGCAGCGACATGGCGCTGCGTTTTGATCTGATCGGCCTGACCAGCATCCTGGGCGATGACGCTGGCCGGCTGCTGGACAGCACCGGCGCCGGTGGGCTTCAAAGCCCGGGCCTGCAAGACATCCGACTGCGCGTCGCCGGCAAGCACCAGGATGCCGCCACCATCGAGCGGCTGCTGCGCGAACTCACCGCCCTGTGGACGGGCGGGCCGGCCGGCGGCGGCGGCGTGCGCGTGACCAAACGCCAACGCCTGGCCATGCGCTCCTGTTTGTTGCCGCGCGAGGCCGTGCCGGCGCGCTTCAACTTCATCGATTGATCACCGCAGCCGAACGCGCTTGTCCAACGACCCACCATGACCCTGCTCTACGACATCGCCCACGCCCGCACCGGCGACAAAGGCAACCGCGTCAACATCAGCCTGATCGCCTATGAGGCGCGGCACTACCCGGACCTGGTGCGCGAAGTCACCTGCGAACGCGTGGCCGAACACTTTGCGTCGCGCCAGCCCAGCCAGGTGCAGCGCTACCTGCTGCCCAGGCTGGGCGCCATGAATTTCGTCATTGATGATGTGCTGGACGGTGGCGTCAACGATTCGCTCAATCTCGACATGCACGGCAAATCGCTGTCCTTTCATCTGCTGGCCTTGGACGTGGACATCGCGCGTTAGCGGCTTTCGTGGCATCCGGCAAGCACTCGCAGCCACTCCTCCATCAGGTACCCCCCCATGATCTCCATACGCCACCAACTGCTCACCCTGGCGCTGGCCCTGGCCAGCACCTGGGCCGCCGCCCAAACCGCCGCCGACCGCCCGGTGCGCCTGGTCGTGCCCTTCCCGCCCGGATCGGCCACCGATTCGGCGGCGCGGCTGATCGGGGCGCAGCTGCAGCAGGCCCTGGGCCAGGCCTTCGTCATCGACAACAAGCCCGGCGCGGGCGGCTCGATCGGCGCGATGGAGGTGGTGCGCGCCGCGCCCGACGGCCACACCCTGCTGTTTGCGTCGAACTCGGCCGCGGCCTCGAATGTCGCGCTGCTGAAGAGCATGCCCTACGACCCGCTGAAGGATTTGACGCCGGTGGCGGCGGTTGGCGAGACCGCGCTGGCGCTCTTGGTCAAGGCCTCGCACCCGGCCAAGGATTTGAAGGACTTCATCGCCCACGTCAAGCAGCGGCCAGGCAAGGTGTCGGCCGGCCACGGCTCATCTAGCGCGCAGATCAGCATCGCCATGCTCAACAAGATGGCCGGCCTGGACGCCCTGCTCGTGCCCTACAAGGGCATCCCGCTGGCGGTGAACGATGTGCTCGGCGGCAGCCTGGATTTCACCTTCGCCGATCTGGGCAACTCGATGGCGCAAACCAAGGGCGGGCAGATGCGCGCCCTGGCCGTGACCGCGCCCGTGCGCAACCCGCTGGTGCCCGATTGGCCGGCCCTGGCCGAGAGCCTTCCGGGCATCGACATCACCGCCTGGTTTGCCGTGCTCGGCCCGGCCCACATGCCCAAACCGGTGGTGGACAGGCTCAACGCGGCAATAGGCAAGGTGCTGGCCAGCGCGGAAGTGAAAGACAAGCTGGCCAACATCGGCACCTCACCCATGGTGATGACGCCCGAGCGGCTCAAGGCGTTTCTTGCGGCCGAGGTCATCAAGTGGCAGCGCCTGGCCAAGGACGCTAACATTCAACCGAAATGACCGCCGCAATGCCCAACACCTCCACCGACTTGGCCGCGGCGGGTTCAGCCGCCAGTGCGACCGGCACCACTGCCGGCACCACTGCCGGCACCACGACCAGCATCAGCCCCGCCACAACCAAAGTCATGCTCATCACCGGCGCCAGCCGCGGCATCGGCGCGGCCACGGCGCGCGCCGCCGGCCGCGCCGGCTACCGGGTGGGCGTCAACTATCACCAAAACGCAGCGTCCGCGCAGGCCGTGGTCGATGACATTCGCGCCGCCGGCGGCCAGGCCGTGGCGCTGCAGGCCGATGTCGGCCAGTGGGATCAGGTGCAGCGCCTGTTCAGGCAGCTTGATGAAGCCTTCGGCCGGCTCGATGTGCTCATCAACAACGCCGGCGTTCTGGCCAATTTTCGCGTCGATGAGCTGCGGCCCGAGGCCCTGCTGGCGATGTACCAGGCCAACGTCTTCAGCAGTTATTACTGCGCCGGCGAGGCGGTGCGCCGCATGTCCACGGCGCATGGCGGCGGCGGCGGCGTGATCCTCAACCTGGGCTCCATGGCCGCCAAGCTGGGCGGCCTGGGCGGCGCCACGGCCTACGCCGGCTCGAAGGGCGCCATCGATTCCTTCACCATCGCCCTGGCCAAGGAAGTGGGCAAGGAAGGCATCCGCGTCAACTGCCTGCGCCCCGGCCTGATCGCCACCGACATGCAAAACCTGCACGGCGGCATGGAAAAAATCGAGCCCATGGCCAAGACCGCCGTGCCCCTGGGCCGCAGCGGCCGCGCCGACGAGGTGGCGCAAACGGCCCTGTGGCTGGCCTCCGATGCGGCCTCGTATGTGCACGGCGCCATCATTGATGTGTCGGGTGGGCGCTGAGCATTGGTAGCGCGCGGTAACATGTACACAAGCCAACACAGGAGCAGCACACCATGTCCACGACCATGACCATCCGGCTGGACGATGGCGTCAGAGACCGCCTTTCGGTTCTGGCCGAATCGACCCAGCGCACCAAGTCCTACCTGGCGGCCGAAGCCATTCGCGCCTTTGTTGAAATCAACGAGTGGCAGATTGCCGAGATCGAAGCCGGGTTGAAGGAAGCCGATGGCGGCGACTTCGCCAGCGACCGGCAAGTCGCGGCCCTGGCAAAGAAGTGGAAAGTGAATGCAGCTTAGGTGCTTGCGCCAGGCGCTGCGCAACCTCGACGAAGAAGCTGCCTACATCGCCGCCGATGACCCCGCCGCAGCGCGCCTGGTGGTTGAGCGGGTGCTCAACGCGGTGCAGGCCTTGACCCATTTGCCGGCGATGGGAAGGCCGGGCCGCATCCCAGGCACCCGTGAACTTGTCGTTCCCAAGACGCGCTACCTCGTGCCCTATCGGGTGCGCGGCGAGACCATCGAGGTCATCCGCGTATTTCACACCGCACGCCGCCTGCCAGATCGCTGGTAGGCCCCACCCACTGTCCCACCGACCTGACCCAGGAGAACCGTATGACCACCTTTGCCGAATTCGAGACCCAGGCCCGCGCCCAAGGCGCCGATGAAGTGCTGGAGCGGCGCTGGGCCGCCAACACGGTGATCGACACCCACACCCACAGCTTTGCCTTGAAGGCGCTGGTGGTGCAGGGCGAGATGTGGCTGAGCTGCGGCGACGAGACCAAGCACCTGCAGCCCGGTGACCGCTTCGAGCTCGATCGCGATGTGCTGCACGCCGAGCGCTATGGCGAGCAGGGCACGGTGTTTTGGGTGGCGCGGCGCAACAAGGCCTGAGGCGCTGCCCTGTGGTGGCAACCCCAAGCCGCCGAGCCGCAGCCTGCGCAGCCTAAGCGTCTGGCGCAGGCGACGCGCGCTCAGTGCTTGCCCGCCCCCATATAGCCAAACAAATGCCCCGCCACCTTGCGCATCTGAATCTCTTCTGAGCCCTCGGTGATGCGGTAGCGGCGGTGGTGGCGGTAGATGTGCTCAAACGGCTTGTGGCGTGAATAGCCCAGGCCGCCGTGCACCTGCATGGCGCGATCAGCCGCCTCGCACACCAGGCGGTTGGCCCAGTAGTTGCACATCGAGACCTTGTCGGACAGGCGCTTCTCCACCTCGGGCTTGGGCATCTGGTCCATCTCCCAGGCGGTCTTGCGGATCAGCAGGCGCAGCATCTCCACCTGAGTGGCCAGCTCGACCAGCGGGAACTGGATGCCCTGGTTGCGCGCCAGCTCCTGGCCAAAGGGTTTGCGTGCTCGCGCATAGGCCACGCTTTCGCGCACGCAGTAGTCGGCCGCGCCCAGGCTGGAGGCCGCCTGGCGGATGCGGTTCTCATGCACGAAATGTTGCGCCACAGCTAACCCGTATCCGACGCGTCCCAGCAGCGCATCCTCAGGCACCCACACATTGGTGAAGCTGACGCGCGGGTGATCGGTGGGCATGTTGAAGGTCCACAGGTATTCCTCAATCTTCACGCCCGGCGCCTTGGCCGGCACCAGCAATGCGGTGATGCCGCGGGCGTCGCCGGCCTCGCCGCTGGTGCGCACGAACATCAAACAGTGGCTGGCCACGTGCATACCCGTGGTCCACATCTTTTCGCCATCGATGCGCCAGCCGGCGCGGCCGTCTCGCACTTCAGGCACGGCGCGCGTGTCCATGTGCGTGGCGTCCGAGCCGTGCTCGGGCTCGGTCAGGCCGAAGGTCACGCGCATGCGCGCCTCCAACATCGCCGGGATCATTTCGGCCTGCTGCGCGGCCGTGCCAAAGTCGCGCAGCATCAGCACAAAGGGGTTGTTGACGACGATGGAGTGTTCGTTTTGCAGATCGTTGTGCAGGCCCAGGCCCTTGGCTGCCAGGTGCTCGCGGATCACCGCCATCCACAGGTTGCTGCCGTCCTGGCCGCCATAGGCCTTGGGCAGGGCAAAGCGCAGGTGGCCGGCACGGTCCGAGCGGCACTTGGCCTCGGCCAGCAGGGCCTCCCACTCGGGGCGCGGCAGGCCGCCGCCTTCGAAATCGGTGCGCGCCCATTCGCGGCGGTGATCGAAGAAGCGCTGGTTGTCGTCCTGCGCCTGCAGCGGATCAATTTCGGCGGCGATGAAACGATCGAGCTCGCCCAGGAAGGCGATGAGTTCGGGGGGCAGGTTGAAGTCCATGTCAGGCCTTTGTCGTGTCGGTGGTGTCAGGCGCGGCGCCTGGGCTGGGTGCGTCGGGCGCACCCGTGGCGGGTGGGCCCGCAGCGGCGTTGCTTCGCAGGGTGGAATAACTCGGTTGATCCACGGCCAACTGGGCGATGGTGCTGGTCCACAGGTGATCGGCCAGGCCGGGCGTGTTGAGGTCGATGGCGCCGCTCTGGATGCGCTCGCAAAGTTGCAGCTGCAGTGTTGGCAGATTGGTCTCGGCGCTGTGCAACAGGGCTTGCAGGCGCAGGCGCTGCGCGGCGATCTCGGCGGGCGCTGACTCCAGCTCGCGCTGCACCGTATCGACCAAATTGGTGGCCACGCGGGCCAGGTAGGCGTGCGCCGCCGTGCCCGGTGGCGCCGCGGGCTCGCGCAGAAAGCCGGCCACGGCCTGCAGCAGTTGGCTGGTGCTGGGGCGGCCGTTCATGCGGGGGCCTGCGCGGAGCTGCCTGATGGCCCAGGCCGGCCCGCGGACGAGCCAGGGGCCGGGTGCGGCGGCGCCGCGGGTGCCGACTGCGGCAGCGCCGCAGGTGCCGGGTGCGGCGACGCCGCAGGTGCAGCGCGCGACCGCGGTGCCAGCAGCGCCAGCAGATCGATCTCGGTCTCCGAGGCACGCCGGCCTATCGCCGCCTTGTCCACGCTGCGGTCCGCGCCGTCGAGCCAGGCCTGGGCGAAGCTGTCGCACATCACGCCCCATTTCAGGCTGCCCATCAGCTGCCAGAAGTGCACCCGCGCCGCATCGACGACGCCACCGGCCTCGGTGTAGCCGGCAAACAGCTCATCAAGCCTGCCAAAGCCGCCCACTGGCAAGTCGCTGCGGCCAAAGCGCCAGGAGTTGACACACAGCCAGCCCAGGTCCTGCATCGGGTCGCCGATGTGCGCCAGCTCCCAATCCAGTACGCCGGCCAGGCCCTGCTCATCGACCATCAGGTTGCCATTGCGAAAGTCGCCATGCACCAGGGTCAGGCGCCCCGGCGGCGGCAGGTGTTCACGCAGCCAGCGCAGCGCCAGCTGGAACACCGGGCGGTGCGTGCCATGCTGCCGGTGCCAGTTCTCATAATGCGTTACTTCAGCGTCAGGCTGAGCACTGCGCAGGGCCGAAAAGTCCGCCATGGGCAGAGCGTGGATGCGCGCCAGGGCCTGGCCGCACTGCCGCGCCAAGTGCTGCCGTGCGCTCGCAAAACGCGCCTCGCTGACAATGCGCCGGCCCAGGGTCTCACCCGCAAGGCGCTGCATCACATAGCCCCGGCCCAGGCCCATCTCGGGCCGCAGCAGCAGCACGGTGGCCGGGGTCGGCACGCCGGCCGCGGCGGCGGCGCCGAGCAGGGCGAATTCGAGCTCGGCCCCGGCGCTCAGGCTGCCGCTGCGCTGGCCACCGGCGGGTGCGCGGCGCAGGATGAGGCTGCGGCGCTTGCCGGCTAGATCCAGCTCAAAGGCCCAGGTCTCCTGGCTGGCACCGCCCGACAGGCGCTGCAGGCCCTGCACCTGGCCGCCGCCCAGGGCCTGCGCCAGGCCTTGGGCGGTCTCGGCCATGGCCTGTGCCGCCGCCGATGTCTCGTCTTGTGCCGCCTGCTGCATGGGTTTCGTGTGGGCCCCGTGGATGGGTGCGGCAGCTTAACTGCAGCGAGTGCGGCCGCGCCCGCGGTGCGACCCTGATGCCCCCCGGGCACTCAGCGCAGGCTGCGCGCCAACAAAGCCTGCAGCACGAAGCGATGGTTCTCTTGGCGCTGCGCCGCCCCGGCCTGCTCGCCTGCCGTCATCTCGCCGGCCAGCAGCCATGTCGGGTGCGTGGGCGCGGCCACGCCGTGGAGCACAAGCACACCGGTCCAGCGCAGCAACTGCGCCACGAGCTGCTCATCCATGCCTTCGCAGGCGATGGCGCTGTACAGCCCACCCAGGGTGCGCGCCACGTCGCGCCGCAAGCGGCGGCCACCGAGCTGCAGCTTGCTGGGCTGCAGCCGCACCACCACCGCGCCCAGCGCCGTGGCCGCGGCCGTGAAGGCATCGGCGCCGGCCTGGGCGTCGGCAGGGGCCGAGGGCTCACACAGCAGCGCCACGTGGCGGCCGCGCAAGATTGCCGACACACCGCCTTTGGCACGCTTCATCGCCATGGCCTCGGCGAGCAAGGCCTGCGCCTCATCGCCCGCCAGGGTGGTCGGCGGCCCGGTCGGGTGCTGCAGGGGTGGGCGATGGTTCATCACAGCTGGGTCGGTGCAGGGCAGCACGGGCGCCCTTGCTTGCATGGCCAGCTTAGTCATGCGCCGCCGGGTGCGGCTTGATCGCCATCAAACGCCGGCACCGCCAGGCGTGGCCGGACACCGTCCATTCACACACTGTCACGCAGCGACACCGCAGCGTGGTCGGGGCTTGCGCCAGCCTGCCTAGGCTCAGGCCCATTCCTCCATCCACCCACCTCAAGCCACCCCCCAGGAGCCCAGCATGAGCAATGTCCAGAGTGTCACGAATCGCGCCACAAACCACACCGCAAACCACGCCACAAACCACACCGCCGAACGCATCGGCCGCAACCTGGCGCTGCTGAGTGAACGTCTCGATCCCACACGGCGCATGGTGCATGAGGGCGAGCCCATCGTGCGCGCTGGCGACATGCTGGACTGCCTGTACGTCATCCACTCCGGCATGGTCAAGACCATCAACCTGGCCGCCGATGGCCGCGAGCAGGTGGTGGGCCTGCACTTCAAGGGCGACTGGCTGGGCTTCGATGCCATTGCCCGCGGCCAGCATGGCTGCGACGCCATCGCCATGGATGTGAGCGAGGTCTGGGCCATGCCCTACAGCGAGCTGCTGCGCGCCTGCGGCGCCGAGCCGCAAATCATGGCCATGGTGCATGCCGCGATGAGCCGCGAGATCGCCCGCGACCGCGATTCCATGCTGGCGCTGTGCACCCTGCCGGCCGACGCCCGCGTCGCTGACTTTTTGCGTTATTGGACGGACTGCCTGGCCGCACGCGGCCTGCGCACCGACCAGTTCACCCTGCGCATGACGCGCGCCGAAATCGGCAACTACCTGGGCATGACGTTGGAAACAGTGAGCCGGGCGCTGTCTCGCCTGGCGCGCGACAAGGTCATCGGCTTCAAAGAGAAAGACCGGCGCGATGTGCAGATTCCCGATGTCGGCGCGCTGAGCGAGTTTGTGCGCCGCAGCGTGGCCATGACCATGGCCGCTTAGGCACTTAGCCACTTAGCCACTTAGCCACTTAGGCGCATGGGCGCATGGGCGCATTGGGCGGCAAGACGCCGCCGGCTGCTGCCCATTCCAATTCACGATCCACCGAGGAGACTCGAATGCACCATATCCACGCCTGCCTGATCGCCCTGCTCGTGCTGGGTGCCTGCAACGCCCGCGATGGCGCTGCGCCGGCCACCACCACAGCGGCCACCACCGCAGCCACGGCATCAGCCGCAGCGCCCACCTCCGCGCCCCTAGGCGGCAATGCCGCTGCCACGGCCGCCAACCTCGCGGGCGCCGATTCCGGCGGCTCGCGCAAGGGCGACTTTGGCCCGCCGCAGGGCGAGCCCATCAAGGCCGTGCTCACCGCCCCGCCGCTGGTGCCGCCACCCACCGGGCGCAGCACGCCGGCCAAGGTGATCGTCGAGCTCGAAGTCATCGAAAAAGAGATGCCCATCTCCGAAGGCGTGAGCTACACCTTCTGGACCTTTGGCGGCACCGTACCCGGCAGCTTCATCCGCGTGCGCCAGGGCGACACGGTGGAGTTCCACCTGAAAAACGCGCCCGACTCGAAGATGCCGCACAACATCGATCTGCACGGCGTCACCGGCCCGGGCGGCGGCGCGGCTTCGAGCTTCACCGCGCCGGGGCACCGCACGCAGTTCAGCTTCAAGGCGCTCAATGCCGGGCTCTATGTCTACCACTGCGCCACGGCGCCGGTGGGCATGCATGTGGCCAACGGCATGTATGGCCTGATCCTGGTCGAGCCACCCGAGGGCCTGCCCAAGGTGGACCGCGAGTACTACGTCATGCAGGGCGATTTCTACACCACCGGCAAATACCGCGAGAAGGGCCTGCAACCCTTCGACATGCAAAAGGCCATCATCGAGCAGCCCAGCTATGTGCTCTTCAACGGCAGCGAGGGCGCACTCACTGGCGACAAGGCAATAACAGCCAACGTCGGCGAAACCGTGCGCCTGTATGTGGGCAATGGCGGGCCCAACCTGGTGTCGAGCTTCCATGTGATTGGCGAGATCTTCGACAAGGTCTGGTTCGAGGGCGGCACGCGCTATCAGGAGAACGTCCAGACCACCCTCATCCCCGCCGGCGGCGCGGCCATGATGGACTTTCACCTTGAAGTGCCAGGCAGCTATGTGATCGTCGATCACTCCATCTTCCGTGCCTTCAACAAGGGCGCGCTGGCCATCCTGAAGGTGACCGGCCCGGAGAACAAGGCCATCTACTCGGGCAAGGAAGTCGACGAGGTCTACCTCGGCGAGCGCGCCGCGCCCAACCTCGGCGCCGTGGCGGCAGCAGCGCAATCGGCCAAGCGCGGCGCACTCACCGTGGAAGAGCAGGTCAAGGCCGGCCAGGCACTGTTTGCCGGCACCTGCTCCACCTGCCACCAGGCCAATGGCGCGGGCCTGCCGGGTGTCTTTCCGCCACTGGCCAAATCCGATTGGCTGGCGGCCAACCGCAAGGGCGCCATCGATGCCGTACTGCACGGCATGAGCGGCCCGGTCAAGGTCAATGGTCAGGACTACAACTCGGTGATGCCACCCATGAGCCAGCTCACCGATGACGAAGTGGCCAACCTCTTGACCTATGTGTTAGGCAGCTGGGGCAATGGCGGCGGCCGGGTGGCTGCTGCCGATGTGGCGCAGCGGCGCAAGGCCAAGCCGGCCGCCACCGGCGACAAGCACTGAGACCACAGCGGCCCTGCCATGAGCCTGCCCGGCCGCCCGAAAGGCGAATACCGAAGTGCGAAGCACGTAGCTTGCCTGATGAGCACATCCCGGCGCCGCGGGTGGCAAGCTGCTTCACTGTGGCAGGGGCGCGGCAAGCTGCGGCTGCTGGGCTTGGCGCTGGCTGCGGTGCTGGTGTTGGCCTTGCTGGCCGTGTTGAGCCTGTGGCCGCGCGCCGCCGCGGCCGCCGACAACGCCCAGAGCGCCCAGAGCGCCCAGAGCGCCCGGAACGCCCGAAACGCCCAGAGCGGCTATGTGCGCCTTGCCGGTGGCCCCTTCACCTCGGTCTTGAAGTACGAGGACAACATCGGCAAGCTGCGCGTGGCCCCCTTTGCCCTGCACACCCGCCCGGTGAGCAACGCGCAGTTGCTGGCCTTTGTGCGCAAGCACCCACAGTGGCGCAAGGGCCAGGTGGCCACCGTGTTTGCCGAGCCGCGCTACCTGGCGCATTGGGCCGGGCCGCTGAGCCTGGGGCCGGCGGCCCATGCCCGGCAACCGGTGATCTGGGTCAGCTGGTTTGCGGCCAACGCCTACTGCCGCGCCCAGGGCGCGCGCCTGCCGAGCTGGCAGCAGTGGGAATACGCCGCCGCAGCCGATGAGCGGCGCAGCGACGCGCGCCGCGATCCGGCCTGGCGCGAGCGCATCCTGGCCTGGTATTCCCACCCCTCGACCCAGCCGTTAGGGCGTGTAGGTTCAGGCCCGGCCAATGCCTACGGCGTGCACGATCTGCATGGCCTGGTGTGGGAGTGGACGGATGATTTCTCGGCCATGCTGGTGTCGTCCGACAACCGCGACCAGGGTGACCCCGACCGCTTGAAGTTTTGCGGCGCTGGGGCCCTTTCGGTGAATGACCGCGAGCAGTACGCCGTGCTCATGCGCGTGGCCATGCTGTCGTCGCTGAACGCCGCCGATGCCACGCAGAACCTGGGCTTTCGTTGCGCCAAGTAACAAGGAAACAACATGACCAAGATCATCACCGTGCGCCCGCCCGGCCGCATCTGGCGTGAGGCCGCTCTGGCCATCGCCACAGGGGCCCTTGCCGTGCTCGCGGCGGCCATTGCCACTTTCGCGGCGGCAGCGCTTGCGGCCGCACCATCCTCCACGGCCACGGCCACGGCTACAGCCGCAGCGGCAGCCCAGACTGCGTCGCCAAGCCAGACCACAGCGGCAGCCCAGACCACAGCGGTGGCGGTGACCAATGCGCCCTTGCCGCGCGATTCGATCTATCAGCTCAAGGCCGCCCTCACCGATCAATCCGGCCGAGCGCTGAGCTTGGCCAGCCGGCGCGGCCAGGCACAGGTGGTGGTGATGTTCTACACCGGCTGCAAGTTCATCTGCCCGACCATCATCGACACCGTGCTCGACATGGACAGCAAACTCGCGCCCAACCTGCGCCAGCGTCTTGGCGTGTTATTGATCAGCCTGGACCCGCTGCACGACGACCCCAAGGCGCTGCGCCAGACCGCCGACAAGCGCGGGCTTGACCTCACCCGCTGGACCCTGGCACAACCGCGCCCGCAGGACCTGCGCGCGATCGCCGGCGTGCTGGGCGTGCGCTTTCGGCCGCTGGACGATGGCGAGATCAACCACACCGGCGTGCTGGTGCTGCTGGATGCCGAGGGCCGCATCCTGGCGCGCAGCGAGCAGACCGCGGGCGCCGTGGAGCCGAAGTTCCTGGCCGCGGTGCGGGTGGCCGTGAGCCGCTAGGCGCCTGTCGGTGGCAAACGCACAAGCCAGGGGTCTGCACCAAGCCCACCGAGCCGCAAGGCACGGTGGGCTACTTTCATTGCGGCCCCACCGAGCCGCAATGCGCCGGGCGTCGCCGGCGGAGAGGCGTTCGCGTTGCCGCCGCTGCAATCCCCGGATGCCGCGCAACTGTTTCTGTGGCGTGCCCAATCGGCGCGGTTAGGGATCACAGTTAGGGATATGAGACGCGCGGGGACCGACTTAGAGTGGGGTGGTCCAAAGCGGAGAGCCCCATGCCTCATCGCCCCATGCCTCATCGCCCCATGCCTCATCGTCCCAGTCACATCGCCGCATCGCTGCTGCTGGTCACCTTGCTCTGTGGCTGCGCCACCTACCCGAACGCGTCACAAGTGAAGCACGGTCCCGGCCTGGAATTCAAGGCCGAGGAACTGAACACTTTTCGCGTCAACCAGGATGCTGTGCTGCGCGAACTTACGGCCATGGCCGGACTGGCACAAACCGCGGGCGATGCGCACTGGAACCAAGTCATCGACGCCGGCATGGACTTCGCCGACAGCAAGTGCGAGGCCTACATGCACGCGCTGTTTCGACTGAATCGGGACAAGAAGACTGTCAACGCGCAAATTGGGCTCGTCGGCGCCGCCACAGCCGGTCTCATGGCCGCCGCCAAGTCCGCGGCCAACGAGGTCGCCGCAGTCGCGGTGCTTTTCGGGCTGGCCAGTTCGACGGTGGACAACTTGAGCAGCAATCTCCTCTACGACCTGGACCCGTCATCTGTGCGCACCCTGGTCAAGACGCTGCAATCGCGATACCGCAGCAGCTTGCAGACCGGCTACGGCTCGCGCCCCGCTGCGTTGCGTGTGATTCGAGCCTACGCCATGCTGTGCGTGCCGGCCAACATTGAGGCCGAGGTCAACCTTGCCGTCAAAGGGGCCACGCCGTTCGTCAACCAGGGTGACCCTGGATCTGGCCAGCCGCCGGAGGTGTCGAATGCCGAAGCGTCGGTATCGGCGTTCAGTGCCAGGCTCGACGACAACAGCGCCGTGCTTCGCGGCTTCGTCTTTCCGAACGGCAAACTCGACACCGGCAATCGCATCAAGCTGGAGGAATTCATCCGCAGCAAGAAGCTCGCCACCGACGTGACTTCGTTCATGAAGCTCGGACGTTTCGCAGCGGAGCGCGCCGAAGCCGTGACGACGCTCAAGTTGAAGTAGGAAACAGACATGGCACACGACGGACGCATAGAGGACCTGAGCGCAGCCGACGCCGCTGAGGTCGGGGATGAGTGGCAGCAGCTGGGGGCGACGGCGATTCGACGCATTGCGCAGGCCAACGGCAAGTTCACCATGGTCTGCGTCTTTCCCGGCTCGCCCTTCGCCACCGCCAACGAAGCCGAGGTGATCGAAGCGGCACCGCCACTGGCCGCGGCCGCGCCGCCAGCCATCAGCACGGTGATCGACATCGATGTCATCGCCGGTGAGTACCGTGCGCTCTTCGACGCTTGCGCCGCCGATCCGGCCAAGGAACACCTGATCAAGGCGCAGCTCCTGAAGCTGCGGCCTGGCGAAATGCGATACCGCGCGCTCGGTGAGAGGCTTGGTATCCCCTGGTTTTTCATCGCGGTCGTGCATTCGTTGGAGTGCGGCTCGAATTTCACGCTGCACCTGCACAACGGCGACCCGCTCGGCGCCCGCACGACCCATGTTCCCAAGGGTCGGCCGGTGGCGGGCGATCCGCCGTTCACCTGGGAGCAAAGTGCCGAGGACGCCCTGCGCATGAAAGGCTACGTTGACCAGCCCGACTGGAGCCTGGCTGCAATGCTGTTTCGCTGGGAGACCTTCAACGGCATGGGCTACCGGCTTCGCGGTCTGGCCTCGCCTTACCTGTGGAGCTTTTCCAACATCTACAAGGGCGGTCTCTTCATCGCCGACCATGTCTTCGATCCCAACGCGATGTCCAAGCAGTGCGGCGCCGCAGTGCTTTTGAAGCGGCTGCAGTCGGTGTAGGGCGCGTGAGGCAAGGGCCTCAGTCAAACACTTTGCCAATGCGGAGGTGAATGCCATGCCGAAGAACCTGGTGCTGTTTTCCGATGGCACCGGCAACAGTGCCGGGAAGCTCTTCAAGACAAATGTCTGGCGGCTTTACCAGGCGGTGGACCTGACGGACCCGCAGGACCCGGCGCAGCCCCGCCAATTCGCCTTCTACGATGACGGTGTCGGCACCTCGTCGTTCAAGCCGTTGGCGGTGCTGGGCGGCGCCTTCGGCGTGGGTCTATCGCGCAATGTGCTGGACCTGTATGTGTTTCTGTGCCGCATGTACGAGCCGGGTGACCGCATCTATGCGTTTGGCTTCAGCCGCGGCGCGTTCACCATCCGCGTGCTCTTGCAACTGGTGATGTCGCAGGGCCTGCTGCGCTGGCGCGGCGACGAACGGGAACTGCAGCGTCTGGCACGGCATGCCTACCGCATCTACCGCGCCGCGCACTGCGACAGTTTGAATCCGGCGGTCGGCTGGCTGCGCGGACTGCGGGATGCGTGGCTGAGAAGGTGGGACAAACTGTGGCGTCGCACGTCTTACGCCAATGCGGAGCGCATCGGCCAACCCGGCATGGTCGACGAGATCAAGGTCGAGTTTGTCGGCCTGTGGGACACAGTGGACGCCTACGGCCTGCCGGTGGACGAACTCACCCGGGCGATCGACAAAGTCATCTGGCCGCTGACCATGCGCGACTACACGCTGAACCGGCGTGTGCTGCGCGCCTGCCATGCATTGGCGTTGGACGATGAGCGCAACTCGTTCCACCCGCGGCTGTGGAACGACAGGGCCGACGCCATCGACCCGAAGCAGCCGGCTCTGGCGCCCGATGGTGCGACCGTGGCATCGCACATCAGCAACGAGCGCATCAGCCAGGTGTGGTTTGCCGGCATGCACTCGAACATTGGTGGCGGCTATCCCGACGACGGGCTGTCCCACATCGCGCTGCTGTGGATCATGGGCGAGGCCAAGCGCCACAAGCTGCGCTTCGAGCCCATGGTCAGTGATGACTTGAGGGCGCTGTCTGACGAAAACGCGCCAATCTACGATTCGCGCCGTGGCGTCGGCGGCTATTACCGCTACAACCCGCGCCGCATCGAGCATCTGGTACGCGACAACAAGCTGTCGATCGGCCCGGTGAAGGTGCACGAAAGCGTGCTGCGCCGCATCCGCGCAGGACACGACGGCTATTCGCCGATCACGCTGCCGCCCGGCTTTGCGGTGGTCACCATTGCCGGTGAAATCGTCGATGCCGACGCCTACCTGCGCGGCAACACCACGGGTGGCGGCGCCGCCGCCGGCGCGCCGGTGCCGCTGGAGGCCTCGACGGCGTCGCCGGACGAGTCATGGGTCGGCCCGGCATCGAACTATGGCCGCCTGCGCGAGCATGTCTACAACGGCGTGTGGTGGCGCCGCGTGGCGTACTTCGTCACGCTGGGCCTGACGCTGGTTCTGGCGGTGCTGCCACTGGCACTGCCGGGAAACGGCGCCTGCGTTGGCGCGCTGTGCTTCCTGACGGCGCCGGTTGCCGCGCTGGGCTCGATGCTGCCCTCGTTCGCCACGACCTGGACGGATGCTTTGGCGTCGCATCCCGACGTCTTTCTGCCGTTGGCCGTGGCGGTGCTGATCGGGCTGCGCTGCGGCGGCTGGCTTGATCGCCGCATACATGACCAGATGCGGCGCCTCTGGTACACCGTGCCGGCACTCAAGCCGGCGACCGCTGGCGGTGAGCAGCGGCCGGCCCAACCCGGTGCACTGGGACGCAGTATCGAAAAGCTGCGCAGCCTGGCCGCCTACCGTGCGGCCTTCCGGCTGTTGACGCACGGGTTGTTGCCGGGCCTGTTCCTGCTTTCGATCGGCTATGCGGTCATCGCGCTGGTTGGGCAGCTGAGGTTTTCGGCGCAGTCGTCCTGGGGGGCGGTGTGCCCGGATGCTGGCGCGCCTGTACCGGCTGGCACGGCTGGGCAACCGCAACCGCTCGACACACGCCGCACCTGTGTACCCACCGGCATCGAGGCCCAGGTAGGCGCCACCTACCGCGTGCGGATCACCGTGCCGGCCACCTGGCGTTGGCGCGACGACACCTTGCCCGCGGGCCCGGCTGGCCTGGAGTGCCCGCTGCCCTCGTCCACGGCGTTGCTGATGGCCGCCGGTACGCCGCTGCGCCGGCACTTCACACAGCCCTGGTTCCAGCCGATGGCGCGCATCGGCGAGACCGGCAACGACCGCTATGCGCTCGTCGGCACGCCGCACACCACACCGCGCTCCGACCGCTGCCCGCAGCCCGCCGGCCGGCCCGCGCTGGCGCAGGCCGTGACGCCCGAACCCGGCTGCCCGCAAAGTCCCCCGCCGGCGAGCCACGACGACGAGGTGCTGGAAAGCACCCTGGTGGCGCGTACCAAGGGACGGCTGTACGTGTACGTCAACGACGGCATCCCACTGCCGCTGATCGGCGCACGGATGTATGAAAACAATCGCGGCTGCGCCTGGGTGCAGGTCACGCCGGAGCTGCCACCAGCGGCTCGCTGATCGCCCAGCCCTCGACCACCGGTGCTGGAACTCCTCACCACTGATCCGTGCTGCATGGGGCACCGCGGTCTTGACTGTCACCAGCGTGTTGCTGCTGGGCTGGGCCAGCACCACAGAGCGAGTGCGGCTCGCACGTGGCGGTCATTGATGTCAGCGCCATCGTCCAGCCGGCGAATGCGAATGAGATTGCGGGTGCAGCGCTTGCTCCACATCAAGCGGCCGCCCGGCCATCAGCACTAGGCTTGCCATCACCGCAACCGCCGCGCGTCGGCCCTGGAGACTGACATGTTCAAAGTGCTGATTGCCGTGGATGAATCGCTTCATGCCCAGCACGCCATCGCAGCGGTGGCGCGTCTGGCCAAGGACATGCCTGCGCTGGAGGTGAGCGTGGTCAACGTCAGCGAGCCGGTGGTGATGTATGGCGAGATGGCGCCCATCAGCTATGGCGAGCTCGACCTGGCGCGCAAGGGCGTGCAGAGCCGCCTGCTGGATGACATGCGCGCGCTGCTCAGCAGCTTGGGGCTGACCCTGGGCTCGCTGCAGCGCGGAGATGGCCTGCCAGCGCAGGAGATCGTGCGCGTGGCCGAGGCCCTGGGTGTCGATCAGATCGTCATGGGCACGCATGGCCGCGGCGCCATGGGCAGCCTGTTCATGGGCTCCACCGCGCAGAGTGTGGTGCACCTGACGAAGTGCCCCGTGCTGCTGGTGCGCTCTGCCTAACCAGGCTGTCTGGGCGACAGCGGCGGCGCACCAGGCCTTCTCAATACACCTCAAACAAGCCCGCCGCGCCCATGCCGCCGCCGATGCACATCGACACCACCACGTTCTTCGCACCGCGGCGCTTGCCCTCCAGCAGCACATGGCCCGACAGGCGCGCGCCGGTCATGCCAAAGGGGTGGCCGATGGCGATGGAGCCGCCGTTGACGTTGAATTTCTCGGGGTCGATGTCGAGCGTGTCGCGGCTGTACAGGCACTGGCTGGCGAAGGCCTCGTTCAGCTCCCACAGATCGATGTCGCTGACCTTCAGGCCGTGGCGCTGCAGCAGGCGCGGGATGGCGAAGACCGGGCCTATGCCCATCTCATCGGGTTGGCAGCCGGCCACGGCCCAGCCCTTGAAGGCGCCCAGGGGTTGCAAGCCACGCTTTTCGGCCTCCTTGGATTCCATCAACACCAGGGCGGCGGCGCCGTCGGAGAGCTGGCTGGCATTGCCTGCGGTGACCCACTTGCCCGGGCCCTTCACGGGTTCGAGCTTGGCCAGGCCGGCCAGGGTGGTATCGGGGCGGTTGCACTCGTCGCGGTCCACCGTCACATCGACCATGGATTCGGCCTTGGTGAGCTTGTCCACCACCTTCATCTGCGTCTTCACAGCGATGATTTCGTCCTTGAACTTGCCCGCAGCCTGCGCCGCGGCCATGAGTTTTTGCGAACGCAGCGAGTACTCGTCCTGGTACTCGCGGCTCAGCTTGTAACGCTCGGCCACGATGTCGGCGGTCTCGATCATCGGCATCCAGAAATCGGGGTAGAGATCGACCAGGTGTGGGTCGCGGCCACCGCCGCCGCCGCCCTGGAAGGTGATGGAATCGACGCCGCCGCCGATCATCACGCTGGCGCCGTCTTCAACGATGTGGTGCGCCGCCACGGCGATGGCGTTCAGGCCGGATGAGCAGGCGCGGTGCAGGCTCATGCCCGAGGTCGTCACCGGCAAGCCGGCCAGCAGGGCCGCGGCGCGGGCAACATTGCCATGCGCGGCCACGCAGCCGGCGATGACGTCTTCGACCTCGGCCGGGGCCACGCCGCTGCGCTGCACGGCGTGCTCGATGGCGTGGGCCAGCATGGTCATGTGCGAGGTGTTGTTGAAGCCGCCGCGGGTGGCCTTGGCCAGGCCGGTGCGGGCGTAGGAGACGATGACGGCTTGGCGCATGGTGTGTGTCCTCAGGAGGGTGTGGTGGGTTCGGATCGGGGCTCGAGACGAGCCGCGATCTTAAGTGCGGCTATCCTCGCTGCGACCGAACGCGGCGCAGCCTGCCGCACCTGCCTCGCGCCCGAGCGCGAACCACGACAAGTCACTCGCCTTGGAAGGCCCCGCCACCATGACCGTCAAACCCGAATCCCTGGGCATGTGTTCCAAGCGCCTGGCGCGCATCGACCGTTTTCTGGCCGAGCGCTACATCGACAACGACCGCTTCCCCTGCGCGCAGTTGCAGATTTCCCGCGGCGGGCAACTCGTGCACCACAGCGTGCTCGGCAAGGCCTCATTGGAGAACGGCACGCCGCTGCGCGAGGACAGCATCGTGCGCATCTACTCGATGACCAAGCCCATCACCAGTGTGGCCTTCATGATGCTGGTCGAGCAGGGCCTGGTGTCACTGGACGACCCGGTGCACAAGTACATCCCGGCCTGGCGCGAGCTGGGCGTGTATGTCGCCGGCCTGCCCGGCGCCTTTCAGACGCGGCCGCTGGACGGGCCCATGCGCATCATCGATTTGCTGCGCCACACCTCGGGCCTGACCTATGGCTTTCAGTGCCGCACCAATGTCGATGCCGCCTACCGCCAGGCCAAGGTCGAGCCCTTCGAGCAACGCGAAAGCCTTGACGGCTTTATTGATGGGTTAGGCAAGATCCCGCTGGAATTCTCGCCCGGCAGCGCCTGGAACTATTCGGTCTCGACCGATGTGCTGGGCTACCTGGTGGGGCAGATTTCCGGAGTGCCGTTTGACGAATACCTGCGCCGCCACATCTTTGCACCGCTGGGCATGGTGGACACCGATTTCCATGCGCCGCCTGAGAAAGCCTCGCGCCTGGCCGATTGCTACAGCCTGGGCGCCGGTGGCCAGTTGGTGCCGGCAGTGGGGCGCAATTTTTTACGGGTGCCGGCAGCACCCTCGGGCGGTGGCGGCCTGGTCTCCACCGCCGCCGACTACATGCGCTTTTGCGAGATGCTGCGCGGCGGCGGCGCGCTCAAGACCGCGGACGGCGAGGTGCGCCTGCTCGGCCCCAAGACCTTGGCCCTGATGCGCATGAACCACCTGCCCGGCGGGCGCGATCTGGCCGACATTTCGGTGTCGATGTTCTCCGAGGCCACCTACCGCGGCATCGGCTTCGGCCTGGGTTTTGCGATGACGCACAACGTCGCCACCACCGGACTGGCGGGCTCGCCCGGTGAGTACTGGTGGGGCGGCATGGCCTCCACCGCCTTCTGGGTCGATCCGGTGGAGGACCTCTGCGTGGTCTTCCTCACGCAGTTCGTGCCTTCGAGCACCTACCCGGTGCGGCGCGAGTTGCGTACGCTGGTGAATGCGGCGGTACTGGAATCCCGGGCTTGAGGCGCCGCGGCCAGAGCCGCTACCGATCGCGCGCCGCTTTGCGCGGCCACAGCGCTGCCACCACCGCCAGCAGCGCCCCACCCGAAACCACCACGGCCTGCCCCGAACCCAGGGTGGCCAGGGTGGCGGCGCTGAAGGCGCACCACGACAGCGGCACCAGCCACAGGCTGCGCACCAGCCACGGGCTGCGCATCCCCCACCGGCCGCGCATCCCCCACCGGCTGCGCATCCCCCACCGGCCGCCCACCGGCCCGTGTGATGCGGCCGTGCTGGCCTGCAACAGCAGCAGGACGCCCAGCGCGGCCAGGGCCGTGGGGTCGGGCGCCAGACCCAAGACCTCGGCCTGCTGCCATGGCCGCCCCGCCGCGGGCGCCAGCAGCGGGTGGCCGAAGGCGGCCCAGGCGACCAGGCCCAGGCCGGTGCGCCGGCGCGTGGCGCTGATGGTGCCGCTCACCTGGCCACCGGCGACATGCGCCCCGGCCAGGGCCAGCCAGCCCACGGCCTGCAGCAGGAAGGCCCAGGCAAAACCGCCGACGATCCAGTTGATGGGCGCGAAGCGCTGCAACAGGAAGTCCCCGCCCACCACGGCCGAGCAGACGCCCATGAATAACGCCGCCGCGCACCAGGCACCGTGTGCCGGCCAAGCCCTTCGCGCCAGGCCGTTGTTGGGGCCACCGCCCGCCTCGCCCATGGCCCCTTGCCGGCGCCAGCCCAGCCCCAGCAGCGCCACCGCCGCCCCCAGCAGCAGCAGCGGCTGCGCAGGCCACCAGGCCAGGTTCATGGCTTCGAACAAGCGCCAGTAGATGCGCGGCGAGAACATCAGAAAGTCGCTCGGCCGGTAGCTTGACCACACTGCCCACCACTCCAGCCAAGCGGCTGGCCACGCCGCGCCCCACCCGTCCATGGCGCGCCGCTCAGTGACCGGGCCGCCGCGATGCGGCCCTCACGGCGCCGCCGTCACAGCGCCGCCCCCACAGCGCAGCCCTCACAGCACCGCCCTCACGCACCATCCTCACAAGGCCCCCACCTCGCGCGCCATTCGGCTGCGCAGGGCCGCATCCGGCATCGGCCCGCGTGCCGCAGCCATGTTCTGCCGCAGATGCAGCAGCTGGCCGGTGGCCGGGATGGCGCAGGTCACGCCGGGGTGGCTGACGATGAACTTCAGCGCCAGTTGCGCCCAGTGCTGGCAATCGATCTCGGCGGCCCAGGCGGGCAGGCGGTGGCGCGCCAATTGCCGCAGCAAGGCGCCTTCGCGGAAGGGCCGGTTGGCGATGACGGCGATGCCGCGCTCCTGCGCCAGGGGCAACAGGCGCTGCTCGGCCTCGCGGTCCAGCAGGTTGTAGCTGAGCTGCACAAAATCGATGGGCTGGCTGCGCATGATCTGCTCGATGCTGTCGTGGCGCCGGCCCTCCGAGGTGGTGATGCCGACATAACGCACAAGGCCAGCGGCCTTCATCTCCAGCAGCCGAGGCAAATGTTCCTGCCAGGCCAGCAGGTTGTGCACCTGCATCAGGTCAAAGCGCGGCACGCCCCACAGGGCGCGCGTGGCCTGCATCTGCGCTGCACCGCGGGTGGCGTCACCGATCCACACCTTCTCGGCGGCGAACAGGGCGCGCGGCTGCCCGAGCTGGGCCAGGGCATGGCCGATGGTGGCTTGCGACGAGCCATACATGGGTGAGCAATCGATCAATCGCCCGCCCTCGGCAAAGAAGGCGCGGACGACCTCGGTGCAGGCCGCGCGTGCGGCCGTGTCGCCACCCACATTGAAGGTGATCCAGCTGCCCAGGCCGATCACCGGCAGGGCCTCGCCGCTGGACGGGATGCGCCGGCTCAGGGGCGCGGCAGCGCTGCTGGCGCTTGGCCAGCCGCCACTGGCGGCAAGTGCAGCCATCGCGGCGGTCTGGCCGCACCAATGGCGGCGCATGGGGTCTGGTGTTGGCATGGCGGTCAGTTCGGCACGTCAATGATCGCGCAGACCCGGCCGCGAATACCCGTGGGCGTGAAATTTCCGGCCGCGGCGTACAGCGCGTCAGTGCCCAGGCCGGCGCGGCCCCGCGCCAGGCCCCGCGCTCACTTGACCTTGCCCAGCCCGACGCGAAAGGCCTCGACGCGGGCGGCGTAATCGGCGGCGTCGCCGTAATCCAGAAATCGCCGGTAGCGGCTGTGCGTGCCGAGCATCTTGTGGGCGTGCTTGATCGGGCAAAAGTACTCTTCGGTGCGCGCCAGGATCTCGCGCATGTAGGCCATCAGGCCATTGCCGTATTCGCAATAGGCGCAGTGGAGCTTCTCGAAGAAGTTGAGGTAGCCCAGGTGGTGGCGATCAAACACGATGTAGTCGCCGCGCCTGACCCTGGTGATGCCATAGACCGGGAAGCAAGCCCATTGGTAGAAGCTGACACACAGATCGAACAGCAGCATCGGCAGCAGCATGCCGTAGATGATCGGGCCGGTGATCAGGTTCTGTGGCCGGTTGGTCACCAGCCAGCGCAGCAAGCCTTTTTTCAGCTGGCGGTGCGTGGCCTTGACCGAGCGCTCAAATTCGATTCGCCGGCCCTTGATCTGAAAGAACATCCGCTGTTCGCTGTCATGCAGGGCCTGGGCCAATTCGTCCTCAATGGCCGCCATCTGGGCCAAGAGCTGCTGGATGCGATCGTTCATGGGGCCTCGGGGATGGCTGTGCGGGTCGCTTGAGTATGCGCGGCGCGGGCAGCCCAGCCATGTTCAGCCCAGCCCAGCCCTGCCCATGCGCCAACCAGGTGCCCGCGATCAAGGCTAACCGTCTATTCAATGCGACATCAACACCGGAATCGTCATAGTGCGCAGCACCGTGCGCGACACGCCGCCCAGCGCCCACTCGCGCGCCCGCGAATGGCCGTAGCAGCCCATCACCAGCAGGTCGGCGCTGAGGTCAGCGGCCACCGACAGCAGGTGGTCACCCAGGTCGGGCGTGGAGCTGCCATAACGATGAACCGACACGGTCACACCGTGGCGGCGCAGATGGGCCTCGATGGGCAGGCCGGCCTCGACCGCGGCGCTGCCGTACTCGTTGTCCCACAGCGCCACATGCACCTGCTGGGCGGCTTGCAGCAGCGGCAGTGCCGCGGCCACGGCACGCGCGGACTCGCGGGTTTCCTTCCAGGCGATCAGCACCCGCTGGCCCAGGGTGGAGCGGGGCCCGATGTAGGGCACCACCAGGGCCGGCTTGCCGCTGGCCAACATCACCGATTCAGGAAAATCGGCGGGCACATCGGCCAGCAGATCGCTGTCGGCTTCGCGCTGGCCCAGCACCAACAAATCGGCATACAGCGCGCGTTGGCTGAAGCCCTGCAGGCTCTCGGCGCGGCTCAACTCTTCCCAGCGCAGGCTGGACATGCCTGCGGCCACCGCGGCCTCGAACTGGGCCATGGCCCGAGACCGGCGCTCGCGCTCGAAATCCTGCATCAGCGGCGCCAGCGAGACCTCGGCGCCGGCGCCATAGGGCACCTGCAAATCGGCCGGCGTGGCCGCGTACACGGCGGTGACCGCGCTGTCGTGCTGCTCGGCCAGGCTGTGGGCCAGTTTCAGTCGTGCCTGGCAGCGCGGCGATGAATCCAGGTGGACCAGGATGGATTTGATGGGGCTGGGGTTCGGGTTCGGGTGTGCGCTCATGGGGGTGGCTCCGTTGACTGCCAGGCCAGCTTGCCGCAGTTCGGGCACGGCGGGTTTGTCCGGGATCAAGCCTGGCAGGGCCGGTTTGCCTGCACAGTCGGGCTTGACGCCCGGCGCACTGCCGCGCAACCGCTGGAGCCTGCACCATGCACCTTGTCTGCCCGAGCTGCGCCACCACCAACCGCGTGCCCGATGCGCGCTTGCACGACCAGCCGGTGTGCGCCCGCTGCGGCACCGAGCTGATGGCCGCCGCACCCGTGGCCCTGGCCGACGCCGCCTTGCCGAAGTTCATCGCCGTCACCGATTTGCCGGTGCTGGTGGACTTCTGGGCCGAGTGGTGCGGCCCGTGCAAGGCCATGGCACCCAACTTTGCGCAGGCCGCGCGCCAGTTGCCCGAGGTGCGCTTTGCAAAGGTCGACAGCGACACCGCGCCGCGGGCCAGCGCGGCCTACAACATCCGCAGCATCCCCTCGCTGCTGTTGTTCAAGGGCGGGGCCGAGGTGGCACGCCTGACCGGTGCGGTGTCGGCGGCGCAATTGCTGGCCTGGACGCGGCAGCAGCTGCGTTGACCGACGCCACGCCCCCGGCCAAACCGCCAGAGCCTGGCCCTCGCCAGCCGCCATGACTGAGCGCCGTGCACTTTGGTTCACGCTGGTGCTGGTGCTGGTGCCGGTGCTGGTGCTGGCCGGTTGCGCGGCGCCGCGCCGCGATGTGCCGCGCACGCCCTCCACCACCTGGGCGCAGCCTCTGCACACCGTGTTGGGCCAGGCGCTGGCTCGACAGCTCGCGCCGTTGGCGTCGCCATCGGGCTTTGCCATCATCGAGTCCGGCCTGCAGGCCCTGCAGCTGCGTGCCGAACTGGCCGACGCCGCGCAGCACTGCCTGGACCTGCAGTACTACAGCCTGCACGATGACGCCACCACCAGCCTGCTGTTGCTGCGCGTGCTGGATGCGGCCAAGCGCGGTGTGCAGGTGCGCATCCTGCTTGACGACGCCGACGCCGCCGGCCGCGACATCGACCTGGCGCGCCTGGCCGCGCACCCGAACATCGAGCTGCGCGTCTTCAACCCCTTTGCAAATCGCGGCGCTGACCTCCTGCGGCTGTTTGAGTTTCTGGGCAACATCGAGCGCCTGAACCGGCGCATGCACAACAAGCTGTGGATCGCCGACAACGCCGCGGCCATCGTCGGCGGGCGCAACCTGGGCGATGCCTACTTTGAGGCGGACCTGACACGCGACTTCTCCGACATCGATCTGTTCGCCGCCGGACCGGTGGTGCGTGAGCTGTCGATGGGCTTCGACACCTTCTGGACCAGCGACGACGCGGTGCCCATCGAGGCCTTTCTGGCGGCCGATCTCGGCGCCGAGCAGGCGGCCCACTTCGAGCAGGCGCTGCGCGCCCGTGTGGCCGGCCTGGCCGAGGGCGCCTATGCCCTGGCGCTGGCCGAAGCACAACGCGGCCCGCGCTTGCTGCACGGTGGCGTCGCACTGCATGCGGCCAGCGCTACGGCCTTGCAGGACACGCCCAGCAAGGCCCAGCCCTTGCCGGCACTTGGCGCCAAGCCAGCCAGCGTGGGGCAGGCAGCACCGGCACAGACACAGGCACCGACACCGACACCGGCGACGATCCAACCCGACTCTCTGCTCGCCGCGCGCCTGCGGCCGCTGATGGAGGGCGTCCAGCACGAGGTGCTGCTGATCACGCCCTACTTCATTCCCAGCGAGCGCGGTGTGGCCCTGCTCGGCGGCTTGGCCCAGCGCGGTGTGCGCGTGCGGGTGTTGACCAATTCGCTGGCCTCGACCGACATGCCCGCGGCCCATGTCGGCTATGCCAGCGCCCGCCCACGCCTGCTGGCGGGCGGTGTCGGGCTGCATGAAATGCGACCCGATGGCAACGCCCGGCCACGCCGGCTGTGGCGGCCTGGCAGCGCTTCAGACGCCAGTCTGCATGCCAAGGTGATCCTGATCGACCGCCGCCACCTGGTGATCGGCTCGATGAACCTGGACCCGCGCTCGCGCCTGCACAACACCGAAGTGGCCGTGCTGCTCGACAGTGCCGAATTGGGCCAGCAGATGGCCGCGCTGTTCGAAGAATCGGTGCTGCCCACACGCGCCTTCCAGGTGCTGCTGGACGGCGCCAACCCGCCGCTCGATGGCGCCGCCCCAGGCCAGGCGGATGTCCCCGAGCCGGGCCTGCGCCAAGGGCCGGCACTGCACTGGCTTGCCGCCGACCCCGGCCAGCCGGTGCAGCGCCTGATCAACGAGCCCGCAGGCTTTTGGCGCCGCGTGTTCGCCGCCATGGTGGCCGCGGTGCTGCCGCAGCATTGGCTGTAGCGCCAGGGTCGGCCGGGCCAGAAGGCTGCGCAATTGCAGCGTGCGCCCTCGCCGCCCGACCATGAACGCGACAGCCGCAGGCCTGCGGGGGTGCTCGAAGCGCCGCTAGAGCTTGACCCGCCGCAGCAGCGCCGAGTTGACGATCACCGACAGCGAGGACAGCGCCATCGCCGCCGCGGCGATGATCGGGCGATCACGCTCATGGTTTGATCCTTCAAGCCTTGGGTGGGCCCGGAGCCTCAGCGGGCTTCGCGGTGCGGCGAGGCGGCCAGCACCTTGAACTCGATGTCGCTGGCGCGCCCTGCCAGCCTGACCCAGAGCCGGAAGTCGTAGGGGCCGGCCTTGGCGGTGGAGAACCACTGGCCATAGGACGCATGGCCGTCGATGACCATGGGCGTGAGGTACTTCGGCGGCGCATCGACGATGCCCACCTCGTGCAACTGGGCGCGCAGCACGGCGTTGGCGATGCGCTGGCCGTCGGCGTCGAACAGGGCCACGACCAGGTGGTGGTTCTGGCCGCCGCCCTCGGGCAAGGCGCCGTGCATGTCATCCAGCGGCGGCTGGCGCGCAACGATGGCCGCCGGCACCAGGCCCCAGAAGTGGATGTGAACTTCGCCGCCGGCCCGGCGGCTCATCAGGCAACCTCCGTGCTGCGCACTGCGGTATTCGCCTTGGGAGCGGCCCAGCGTCTCATGGCGCCCCCTCGTCAACCGCCACGCGGACCAGCAGCCTGGGGCCGCCCCGATGCCCCACCCGCGCGGAGCCTGTCACAGGCCTGGCAGCTTGCGCTTCTTGGTGGCGTATTCGCTGTCTTCCCAGAGCACCCATCGGTTGTCCTGAACGACGTA
>JAYSSS010000134.1:0-22424 GCA_043720415.1 Ideonella sp.
ACCACACCAATCGTCCTGGCCGAAGGGGACCCCATCTCGACGGGGTTGGTGACGAGCCTGGCACGGCCGGGCGGCATGATCACGGGCCTGAGCAATGTCGTTTCTGACTTGAATCAGAAGATGGTCGAGTTGCTCGTTGAGTGCTTGCCAAAGTCGCCGCGCATCGGGTTTCTGGCCGACTCGGCGACGGCTGCTTATGGCGCCAACGTGGCCCATGTTCGACGCGCTGCCGAGCGGCTTCGCTTCGAGGCATTCATCGTCGATATGACCAAGCCGGAAGACATCGAGCCGGCACTGGCGCGATTGGCGAAGGACAAAGTGCAGGCACTCGTGATCTTGTCGTCCTCGTGGTTCCGGACGCACCACTCGAAGATCATGCAGCTCGCGCTGGCGCAGCGTTGGCCGGTTGTCGGATTGGGGTCCGAGATCCCGCGACAAGGCGGTTTGCTCAGCTATGGCTTCGATGGCGACGCCCGCTCGCGGCGCGTGGCCTACTTCGTCGATCGCATCCTCAAAGGCGCCAAACCCGGTGACTTGGCCATCGAACAGCCGACCACGTTTCACATGGTGCTCAACCTGAAAACCGCCAAGGCGCTGGGAATTGTGATTCCGCCGTCGATCTTGGTTCGTGCGACCGAGGTGATCGAGTGATATGAACGCGGCCAAGGCGCTGGGCATCACGATCCCGCAGTCGATTCGGCTTCGCGCGACCGAGGTGATCGTGGGCCAAGGCGATGCCGGCGATCATGGCGTCGCGCAGGCCGGCCGACCACGGTCGGTGATGAAGACTGGGCCTGTGGCTGCAGCGCGCTTGGCGGCGCTGACGCCACGGGTGAAGTCGCGGCTGGAATAGGTGCGAATGCTCATGAATGGGCCTGCGTGGCTGGCACAGCAGGGGATGCTTGGTGGCGAAACGGCGATTGTTTGTAAGTGAGTACAAGCCGCAAATGCTGTCTGCAAGCGATCAAAGGTCTTCAAAGCGCCCCAGCCGCACCATGGTGTTGCCGGGCTTCAAGTGGGCCATGCCGGGCATCACCAGCACGGTGTTGTCATAGGGCGCCAGCCAGGTGTGATCGCCGTCGCGGGCAATCGGCGTGCCAGCCTGGGCCACGACGCCCAGGCCGCTGTAGGGCAGCAGGAAGTGGAACCCGGCCGATCGCGCCACCACGGCTTCGGTGACGCGCACCACGCGCTGTTGTGCGGGCAGGGCCAGGCGTGTGTGGGCCGCGGCCCACTGCGGCGTGACCATGCCGGTGAGCGCCAGAAAGCGCACCAGGGTGTCGATGGCGACGGCCTCGGACGAGCGCTCCCAGTGCTGGCCACATTCGATGAGCAGGGCGTGCTTGGGGCTGGCAGGGTCGTTGAAGGCGCCGCGCTCGACCATGCGCAAACCGGCCGGGTGGCCGGTGTCGAGCAGCAGATCGCCGGGCACGCCCAGGCGCATGGCATAACGCGCGTTCTTCTCGGCCTGGCCGCACACCATGATGGGCCGGCAGGCATCGCTCATGGAGTGGATGTCGAGCAGCACATCGGCGGCATCGACAAAGGGCCGCAGCGCGCGGGCGCGCTGCAATTCGACCGAGTCGCGCGGGCCCAAGAGTTGGTCGTCGCCCCAGACGCGGGTGTAGTCCTCGTCCACAAAGCGCGAGCGGTTCGGATCGGCGGGGTCAAAGCGCTCGAAGGCCTGCACATTGGCAAACGCCAAGCTCAGCTTGCCGTGCAGCGGCTGCAGGTTTTGCTTGAAAAGCCACGCCAGGGCCAGCGCGCCGCACAGCTCATTGCCATGGGTCAGGGCCTGCACCATGACATTGGGGCCAGGGCGGCCGCTGTCGTGCACATGCACGTGGTCCACGCCGCTGGCACTGTGGCGCCAGGGGCTGATGTCGGGCGGGCTGAGTTCGATGGGGGGAATTTGCACTGGCATGCTTGGCTCTGTGGCTCGGTGGCTCTGTGGGGGTGGTGGACCACGTGCTGGCGTCAGCCGGGCCGGCGCGCCGCAATGGCATCCAGCAACTGCATCAAGTGCCCCTGCAGCACGGCAAAGCCGGCATGCCGGGCGCCGCGGTTGCCGTCCATGTACAGGCGTTTGTTGATCTCGATTTGCAGGCTGTGGCGGCCGCGGGCCGGGGCGCTGTAGGCGCGCACCAGCTCGACGCCCTTGAAGGGGTCGTTGACCTTGACCGCATAGCCCAGGTCGCTCAAGACGCCGCGCACAAAGGCCGTGAAGGCCGGGTCGCAGCTGCTGCCGTCGCGGTCGCCCAGCACGAAGTCGGCGCGCGCCTGGCCGGCGCCGCCTTCGCTGCTGGCGCCACTGACCGCATTCATTGAATGGCAGTTGAGGTGCCAGACCACGCCGTGCGCGGCATGGGCGGCGTCCAGCAGGCGGCGCAGGGTGGCGTGATAGGGGCGGTGATAACGCTCGATGCGACGCTGCACTTCAGCAGGCTCGAGCAGGCGGTCGTAGATGGCGCTGCCGTCGTCCAGGGCGCGCCACAGCAGCGCCTTGCCAATGGTGGCCTTGCCACTGGGCACATGCTCGAAGGGCCAGTGGCCACCGCGCATCAAGGCCAGATCGATGTCGCCAGCGTGGCGGTTGGGATCGAGGTAGGTGCGCGGGAACTGCGCCGCCAGCAGCGGGATGCCGCGCTCGGTGGCGGGCAAGTAGAGTTTGTCGATGTCGCAATCTTCGCCATCGCGCAGGGCCTGGGCCGAGACCGCGGCAGCAAAGTCGTCGGGCATGTGATAGCCCGAATGCGGTGAGTCCAGCACCACCGGCGTGGGCGGCGGCAGCGGCGAGCGGTCGCCATGAACGATCAACACGTCATCGGGCATCGTTCCAGTATCCGTGAAGACCATGCTGGGGTGGACCCGGATGCCAGGGTGTCGCCACAGCGACTAGCATGCCGACACTTTGCAGACCCGCCTGGCCTGCACGCTGTGCAAAGGCGCACGGTGCCAAGCCCAGCCAGGCCTGGCCAGGCCAGCTGCCAAACCCTTCATCGGAGCCACCACCATGCAAGAAACACAACTGCGCGAACTGATCGAAGACGTGCGTGAAGGCAAGTTGCCGCGCCGCAGCTTCATACAACACATGGTCGGCCTGGGGCTGACCGCGCCCATGGCTGCGATGGTGTTGATGCATGCCGGTGTGGCCAACGCCAACACCGCCGCCGTGCCCTACAAGCCCACCAAACGCGGTGGCGGCGGCGCGCTCAAGACCCTGTGGTGGCAAGGCGCCACGCTGCTGAATCCGCACTTCGCCGTGGGCACCAAGGATCAGGAAGGCTCACGCATCTTTTACGAGCCGCTGGCCGGTTGGGACGACGACGGCAACCTCGTTCCCTTTCTGGCCGCCGAAGTTCCCAGCCGTGAAAACGGCGGCCTGGCGGCCGATGGCAAATCCGTCGTCTGGAAGTTGAAGCGTGGCGTCACCTGGCACGATGGCCAGCCCTTCACGGCCGACGACTGCATCTTCAACTACCAGTACGTCACCGACCCGGCCACCGCCGCCGTCACCATCGGCCCCTACCGCGACATCACGGTGGACAAGATCGATTCGCACACCATCCGCGTCAATTTCAAGAAGGCCACGCCCTTCTGGGCCGAGGCCTTTGTCGGCACCGCCGGCGCCATGATCCCCAAGCATTTGTTCGCGCCCTACATCGGCGCCAAATCGCGCGACGCGCCCAACAACTTGAAGCCCGTGGGCACCGGCCCCTACAAGTTTGTGTCCTTCGTGCCGGGCGACATGGTGCGCGGCGAGATCAACATGAACTACCACGTGGCCAACAAGCCGCACTTCGACACCATAGAGATGAAGGGCGGTGGCGACGCCGTCTCGGCGGCGCGCGCCGTGCTGCAGACCGGCGAGTACGACCACGCCTGGAACCTGCAGGTCGAGGATGAGGTGTTGAAGCGCATGGAGGTCAATGGCAAGGGCAAGGCGACGATCTTCCCCAGCGGCAACATCGAATTTTTGCTGCTCAACCAGGCCGACCCCAATGTCGAGACCGAGGGCGAGCGCGCCCACCCGAAATCACGCCACCCGATCTTCAGCGACCCGGCGGTGCGCCAGGCCATTTCAATGCTGGTTGACCGCAAGGGGGTCGAAGACTTCATCTACGGCCGCACCGGTTTTGCCACCGGCAACTTCGTCAACAACCCGCCCCGGTTCCGCTCGCCCAACACCAAGTGGGAGTTCAACGTCGACAAGGCCAACGCCGTGCTCGAAGCTGCCGGCTGGAAGCGGGGCGCCGATGGCATCCGCGAGAAGGGCGGACGCAAGATGAAGTTTGTCTACCAGACCTCGATCAACGGCCCGCGCCAGAAGAACCAGGCCATCGTCAAGCAAGCCGCGCAGAAGGCCGGCATCGAGCTGGAGCTGAAGTCGGTCACGGCCTCGGTGTTTTTCTCAAGCGATGTCGCCAACCCGGACACCTACACCAAGTTCTGGTCCGATCTGCAGATGTTCACCACCACCATGACGCAGCCCGACCCCGAGCGCTTCATGGAGCAGTACTGCTCCTGGGAGCATTCGTCCAAGGCCAACAAATGGCAGGGCCGCAACATCACCCGCTACACTAACCCCGAGTACGACAAGCTGTTCCGTCAGGCCGAGGGCGAGCTCGATCCGGCCAAGCGCGCCTTGCTGTACATCCGCATGAACGACATCGTCGTCGGTGACAACGTCATCGTGCCCATCCTGTCGCGCCAGCGCGTGGCCGGGCAGTCGCACAAGCTGGTGGCGCGCATGTCGGGCTGGGATCTTGATTTCTGGGATCTGGCCAGTTGGTACAGGGAAGCCTGAGCCGGCGCCTTTGCTAACCACTCATTGACGCGACCGTGGGCACCTATATCCTGCGGCGCCTGCTGATGCTTGTGCCCGCTGTGGTGGGCATCAGTGTGGTGTTGTTCACCATCCTGGCCCTGGCGCCGGGCGACCCCTTCGAGGAGCTGGCCACCAACCCGAACGTGCCGGCCGAGGTGCGCCAGATGCTGCGCGCCAAATTCGGCCTGGACGATCCGATCTGGCAGCGCTACTTCCGCTGGGCGGGCGCCATGGTGCAGGGCGATTGGGGCTTTTCCTTCATCAGCCGCGTCAATGTCGACACGCTCATCATGCAGCGCGTGCCCGTCACCCTGGCGGTGATCGGCGCGGCGCTGCTGCTGGCGCTGTGCATCGCCCTGCCGGTGGGCATTCTGTCGGCCATCCGGCCGTATTCCTGGTTCGACAAGATCGCCAGTACCCTGGCCTTTGTCGGGTTTGCGCTGCCCACCTTTTTCACCGGCCTGCTGTTCATCTTGCTGTTCTCGATCACCCTGGATTGGCTGCCCTTTGTCTACCGCGCTGATATTGCGGCCACCGGCTGGCAATGGTGGTGGGAGCATGTGCGCCAGGCCATCATGCCGGTGGCGGTGCTGGGGCTGAACCTGGGCGCCACCTGGACGCGCTATGTGCGCTCATCTGTGCTGGATGTGCTGCGGCTGGAATACGTCACCACCGCGCGCAGCAAGGGCCTGCGCGAGCGCGTGGTGGTGCTCAAGCATGTGGTGCGCAATGCCTTGATCCCGGTGGTCACCATCGTCGGCCTGCAGTTGCCGCAGTTGTTTGGCGGGGCCATCGTCACCGAGACGATCTTTCGCGTGCCGGGCATAGGCTCGCTGCTCATCGACGCCATCTTGCGCAACGACACGCCGGTGGTGATGTCGGTGACCTTTGTGCTGGCCTGTTTGGTGCTCTTCTTCAATTTGCTAACGGACTTGCTGTATGGCTGGCTCGACCCCCGCATCAGCTACCGCTGACACCCTGGCGGCCCCTGCGGCGGGGTCACGGCCCCAAATCTCGCTGGCGGCCGAGGCCTGGCGGCGTTTCCGTCGCCACAAGCTGGCCATGATCAGCCTGGTGGTGCTGCTCACCATGATCGCCCTGGTGATCTTTGGCCCCTTGGTGTGGAAGGTGGCGATCAACGAGATCGACTTCACCGCGCGGCTCAAGGGCCCGTCCTGGGCGCACCCCATGGGCACCGATGACCTGGGCCAGGACATCTTTGCGCGCATGCTCTACGGCGGGCGCATCTCGTTGGCAGTGGGTCTGGCGGCCATGGCCACGGCCATCGTCGTGGGCGTGGCCATTGGCGCCATTGCCGGCATCTCGCGCGGCATGGTCGATGGTGCCCTGATGTGGCTGTGCAACCTGTTCCTGGCGCTGCCGCAGTTGCCCCTGCTGCTGATGCTGACCTACCTGTTCCGCGACAGCCTGAAATCCGCCTTCGGCCAGGAAATGGGCGTCTTCATCCTGGTGGTGGCGGTGATCGGTGGCTTTCGCTGGATGCCGGTGGCGCGCCTGGTGCGGGCGCAGTTTTTCTCGCTGCGCGAGAAAGAATTTGTCGAGGCCGCGCGCGCCCTGGGCGCATCCACCTCACGCCAGGTGGTGCGCCACATCCTGCCCAACGCCTTGGGCCCGGTGATCGTGGCCGCCACCATCGATGTCGCCGCGGCCATCATTGCCGAATCGACGCTGTCCTTCCTGGGCCTGGGCTTCCCCTCCGACATCCCCACCTGGGGCCGCATCCTGGCCGACAGCAAGGACTATCTGGACATCGCCTCGCACTGGGCCATCTTCCCAGGCACGGCGATCTTTCTCACCGTGCTGGCCATCAGCTTCATTGGCGACGGCCTGCGCGACGCGCTCGATCCGCGCAAGGTCTTGTAGGGCGACAGCTTGGCACTCCTCGAAATCAAAGGGCTCAAAACCCACTTCAAGACCGACGACGGCTGGCTGCATGCGGTTGACGGTGTCGACATCAGCATCGAGGCCGGTCAGACCGTCGGCGTGGTCGGCGAATCGGGCTGCGGCAAATCGGTCACGGCGATGTCGGTGCTGCAGCTCATCGCCATGCCGCCGGGCAAATTTGCCGGTGGCCAGATCCTCTGGCAAGGGCGCGATCTGCTGCAGATGACGCCCGAGCAGATGCGCGCCATCCGCATGAAGGAAATCGCCATCGTCTTCCAGGAGCCGATGACCTCGCTCAACCCGGTGTACAGCGTCGGCGATCAAATCGGCGAGGCCCTGCGCCTGCATGAGGGCCTGAGCCGCAAGCAGGCCCTGGCGCGCGCCATCGAGCTGCTGGCCAAGGTGAACATCCCCACGCCGGCGCAGCGCGTCAACGACTACCCGCACCAGTTCTCAGGCGGCATGCGCCAGCGCGTGATGATCGCCATGGCGCTGTCGTGCTCGCCCAAGCTGCTGATCGCTGATGAGCCAACCACAGCGCTCGACGTCACCATACAGGCGCAAATTCTGGATCTGCTGGCCGGGCTGAAATCCGAGTTCGGGATGGCCGTGATGCTCATCACCCACGCCATGGGCGTGGTCGCCGAGGTCGCCCAGCGGGTGGTGGTGATGTATGCCGGCAAGGTGGTCGAAGAGGCCAGCGTGCAAGAGCTCTTCGCCCACCCGCGCCACCCCTACACCCAGGGCCTGATCCGCTCCATCCCGCGCATTGACACGGCCGCCACGCACAAGGTGCGGCTGGAGACGATTGCCGGCACGGTGCCCAAGCTCATCGCCCCCGGTGAGGGCTGCCGCTTTGCGGCGCGCTGCAAGTTTGCTAAAGCTGAGTGCAGCCTGGCCACACCGCCACTGCGCGAGGTCGCGCCGGGGCACAAGGTGGCCTGTATTTTGGATGTGGCGGTATGAGCGGCACCATGAGCGCAAGCCTGGCCTCCAGCGCGGCTAAACCAACAACACAGGCGACAGGCGCGGCCGCCGCCGAGCCCCTGCTGCGCGTCAAGGACCTGGTCAAACACTTCCCCATCAAGGGCGGCGTTTTCGGCCGCACCGTTGACAAGGTGCATGCCGTCGATGGCGTGAGCTTCGATCTCAACGCTGGCGAAACGCTTGGCGTGGTGGGCGAATCGGGCTGCGGCAAGAGCACCACCGGGCGCTGCATCCTGCGCCTGATCGAGCCCACCTCGGGCCAGGTCTGGTTTGGCGGCAAAGAGGTCACGGCCCTGGGCAGCACCGAGCTGCGTGCCATGGCGCGCGACATGCAGATCATCTTTCAGGATCCCTATGCCTCGCTCAACCCGCGCATGACGGTGGGCGCCATCGTTGGCGAGGCGCTGATCATCCACAAGCTGGCCAGCACCACCGCCGACATCGAGGCCCGGGTGGCCGAGCTGCTGCAAACCGTGGGCTTGAATGCCGATCACATGCGGCGTTATCCGCATGAGTTCTCAGGCGGTCAGCGCCAGCGCATCGGCATCGCCCGCGCCCTGGCCGTGAGCCCGAAATTGATTGTGTGTGACGAGGCCGTCTCGGCCCTGGATGTGTCGATACAGGCGCAGGTGATCAACCTGCTGGAAGACCTGCAAAGCCAGTTCGGCCTGACCTACATCTTCATCGCCCACGACCTGTCGGTGGTGGAGCACATCTCCAGCCGCGTGGCCGTGATGTACCTGGGCCGCATCGTCGAGCTGGCGCCGGCCAACAAGCTGTACACGCAGCCCCTGCACCCCTACACCGAGGCCCTGCTCTCGGCCGTGCCCATCCCCGACCCCACCGTCAAGCGCAAGCGCATCATGTTGCAAGGCGATGTGCCCAGCCCCATACGCCCACCGCCGGGCTGCCACTTCCACACCCGCTGCCCCATCGCCAGGAAGGGCCTGTGCGATGTGCAATCGCCCCAGCTCAAACAAAGCAGCGATGGGCATTGGGTGGCGTGTCACCTGCGCGGTTGAGGTTCGGCGCAGGCGCACATGGCGAGGGCGGATATGGCGGGGCGGATATGGCGGGGGCGGATATGGCGTTGGCGGATATGGCGTTGGCGGATATGGCGGGTGTGCACAGTTGAGCTGCGGCGCTGAGGCGAGCTGAGATGTTCATCCGCAACTGCTGGTACGTCGTCGCCTGGGACCACGAGGTTCCCGCCGATGGCCTGTTCAGCCGCACCGTGCTGGGTGAGCCGCTGCTGCTCTATCGCCGAAGTGACGCGTCCATCGTGGTGCTGGAAGACCGCTGTTGCCACCGCCAGGCGCCGCTCTCCAAGGGCCGAAAAGAGGGCGACTGCGTGCGCTGCGGCTACCACGGCATGAAGTTCGATGCCAGCGGCCAGTGCGTCGACATCCCTGGCCTGGACAGCGTGCCGCCCAAGGCCCGCGTGCGCGCCTACCCGGTGCAATTGAAGAACAAGTGGGTCTTCGTGTGGATGGGTGATCCGGCGCTGGCCGACGTGGCGCTGCTGCCCGACAACTTCTCTTGCGATCACCCCGAATGGAAGTACCTGCCCGGGCACATGCGCTACGAGTGCAATTACCAGCTGATCTGCGACAACCTGCTGGATTTTTCGCACCTGAGTTTTGTGCACGAGAAGACGCTGGGTGGCTCGACCGCCATCGCGCAAGCCCGGCCGCTGATCGAGCCCATCGATCGCGGCATACGCGTGACAAGGCGCGTCAACAATGTGCCGCCACCCGGCTACTACCAGCGCATGCGTGCCATCGCGGGCCAGATCGACCGCTGGTTCATCTACGACTTTGTGCTGCCCGGCACCTTGCTGATGAGCTCTGGCGGCCGGCCCACTGGCCAGGCCATCGATGACATGCGCGGCGCCGTGCAACTGCACAGTTGCCAGACCCTGACGCCCGAGAGCGAGAGCTCAACGCACTACTTCTTCCAGCAATCGCACCGCGCCGATCAGGGCGATGCGGTGATGACGCAGACCATCTTCGAGCAGTTGCTGGTGGCCTTCAATGAAGACCGCGACATGATCACGGCGCAGGCGCGCAACATCGAGCTAACGCCAAATATACCCATGCTGCCCTTGGCCATGGACGCCGCTCTGCTGCACATCCGTCGCCTGATCGATCAGGCCTTGGCGGCCGAGCGCGCGCGGTAGGCCAGCATGCGCTCGCGCAGGCCGGGCTCGGCGGCCGAACGCACGAGGGCGGCCAGATCGGCATCGCGGTGATCGCTGCGGCTGGCAGCGCGAATGGCGGCGGCAGCCTGTGCGCTCACTTTGGGTGATGGCAATTCCAGCGGCCTCTGATCTCTGATCTGGCTGACCAGGCCGGCATCCAAAGCCGCCGCAGCGCTCAACTCGGCGCCGGCTATCACCAGGCGCCGCGCTGCATCCGTGCCAATGCGCTCGGCCAGGCGCCGCGTGCCCAGCACGACGGCGAACTGCGCGCCGGGGAAGCGAAAGCTCGCGTCCGACGCCGCCACGCGCAGCTCACAGCAGGCGAAGAGATCGGCCCCCGCACCCCAGGTGCGGCCCTGCGCCACAGCCACGGTGCGCAGCGGCGCATGCCACAGCAGCGACAGCAGGGTCTCGATGCGCACCAGCCGATGCAGCCAATCGGCATCGCTGCTGTTGGCCAGATCGGACAAATCCAGCCCGGTGCAAAAGTGTTTGCCCGCGCCGCGCAGCACCAGGGTGTGCACCGAAGCCTCGGCGCTGAGTCGGGCCACCTGGTCGAGCAGGGCCTCCACCAGCTCGGGGCCGAGGGCATTGCCGCGCTCGGCGCGGTCCAGTGTCAAGGTGGTGACGCCGTCGGCGTGTTCGACGCGCAGCATGGTCAAGCCATCGTCGCCAAAGAACGGTCCCACAAATTGGGCAGCACCGTGTTGTCGTAGCTGAGCACGAAATCGCTGATGACACCGCCCTCGTCGAGAAACTGCCGCTTGATGGCGCCGATGTTGCCGCCATAGACATGGATGCTGATCGAGAGGCCCTCATCGCGGTCATTGCTGACGCGGTGCCAGTCGCCCACCGTGGGTGAGACCGTCTCGATGCTGCCCGGCTTCATCTTGTGCGGCGTGCCTATGGCCTGCGGCCGCGTGTCGCGGATGGCGTACTCGACATTGCGCTCAATGCCGCGCAGCACACCGATCAGGCCCCACACCGTGTGGTTGTGCACCGGCGTGCCCTGGCCGGGGCCCCAGACCAGGCTGATGACCGAGAAGCGCTCCAGTGGGTCGCAGTGCAGCAGGTACTGGGCGCCGCGGCCGGGGATGGGCGTGGCAAAGGCCTCGGGCAGCCAGGCGTCGTGGGCGATGAGCTGGGCCAGGTGCGTGCGCCCCTGGGAGAGCAAGCGCTGCTCGTCCTGTGTGGCGCTGACCAGCAGGGTCATGCGAGCGACGAATTCACGCAGCGGCGCAATGCGCTCGGTCATGCCGGTTGCTCCAGTGAGGCGCGCGCCCGGGCGTTGTGCTCGCCAAGGGCGGGCGGGGCGGTGTTGACATCAATGGCCAGGCCGTTGAGGCGCACCGGGCTGCCCACGGTGCGCGTGAGCTGGCCGCCGGGCAGGGTTTGCGGGCGCACCAGTTGCAGGTGCGTGGCCTGCGCATCGGCCAAGGCTTCACCGTAGCCATTGATGGGCGCGCAGGGCACGCCGGCCGCGGCGAACGCGGCCAGCCAGTGCTGCAGGCCGCGGGCCTTGAAATGCGGGTCGAGCAGGGCCTTGAGTTCAGCCTGGTGCGCGGCGCGCAGGGTGGGTGAGGTGAAGCGCGCATCGCCCAGCAGCTCGGGCACGCCGATGGTGGCGCAGGTGCGCTGCCATAAGGCGTTATTGCCAGCGGCGATGGCGAACCAGCCATCGGCCGCTTGATAGGCCTGGTAGGGGGCGTTGCGCGGGTGCGCCGAGCCCAGCTTGCGCGGGTTGCGCCCGGTGCCGAAGTACTCACTGGTTTGCAGGGCGGAGATGGCCAGGGTGGTGGCAAACATCGGCACATCGATGTGGCCGCCGTGGGCGCCAGCGGCAGCACCCGTGTGGCCAGCGTGGGCGCGAGCGCCCGCGCCGGCAGCCCCACCTCGCACCCGCGCCAGCAGCGCCGCGATCGAATACGCCGCGTACAGGCCCGAGGCGAAATCCGACAGCGGCACGCCGGCCTTCACCGGCGCGCCATCGGCCTCGCCGGTGACGCTCATCACCCCGGCCGCGGCCTGGATGGTGAGATCAAAACCGCCCTCACCACCGCGTGGGCCATCCTGGCCAAAGGCCGAGATCGAGCAGTAGATGAGGGCCGGCTTGCGCGGCTCGAACCAGTCCCAGCCCAGGCCCAGGCGGGCCATGGCGCCGGGGCGGCTGTTCTCGATCAGCACGTCGGCCTGCAGCGCCAGCGCGCGCGCGACTTCAAGATCGGCGGGGTTTTTCAAGTCCAGGCTGACCGAGCGCTTGCCGCGGTTGATGCTGGCGAAGTTTTCGCTGTAGCCCTGGTTCAGCGGCGGCCACTGGCGCATGGCGTCGCCCTCCAGCGGCTCGATCTTGGTGACCTCGGCGCCAAAGTCGGCCAGCAGCATGCCGCAGTAGGGGCCCGAAGCGATCTGGCAAAACTCGACGACGCGCACGCCGGCCAGGGGCAGTTGATCTTTGGGGACGGCGCTTGGAAGGAGATTTGGCATGCGATTTGAAGGGCTGCTGAACAGCGCTGATTAGACCCAATGGCGCTGCCGCACCGATTCGAAATGCCGCGCCAATTGCGCGATATGCAGACGCTGGTGATCGGCCAGCTGGTTGCCCGGCACCATGCCGTGCTGGGCCGTGAATGGCGCCACCACTTCTGTGCGCTGGCCGCACAGCTCCTCCAGCACGGCCAGGCCAAAAAAGGGCACCGAGGCCGGGCAGTAGCCGCCCTCGTGGGTGAAGAGCAGCCGGCCCTTTGCATGGCGTGCGGCGACATCGATCACCAGGCGCGTCAGCCAGCGAAACGACACGTCGTCGAGCAGCATGCGGCCCAGCGGGTCAAAGCGGCCGGCGTCATAGCCGCAGGGCACGATCACCAGCTCGGGCCGGTAGGCCTCCAGCGCCGGCAGCACGATCTGCTCAAAGGCCTGGGCATAGGCGCCGTGGCCGCAGCCCGGCGGCAGGGGGACGTTCAGGCTGTAGCCCGTGCCCGCGCCGCGACCGATCTCGTCTTCCTGCCCACCCACCATCAAGTAGCCGGCCTGCTGGTGCACGCTAACAGCCAGCACCTCGCTGCGGGTGGCAAAGCACTGGTCGGTGCCGTTGCCGTAGTGCACATCCCAATCGACGATGGCCACACGCTTCACGCCGTAGTGCGCTATCGCCCGTTGCGCGGCCAGCGCGGCGTTGGAGAAGACGCAAAAGCCCATGGATCGGTCGGGCTCGGCGTGGTGGCCGGGCGGGCGTGTCAGGGCATAGGCCTGGCGCACGGGGCCTGCCATCACCGCATCCAGTGCGGCCAGGGCGCAGCCGGCCGAGCGCAAGGCGATGTCATAGCCTGTCGATGAGATGGGCACGCCAATGCCGGTCTCGCCACCCCCGGCCAGGGCCACGGCGCGCACGTGATCGATGTGCGCCGTGCTGTGCACCGCGGCCAGCTCGTCCAGGCTGGCATCGCGCGAGGCGATGGCCGTCATCTGCGCCAGCAGGCCACTGGCCTGCACCAGGTTGAGCAGGCGCCGCTTGGGGTCGGGGTTTTCAATGTGGCGGTAGGGCTCGACAAAGCCGCCGGGCTTGAACATCAGGGCGTAGTTGCCCGGGTCATGCCAGAGGCAGCGTTCGTCGAAAACAAAACCGGTCGGCGTGGGCATGGGCGCGATCGAGGTGTGTGCCTTGTGTGGATGCAGTGGGGCGGGCGCCGTGAGCCGGGCGCCGCTAACAATTAAATGAAGCGTCTCCTTCAGGCCCGCTCGGCCTCGGCCAGGGCGGTGTGCAGGATGGCCATGGCCTCATCGACATGCGCCGCGCTGAAGATCAGTGGCGGCGACAGGATCAGCCGGTTGCCCACCAGTCGCATGATGGCGCCCTCGCGCCGCGAGGCCGCGGTGAAGGCCGTGACATAGGGTGATGCCGGAGGCAGGGCCTCGCGGCTGTCGCGGTCCAGCACAAACTCCAGTGCCAGCATCAGGCCCTTGCCGCGGATGTCACCCACATGCTTGTAGCGCCACAGCTCTTGCAGCCGCTCCATGAAGAGCGCACCGACGCGGCCGGCATTGCCGGGCAAATCCTCGCCTTCAACGATGGCCAGGTTGGCATTGGCCGCGGCGCAGGCCAGGGCGTGGCCGGAATAGGTGTAGCCATGCATCAATGCGGCAGGCACGCCGGGCTGATCAAAGGCGCTGGCCACGCGCTCGTTGAACATCGTCGCGCCCAGGGGCACATAGCCCGAGTTGATGCCCTTGGCCAGGGTCATCATGTCGGGCGCCACGCCAAAGGCGCGCGCGCCGCACATGGCGCCAACGCGGCCAAAACCGGTGATCACCTCATCGGCAATCAAGAGCACGCCATGCTTGTCGCAAATCTGGCGCAGCAGCGGCCAGTAGCTCTCATGCGGCACGATCACGCCGCCCGCGCCCTGCACGGGTTCGGCAATGAAGGCCGCCACCGTGTCCGCGCCTTGATAGACGATGGCGCGGTCGAGCTCATCGGCGCAACGCCGGGCCAGTCGCGCGGCATCGGTCTCGCCCCAGGGGTTGCGGTAGAGGTAGGGCGAATCCACCTGAAAGCAGCCCGGCAACAGCGGCTCATAGGCGTTGCGGAATGCCGGGTTGCCGTTGAGCGAGGAGCCGCCGATGTGCACGCCGTGGTAGCCCAGCTTGAGCGAGATGAACTTCGTGCGCTGAGCCTTGCCGCACAGCTGCCAGTACTGGCGTGCCAGCTTCATGGCCGACTCCACCGCATCGGAGCCGCCTGATGAAAACAAGACCTTGCGCATGCCCTCGGGCGCGAACAACTTCATCAGCCGCGCAGACAGCTCAATGGCCGGTGGGTTGCTCGTGCTTTGGAAGGTGGAGTAGTAGGCCAGCTTGTCGAGCTGCTCGGCCATGGCGCGCTTGAGCTCGGGGCGGTTGTGGCCGACGTTGACGTTCCACAGCGCGGCCATGGTGTCGAGGTAGCGCTTGCCATCGATGTCGTAGACATGCACGCCATCGGCGCGGTCGATGATCAAGGGCGGCGCCGCGGCCACCACTTTGGGGTCGACCATGGGGTGCATCATGTGGCGCGCGTTGGCGTCGCGCACGGCGGCGGGGCTGAAGGGCATGGGTGGCTCCAGCGGCCACGGGGGAGGGCCGCCAAGGCCGCAATGCTAGGCGGTTTGTGGCTCGCGCTCGGGGGTGAAAACCTTGGGCAGCGACGCGGCCGGGTCGAGCAAGGGCTCTGCCGCCAGCGCTGCCATCGCCAAGACCACATCGCCACCGGCCACCGCCACCTGGTCGCGACCCAGGCGCTTGGCCTGATAACAGGCTTCATCCGCAGCCTTGAGCACATCGGCTGCACAGAGGAAATTGCCGCCCACCGCCACCAGGCCCAGGCTGGCGCCCACGGTATAGGTCCTGCCTTCCCAAACGAGTTGAATGTCGGCCACCGCCTGGCGCAGCTTCTCGGCGATGGATTGCGCGCGCGGCAGTGGGCAATTGCTCAGCAGGATGGCGAACTCATCGCCACCCAGGCGGGCCACGGTGTCGCTGCGGCGCACCTTGGCGCTCAGCTGCGTGGCCACCTCGCGCAGCATGGCGTCACCGGCGGCGTGGCCACCCGTGTCATTGACTTGCTTGAAGCGGTCCAGGTCGAGGAACAGGGCGCAAAACGGTGAGGTGGTGGACAGCGCGGTCTCGCGCGCCAACAAGGTTTCAAACTCTGCGCGATTGGCCAGTCCAGTGAGTGAGTCGTGGCTGGCCGACCAGGCCAGTTGCTCGCGGTGCTCGCGCGCTGCGGTCACGTCTTCGATGATCCAGATCGTGCCTTTGGAGAGATCGCCCGGCACCACCGCGCGGCCACGCATGTGGGCCCAAAAGCGCTGGCCGGTGCGGCGCATCAACTCGAGCTCGCCGTCATAGGCGCCGAACTTGGTGAACTCCGGCCGGGCCTTGTCGGACAGGGCCTGGTAGGCCTCCTCCGACGGATAGATGCTGCGCGTGGGCTGGCCCAGGGCCTCTTGCCGGCTGCAATGGAACATGTCGCAAAAGTGCTGGCTGACCAGTTCGAAGTGGCTGTGGCGCGACAAGGCGATGCCCACTTCGGCGTGGTCCAGCACGGCTTCGAGCCTGTGCACCAGGGCCTGCATCTCCAGCTCGCGCAAGCGACGCTGCTCAACCGCATGCTGCAAGGCGCGTGAGACGTCGCCGATCTCGCCCCGGCCCTGTGGCCACGCGGTGTTGGCTGCGGGCGTATCGGCCCACAGGGTTTGGGCGGCATTGCGCAGGGCGCGGATGGGCCGTGTCATCACCCAGGCCAGTGCCGCGGTCAAAGCGGCGACGACCGTGCCCACGGCGACGGCAAGCGCCCACGGCGCCCACTGCGCATTCAGCGCCAATGCACAAATCAATGCTGAAGCCAGGCCGCAGCTCAGGGCCAAGCCCGCAACCTTGTGACGCAGGCTGAGCGGCATGGCGCGCGGCGAATCGAAGGGCTTGTTCTCATTCATCGTGAGTCCGTGCAAGGCATATTGACCGACACCAAGTTCGTGGCCGTGGCCCTGGTTGGCGCACGTGCCCGTGGTTGGCGCAAGCGTCGCATGTACAGGCGGCCGTCGGGGCCTGGAACAAGCAGCGTTTCGCCGGCCAATTTCGCATTGCGCCCCGCCGCTGGCTCGGCTCGCGCCGGGTTTAGAGTTCGCCCTTCCTCAAGATGGAGTGGCAGTGATGAGTCTTTCCTACGCCGGCCTGCAGGCCGGAAGTTTTGCCATCCCGGCGCAAGAGCGCATCGTCCACGGCCAGCCGGCGGGCGAGGTGGTGCGCGCCGAGGCCGAGCGCCTGGGCGCCCGGCGTGTGTTCATCATCTCCGGCCGCTCGCTGGGCGCGATGGCCGCGGGCCCGCTGCAGCGCGTGGCCGCGGCGCTGGGTGAGCGCCATGCCGGCACATTTGCCGCGGTGCGTGCACACAGCCCACGCGAGGATGTGATCGTCGCGGCCGATGCCGCCCGCGCCTGCGGTGCCGACCTGCTGGTGGGCATAGGCGGTGGCTCGGCAATTGATGCGGCCAAGGCGGTGCAGCTCTGCCTGTGGCACGACCTGCGCTCGCCCGCGGCGATGGAAGCCTATCGCGCAGGGCAAGCGGCCGATGTGGCAAGGGCGATCACGCCACCGGCCGATGGCATCCGCATGCTGTCGGTCTCCACCACCTTGAGCGCCCCCGACTTCACCGCCATGGCCGGCATCACCGACAGCAGCACCAATGCCAAGCAGTTGTTCGCCCACCGCCTGCTGGTGCCACGCACGGCCATCCTCGACCCAGCGGCCACGCTGGACACACCGCACGACCTGTTGTTCTCCACCGCCATCCGCTCTGTCGATCACGCGGTGGAATGCTGGTGCTCGCCGCAGGCCACACCGGCCACCGAAGCGCTGTCGCTGCAGGGCCTGCGCCTGCTCTACCAGGCCTTGCCGGCCATCAAGGCCGATCCGCAGAGTTTGAAGCCACGCCTGCAGGCGCAGTTCGGCATGTGGCAGGCCATTGCCGCGCTGGCCGCGGGCGTGCAGACCGGCGCCAGCCATGGCATTGGCTATGCGCTGGGGGCGGGTTTCAACGTCGGCCACGGCCACACCTCCTGCGTCATGCTGCCGGCGGTGATGCGCTGGAATGCGGTGGTCAACGGCGAGCGCCAACGTGCCCTGTCCGAGGCCATGGGCGCGCCCGAGCGGCCGGCGCACGAGCTGGTGGCCGAGCTCATCGCCCACCTGGGCCAGCCCGGCTCACTGCGCGCCGTGGGCCTGCGCGAAGATCAGCTCGGCGAATTGGCTGAGCGTGCCGTGGGCTACGCCCAGGTGCAGGCCAACCCGCGGCCGGTTCGCAGCACCGCGGATGTGCGCGAGATCCTGGCCTTGGCGTGGTGAGCTTCTAAGGGGCGGCCGTTCAATCTGGAAGCGGCCTAACGCTGAATTTGCGCGACCGCCGTGCCGATGCGGCCCATGGGATCACGGCCGCTGCGGTCCAGCCACCTTGAGTAGTGCGGCAGCGCGCCCAGGCCATCGTCCAGCGATTCGCCGACGACACGGCTGCTCATCGGTGTGCGGCCCGTGGGATCGGCCCATTTGGAATAGTGCGGCAGGCTGCCCAGCCCGCTGTCAAGCTTTTGGCCGATCACCACGGTGTCGGGCGCAGCCTGTACGGTGCAGGTGATCGAGACCATGGCGAGGGCGGCCAGGCAGCTGCGAAGGTGGGTGATCATGGCGACAGGCTCCGGGGCAGTTGGCGGGTGCGGACCCACGCGTTGCCCATTGCCGGCAGGTCATCCCAGCAGATCGGCAGCGGGCGTCTGGCCTTGATGCCATGGGCACCCGTTGGCGTGACATTTGCCCGCTTCAGTGACCGGCGCGCACCAGCCCCTGGGCGACCCAGGCATCGAAGACCTCGAGCGCGGCCTGGCAAAACGCGGCATCGTTGATGTGCGCGGGCAGCTCGAGGCAGCGCGTGCCGGGCGCCAGGTGCTGGCGCATGGCCTGGATGAAGGCCTGCAGGCCTTCATCGTCGTGCAGCGGCTGGCCGGGCCTGTCCCAGGCCTGGATGCCCAGCAAGGGCAGCAGCAAGCAGCTGGGGCCCTGGGCCGCGGCCAGGCGGGTGCAGATTTCAGCGGCGATGGCACGGCGCAAGGGTGGCGCCGAGGTGGCGCTGGCAATCAGGCGGTTGTGCTGGTGGGCCGGTCGCCCGGCTACGGCCGCAGGCGGCGCGCCCCAGGCCGGGAAGTCAATCATGTCAACAGCGCCCGGCGCCACGATCTGCGGCGTGCCGCTGCGCGCGGCGCCGGTGAGGCGGCCCGCGCCGGCGCTGACCACCGAGCCGCCCACATGGTTGGCCAGCTCTTGCAGGCTGAAATCAAACACCGCGGCAAAGCGCCCGGCCGCGGCCAGGGTCTCAAAAGCGCGACCGCCCATGCCTGTGGTGTGGAAGACGGCGACCTCATAGCCACGCGCTTCGAGCGCCGGCACCAGGGTGGTCATGTAGCTCAGGCAACTGCTGCCGAGGGAGGTGATGCCGATGAGCGGCTTGATTGAATGCTTAGGCGATGGCGCGGCAGCGGAACCGGAGGGCGGCTGCACCGCAGCGACACCTGAGGGCGGCTGCACCGCCCGTGCCGCCCCCACCACCGCACCACAGCCCTGCGCCAGGGCCGAGCGGCACAGGCTGTTCAGCCCGAACAGCCCGCCCGCCCACAGCAGCATGATGAGATCGGGCGTGATCCGGTCCGGTGGTATCAGGTGGGAATGCGCGATGGTCGAGACGATGACCTTGGGGAAGCCCAGTGGCAGCGCCGCGGCCACCTCCAGCGCCAGATCGGTGCCCATGCTGCCGCCCAGGGCCAACAGGCCGTGAATGCGGCCCTCGGCCTGCCGGCCGTGAATGCGGCCCTCGGCCTGCAAACCCAGGGCCAGCCGGGCCGCGCCGCGCGCCATGAGCCGCATGGCGCTGTCTTCGCTGGCGCTGGCCACTGCGGCTTCGAGCGTGCCGCCGCCGGCTTGGGCCACGCTGTGCCGGTCAATGTCCACCGGCACGGCGCCGGCGGCCAGCACGCCCACATCCATCAGCAGCACGGTCGCGCCCTGCGCCTGCAGGCAATCGCGCATGAAGGCGAGCTCGGCGCTTTTGGTGTCGGCCGTGCCCACCAGCAGGATGCAGGGCGAGGCCGGCATCAGCGCCCCGCCACCTCGTCAAAGGCCGCTTCCAGCGTGTCGCACAGGTAATCGAGCTCGGCGCGGCTGATCACCAGCGGTGGCGACAGGATGAGGTTGGGCCCCGACACCCGCACCATCAGGCCGCGCCGGTAGCAGGCCTTGGCGATGCGTGCGGGCAGGTCGCTGGACTTCTGCAATGTCGCCTTGGTTGACTGCTTAGCCACCATCTCGATGCCCAGCATCAGGCCCACGCCGCGCACATCGCCCACAAAATCATGGCGCTGCACCAGGCCGCGCAGACGCGCTTGAAAGGCGGGCGAGACGCGCGCCACATGGCCGGGGATGTCGTCGTCCACCAAGACCTTCAGCGTGGCGATGGCCGCGGCCGCCGCCACCGGATGGGCGCTGTAGGTAGTGCCATGGGTGATCTGGCCGGCGCCGCTTTGATCGGCATCGAACACCGCCGCCACCGTGGCGCCAATGGCCGTGGCGCCCAGGGGCACATAGCCTGAGGAAATGCCCTTGGCCAGGCACCACAGGTCGGCGCGGATGCCGCTACCGCCCAGCTCGGTGCTCGGGTCGCCCCACAGCCGCGTGCCAAACATGACACCGGTGCGGCCAAAGCCGGTGACCACCTCATCGGCGATGAGCAGCACGCCGTGCCGATCACACACCTCACGGATCAGCGGCCAGAAATTGGCCGGCGGCACGATCACCCCGCCCGCGCCCTGCACCGGCTCGGCGATGAAGGCCGCCACGGTGTCGGCGCCTTGAAAGAGGATCTCGCGCTCCAGCTGGCCGGCGACGATGCGGCCCAGCTCGGCCTCGTCCTGGGTGTAGGCGTTGCGGTAGAGCCAGGGCGAGTCGATGTGAAAGCAGCCCGGCAACAGGGGCTCATAGGGCCGGCGGAAGTTGCTGTTGCCGTTGACGCTCATGCCGCCAAAGTGCACGCCGTGGTAGCCCTGCTTCATGGCGATGAATTTGCTGCGGTCCTTGTCGCCACGCAGCTTGTGGAACTGCCGCGCGATCTTCAGCGCGCCCTCCACCGCATCCGAGCCGCCATTGCCGAACATCACCGCGGCCACGCCATCCGGGCGCATCAGATCGACCAGTTGTCTGGACAACTCAATCGCCCGCGGGTGCGTGGTGCCGCGAAAGGTGTTGAAAAACGGCAGCTCATCCAATTGCGCGACGATGGCGTCGCGCACCCGGCGCTCGCTGTGGCCAAGGTTGCAGCTCCACAGCCCGGCCACGCCATCGAGCATCTTGTGGCCATCGATGTCCCACACCCAGCAGCCCTGGCCGCGGGCAATGATGTCGGGCTTGTGCTGCTTCATGGCCTGCGGGTGGGCCATGGGGTGCCAGATGAACTCGGCGTTGTCGTGCTTGAGCTGAGGGTTAGGTTCGGTCATGTTGATCCAGGCTGGACTGGGTGATGGCGGGCGGTGGGTGATGTGCGATGGGCGACGGGTGAGTGCGGCGGGTGCGGTGGGTGAGGGCAGCGATGGGAGAGCGAACAGCGCCCGGCCGGCTCACCCCAGCGCCATCGCCGGCGCCACAAAACCGCGGTACTCGGCCTGCAGCCAGCGCGCAAAGCGCAGGCACATCGGGTCGGCAAAGGGCGCACCGATCAACTGCGCGCCTATGGGCAGGCCCGCGGGCGACAGGCCCAGCGGCACGGCCGTGGCCGGCAGGCCCACGGTGCTGGCCAGGCCGGCCCAGAAGAGCTGGGTGGTGTGCGGCTGGGCCTGGCCATTGACCTGCAGCATGCGCTCCCAGCGGTAGCCGGCGTGGTCGTGGCGCATGGCCGGCGTGGCGGCCACGGGGCAGATCAGCAAGTCCCAGTCGTTGAAAAACGTCGACCACTGCTGGCGCAGCCGGGCGCGGGCTTGGTCGTGTTGCAGCCAGTCGCGGTGGCTCATGGTCTGGCTGCGCCATTGCACTGCCGGGAACTCAAACGGCGCATCGCCCGGCGAGGCGGCGGCCAAGGCCTGCGCCTTGGCGAAATCGGCATCGCTCATCTGGCCCACCAGGGCGGCGCGCAGCAGTGGCACATAGGCGCGCCAGGCGTCCTCGCTGTTCACGGCGCGGGCCTGCACATCAACTTGAACGCCGGATCGGCGCAAAAAGTCGGCCAGCGCCTGCAGCGCCGCCTGCGTGTCGGCATCGACCGGCGCGCGCTCGTCGCTGCACATCACGGCCACGCGCATTTGCGGCGCGCTGCGGCCGTTGTCGCGCCAGGCCAGGGGCAGGCGGCCCAGTGGCGTGAACATCGACAGCGGCGCGCTGAGGATGTCCATCGCCAGCGTCAGGTCGCCCGCATCGCGCGCCAGCGGGCCGACCACGCCGATGTCGGTGGCGTCGGGGCAGACCTCACCCGGCAGCTCATGCCCGGCCGAGGGCACCACGCCCCAGCTCGGCTTGTGGCCCCAGACGCCGCAGTAATGCGCCGGGTTGCGGATGGACGAGCCGATGTCGCTGCCCAGCTCCAGCGCGCTCAGGCCGGCGGCCAGCGCCGCGGCCGAGCCCCCGGATGAACCACCGGGCGAGCGCGTCACGTCCCAGGGGTTGTTGGTCGTGCCATAGACCGGGTTGAAGCTTTGCCAATCGGCCAGGGCCACGGGCACATTGGTCTTGCCAAAGACGATGGCGCCGGCGTCCATCAGGCGCTGCACCGCGGCCGCGGGCTGCGTGGCGATGTTGCCGCGCATCGCCTCATGGCCCCAGGTGGTGGGCGTTCCGGGCAGGTTGAAGGCTTCTTTCACCGTCATCGGCAGGCCGTGCAGGGGGCCCCAGACCTCACCCTTGGCCAGGGCCGCATCGGCCTGGCTGGCACGCTGCAATGCGCGC
>JAYSSS010000135.1:0-69088 GCA_043720415.1 Ideonella sp.
GAAGTGGCGCATCCGGTGCCGGATGGGGGGGCGCATCCGGCACCGGATGCGGTGCCGGACGGGGTGCCCGAAACGGGCACCCCAATCAAGATCAGCCCAGACGCCGATCACGCAAGCAGCCGCCCAGGGCCACCGGGCGCAGACAGCCGCCCAAAGCCACGGGACGCAGGCAGCCACCTAAGGCCACGGGGCGCAAACATCCGCCCAATGTGGCCATCTTGGCGGTCTCTTTTTGCTGCGACTGACTCTGACGGTACAGAACAACTTTCATCTCGACTCCTGAGTAAGCTTAGGTTGTGAACTGACACGGTGCCAGACACACAAGGTGCGATCTGGCGGGGTGAGTTGTAGGACATGGCAAAGGGTCAGTCAATCTGTTTTGATGTTATTCACCGACACGGGTCTACCCCAATGCCGGGCCTGCGCGTGGCCCATAGGATCATGGGCCCTCGGAGGTTTGGCGGTGTCGGATGGGCCGCCAAAGCAGCAGGTCAATGGCCGACAAAAGTCAACTGAGAGCCACCTCGATGCCCGCCTATTTCCCGCTTGGCCACAACGCCTATGTCGTCACCGGCGTCATCAATGCCGTGTTGATGGCGATCTGCTTTTGGGGGGCCTGGGTGCAGCTGCGCAAGATCTGGCAGCGCCGCAGTGACAGCAGCCTGGGCGAGGCGCCCACCGAGCTTTTATCCACGCGGCAGTTCACCAGCAGTTTTCTCGGCACCTACGCCTTCTTCGTGTTCGGCTACTCCTATCCCGTGATCGACCACTTCCTGGTCTGGCCGCGGCTGGCCGCGGCGCTCATCTTTCTGGCCATCGTCTGGGAGATTCACCGTGATCGCCGCAGCCGCGCCACGCGGGGGCTGACCCGCACGCTGAGTGCGCTGTTGGTGGCCGGTCTGCTGGGCTGGTCGGTGCGCCTGGAGCTGGGTGCTGTCATCCACCAGTTCTCCACCGCCTTGCTGCTGCTGGTGGCCGGCCTCATCGCCTACGGCTACAGCCACCAGATCAGGCTCATCTGGCACAGCGGGCGCACCGGCGCGCTGTCGTTGCGCATGAACCAGTTCATCCTGGCCATGGATCTGTCCACACTGGCCTTTGCCCTGGCCATTGGCATCCGCTCGGCCTGGGCCCTGGCCCTGGTGGCCACGGTCAGCGCGCTCACCAAGCTCAGCGTGCTGTGGCTGTTCCGCTGGGTCAAGACCAGCCCGGCCGCCAGCGCCCGGCGCGCGACGGCGGCGACCGCGGCGATGGCGTGATGCCTGGCTGAGACCGCTGCGGGCTCGGCCTCTCACTCCACCTTCAGGCCGATCTCCTTGATGAAGGCGCCCAGGCGCTCGCGGTCGCGCTGCTGGCCGGCCATGAAATCCCCCCGGCTTTGCGCCGCAAGCTCGCCGCCAATCGAGCGGATAACATCGGCCACACGTGGTGCGGCCAGGGCCTTGTTGATCTCGTCGTTGAGCTGCGCCACCAGCGCCGCGGGCGTGCCACCGGGGGCATAGACGCCGAAGGTGGTGTCGGCATCAAAGCCGGTCATGCCGGATTCGGCCAGGGTGGGCACATCGGGCACTTGGGATGATCGCCTGGGGCTGCCCACGGCCAGCAGCTTGAGCTTGCCCTCCTTGGCGTGCTTCAAGCCCGGGCCCGGATCGAACATGAACTGGATCTGGCCCGAGAGCAGATCGGTCAGTGCCGGCGCTGCCCCCTTGTAGGGCACATGCGTGGCCTCGAACCTGGCCTGGCGCTTGAACATCTCACCGGCCAGGTGGGGCGAGCTGCCGCTGCCGGCCGAGCCAAAGCTGAGCTTGCCCGGGTTGGCCCTGGCATAACTCATGAATTCAGCGACATTGGCCACCGGCAAGGAGGGGTGGGCCATCAGGAACACCAACACCCGCGCCACGCTGGCCACCGGCGTGAGGTCGCGCTCGGCATCGAAGGGCATCTTGGTGTACAGCGCCGGGTTGACAGTGAAAGCACCGCCACTGCTCATCAACAGCGTGTAGCCATCGGCCGGCGATTTGGCCACGGCCTCGGCGCCGATGTTGCCGTTGGCGCCGGGGCGGTTTTCCACCACCACGGTCTGCTTGAGCTGATCGCCCAACTGCTGCGCCAGCGCGCGGCCCATGACATCGGCAGCACCGCCGGGCGGGAAATTAACGATCAAACGCAGCGGCTTGTTGGGAAAGGCCTGCGCCGACACCAGGCCCGGCACCACGGCCGCGGCCAGGCCCAGGCAGGCGGTGAGGAGCAGGGCGCGACGGCGGTGTGTGGACATGGTCAGGGGGTCTCCGGGTGGTGTGGGCAGGGCGGCCCGTGCGCAGGGTGGTCAGGTCAGGGCGTGTGGCGCGGCGTGGACTCTAGCCCAAGGGGTCGGTACGCTTTGGCTGTGGCCGTGGCTGTGGCCAAGGCGGTGGCCGCGGTTGCGGCCGTCGGTCGATCAGCCGTGCAGGCTGTCCACCACAGTGGCAAACACCTGCGGGTGGTTGACCATGTCGACATGCGCCACGCCGGCCAGATGCCGGTTGTCGGCGCCGGGCAGGGCCGCGGTGGCCGTGGGAAAAACGATGTTGTCGCAGTGGCCGTAGAAACAGATGAAGTGAGCGTGCTGGTTGGCGGCGCGACTGGCCGCAGGGGCCACCTCGTCCCTGGCCGCAGGGGCCAACTCGTTCCTGCCCGCACCGGCCACTTCGTCCGCCGCCAGTTGCGCCAACCAGGCGCTGCCACATTGCATCTGCCGCCCATTGGGCGTGACCGCAAAGCGCGCCAGCCAGGTGCCATGGTGTGGTGTGCCGACGGTGATCACCCGGTGCACGCGCGCGGCTGCAGCGTGCTGGCACAGCCAGGCGCGGGCGGCCAGGCCGCCCATGCTGTGGGCAACGATCACCGGCGCCAGGCCGGTGGCCTGCTGCAGGCGCTCCACCGCGGCCTCGATGAGGGGCACCTGCTCGTCAATCGAGCCAAACACTGGCTCCAGATTGGGCGCGATGAAGGGCACGCCCTGGCGCCGCAAGCGGCGCATCCACGGCGTCCACAGGCCGCGGTTGCAGACAAAGCCGTGCAGCAAGAGCACACCGCGGCGGCCCTGGTGCGCGCGGGCGGGATCGCCACTGCGCCCACCGCCATCGATGTGATCGGGCTCGGCATGGGCGCGAAACGGCTGGCGCCAGGCAAACACCCGCAGGCCCGACAGCACCTCGCCCGCCCAGGCGAGCAGCAGTTGCCGCGCGGTGGCGGCCGGTGGCGGTGGCGGTGGCAACGCGGCGGCAGCCGGTGGCCCCACGGCAGCAGCCGGTGACAGCTCCGCTGGGTGCGCGCCGGTGGGCCGCAGCAGCGGCGGCGCCGCCGAGGCGCCAAACCACTTCAACAGTGCGAACTCCAGCGCCAGCACCACGGCGTGCGGCATCAGGATCGGCAACAGCCCCGCCAGCCGCCACCCCAGCGCCAGGCCCAAGGCCCCGCTGGCCAGCCACCACATCGCCGCCAGCAGCAGCGCACCCAGCACCAGGCCGCGTTGCAGGCGGGCGAGCATCAGGCCAACGCTCCGCGACCCAGATTTCCGCACAGGGTCAAAGCGATGCAGCGGGACAGGAGCGCGCGAAACAAATCGCCCATCACTGGGCCTGCACGTTGCCGGCGATGACGACCTCGCGCCAGCGCGGGATCTCGCGGGCGATGAGCGCCGCAAAGGCCTGCGGTGTGCCCGGCATGGGCAGCGCGCCTTCCACTGCCAACTGTTGCGCCACCTCGGGCAAGAGCAGGGCCTGGTTGATGATGGCGTTCAGTCGCGTCGTTTGCGCGCTGGGCAAGCCGGCCGGCGCGACGATGCCGTACCACTGGTCGGCCTCAAAGCCGGGGTAGCCACTCTCGGCCACGGTGGGCACCTCGGGCAGGCCAGGCAGGCGTGCCGCACTCGACACCGCCAGCGCGCGCAGGCGCCCGCTCTTGATGTGCGGCAGCAGCGCCGGCGCACCGGTGAAGCTGGCGTCCACCTGGCCAGCGATCAAATCGGTGACCGAAGGCGCCGTGCCGCGGTAGGGGATGTGCAGCATGAAGACCTGGGCGCGCAGCTTGAGGTACTCGAAGCTGATGTGCGCGGCGCTGCCATTGCCGCCCGATGAATAGCTCAGCCGGCCGGGCTGGGCCTTGGCCTGGGCGATCAATTCCTTCAGGCTGCGCGCGGCAGATGTTGTCGGCACGACCAGGATGTTAGGCACGCGCGCCACCCAGGCCACCGGTGTGAAGCTGGTGAGGGGGTCATAGCCCAGCTTGGGGTAGATCGAGGGGTTCACGCCCAGGGTGCCGATGTGGCCCATGAGCAGCACGCTGCCATCGGCCGGGGCCTTGGCCACCTCGGTGGCGCCCAGCGAGCCGCCCGCGCCGGGTTTGTTGTCGACGATGACATTCACGCCCAGCGCCAACGCCAATTTGGGCGCCAGCGCGCGCGCCAGGATGTCGGTGCTGCCCCCGGGCGTGAAGGGCACGACCAGGCGCACGGGCTTGCCGGCCTGGGCGCGGGCAAGCTGCGGCGCCAGCAACAGGGCCAGGCCCGCGCACCAGGCTTCGCGCCGGCCTGCGGCGACAGCGCCGCAGGCGACAGTGGTCGCAGCGCCGCAGGCGACAGTGGTCGCAGCGCCGCCCGCGACGGTGGTCGCAGCGCCGCTCACGACGCCGCCCGCATGCCGCGCAGCCCAGCGCGCTCACCCGCGCGCCGCACCAGGCCCTGGGCACGCACCTCCTGGGCAAAGGCGTTGACAAAACCCAGTGCCGCCTCCCGGCCCTTGGGGATGGCGATGGCGAGCTGCTCCAGCCCCCAGTGGCCCTCGAGCACCTGCGCGCCGGCCAGGCCATCGGCCATCTCGAAGAGGATGGCCTTGTTGGTGGCGTAGACATCGATCTGGCCGGCCTTGAGCATGTCCGCTGCGGCCTGCAAGGTGGTCGCGGGCACGACGCTGGCGTGCTTCAACTGCCGCCCCAGCGTGCCCTGCGAGGTGCTGCCCTGGGTGACGCCCACGCGCACGCCGACCTGATCGACACCGCCGATGTCGGCAACGCGCGCCCCCGGCAGCGCCAGGTAGCCCAGCTCCAGCTCGACCAGGGGCGTGGTGAACAGCATGTCGGCGGCGCGCGCCGCCGTGGCATTGGTGATGGTGAAGTCCAGTTGCCCCGTCTTGATGCCTTCGAGCACCTCGACCAGGCGCGGTCGGTTCACCAGGCGCCAGGGCAGGGCCAGCTTGGCGGCCAGGGCCTGGCCAACTTCCACGCCCAGTCCGCGCTCCTGGCCGCTGGGGTTTTTGACCATCGAGGTCGGGCTGCCCAGGTAAACGCCGATGCGCAGAGTGCCGCTGGGCGCGAGCAGTTCGCGCTCATACGCCGTGGGCGCCAACGCCGGCTTGGGCGCGTGGCCACAGCCGGACGACACCGCGGCGGCCAGGCCGGGCAACAGCATCGCGGCACCGCGGCCGCCCGCCATCGCGCCCAGGCCGCCGAAGCCGCCCAGGCCACCCAGCTGGCCCAAGAATCGTCGTCGGCTTGACACATCGCTTAGCTTCGTCATGGTCATCTCACTCCACCGTGGCGCCAGACTCACGCACCACCACGCGCCACTTCTCGAATTCACTGCGCACAAAGGCGGCAAATTGCTGCGGCGTGCCGCCGGCCGGATCGGCCCCCTCCTTGATCAATTGCGCCTGCATGGCCGGCGCCTCGATGATCTCGTTGACGGCCTTGTTCAGGGTGTTGATGACCTCCGCCGGCGTGCCCTTGGGGCCAAAGTAGCCCATCCAGGAGCCGGCCTCAAAACCCGGGAAACCACGCTCGGCCACGGTGGGTATTTCGGGCATCGAGCGCGAGCGCTTCAGGCTGGTGACGGCAATGGCCCGCAGCGCACCCGAATCGATGTGCTGCTTGACCGAGGGGATGGTGGCAAACATGAACTGGATGCGCCCGGCCATCAGATCGCGCAGCGCCTCGGCGCCCTTGTAGGGCACATGCGTGGCCTCAAAACCCGCGCGCTTGCCCAGCATGAAGCTCGACAGGTGCGACGAGGTGCCGATGCCGGTGGACGAGTAGTTCAGCTTGCCCGGGTTGGCCTTGGCGTAGGCCACAAATTCATCCATGGTCCTGGCCGGGAGGCTGGGGTGCAGCACCAGCACATTGGGCACATCGGCGATCTGCACGATGGGCACCAGATCGACCAGCGGGTTGTAGGGCAGCTTGGGGTAGAGCGTCGGGTTCACCGTGGTCGGGCCCACGGTGTTGACGATCAGGGTGTAGCCATCGGCCGGCGCGCGCACCACGATCTCGGTGCCCAGGTTGCCGCCGGCGCCGGGCTTGCTGTCGATGACAAAGGTCTGCTTGAGCTTCTCAGTGAGCTGCTGGCCGACCATGCGCGCCAGCACATCGGTGGTGCCACCGGCGGTGAAGCCGACGACGACGCGCACCGGCTTGTGGGGCCAGGGCTGGGGCTGCGCCGCTGCCGCGGTGCACAGCAAGGCAGCGAACAGCAGCGTGGCAAGGCTCAAGGTGTGGGTCGACATGGTGGCCTGCAGGGGTGGGGTGGATGAGGCTGATGGAGCCGATGGACGTGGCGCTGTTGAAGCGGGTGGCGCCGAGGGTGGTGCAAGCCATCGATGCGGCGCGGCCCGCGCTCAATCGCGATAAGCCGGGTCGAGCCGATCCAGCTTGCGCAGCAGGGCCGGCCACTCCATCAGACCATAGGGCCGGCGGGTGTTGCGTTGGTAGTTGGCCCAGGTGGCCTCCAGCACGGGCGGGGCCACCGCCGCCAGCGGCGAATTGCAGGCCATGGCCGCCAGCTGCGACTGGCAGGCCAGCTCCAGCCGGTGCGCCCAATTGAAGGCCTCGCCCACACTGCGGCCCACCACCAGGGCGCCATGGTTGCGCAGCAGCAGCGCCTCAGCCTGGCCCAGATCGGCCAGCAGCGAGACCTGCTCGGCCTCATCCAGCACCACGCCTTGAAACTCATGCGTGCCGATCTTCAAGAAGCGCATCGCCGTCTGCGTGATCGGCAGCACGCCGCACTGCAGGGCGCCCACCGCCATCGACGCCCAGCTGTGGGTGTGGATGACGCAGGCCAGCTCGGGCCGGGCCGCATGCACGGCGCTGTGGATGACATAGCCGGCGCGGTTCACGCCGTAGTTCAGGTCACCAAAATCGGGTGCCGCCAGGATGTTGCCCGCCAGATCCACCTTGATCAGGCTGGAGGCGGTGATTTCCTCATACATCAGCCCATACGCATTGATGAGAAAAGCCCCCGGCTGGCCCGGCACATGCGAGGAGATGTGGTTGGCCATCATGTCGGACATGCCGTACAAATCGATCAGCCGGTAGCAGGCCGCCAGATCGATGCGCGCCTGCCATTCCTCGGGCGTGCACTGCGGGCGCATCGAGGCGATGGGCAGCACGCCGGGGCGGGGCGCGGGGGTGGCCGGCTGGGCTTGTGTGGCCGGCTGCGCTTGTGTGGCCGCCCAGACTTCAGGGCTGTGGCTCATGTCGTTCATGGCAATCGCTTCCTTGTAGTGGCTCAGTCCGCACGCAAGCGCAGACGGCTGGGCTGGCGTTTTTCAATCGCCCATTTGAGCAGGGCCGCGGCGCGAAAGATGCCGTGCGCAAACTTGCCATAGGGCATGGTCAGGAACAGCGCCATCACAAACCCCAGGTGGATGGCCAGCAGCAGTGCCATGGCGCCGGTGCCGCGCAGGGCCATCAGCGCCAGGCCGGTGAGGCTGGTGAAGAACAGCAGGACGATGAGGCCATGGTCCATGGCCGCTTGCGCTGGATCGGCGTGTTGCGCGTGGCGCTTGCGGTGCAGCCAGAACAGCCCCGCCGGGCCGATCAGCAGACCCGTGCCGCCGGCCGTGCCCAGCAGCACCGGCAGTGACGTGAGGGCATAGGGCGCGGGCAGACCCAGCGCGTAGTGGTAGAGCGTGGCCACGCCCGTGGCGGCAAAGCAGGCGGCGAAGCCATAAAAGGTGGCGTGGTGAAAGCGCCGGCGCCACAGCGTGAAGCGGTCGTCGGCCTCGTTGCAGCCCTGGCCCTGGCCGCCACCCAGGTACTTCAAGGTGAGCACGTTGGCCGTGGCTTCGAGCGTGGCCGCGGTGGTGGTGGTGGTGGTGGTGGTGGTGGTGGCCGTGCGCACAGCCGCACCATCGCCGCCAGCCGCCGGCTGCAAATCACTGGCCACATCGCACCAGAAACGGCGCACCCCCATGCCCAGCGCCAGGCAGGCCAGGCCAAAGACGGGCGCAAACAGCGCCACCATCAGCCCATGCGGGAAGACGGCGTAGAAGTTGCCCACGGGATCACCCTCCACCGCCTTGTGCCATAACGAACCATTCAATGCGACAGCCAGGATGAGGAACAGCGCCAGGCCCAAGGCCAGCGCCAGGGCCACGGTCAGGCCGCTGCGCTGGTAGAGCGCGCCCATTGCCGGCGGCCAGGCGTAATCGGCATAGGTCTTGGCCCGCAGCTGCGCCAGGGTGCGCGGCAGGCTCACCGCAAATTCATGCGGCGGCGCGTACTGGCAGGCGTGCAGGCAGGCGCCACAGTGGTGGCACAGATTGGCGAGGTAGTGCACATCGGCCTTGGCAAATTCGAGCCGCCGTGTCATCGCCGGAAACACCGCGCAAAAGCCCTCGCAGTAGCGGCAGGCGTTGCAGATCTGCAGCATGCGTGCGGCCTCGGCCTCGGCGGCGTGGGACTGGTCGCCTGGGAGGCCACGGCTCAGGGCCTGGCCGCCTGGACTTCCGTCAGCCCGGGCAGGACCACCTGGGTCGCCGCCTGGGCGGCCCGGGCCGCCAGCCTTGCCACCGGCCAGCGCTGCGGCCTCACGGGCCAGCGCTTCAAGCTCATTCATGCGGCGCCCCAGCGGCCATGGCGCGAGCCTCGGCCTTGTTCTCAAAATCCCTGCCACCCCGCGCCGCGGCGGCCGCAGACGCCCCGGCTGCGCGCCCAAACACCGTGCCTATCGTCATGCCCACCCCGGCCGTGTAGCCCTGCCCCAGCACATTGCCGGCCATCATTTCGCCCGCGGCAAACAGGTTGGCGCTGGGCCGGCCGGCAAAGTGCACCGCCGCGTGGCGATCCACCTTCACCCCCAGGTAGGTGAAGGTGATGCCCGGGCGCAGGGCATAACCAAAGTATGGAGGCGACATGATGGGCCGCGCCCAGTTGGTCTTGGCCGGGTTCAGCCCCTGGGTGTGCAGGCCATCGAGCACGGCGTGGTCAAAGGCGCCGGGTTGACAGGCGGCGTTGTAGTCGCTCACCGTGCGCAGCAGGGCCGCGGGCTCCAGCCCGAGCTTGATCGCCAGGTCTTCCAGCGTGTCCGCCCGCACGCCGGGAAACACCGGCGGCATGAAGCGCCCCACCGCATGCGCATCGATGATGGAGTAAGCGATCTGCCCGGGCTGCAAGGCCACCAATCGGCCCCAGATGGCGTAGCGCTTGGGCCAGAAGTCCTCGCCCTCGTCGTGAAAGCGCTGCGCCTGGGCGTTGACCATGATGCCCAGCGAGACGCAGTCCACGCGGGTGACGATGCCGCCATCAAACAGCGGCGCGCGGGCGTCGATGGCCACACAGTGCGCCTGCGTCGGGTCGCCGATGCGGTCCGCCCCCTGGGCCAGCAAGTCCTTGAGCACCACGCCCATGTTGAAGCGCGTGCCGCGGATGAGGAAGTTATCCACCGGCCACTCGCCACGCTCGTTCTGGCCCCAGGCCTGGCGCTGCCATTCGAGGTTGGACTCGAAGCCGCCACTGGCGACGACGCAGGCCCCGGCGGTGATGCGTTCGGTGGCACCGGCGTTGTGGGCGCCGCGCAAATCAGCGCTGGGTGCGCTGCCCTCACCAGCGCCATCGGCGCCGCCCACACCGGCCGCCGGCGGCGACGCCACACCGGCCGCCGGCGGCGACGCCACATGCGCGGCCACAAAGCGATCCCCATCGAGCTCAAGCCGCGTCACCGCCGCGCCGTAGCGCAGCTGCACCCCCAAGGCCTGCGCGCTGCGGTAATAGGCGTTGACCAGGGCCTTGCCGCCGCCCATGAAAAACGCATTGGTGCGGCCCAGGTGCAAGGTGCCCGAGAGCGAGGGCTGAAAACGCACGCCGTGGCGGCGCATCCAATCGCGGCAGCTTGCCGATTCACGGATCACCTGCCGCGCCAGCGCCTCATCGGTCTTGCCGGCCGTGGTTTTGAGCAGGTCCTGCCAATACTCTTCCTCTGGATAACGCTCGATCAGCACGTCCTGCGGCGCATCGTGCATGCAACGCAGGTTGCGCGTGTGCACCGAATTGCCGCCACGCCAGGCCTGCGGTGCGGCCTCCAGCAGCAGCACCGAGGCGCCGGCCTCACGCGCCGTCAGCGCCGCGCACAGGGCGGCATTGCCGCCGCCGATCACCAGCACATCGATCATGGGTGGGGCCCGCTGCCACAGCAGGGCCAACAGCCGGCAGCGGCAGATCCGGCTGTCCGGCCGCTGCCCGCCCGGCGCAAGGCTTGGCTCACCCGCGGTACGCTCTGCATCAATCGGCCTTGATCCGCGCCTCGCGGATCAGCCTGTCGTAGCGGCTGCGCTCGCTGGCCAGCAGGGCGGCAAAGGCCTCGGTGGGGCCGGGCAGCACCTCGCCACCGGCGCTGGCCAGGCGGCCGCGCACCTCGTCTGCGGCCAGGGCGCGCTGGATCTCGGCGTGCAGGCGCTCGCGCACCGTTGCCGGCAGCCCGGCCGGGGCGATGAAGCCGTACCAGACCGCGGCCTCAAAGCCGGGAAAGCCGGACTCGGCCACCGTGGGCACGTCCGGAAAAATGCCGCTGCGTTTTGGTGTCATCACCGCCAGCACGCGCAGCTTGCCGCTTTTCACATGCGGCTGCACCTCCAGCGCATTCACGGCCACCGCCTGCACATGGCCGCCCAGCGCATCGGTGATGGCCTGGGCGCCGCCCTTGTAGGGCACATGGGTCAGCGTGGCGCCCGCGGCGCGGGCAAAAAGCTCCATCGCCAGGTGCGGGGTGGAGCCATTGCCGGGCGAGCCGTAGCTGATGGCCTGCGGGGCGGCTTTGGCTGCTGCCAACCATGCCGACAGGCTGGCGTGCGGCGCGCCCGCGGCCACGGCCAAGACGATGGGCACGCGCCCGACCAGGGCCACCGGCGTGATGTCGCGCGCCAGGTCATAAGGCGGCGGCTGGTAGAGCGAGACATTGGCCGTCAGGGCGTTGGCCGCCAGCATCAGGGTGTGGCCATCGGGGGCGCTGTCGATCAGGGCGCGGTTGGCGATGTTGGTGCCGGCGCCGGGCTTGCTCTCCACGATCACCGGCTGGCCCAGGCTGGCCTGCAGTTGCTGGGCCATGGCGCGCGCCACCAGATCGACGGCGCCGCCTGCGGTGTAGCCAATGATCAGGCGTATGGGCTTGCTCGGGTAGGCCGGGGCCGGGGTTTGGGCCATGGCCGTGGTGGCCACGAACAGGCCCATGGCCACCCTGCTGGCGGGCCGCGCATGGGCTTGGAGCCAGCCCCAGAGACCACCTTGTTTCACACCGCTTTGCTTCACTTGGGCTCCTGTTTGCGTGGCCGCCGCTGTTGTAAAAAAACGCTGGCGCGGTCGTCAAGAATCTACGTGATGCGACTTGTGCCGCATCTGTGGCTTGCGCGTAGTGGCCGCGCGATGGCGCCGACGCATGATGCGCGCCTTGCTCGGCTCCACCCTTTCACAGCCCCGTGGCCCATCCATCCGACGCCCTGCCCCGTGAATCCAGCTATGACGTGATCGTCGTCGGCGGCGGCGGTGCCGGACTGGCGGCCGCCATCGAGGCCGCCGAGGCCGGGGCCAGCGTGGTGCTGCTGGAAAAGGCGGCCCAACTGGGCGGCTCCACCGCCTGGGCCATAGGTTCGGTCACGGCCTCGCAAACGCCCCACCAAAGGGCCCAGGGCATCGTCGACGACCCGGCCGCACATTGCGCCGACATGGCCAAATTTGCCGATGCTGCGGGTGCCGCCGGCCGGCCAGACAACGACGCCCTGCGCCGTGTGTTTTGCCAGGCCATGCCCGACACCTTCCAGTGGCTGCTGGACAGCGGCGTGTGCTTTTTTGGCCCCATGCCCGAGCCGCCGCACCGCGTGGCGCGCATGCACAACGTGCTGCCCAATGCCGGCGCCTTCATCTACCACCTGCGGCGCCGGGCCTTGCGCGCCGGTGTGCACATTCGCCTGGGCACACAGGTGCATTCGCTGATGGTCGAAGGCGGGCGGGTGCGCGCCGTGCTGGTGCACACCGGCCTGGCCCAAGCCACGGCACGTGGCACCCTCCCGCCTTTGCGCGACGACACCGAGCAAGCCGTGGCCAGCATCGTCCGCGCCCGCGCCGCAGTGATCCTGGCCACGGGCGACTTCACCAACGACCCCGTGCTCAAGGCGCGCTTCATGGGCCCGCACGAGGCCCGGGTGGACGGCGTCAACCCCGGCGCCACGGGCGATGGCCAACGCCTGGCCGAAGCCTTGGGCGCCAGCGTGCTCAACGGCGATCTGGCACTGGGGCCACAGCTGCGCTTCATCGCCCCAGACAAGGCGAAGTGGCTGCTGCGCCTGCCACCCTGGCCTTGGCTGGCGCAGGGCATGCATTGGGCCATGGCGCACCTGCCCGACAGGCTGTTGCGGCCCATGGCGATGAAGTTCTTGACGACCATGCTGGCCCCGACAGGCAAGCTGTTTGCCGACGGCGCCAGGCTGATCAACATCAACGGCGAACGCTTTGCCGATGAGCAGCACCGCCCGGCCTGGCACCTGCCCGAGCAGCGCGGCAAGCGTGCCTACATCCTGATCGACGGGCCCATTGCGCGGCGCTACAAGGCCTGGCCGCACTACATCTCCACCGCCCCCGGGCTGGCCTATGCCTTTTTGGACGACTACCGGCGCAACCGCCCGGATGTCTACACCGAAGCGCCCACCCTGGAATCCTTGGCCAACCGCCTGGGCGTGAAGGCCAGCGCACTGCGCCGCAGCGCCGCGGCCAGCGCGGGGGATGCCCGGGCGCTGACCGAAGGGCCCTTCATCGCGCTGGGCCCCGTGCGCGCGGTCTTTGTGCACGCCGATGGCGGCCTGGCGGTGGACACCCAGCACCGCGTGCTGGGCGCCGATGGCCGCCCCATTGCCGGCCTGCTGGCAGCCGGCGCCACCGGCCAGGGCGGCCTGCTGCTCAAGGGCCACGGCCACCACCTGGCCTGGGCCTTTGCCTCGGGCCGGCGTGCGGGCCTGAAGGCGGCCAGGATGACCACCTACTTTGAGACCGATGCCGGGGCCTTTGCCGACACCGAGGCGGACGGCTCGATGGGCGGGCCGGGGGCGGCCCAGCGAGCGGCATAGCGGGCGGCGGCATGCGCGCTCAAGGCATTGCAGTGCTGCACGGCTGGACAATGCCGGCGAACAAAGTTCAAGGAGTCTCGCTCTGCTACTTTCTTTGATCCCCCGGGGGACCGCCGGCCTTGGGGTACTCAGAGGGTGAGAGTTTTTCGAGCGGGCCCGAGCAACGCGTCCAAGCGTGCTCGATCTAGGCGCAAAGCACAGCCATAGCTCGGGCTATCGCGCGCATTTGCAACGACGAGCGGGTGCGTTTGGGCGTGGTGAGCGGGCATGATCGAAAGACTCTCACCCTCTCAGTCCTCCGGGAGCCACATGACCAGGATCCTGCACACTGCCGATTGGCAGATCGGCCGCCTCTACGGCGCGTTCGACCCGATCGATGCCGTGCCCCTGGCCGAGGCGCGCTTTGCCGCGGTTGAGCGCTTGGCCGCGCTGGCCGCCAGCGAGCAGGTCGACGCCGTCGTCGTGGCCGGCGATGTGTTTGACGCGCAGACCGTCTCCGCCCGAAGCATCCGCAAGTTGTTCAACGCGACGCAGGGCTACAGCGGGCCGTGGGTCATGATCCCGGGCAACCATGATGCCGCGCTGGCCGAGAGTGTGTGGACCCATGCCGCGCGTCTGGGCGCCCTGCCCTCGAACCTGCACTTGGCGCTGCAGCCGGGTGTCATCGAGCTGCCCGGGCCTCGAATCGCTGCCTTGTGCGCACCGCTGACGCAACGCCACACCTACGCCGACCTGACCGAATGGTTCGATGCCGCGACGACGCCGCCGGGCTGGCTGCGCATTGGCGTTGCCCACGGCGCGGTGCAAGGCGTGCTGGCCGATGACATCGATTCGGCCAACCCGATCTCGCCCGATCGCGCCGAGCGCGCGCGGCTGGACTATCTGGCCCTGGGTGACTGGCACGGCACCCGGCGCATGAACGAGCGCACCTGGTACAGCGGCACGCCGGAGCCCGACCGCTTCAAGGGCAACGATGCCGGGCAGGCGCTGCTGGTGAGCTTTGGCCAGGCGGGTGCCGCGCCGCTGGTACAGCCCGTGAGCACCGCTCAATTCCGCTGGCAGCAGCGAGCACACACGCTCAGCGTGGCGAGCGACCTGGACGAATTGATCGCCGGCTTGGCGCAGGCACAGGCCCGTGACGTGCTCGCCCTCACGGTCAGCGGGCAGGTCGATCTGGCGGCCCACGGCCGGCTGCAACTGGCACTTGGCGCGGCCGAGGCGCGTGTGCGCTGCCTGCGGCGTGACCTGAGCGCATTGCAACTGGCGCCGACCGCCGAGGACATTGCCGCCTTGCACGCCGACGGCTACCTGGGCGAGGTGATCAAGGGCTTGCGTGACGCTGCGGGCGACCTCAATGGTGACGAAGGGCGCCGATCACAAGACGCACTGGCGATCCTGACCGGCCTGCTGGCCGAGCGCAATGCGCGCGAGGTCACGGCATGAGGCTCACTCGCCTGCGCGTGGCCGAGTTGCGGCGATTTCGGGCACCGTTCGAGCTGGCAGAGATCCAGCCCGGTCTCAACATCTTCACCGCGGCCAATGAAGCGGGCAAGAGCACGCTGGTGCGCGCGATCCGGGCGGCCTTCTTCGAGCGCCACAAATCCAGCAGCGTGGACGACCTGCGCCCCTATGACGACTCGGCCGCAGCACCCGAGGTGGAAGTCGACTTCGAGATTGCCGGTACGCCCCACCGATTGAGCAAGCGCTTTCTGAAAAAGATGCGCTGCGATCTGGAGGTCGGTACGCGCAGGCTGGAAGGTGTAGAGGCAGAGGACTTGCTTGCCCAAACGCTGGGCTTCCAGTTCGCGCTGAAGGGGGCCAGCCGCGAAGAGCACTGGGGCATTCCGGGCCTGTTGTGGATCGAGCAGGGCGCGGCCCATGCCGTGCGCGAGGCGGTGGTCAACGCCGCCGATCACCTGCGCAAGGCCTTGGACGAGTCTCTGGGCGAGGTGTCGGCCAGCGGCGGCGACGAGGTGGTGGCTCAGGTGCGCAAGTGGCGCGACGAGTTGTTGACCGGGACGGGCAAACCGAAGGCGAGCTTTCAGAAAGCCAACGACGACGCGACGGCGTTCGACGCGCGCGTGACGGAGTTGCAGCAGGCCGTGGCCACCTATCGCAGCCAGGTCGATCAGCTGAAGTTGCTGCGCGACGCCCATGCGGCTGAGGCCTCGACACAGCCCTGGGTGGCGATGCGGGCGCAACAGGCCGCGGCTCAGCAGGCGCTCCAGGCCGCCGAGGCCCTGGCCGGTGAGCGCGATCGTGCGCAGGAAAAGCAGCGCCAGGTGCTTGGGCTGCGCGACCTGCTGGGTCAGCGACTCACGGCAGCCGAGCAACAGCAGCAAAGCCTGGTGGCGCGAGAGGCATCGCTGGGTGCCGCAGCTTCAAAGCATGAGCAAGCCCTTGCCGTGCAAGCCCAAGCGGTGTTGGCTGAGGCAGCAGCGGCCGAACGCTGGCGCAGCGCGCGCGAGACACTGGTCTTGGCGCGTCAGGAAGACAACCGCCGCGCGCTGAACCGGCAAGTGGCCGATGCGCGGACACGCTCGGTCGAACTGGCTTCCTTGCTCGAGCGCGCGACCTCAGAAAGCGATCGCGCCATCAGCCTGAAGGGTGACGCCGCGCGCCAACGCGTTGCACCGGCAGACCTGGCAACGCTGCGCGAGCAGCACGCCCAGTTGAACGAGCTGCGGATCCGGCAGGTCGCGGTGGCGACGCGCCTGCGCTTCGAGCTGGACATAGGTGTGACGGTCGACCTTGGTGGTGAAGCGATCCGTGGGCAAGCAGAGCGCTTGTTGATCGCACCCAGCGTTGTCACGGTGCCCGGAGTCGGTCGCATACACATTGCCCCAGGCGGCAGCGACCTGACCGAAATGGCGCAGGCCCAGGCCCAGCTGCACGATGAGCACAGCGCCTTGTTGCAGCGCCTGGGTTTGGCGAGCCTGGCCGAGGCGCAAGCGCGGGACAAGGCGCATGCGCAGCGCCTGGCCGAAGCCGAAGCGGCCGACAAGGCGCGCAAGCTGCTCGCGCCCAAGGGGCTGGATGCGCTGCGCACCGATCTTGGCGCAGCACAGGCCCGCGAGTCCGAAGCGACATCAGCGCTGGCCCTGCTGCCGCCCGAGCCGCCCGAACCCACCGAGCCGGCCGTGCCCTTGGACACCGCCGAGAGGCAGCACGACACCGCACGCATCGCCGCCGAAGACGCTGGCCAGCAGTTGCAGTCGTCCCGGCAAGCGCTGGCCACTTCGGCCAGCCTGCACGAAGCGGCCAGGCAAGAGCGTGACACCTTGCAGGCTGTGCTTGCTGACCCGCAGCTGCAGGCCGACCTGGCCGCCAAGAGGCTGGAACTGCTGGAGGCCGGGGCCAGCGAGTTGATGGTCAAGACTGAGGTCGCCGCCATCGTGGAGCGCATCGCCGCCGCGCGTCCGGACATCCTGAAGCAGGACGTGGAGCGCCTCAAACGCAGCGCGGACGAAATCGAGAACCAGCACCTGGTGCGGGACCGCCACATCGTGCAGGTCGAAACGGCGCTGGCCGCCGCAGGCGCACAGGGACTGGAGGAAGAACTTGAACAAACCCAGAGCGCCAACACCCAGGCCCAACGGCGGGCCACCGAACTGCGCCACCGGGCCCAAGCGCTGGACCACCTTCTGCAGAAACTGGAGCAACGCCGCCAGGCGCTGACCCGCCGGCTGCAGGCGCCACTGCAAAAGCACCTGGATCGCTACCTGCAGCTGCTGTTTCCATCGGGCCGCCTCGAGGTGGACGAAAACCTCGTCCCCGGCGCCCTCACCCGCCCGGGCCCGCGCGGACCGCAGGCCGGCGACTTCGAGACCCTGAGCTTTGGTGCCCGCGAGCAAATGGGCGTGATCAGCCGGCTCGCCTATGCCGACCTGCTGAAGGAGGCAGGCCGGCCGACGCTGATCATCCTGGACGACGCGCTGGTGCACAGCGACGAGCAGCGTTTGACGCAGATGAAACGGGTGTTGTTCGATGCGGCGCAGCGGCACCAGGTGCTGCTGTTCACCTGCCACCCGGGCAGCTGGCGGGACATGGGGGTGATGCTGCGCTCGCTGGACAGCGTGCCCTCTGTATGAACGGCCATATACGTCGGGCTTGCTCGGCAAGCATCGCAGGGAACACATCGCTGCCGACGCAGGTGGTCGTGAACGCGCCGGTAGGCGCCAACTCCGGTCTTGTGAAGGCCGGTCAAGGCCCGCCAACCCGAGTTTGTGCAGCCACTCAGATGTTGCGCCCGCCGTCCACATCCAGGCAGGTGCCGGTGAGGTAGGCGGCCTCGTCGCTGGCCAGGAACAGCGCCGCCGCGGCCACGTCCGCCGGCCGGGTGAAGCGCCCCAGCGGGATGCGGGCCAGAAAGCGCTGGCGGTTGTCGGGCGTGTCGGGCACGCCCATGAACTGCTCGAGCATGGCGGTCTCGCCGATCATCGGGTTGACGACGCAGACGCGGATGCGCTCGCTGCGATCGAAGGCCGCCTCGTCCACCTCCAGCGCCGGCATGTTGCGGTGCGTGGTGCCGGCGTTGTTGACGACGATGTCCAGCCGGCCGAAGGAGGCCACGGTGGCGCGCACCAGGGCCTGCACCTGCTCGCCATCGGCCACGTCGCAATGCGTGTAGGCGCCGGCGATGCGCTGCGCCACGGCGCGGCCGGCGTCGTCGTTCAGGTCGGCCACCATCACCTGGGCGCCGGCAGCGGCATAGGCCTGGGCGATGGCCACACCGAAGCCCGATGCGGCGCCGGTGACGATGGCGGCGCGCCCGGCCAGGCGGCCGGGCAAGTGGCCAGCCGAGCTGTTGGCTGAGCTGCCAGCCGAACTGCCAACCGAACTGCCAACCCCGTGGCCAGCGGCAGCAGCCGCGCTCATACGGCGCCCCGTGCGTCGAGCCGGCGGCGGATGAGCTGCCGCGCCATGGTCAGCGCCTGGTCATGCACCGTGGCCACGGGCTTGAAGCCGGTGGCGGCATCCAGGCTGCGCTGCTGCGCCTCGATCACCGTGCGGTCTTCGGCGAAGGCTGTGGCCACGTCGTTGAAGATGGCCTCGGTCATGGCCGCGTCGTGCAGCTCGAAGTTGCGCGCCTGGCAGAAGAAGTAGTGCGTGCTGGTGGCGGTCTCGGGGGTCTGCACCGAGGTGTGGCGGAACTTCATTGCCTCGGGCGCGATGCGGCCCTCGGGCGCGCCGGTGCCGGCCGGCGCGCTGCCGGCGTCCATGCGCATCTGCGCCGGCGGATGCCAGGTGTAGATCTGCCAGCGGTCCACCAGGCCCTGGAAGCGCGCCACGCGCTTGTGGTTGGGCGGCATCTCGTCGCCCAGCGCCCAGCGCGTGATCTGCAGGCCCTCGCCGCCGGGCAGCGGCTGCACCTGGGCGCGGGTCTGGGCCAGGCTGGGCGTGCCCAGGGTGGTGGGATGCACATAGCTCAGGTGCGAGAAATCCAGCAGGTTGTCGACGATCAGCTGCCAGTGCGCGCGGTAGTGGATGTAGCCCGGCTTCATGCGCCAGTCGGCATGCTCGTGCCAGAAGAAATCGAGGATCGTGGAGGCGTCGGCCGCCGCCGGCTCGCCCATCCACACCCAGATGAAGCCGTCGCGCTCGACCACCGGGTAGGCGCGCACGCAGGCCTGCGGCGGGATGTGCTCTTGCCCCGGCATCTCGATGCAGCGGCCGCCGGCGTCGAACTTCAGCCCGTGGTACAGGCAGCGGATGGCGTCGCCCTCCTTGCGGCCGGCCGACAGCGGCGCGGCGCGGTGGCAGCAGCGGTCGTCCAGCGCCGCCACGCCGCCGTCGGCCAGGCGGTGCAGCACCAGCGGGCGGCCCAGCAGCGTGCGCGCGAACAGCGCGCCGCTGGCCACCTCATGGCCCCAGGCGGCGACGTACCAGGCGTCCTCGATGAAGCGGTCGGCGAGATAGCGGTCGGTGGTCATGGTGGCGCGGCGGGCCCTCAGAACCAGCGCAGCGGCGCCAGCACCACCTGCGGCCAGGCGATGATCACGCCTACCGCCAGCAGGTTGGCCGCGACAAAGGGCATGACGCCGCGGTAGATGGTGGCGATGCTCACGTCGGGCAGCAGGCTCTTGACGGTGAAGACGTTCATGCCCACCGGCGGGGTGAGCATGCCGATCTCGATCATCATGGTCACGAACACGCCGAACCAGATCGGGCTCACGCCCAACTGCACGACGATGGCGGTGAAGATCGGCACGGTCAGCAGCATCAGGCCCATGGCCTCCATCAGGCAGCCCAGCACCAGGTAGATCAGGGCCATGCAAAGGATGACGCCGGTGGCGCCAAAGCCCGTGCCTTCGATCCAGGCCACCAGTTGGCCGGTCATGCCCGACAGGGTGATGAAGTTGGCGAAGGCCAGCGCGCCGAAGACGATGGCAAAGATCATCGCCGTGGTGCGCGCGGTCTCGGCCAGGCAATCCAGCGTAGCGGCCAGGCCCATGCGCCCGCGTGCCAGCGCGATCAGGTAGGCGCCGGCCGCGCCGATGCCGGCACTCTCGGTGGCGGTGAACACGCCGCCGTACAGCCCACCCATCACGAAGACGAACAGCAGCAGCGTGGACCACACGCCCTTGAGTGCCGCGAAGCGCTGCGCCAGCGGCAGGCGCTGCCCGCGCGGGCCGAGCTTGGGGTTGAGCGTGACGACCAGCCACACCGCGGCGATGAACAGCAGAGTGACCAGCAGCCCCGGCAGGATGGTGGCGATGAAGAGCTTGCGGATGTCCGTCTCGGTGAGCAGGCCGAAGATCACCAGCGGCACCGAGGGCGGGATCAGCACGCCCAGCACGCCGGCCGAGGCCACGGCGCCGGTGGACAGGCGGTCGTGGTAGCCCAGGCGGCGCATCGGCGGGATGGCCACCTTGGTCATGGTGGCCGCCGTGGCGATGCTGGAGCCGGAGATCGCAGCAAACAGCGCGCAGGCCAGCACCGTGGCATGCGCCAAGCCGCCCTTCAGGTGCCCCAGCCAGGCGTTGGCCGCGTCGTACAGCTCGCCGCTGATGTCGGCCTTGTGCACCAGCAGGCCCATCAGGATGAACATGGGCAGCACGCTCATGCCGTAGTTGGCGGACGAATCCACCACGATCTGGCCCAGCATGGCCAGCGCCGGCTCCAGCCCGCGCAGCACCGCAAAGCCGCCGACCCCGGCCAGCAACATGGCCCAGGCCAGCGGCACGCCGCCGAAGGCCAGCAAGAAGACCACCGCAAAGCCGATCAGCGCGGTCGTCATGCGCTCGCCCCCGCCCCTGCCGCCGCGTCTTCATGGCCGGCCAGGCTGTCCAGCAGCAGGCGCGCCATCACCAGCGTGGACAGCGCGCACAAGCCGCACATCAGCCAGACCAGCGGCGCCTGCGGCAGGCCCAGCACGATGGTCTTGGCGCCGCTGGCCGCATCCGACACGGCCTGGGCCGCCAGGCGCCAGCTCAGCACCGCCAGCGCCAGCAGGCTGACGGCGTCGCACAGGCTGCGCTGCAGGCGCCGCGCGCCGCCGCGCAGCAGATGGTCGATCAGGCTCACCGACACATGGCCCCGGCTGCGGGTGACGAGTGGCAGCGCCGTGAAGATCACCAGCGCCATCGCGTACTGGATGATCTCCACACTGCCGCGAATCGGCTGCGCAAACAAGTAGCGCGCAAAGACATCGGCAAAGGTCAGCACGACGATCAGCGCCAGCGGCAAGGCCGACAGCGTGGCCAGCGCCTGCTCGGCGCGCCGGATGGAGATCATCGGGCGTTCTTCTGCGCCTCGGCCTTGTAGAAGGCCAGCGCGGCTGCGCCATCGACGCCTGCGGCCTTGGCGTCGGCCAGCCAGGCCTGCTCCAGCGGTGCGGCCAGCTTCATGATGTCGGCGACGAAGGCCGGGCTGGCGTCCTTGATCGAGATGCCGGCGGCGATGGCCTCAGCGCGCGCCTTGGTTTCGAGCTCGTCATACACCGCGAAACGGCGCGACAGCGCCTCGCCCGACAGCTTGAGGATGGCCTCGCGGTCCTTGGGCGCGATCGACTCCCACTTTTTCTTGTTGATGAACACGGCAAAGGCCGGCGCCGTCAGGTGGCCAGGGATGTCGGTCACGTGCTTGGCGTAGGACAGCGTCTTGAACGCGGCGGCGTCCATCACCGAGTAGCCGGCATACGCATCGACCGTGCCGCCGGAGATGATCTCGTGGCTGCGCACGGCCGGTGCGGCGACGACGCCGGCGCCGGCGCCCTCCATCACCTTGGCGGCCACGCCGGGGATGGCGAAGATCTTGACGCCCTTGAGCTGGGCCACGCCGTCGATCGGCCCCTTCATCGAGAAGATCGGCCCGGGCAGCGCGACGAACATGCCCAGCACCTGCACATCCTTGAGCTCATCGGCCTTGGCGAAGAAGCGCTCGTAGGTGCGCCACATCGCCACCGAGCTGCCGCCGGAGGTGGTGTTCACACCGGGCAAATGCGCCAGCTGCGTGAGCTTGACGTTGGGCAGAAAGCCGTGGAACTGGTAGGCCATGTCGAACACGCCCTTGGTCACGCCGTCGAGCTGCTGCGGCGGTGCGGCCAGGCTGGTCGGCGGGATCTCGACCTTGACGCGGCCCTCGGTGGCCTTGGCCACGTCCTCGGCCCAGGGCCGAAAGATGCGGGTGTTGACCGGGTGCTGGCCCTGGATGAAGCTGTTGAACAGGATGTTGACCGTCTGCGCCGTGGCGGGCACAGCGGCCAGGGCGGCCACACAGGCGGTGGCGGCGGCGATCAGGTGGCGGCGAATCATGGTGGGGCTCCGGTGGGATCGCGTGGTGGCGCGGTGGGTGATTGGGTGATTGGGTGGATGGGTGGGTGGGCCGGCGACAGGTTACGACCTTGCGGCGCCGCCCGCGGGCACCGGTGCGCCAATCAGACTCATGGATTTCCCGCGCCGGCAGACGACACCGGCGGGCCGAACAGCACGTCATAGTCCTTCGCAATGGCCACCGCATCGGCCGGGTTGGCCACGTTGTGCAGGCGCTGATACAGCTGCATCAGCCGCCGCGCCGGCGCGACCCAGAACAGCGCCTGCACCGGGCGGCCGCTGTTGTTGTAGAAGGCATGCGGCAGGCCACGCGGCATGCGCACCAGCTCGCCGGTGGCGGCGCTGGTGCGGCGCCCGTCCAGCAGCAGGTCGATGCGGCCGTCGATGACGTAGATGTACTCGTCCTGGTCGACATGCAGGTGCGGCGGCACGAAGGATTCCTCCGGGAACAACGCATGCCAGGTGAAGCTGTCCTCGCTGATCTGCTTGGGCGTGTAGACCTGGCCCAGCACGTTCCAGGCCACGCCGTCCAGGCCACCATGGGCCGGGCTGATGCCGGCGGTCTCGCTCGGGTTCATGGCTTGGCTCCTTGGGGCAGCGGTTTGGCGGTGGTGGCCGTCTCCGGCAGCGGCGGCAGGTCGGCAATCGGCGCCTGCAGCCGATCCAGTGTCTGACGGGTCAGCGGGTTGGTCGAGGCAAAGCGCGGCTTGAAGCCGGCGCGGCGCCGCGCCAGGTCGGCCTCGTCGGCATAGCCGATCAGGATGCCGGCCTCGCTGATGCGCTCTTGCACCACGGTGGCAGTGAGCATGCGGTCGCTCACCGTCGCGCGCTGGCGTGGCTGGCGGGCCCAGCGGAACAGCGCCTCGTGCAGCCGCGCCCGGGCCCGCACATGCGCGTCGGCGGGCGAGGCGCCGAGGTCGTGAAGCTCGTCGGGGTCCTTGGCCAGATCGAACAGCATGGGCCGGTGGTGCTCGGCCAGCACGTACTTCCAGCGGCCATCGAAGGCCATGCGCAGCCAGCTGTCGATGGGCGCCGTGCCGAGCTCGATGCGGGAATCCTGGAACGCGTAGTCGCATTCGGACACCGCCACCTCGCGCCAATCGGCCGGCGTCTGGCTGGACATCTGGCTGGACATCTGGCCGAACAGCCACGGCCGCAGCGAGCGGCCGTCCATCACATGCGGCAGGGCCTCGCCGCCGTGCACGTCCAGGAAGGTGGGCGCCAGGTCAATCGACTCGACCAGCGCGTTGCAGCGGGTGCCACGGGTGGCGTCGGCGCGCGGATCGGGGTCATAGATGATCAGCGGCGTGCGCACCACCGGCTCGTGGAACATCTCCTTCTCGCCCATCCAGTGGTCGCCCAGAAAATCGCCGTGGTCGGAGCAGAACACGATCATCGTGTTGTCGCTCAGGCCCTGCTCGGCCATGAAGGCAAACAGGCGGCCGAGCTCGTCGTCGATCTGCGCCACCACGCCCATGTAGCCGACCATCACCGCATCGCGCACGGCCGGGTCGGCAAAGGCCTTAGACACCGGGTGGCGCATCATCGCCGCCAGCACCGGGTGGGCCTCGTCGCGCTCATGCTCGCCGCGCACCAGCGGCAGCGCATCGGCCGCCGTGTACATCGCGTGGTAGGGCGCCGGCACCACATACGGCCAATGCGGCTTGATGTAGCTCAGGTGCAGCAGCCAGGGCTCATCGGGCCGCTGTGCCGCCTCGCGCATGAAGTCCATCGCGCGCTTGGTGGTGTAGGCGGTCTCGGAGTGCTCGGCCGGCACCCGCGCGGGCAGGTGGCTGTACTTCAGGAACCAGCCCGAGCGCGGCGTGCCGTCGGCCTCAGTCACCGTATTGGCCCAGGCCTCCCAGGGGTTGTCGCCACCGAAGCCATGGGCGCGCAGGTAGGCGTTGTAGTGCGGGTCGGGGTCGTGGCCGGAGTAAGGGTGCAGGCCGTCGTCGCGCTCGTAGGGGTCGAAGCCGCATTCGGCGATGCGCACGCCGATGGGTGAGCGCGGGTCGATGCCCAGACGCGCCATGCCTTGCCAATCGGCGCGCATATGGGTCTTGCCGACCAGCGCCACGCGCACGCCCAGCGGGCGCAGGTGGTCGCCGAGGGTCATCTCGCCGCACTTCAGCGGCACGAAGTTCCAGCTCACGCCGTGCGCATGCATGTAGCGGCCGGTGTAGTAGCTCATGCGCGAGGGGCCACAGACGGGGCTTTGCACATACGCGCGGTCGAACACCACGCCGCGCGCCGCCAGCGCGTCCAGGTGCGGCGTGCGCAGCCGCGGGTGGCCATAGCAGCCCAGATGATCGAAGCGCAACTGGTCACACATCACGAACAGGATGTTCTTGGCGCGGCGCTGCATGGGGGTGCTTGACGGTGGTTGGTGGGTGATCGGCGCAAGGCCTGACTTGATTCTGGACACACCGGGGCTGCGTGTCCCGGGGCGCGGCGTGATGGCGATTACCATGGGTTATCGCGGGCCTGGGGTTGGCCCTGAGAGGGTGGGAGTCCTTCGCTAGCGCCCGCTCACCGTCTGAGGACACCAGCCGCCCATGCGCCTGCAACAGCTGCAACTGATCCTGGCGCTGGCCGAGACCGGCAGCCTGCGCGCCGCCGCCCAGCGCATGAGCGTCACGCAGCCGGCGCTGACCAAGACGCTGCGCGCGCTGGAGGACGAATTCGGCACCGCCCTGGTGCTGCGCGGCCCCAAGGGCGCCCGGCTGACGGCCGCTGGCGAGCTGGTGGCCGCGCGCGCCGCCAGCGCGCTGCGCGAGATCGACCGCGCCCGCGAGGAGGTGGCCTGGCTGCAGCGCCATGCGGTGGCCCAGGTGGCCATCGGTGTGAGCCCGGCGGCGGCCATCCAGGTGCTGCCCGGGGCCATGGCGCGGCTGCACGCGCGCTGGCCCCAGGTGCGGCTGCGGGTGGTCGATGCGATCTACCCGCGCGCGCTGTCGCTGGTGCGCAGCGGTGAGCTCGATCTGGCGGTGGGCCCGCTGCCGCCCGGCGGCGCTGGCCGCGACCTGCAGGTGCAGCCGCTGTTCGATGCCCAACAGGTGCTGGTGGCGCGGCGCGGCCATCCGCTGGCGGGCGCGACACGCCTGGCCGACATCCAGCATGCGCCCTGGGTGGTGACGGGCCCGGGCGACGGCCCCGGCGACCCGCAGCGCCTGGGATTCGGCGCCGCCGGCCTGGCCACGCCGCCGGTGGTGCTGCATTGCGAGAGCTTCGCCACCTTGCTGTCGCTGCTGCCGCACACCGATGCCATCGGCATCATGCCGGCGCAGTTCTACGAGCAGGCCGGCCGCAGCGCCGGGCTGGCGCGGCTGCCAATGGACGACGCCCTGCCTCGCGTCACCGTCTACGCCCTGTGGCGTGCCGACGCACCGCTGCCGGCGCCGGCGCAGCGAATGCTGGAGGCCCTGGAGCAGGAAGCGCTGGCGCTACGGCAGCAGCGCTGAGGGCGCGCTCAGCCTTCGGGCACGAAGGCCGCCGCCAGTCGCGATCGGCGCGAGCGGGCCGTCCCCAAGGCCGGCTGGCCCTGCTTCCAGCACCACGCCGCCTGGCAAGCACGCCAGGCACCCGGCCCAGGGGCCCGAACCTTCGCGATCAACGCTGTTTCAGCAACTTTCAGCGCCCTTAAGTACAGGCCCTGACTGCCGGCACAACACTGGCGGCCATGAACTCGCAGCACGCTTCACCCGGGCAGGCCACAGCGGCCGAATCGCCGTGCGGCCCCTGGAAGCGGGTTCACACGCCGTCGGCCGATCCGGCTGCGGCGCACGCCCCAGCGGCCGAGCGAAATCCGTCGCCCCGCCGTTCGACCCTGACCCACTGAGGAGAACCCGCATGAACCGATCGATGACATCCACGCTTTCGCACGTGTCGCACCTGTCGCACCTGTGGCGCCTGTGGCGCGCCGCCGCGCTGGCCCTTGCCGCAGGCTTGTGCACCGCGGCCTGGGCCGATGACGAGGCCTCGCTGCGCAGCGGCGCGATGTGGCAGTGGGCGTTTTCCATTCCCACGCCGGTGAACCCGATGATCGATGCGACGGGGCAGAACTGCATGGTCGGGCAGAGCGGATCGACGTGGTTCCTGCCCAGTGCCCTGGGCGGCGGCAATGCGGCGCGCAGCTGCACCGTGCCAGAAGGCGTCAAGCTGGTCGTCGCGGTGGGCGGCGCTTTGTACGTCAACACGCCGGGCACCTGTGGCGACCCGCCCGCGGCCTTGAGCGCGGCCGACATGCGCGCCGCCATTTCTGGTTTTGTCGACAGCTTCACGCAGGTCAGCGCCACGCTCAACGGCGTGCCCCTGCGCTCGGTGCGGCGCGTTCGCAGCAAGGTTTATCCGGTGGCACTGCCGGCGGACAACGTCTTCGGGAACTTCTGCCCGGCACCGGGCGTGCCAGCCGGGGTCTACCGCACCCTCGACGACGGCTATGTCGTCGAAATCGAGCACCTCAGGCCCGGCACCCACACGCTGAGCGCGGGCGCCAGCAATGGCAGCACCTTCTCCACCAACGTGGTGTACACGATCACCGTGGTGCCGCGCGGAAAGCCGTGAGGGGCGGCACCAGGGTATTGCGAGTCGTCAACGCCAGGAAATTCTGCGATGACTGGGGCGGCGCGCGTCTGATGGCCGCCGCTGACTTGGCGCCGCCGAAGCCCTGCAGCAGCTCTTGCAGCAGCTCTTGCAGCACCACGCCGGCGGTGACGATCAGAGCCGATCCTGGCAGGTCATCGGCGCGACCGTTCCGCCTTGTGGTCAAAGGCGCCGTCCCGTTCAAGCGTGCCCATCAGATCAAGCAGCTTGGGCTGTTCACGTCGCGCGATGAATTCCTGCAGGGCCAGCGTGACCGCCGCCTTCTTGGTGCGCTCACCGCTGACCGCCAAAGCGCGGTCAAGCAGGTCGGGATCGATTGCCAGACGGGTCGCCATGTGTTGCTCCTGACACATGAGTCTATGCAGTGCGCATGCCTCGTGGCGTGTTCAGCGCTTGGATGGCGCCTTGGACGCTCGCAGCACAGCGCGCAGGCGCAGCGCCAAGGCGTGCCGGCCGACGCCACCGTGGCCCAGGCTGCAGCCAGCCAAGGCCTGCGTCCGCCACAACACCCATGCCATGATCCGCGCCACTTCCCACCCACCACTTCCCATCCAGCACTTTCCACCCACCACTGCCCCCACACGAAAGACCTTAGCAATGTATGTCGTCAATGCCAAACGCCTGACCCTGGCCGGCGCCGAGCAAATATGCGCCAGCGCCATCGCTGGTGCCCTGCAAGAAGGCCTGGCCATCTGCGTGGTCGTGGCCGATGCCGGCGGCCATGTGGTGGTTGCCAAGCGCATGGATGGCGGCAAGTTCCACACCCTGCATTCGGCCACCACCAAGGCGGCCACGGCGGCCTCCAACCGGCGCATCACTACGTCCAAAGGCGCGGTCGGGCAGGACCTGGACACCGCCCACGCCCTGGGCCTGGCCTTGGCGGCCGGGCCCGAGCGTTGGACGGCGATGGAGGGCGGCGCGCCCATCATCTTTGAGGGCGAATGCATAGGCGGCGTCGGCGTCTCCGGCGGCAACTGGGCGGCCGATGCGGCACTGGCCGAAGCGGCGGTGAAATCCATCGGCGCGACTGTCGCGCTGGGGGCTTGAGCATGGTGAATACCTCAGCTTTGATTGCACCCGCAGCGCGCGATTTCGCACCCATCAAGGTCGGCTGCCTGGGCATGGGCTGGTGGTCGGATGTGCTGGCCGATGCCTGCGTGCGATCGGGCAAGCTCAAGATCAGCGCCTGCTACACGCGATCGGATGACAAGCGCGCGGCCTTCGCCGAAAAATATCGCTGCAGCGCAGCGGCCTCGTATGAGGCGATGTTGGCCGATCCGAGCATCGACGCCATCATTAACACCACCCCCAATGGCGTGCATCTGCAGACCACACGCCAGGCCGCCGCCGCCGGCAAACATGTGTTCCTGGACAAGCCCATCGCCAACAGCATTGCGCAGGGCCGCAACATCACCCAGGCCTGCGCAGAGGCCGGCGTGGTGCTGGCCCTGGGCTACCAGCGCCGCCGCGAAAGCCAGTTCCGCTGGATCAAGCAACAGATCGATGCCGGCGTGTTTGGCCGCATCGTCAACGCCGAGGCCAACATCAGCCGCGACCGCCTGGGCAAGATCGATTTGAACTCCTGGCGCTACCAGGCCGCGGGCATGCCCGGCGGCGTGATGCTGCAGATTGGCGTGCACTACATCGATGTGCTGGAGTACCTGATCGGGCCCATCGCCACCGTGAGCGCGCACCTGGCGCAACTGGTGCTGCCGGGCGACAACCCCGATGTCGCCAGCCTGATCCTGCAGCATGAGTGCGGCGCGCTGTCCACTGTAAACGCCAGTTATGCCTCGGCCGGCGAGAACTATGTGATGAACCTCTACGGCAAGGAGGCCAGCGCGTTTTATGACCTGCACGGCGGCCTGCGCTTCATGCAGCGCGGCAGCGAGGCGGTGGTGGCGGTGCCGTTTGCCAAGAACGACACCTTTGTCGATGAGCTGGAAGAGTTCGCGGCGGCCGTGCGCGGCCAGGCCGTGCCCGAGACCGGCGGCGACTATGCGACGCGTTCTTTGGCTGTTGTGCGCGCCGGGATCATCTCGGCGCGTGAGGGCCGACGCGTGGCGGTGGCCGATGTGTTGGCGCAGGAGCTGAGCGATGTTTAAGCGCATGTGGACGACCAGGAGGGCGGCCGAAATGACCTTGCCAATGGCCGCCGCAAAAGGCCTTGATGGCGCGGCCGCAAGGGCCAGTTTGCTGGCCATCGCCGGCCTGCTCGTATCGGCCAGCAGCGTGGCGCAAACCACCGCGCCCGAGCCCTTCCCCAGCAAGCAGCCCATCGAGCTGGTGGTGCTCTTCCCCGCCGGCTCATCGGCCGATGTCAGCGCGCGGCTCTTGGCCGAGGGCATGGCCCAGCACCTGGGCAGCCCGGTGCTGGTGAACAACAAGCCCGGTGCCGGTGGCGCCATCGGCTACAAGTTTGTGGCCGCGGCCAAAGCCGATGGCCGCACCCTGGTGTGGAACTCGAATTCGGTCTCCACCACCTACCACAGCGGCGCCATGGACATCGATTTCAAGGCCTTCGAGCCGGTTGCCCGTGCCACGGTGGAAAACCCCGCCGTGGTGGTGCAGGCCAGCTCGCCCTGGAAGACCCTGGCCGATCTGCTGGCCCATGCCCGCGCCCGCCCGGGTGAGCTCAAAGTGGGCAACTCGGGCAGCGGCAGCCATACGCATTTCGCGGCCGTGTCGCTGTTTGAAGCGGCCCACGCCAAGGCCCTGGATGTGCCCTTTGGCGCAGCGCAAGTGCTGCCGGCGCTGATGGGTGGCCACATCGATGCCGTGGTGCAACTGCCCGCCGCCGTGGCCCCGCATGTGGCCAGCGGCGCACTGCGCGTGCTGGCTGTCCTGGGGGCGGCGCGCGACCCGCTGTTCCCGGAGGTGCCCACAGCCATGGAGGCCGGCAAAGAGCCCGGCAAAGAGCCCGGCCTGAAGATGGTGCCCATGGATTTGTGGCGCGGCGTGACGGCACCCAAGGGCACGCCGCCGGCCGCCATCGCGCGGTTGGAGCAAGCCGTGCAAGCAGCGCTGGTGCGGCCCGAATTTGTCGCCGCCGGCAAGAAATTCGGCTTTGTTCCGGCCTTCGCGCCAGCCGCCGAATTTGCCGCCCTGATCGCCCGCGAAGACCAACTGTTGGCCACACAGATGCGGGCCCTGGGCCTGGCCAAGGCGCGCTGATGTTGCCGCGGGCAAGGCGCCGCGCAGCGGCCACACGCAAGCTCAGCGCTGCCTGCAGGGGCGCATCAACATGACCACGGCTGCACCCGCCCTGCGCCGCCTGCACAGCCTCACCGAGCATCAGCTCGACCAGCTTGCCGATGTGCTGATCGACTGCGTCGAAGGCGGCGCCTCGGTGAACTTCATGCTGCCGATGGCGCGCGAGACGGCGCTGCGCTTCTGGCGCAAGGTGGCGCAAGGCGTGGCCGCGGGCGAGCGCGCACTGCTGGTGGCAGAGGATGAGCTGGGCATTTGCGGCACGGTGCAATTGGTGCTGGATCAGCCCGAGAACCAAATACACCGCGCCGACCTGGCCAAGATGCTGGTGCACCGCCGTGCCCGCAAGCATGGGCTGGGCGCCGCGCTGATGGTGGCCGCCGAGGCCATGGCAGGCGATTGCGGCAAGACCCTGTTGGTGCTGGACACGGTGACCGGTGGCGATGCCGAGCGCCTGTACGCCCGCCTGGGCTGGGAGCGCGTGGGCGTGATCCCGGATTTCGCGCTGTGGCCGCAGGGCGGGATGTGCGCGACGACGCTGTTTTATCGGCGCGTGGCGGTGCCGGTTCAGCCGTAGCCCGTGGCTATGCCGGCGGCGCAAACCTGAACAGCCGCCGCGGCGTTTCCCACAGCACCCGGCGCCGGTCATTCGCATCGGGCAACACGCGCTCGATCAGCGCCAGTTGCACGCCGTAATCCAGCCGCTCTGTGGCCTTCAGATAGGGCCAATCCGAGGCCCAGACACAGGCCTCGGGCATGAAGGCATCGATCAGCGCGCGCACAAAGGGCTGGGCATCGGTGTGCGGTGGCCCGAGCTTGGAAAACTTCTGCCAGCCCGAGAGCTTGACAGCGGCACGGCCACTGCCGGCCAGCTTGAGCAGCGCCTGAAAGCCTGGCTGCTTGATGCTGTGCTTAGGGTCTGGCCGGCCGCAGTGATCGATGAGCATGTGCGCGCCGCCTTGCAGCAGCATCGGCGCCATCGCCAGCATCTGATCGTGCTCGACCTGGACTTGAATGAACATGCCCAGCTCGGCCAGCTGGCGCAGCAGCGCAGGCGTGGCCGGGTCGCCCACATAGTGCGCCACGCCCAGCAGCGAGGGGTTGAAGGCGATGCCGACAATACCGGCGTCTTTGAGAGTTATCAATTCAGCACGCGAGGCGCTGTTGCGCACCACGGCGATGCCCTTGAAGGTGTCGAGACCGCCCGGCGCCCGGCCCCGACCCGCCGCAATCGCATCCAGCAAGCAGCGGTTGTCCGGCCCATAGCCCGAATTCGGCCCCACCAGCAGCGCATGGCGCACGCCATAAGCGGCCATCACGGCGCGGTATTGCGCCAGCGTGCCGATCTCCTGGCCCCCTGGCCGGTAGGCCACATCCGGCGCGTAGGCGAATCGCGCCGGGTCGAGGATGTGGCAGTGGCTGTCGATCTTGGCTTCGTCAAAGATCGACATGGCGGCGGCGTTTGCTTGGAGGCTTCAGGGCGGTCGAGAACACGAGCTCTGCGCGCCTGCGTTCGGCAGATCAGCGCAGCCGCGCGCCGCGCCTCACTTCTTGCTCAGCGGCGGCAGGATTTCCCTGACCTCTTGCTTGCCGCCTTTGACCTCGACCAGGAAGCTCTCGCGGTCCAGATCGCCATGGGCATCGACGCTCACATCCATGATCACGCCGGGGTGCTCGGCCGCCTTGACGTGCAGGCCGTGCAGCGCCGCAGCCACCAGCTTGCGGTCGACCTTGCCGACCTTCTCAATGGCCGCCTTCATCAGGTAGATGCCGGTGTAGCCCTTGATGCCGTTGTGGTCGGTGATGTACTTGTATTCCTTCTCGAAGCGGGCGCGAAAGGCGCGCATCGCCGGGCTGGGCGCATCCACCGTCAGGCCCACATGGGCCACAGCGCCGTTGGCGGCGTCGCCCGCCAGCTCGATCACCTTCTGGCTGGCCAGCACGGTCTCGCCGACCAGGGGCTTGGTCACGCCCTGCTTGCGCAGCTCGCGCAGGGCGCGGGCAGATTCCTCTTCATTCAGGTACACAAAGATGGCGTCGGCATTGGCCTGCTTGGCCTTGAGCACCGGGGCCGAGAAGTCCACCTGGTTTTGATCGGTGGAGATGTCGGCCACGACCTTCACGCCCAGCGCTTCGAGTGATTTGGTGATGGCATCACGCCCGCCCTTGCCGAAATCGTTGTTGACGAAGATCACGGCCACGGTCTTGGCCTTGACCTGGCTGGCGATGTAGCGCGCCACCTTGGGCATGGCCGTGTCCTGCGTGAAGCTGGTGCGGAAGATGAAGGGGTTGCCCTGCTTGGTGATGGCCGCGGCCTCGCCGCCAGTGAAGTTGGGGATCTCGGCGCGGCGCGTCTCGGCCATGCTGACCATGATGGAGCCCGAGAACACCGGGCCGAAGACGGCAAAGACGTTGTCGTCGATGGCCTTTTGCGTCAGGCCCTTGGCCACGCCGGGGTTGCTTTGGGTGTCGGCCGTGGTGGTTTCGATCTTGCGGCCGAGGATGCCGCCCGCGGCATTGATCTCCTTGACGGCGAGCTCGACACCATTTTTGAAATTGGTGCCCGAGGTGGCGCCAGCGCCCGAGAGCTCAACCACATTGGCGATCTTGATGGCCTGCGCCTGGGCCGTGCTAACGCCGAATGTCAATGACAAGGCGAGCAGCGCCGATGTCGCCAGCAGCGGGCGCCGTGGTGAGTGGAAATGGGGCATGCGCTGTCTCCTGAATGGGGGGGTAAGGTTGAAATCAAAGCTTCGCGGGCAGCATCGCACTAGCGCGGCTGCAACAACGTACGTACTTCCGACAGATCGCCCTGCAGCACGGCGGCCAGATCGGGCAGGCCGACGAACGTGAGCATCTGCGGGATCTGCTGCACCAGCATCTCGAAGCCGGCGTATGCGCTGATGCCGCGCGCCGCACAGGCCTGCAGCAGCGGCGTGGGCGTGCGCGTGTGCGACATGATGATGTCCACCACCTGGGCGCCGGCATCCAGGCGGGCCACATCAAAAGGCAAGGCATCGCCGGCCTTGAGGCCCTGCGAGGTGCAGTTGACGACCAGATCAAAGCCCGCCGGATCGGCGCTGGCCACGGCCGCCACCGACACGCCGGTGGCGGCGTGCAGCCGCGCGGCAAGGTTTGCCGCCTTGGCTGCTGTACGGTTGTGCAGGGCGAGGTGGCCGGCTGTAGTCGAAGCGGCCAATCCCGCTGTGACCGATCCCGCTGCGACCGATCCCGCTTGCCGCACCGGTGCCGTCACCATGCGCTGCGCCAGCGCCGCCGCCACCGCCTGGCCGCCGCCGCCGGTGCCCACCACCAGCACGCGCTTGCCGGCGACATCGATGCCAAAGTGATCTAACCCATGGATAAAGCCGACGCCATCAAACAAGGCGCCTTCCAGCGTGCCATCGGCATGGCGCCGCACGGCGTTCACCGCGCCGGCCACCTGCGAGCCCAGATCGCTGTGCTGCACCAGGCCGAGCAGGGCGGCCTTGTGCGGGATCGTCACCCACAGCCCGCCCAGGTTTTGCGCGGCAAAGACATGCTGCACAAAACCGGCCAGTTGCGCCGGCGCCACCTTGCAGGGCACGAGCACGGCGTCCACGCCATGGCGGCGGAAGAGGTGGTTGTAGACCTCGGGCGCGCGCACCTGCGCAACCGGGTCGCCGAGGATGAAGAAGACTTGGGTGTGGCCGGTGATGGTCATGCGGGGGCGGGTGAGTGCGGGTGAGTGCGGGTGAGGACAGGTGATGGTCGAGTGATGGCGGGTGATGGCACTGCGCTCGCGCCTGGGGGCACTGCGCTCGCGCCTGGATGCGAGCGGCGCCTGGCTCAGCGCCTGGCCGAGCAAGGCGTTTGCGCCTCAGGCGCTCAAGAGCGCCGGCTGCGCGGCTGCAGTTTGTCCAGCTCGGCGAGCTGCTTTTTCAGCAGCAGCAGCAAGGCACGCGCATTGTCCACGCTGATCTGCACGCGGCTGCTGGCCACGCCTTCGTCGCGCAGCGGCCGCGGCTGCACCTGCGCATCCACGCGCAGCACGATCAGGCCCTTGTCGTGCTGCATGGCGATCAGGCGCTGGATGTCGATGTCGTGGGTTTTCATGGGCGGCTCCGGCCGGATCAAGCAAGGCGAGGTGATCGCACGATGGCGATCAGGGGTGGCAAACAGGGAGGGCGATCATGCCTGCAGGCCGGCCCGCGGCCGCTCAACTGCGCAGCAACGCGATCGACTTCTGATCAAAGTTTGCCAGCCACGGGAAGGCCTCGTGTACCGAACTCGAGGGCAGCCCCAGCCACTGCATCAACGTGGCGCCAATCTGGTCCATGGCGGTGGTCGGCACCTGGCGGCCGTTGGCATTGGCGTCGCCATCGTCGGCGCCGCCCAGGGTGAAATCGGCCAGCTGGCCCAGCACCTTGCCACCCGCCACCGGGCCGCCCAGGGCAAACAGGTGATTGCCCCAGCCATGCTCGCTGCCACCGCCAGAGCCCGGGCGCACGGTGCGGCCGAATTCGCTGCTCATCAAGGTGACAAGGTTGTCATCCATGCCGGCCGCGCGCATGGCGGCATCGAAGGCGCCTACCGCCTGGGCGACCTGCGCCAACTGCGCATCCTGCGTGAACGCGTTGTTGCCGCGTTGATTGGTGTGGGTGTCGAAGCCACCCCACTGCACCAGGAACACCTGTCGGCGCAGGCCCTGCGACTTGAACACCGGCAACATGCCGGCCAGCCGGCGCAGCGTTTGGCCCAGCGAGCTGTTGCCGAAATCTTGCGTCGGCACCCGGGCGTTCTCGTCGGCCACGGTCAGCAAGATGCCATCGTCCAGCGCGCGCTGCAAAGTGCGCAGGTACTCGTTGGCATAGGCATTGCGCGATTGCCCTTGCGCCAGGCGCAACAAGGCCTGCGCCTCGGCCGACTGCAGATTGTTGAGGTGCACCGATCCCCAGTTCTCAGCCGGGCCACCACTGAAAAAGCAGGGCGCGCTGCGCCGACCCTGCACCAGGGTGCGGCTGTTGGACAAGGTGACCGCACTCAAGGGGTGGCGCAAGGCGCTGGGCAGCAGTTCCATGCCGCGGCCGGCCCAGCCGCTGAGGTCAAGATCGGCCGTCCAGCCCTGGTTCATCAGCACCTGGTCGGAAGGCGAGCCCAGAAACGGCGGTATCTCGGCGGCGTTGCTGCGCACCTCGGCGGCGCTCACCGGCTTGATCAACACGCCGGCATTGGCGATCCAGGCCAGGCGCTGCTGGGCATACAGCGGCGCCAGAGATGCCAGGGCCGGGTGAAGGCCAAAGCTGTGGCCGGCGGACTGGCCCGGCAAGGCCACCAGGCTGTCTCGCGGCAAGGCCAGATTGCTGCGCGCGCGCTGGTAGTCGCCGTAGGCAGCGTCGGTGGGCACCAGACTGTTGTGGCCATCGTTGCCGCCAGTGAGGAACAACACCACCAGGACCCGATAGTCGCCGGCCTGCGCTGCGCTAGGCGCCAGGGCTAACGAGCCCAGGCCGGCCAGGCTGGCGGCCCCTTGGGCCATGCGGGTTAGGCTGTGGCGCAGGAAATAGCGGCGACCTGGCTTGACGGCGCTCATGTCATGGCCCCGTAAGCGGCACCGATCAAGGCGAACTCGATCAGCTTGATGACGATTTCCAGCTCATTCATGTGCGAGGCTGTGCGCCAGACCTTGTCGATGTCGGCCAGCATGCGGGCCAGGTCGGTGGGGGGCGCGCCCCTGAGCCAGCGCGTGCCAATCAGAGCGGCCAGATCGGCGGTCGATCGCCGGTAGGCGGCGACGAATTCATCCAATCCGCAGCCGGCGTCGGCAATGGCCTGGCGGCCCTGGGCGCCACCGTTGTACTGCACCATGTAGTTCAGGTGCCAGAGCCGATCGAAGAAGACAGATGAAGTGATGAGCTTCTGTTCGGGCGCCAACAGGTTGCTGCCCGGTGCCCGATCGGTGGGCGCGTAAAAGCCAAACACACTCTCCTGCATGAACGGGTCTTGCGCAGCCGGCACCATGGCGCGATTCGACCAGGGCTCGATGGGTGCTGCCGTGCAACCCAGGCCACGCAACAGGCCGGCCAGTTGCAGCATCGGCTCGCGCAGCTTGCCATCGCCGGCAAAGGCCTGCGACGGGTCATCGCCGCGCCGTGCTTCGGGGTCGAGCAAGATGGCCTTGATCATCGCCTTCATGTCGCCCGCCTGTCCACCGCTGGCGCCGCGATACACGGCGCCGACGCGGGCGATGTAGGCAGGCGTTGGATCGCTCTTGACCAAGTGCTGAATAAAGCGCAGCGCCACAAAGGGCGCGATGTTGGGGTGCTGCATCAGCATCGCAACCACATCGTCCAGGTCCATTTGATGCGATTGCCCGGCGGCAAAATTGCGGCCCAGGATCTGCTTCTGGCCGCTGTCCCGGCTGGCCGGGTTGGCATCAGGCAGCATGCGCTTGGGCCAATTGCCCCAGTTGCGTGGCGTGTCCGGCACATGCACGGGGTCGAATTGCCAGCCCGTCAGCGCCCGGGCCAGCTCATCGACATCGCGCTGGCTGTAGGTTTGTAGCGGCCGGCCCCGGCTGTCGCGCACCGTACTGCCGTCGGCGTTGAGTTTGACCACGCCCAGCGTGAACAACTGCAGCAACTCGCGGGCGTAGTTCTCGTTCGGCGCGCAACTCGGACACTGCGCCGACTTGGGCCGGTTCTGTGCGTTGTCCAGATAAAACCCCATGGGCGCACTCGTGCTGACATCGCGGATCAGCTGGGCGTAGTTGCCCAAGGAGAGCCGGTACAGGTCATTGGCCCAGAAGATCAGCGCCGCGGGCTCCACCCTGATCACCGAAATGACGAAGTACTGCGAAAGCGACCACGTGGCGCGCCAGCGCAGTTGATCCGGCGCCGACAAAAAGGCCTTCATCAGCTCGGCGCGCAGGGCGTCGTGGGATCGGTTGTTGTCGCTTTGGACGTTCCAATTCAACACCACCTTCATCTCTTCGATGGGTGTCACCGGCAGCGCCAACTGCTCATCAATCCACTGCTCGAAGCCCTTGCTGCGCAGCGCTTCGATCAAGGCCGGCGTGGGGCCAAAGCTGGCCTGCTCGGCAAAGCGTGCCGCCGCGTGGTGGGACACCTTGTAGGCCTTCACGGCTGCCACCTGTCCCGATGAAGCATTGGGTGTGGCCGTGTTGCCGGGTGCGGCCTCACGGCCACCGCCACATGACAGCAGCATCAAGCCCATGGCCAGCGATGCGGCCCGGCACATGGCGCGGAAGGTGGCATTCGGCAACATGGCAACTCCTGCGATGACGGGTGGATTGACGACCGAATTCTGTCAGGCAACATCGCGCATGGACACGCCGTGAATGGAGGGCTCGTTTGGTGGCGCGTCACGATCGCTTCGCCATTGCAGCGCCATTGCTGCACCCCCACCATGCCCAGCCCCGCCCACACCATCGCCGTCATCGATTTCGAGACCACCGGCCTGAGCCCTGCCCAGGGTGCCCGCGCCACCGAGATCGCGGCCGTGCTGCTGCGCGATGGCGAGGTGGTGGGCCGCTATCAGAGCCTGATGAACAGCGGCGCCTGGGTGCCGCCCTTCATCGAGCAGCTCACCGGCATCAGCAACCGCATGTTGGCCAGCGCGCCGCCTGCCGAGCGCTTGATGCGCGAGGTGGCGGAGTTCACCCGCGGCTGCGCCATGGTGGCGCACAACGCCAGCTTTGACCGCGGCTTTTGGTGGGCCGAGCGCGAGCGCGCCGGGATCGCGGCCGGGCTGGGCACGGGGCTGGGCGCGGGGGATGAAATCGATGCGCAGGACAGCGGCCAGCACAGCGATCAGCGCATCGACTCCGACGATGCCGGCACGGCCAGCGCCATGCCCGCCTTCGCCTGCACCCTGCTGCTGTCGCGCCGGCTCTTCCCGCAGGCCCGCGATCACCGCCTGGGCACGCTGGCCGCACTGCACGGCATCCAGGTCTCGGGCCGCGCCCACCGCGCCCTGGCCGATGCCGAAATGGCGGCGCAGTTGTGGCTGCGCATTGAGCACGAGGTGCAGCGCCGCTGGGCGCCCGCAGGCGGGGCCAGCTTTGAGCTGCTGAGCCAATTGCAGGCCTGCCCGCGCGGGCAGCTGGATCGGTGGATGGGCCGGGCGCTTGGCGCAAGTGGGCCCTGACCCGCGGGCGGAGCGCCGCAATGTCTGACTTGAGTTAACCGCTGCGGCAGGCCGCACTGACCTGGCGGCGAAAAATGAGCGGCGCGCCTAACGCCAGTTATACGCGTCCTGCCGCAGCGGGTCAGCTCGAATGGTGGTTAGGCTGCAATCTTGCGCAATGTTCGCGGCGGCAGTTCTGCGAGTGCTGCCAAGATGGCTGGTATGGCAACCGCCATGTCTTCGATACGATTGCTGCGAGCGAGAACGATGAGTATTGAGACTGGCAAGGTCGCGAGATTCTGCTGGTACTCCATGCCTTTGTCGGCGGTCAGCAGGACGTCAAATTCACCTGCCGCAAGCGCGAGGAGACCCCCGTTCTTGATGCTGGCCCAGCCCCTGCGCTGAACAGTGACCGCTGAGTGGCCTGCCAATAGCGCGCCAAAGCGGCCGGGCACCGATTCGTCAAGCAGGATGCGCATCGAGCACGAGGGCCATCTTGGCGTCTTCGAGCACTTGAATCGCAAGTTCCCGACTCACAGAGGGGAAGTCCTCCAGAAAGACTTCCAGAGAGTCGCCAGCTTCCAGGTGTTCGAAGATGATGCGAACTGGCACCCGGGTGCCAATGAAAACGGGTGTTCCACCGAGTATCTCGGCGTCGGAAATGACTCGGGGCGACTTCATGCTGTGCTCCTTGCGAGCGCGCAGTTTACTGCTGGGCCGAGCCATGGTGCACCGGTTGCAGCCTAACCCATCAATAGAGGTGTCGGAGATGCTCTGATCGATGCCGCCGAGCCTGATCACCAAACCCGCGTTTGTGAACAGCGTGACGCGACAACGCCGAATCCGCCACTGCAAGCCACCCAATGAGCATGAACTGGACCCCCTATGAGGTCGCAGCGACGATGGCCTCGTACTTGCGCATGTTGATCCTGGAGCTGTCCGGCCAGACGAACAACAAGCCGCAAAACCGCCGGGCCTTGCATCGGCCAGCGCCGGGCAGATCCGAACAGGCCATAGAGTTCAAGCGCGGCAACATCAGTGCCATTCCGAGCGAGCTTGGCTGTCAGCGCATCTCTGGCTACAAGCCACTCAAGAACTTTCAACGCCGTGCCTTGTTTGAGGAAGTCACGCGCCAAATCGCCGCTCGGCCGCTACTGGACGAAGGGGCGTGTCGTTCTCGTCGCCGCTGGTGGGGCCGCCCTGACCGTCATGGCCAGGCGCGTGACGCAGCGCCTGTGGCATGCTGCCCCCGACCACCGCGCCACCCAATCCCCAGGCGCCCGCCAGCCATCCACCCGCCCCGATGGAGCCCCCATGAACGCCCCAAGCCTGCAGCGCCTGACCACCCCCGCGGCCCTCATCGCCCTGGCCCTGATGACCAGTTGCAGCACCCCGCCCACCGCGCGCCCGCCGCTCAAGCTGACCATCCTGCACACCAACGATCACCATGGCCGCTTCTGGCCCAATGCCGATGGTGAGTACGGCTTGGCCGCGCGCAAGACGCTGATCGACCGCATCCGCGCCGAGGTGGCGGCCAGCGGTGGCCACAGCCTGCTGCTCGACGGTGGCGACATCAACACCGGTGTGCCCGAGAGCGACTTGCAAGACGCCGAGCCCGATTTCAAGGGCATGAACGCCATAGGCTACGACGCCAGCGCGGTGGGCAACCATGAATTCGACAAACCCCCTTCGGTGTTGGCACGGCAGCGTGTCTGGGCCAACTTCGCCATGCTGGCGGCCAACATCTACCAGGACGGCCAGCGCATGTTTGCGCCCTACAAGAGCTTTGATCGCGGTGGCTACAAGATCACCGTGATCGGCCTGACCACCGACGACACGCAGAAGATGGTGCTGCCCGAAAACATCAAGGGCATCGAGTTCCGCAAGCCGATTGACGAGCTGGCCAAAGTACTGCCCGAAGTACGCGGCCAGTCCGACATGGTCATCGCCGCCACCCACATGGGCCACTACGCCAACGGCAACCGCGGCGTCAACGCCCCGGGCGATGTGGAGATGGCGCGCGCTGTCAAGGGCCTGGATCTGGTGGTCGGTGGCCACAGCCAGAACCCCGTGTGCATGCAGGCCGAGAACCAGCGCAACACCGCCTATGTGCCCGGCACGCCCTGCGCGCCGGACCGGCAAAACGGCACCTGGATCGTGCAGGCGCATGAATGGGGCAAATACGTCGGTCGCGCCGATTTCGTGTTAGCCAACGGCAAAGTAGAGCTCGTCAAATACGAGCTGCTGCCGGTGAATTTGAAGAAGCGCCTGCCCGATGGCAAGAAGGTGGTCTTCACCGAGACCATTGTCGAAGACGCCGGCCTGCGCGCGATGCTGCAGCCCTTTCAGACCAACGGCCAGGCGCGGTTGAATGTGCCGGTGGGGTCGAGCGATGGCGTCTTTGATGGCGACCGCGACCGCGTGCGCAAGCAGCCCACCAACCTGGGCACGCTGATCGCGCGGGCCATGATGGAGCGCACCGGCGCCGATCTGGCGCTGATCAATTCCGGTGGCGTGCGCGAGTCCCTGCCCGCGGGGCAGATCAGCTACCGCGATGTGCTCAGCGTGCAGCCCTTCGGCAACACGGTGGCCGTGGTCACACTCACCGGCGCCGAGCTGCTGGATTACCTGCGCGCCGCGGCCAGGATGACGCCGGGCTCGGGCGCCTTCGCGCAGACCGCCGGGGTGCAACTGCGCATCGCTAACAATGTGCTGCAGGAGGCGAAGATCGGTGGCGCGCCCATCGATGTGCAGCGCCGCTACCGCCTGGCGCTGACCAACTTCACTGCCACCGGTGGCGACGGCTATCCCAAGATCAACGCCCACCCGGGCTATGTCGATTCGGGCTTTGTCGATGCCGATGTGCTGCGCGCCTTCATCGCCCGGCGCAGCCCATTGAAGGCGGCGGAATTTGATCCGGGGGATGCGGTGCAGCGGCGCTGAGCTCACTGGGAGCCGACAGCCAGCCAGCCAGCCAACAACCAGCCACCCAGCCCCCATGCTCGCCACCGAGATCATCCGCAGCAAACGCGACGGCGGCGCCCTCACACCTGCGCAGATCGAGGCCTTTGTCCAGGGCCTAACCTGTGATTCAAGCGGCCACGGCGCCTGGAGCGAGGGCCAGATCGCCGCCCTGGCCATGGCCGTGCTGTTGCGCGGCATGGGGGCCGACGAGTGCGTCGCCCTGACCCGCGCCATGACGGCCTCGGGCGAGGTGCTGCAGTGGCAAGGTGCTGGCCTGCACGGCCCCATTCTGGACAAGCATTCCACCGGCGGCGTGGGCGACAAGGTCAGCCTGCTGCTGGCGCCCATCGTCGCCGCCTGTGGCGGCGTGGTGCCGATGATCTCGGGCCGCGGCCTGGGCCACACCGGCGGCACGCTGGACAAATTGCAGGCCCTGCCCGGCTACGTGATCGAGCCGCCGCGCGCGCAACTGCTGCAGGTGCTGCGCGATGCGGGCTGCGCCATCGTCGGCGCGAACCAGCGGTTAGCCCCGGCCGACAAGCGCCTGTACGCCGTGCGTGACATCAGCGCCACCATCGAGTCCATCCCCTTGATCACCGCCAGCATCCTGAGCAAGAAGCTCGCTGCCGGCCTGCAGGGCCTGGTGCTGGATGTGAAGGTGGGCAATGGCGCCTTCATGCGCGATCTGGGTCAAGCCCGCGCCCTGGCCACCAGCCTGGTGCAGGTGGCCACGGGCGCGTGCCTGCCGGCGGCCGTGTTGATCAGCGACATGAACCAGGTGCTGGGCCACACCGCAGGCAATGCGCTGGAGGTGCAGGAGGCGATTGACTTCCTCACTGATCGCGCCAGCGCGCTGGCCGCTGGCGGCGCCGCCCGTGAGCCGCGCCTGCTGGAGTTGACCCTGGCCTTGTCGGCCCGCCTGCTGCAGCTGGGCGGCCTGGCCGCCGATGCCGCCAGCGGCCAGGCCATGGCCCAGCACGCGCTGAGCAGCGGCGCCGCGGCCGAGGCTTTTGCGCGCATGGTGGCCGGCCTGGGCGGGCCGCACGATGTGCTGGCCGCGGGTGGCGCGCAACTGCCTAACGCATCGGTCAAGCAGCCGCTGGTGGCCGCGCGCGATGGTGTGCTCGCCGCCATGGACACCCGCGCCCTGGGCCTGGCGGTGCTGGCCCTGGGCGGCGGGCGCCAGCGCGCCAGCGATGCCATCAACCCCACAGTGGGCATCAGCCAGGTGCTGCCGCTGGGCCAGTGGGTGCGCGCCGGCCAGGTGTTGCTGATGGTGCATGCCGCCAGCGAAGACGACGCCCACACCGCCCTGCAGGCAGCGCGTGCGACCATTGACCTGGCCGATGTGCCCGGCCCGGCCCAGCCGCTGATCCACGCCCTGGTCGATCCTGGCTGAGGCATCGCCGGAGCCGCCGCCACGCCCAGGCCGCCACGCCCATGCCGCACCTCACCACAGGACGTGGGCACCACCCACCGAAAGGGAACGACCATGACCCAACAGCCGAGCGCGCTTCGCCCACCCCACCAAACGCCAACCCGCCGACCCGGCCTGTGCGCCGCCGCCGCCGCGGTGCTGTGTGGCCTGGCCTGCAGTGCCGCCGTGGCCAGCTCGCACCTGCGCCTGTACAGCACCCTGCCCTTGACGGCCGCCGACTTCAAGCAGACTGCGCCCTCGCCCTTGCCGGCCCTTGAAGGTGGCGGCACGCAAACCGCCCAGGCCACCACCGGCATCACCTACAGCACGGGGCCGGACACCTGCAGCAGCACGTCGGGCACCTGGACCTGTGTGGTGAGCAAGGTGGTCTACACGGCCTACCTCGATACCAGCAAGTCGTGGATCTCAGAGCCGAACAATGCCTCGCTGCTGGACCATGAACAAGGCCACCTCGACGAGGCCGCCGCGGCCAGCCTCAAGGCGCAGGCCGAGGTTGACAAACGGCTCAAGGAAGGTGCGCTCAAAGGCACAGGCAAGACCAAGGATGAAGCACTTTCCGCACTGAAGGCGGCGATCGAGACGATAGCCACTGACAACAAGAAGGCCGTCGAGGACGCGAACGGCGATGGCGTCAAAGACTACGATCACGACACCAAGCACGGCTCGAAGGGCACCCAGCAAGAAGCCGCTCGGGCCCGCCAGCAGGCCGCGCTGAAATCACCCAGCACCAGTGAAGCCAACAAGACCGGCCTGCAGGCGGACTCCCAGACCAACAAGAGCATCGCCTTCGATGCTGCGTTGCGGCGCTTGACCGTCGATCAGAACTTCATCGTCGGCGTGCACAGCAGCGACCCGGCCTTTGTGCCCGACCCGCTTGACCCGGTGTTGGGCGCCGAGGTGCTGCTGCCCACCTTCACCCTGCTCGGCGTGGGCGTGAATGGCGACTACTTCTTTCTTGCCGACGGCATCGATGCCCAGTTGCAGATGGTCAGCACCGCCGGCGGTGTGCTGCTCAGCGCCGGCCTGCCCTACTTGCAGTACGACCCCGTGCTGAACCTCTTTTACGGCCTGACGGGCGGCTTGCAGACCGCCGACGGTGTCAGCCAGTACGTGGACCAGGTGGTGGCCGACCTGGTCAATGGCCTGCCGGCGCTGTTCGGGCTGGAATTTCGCCCCGAGCTCAATTTCATGGTGGCCAGCCTGGGCTTCACGGCCGACCTCCGCTCCGCTGCCAGCAACCTCGAAGGCCTTCGCCTGCTCAGCGTGGCCGAGCCGTCCATGTTGGCGCTGTTGGGTGTCGGCCTGCTGCTGCTTCTCGTGCCGGGCCACGCCCAGCGGCGCGGGCGGCCCGCGTCCAGCTGAGCCCTTCGCCTGCCATTGCAGGGCGACTGGCCCATGCCCACCCACATCAAAGTCTGCTGTATCGCCAGCGCCGCCGAGGCGCGCATGGCCATTACCGCTGGCGCCCAGGCCATCGGCCTGGTCTCGGCCATGCCCAGCGGCCCGGGGCCGATTGACGAAGCGCTGATCGCCGAAATCGCTGCCCAGGTGGCGCCGCCAAGGCAGACCTTCATGCTCACCTGCGAGCAGCGCGCCGCGGCCATCGTCGCGCAGCACCGGCGCTGCCGCACCACCACCTTGCAGCTGGTGGACCATGTGCCCTTTGATGAGCTGCGCGCGCTGCGCCGGGCCTTGCCCGGCGTGCACCTGGTGCAGGTGATCCATGTGCAGGGCCCGGCCTCGGTGGATGAAGCACTGGCCGTGGCGCCGCTGGTCGATGCGCTGCTGCTCGATTCAGGCCGGCCCGGCGCCGCAGTGAAGGAGTTGGGTGGCACCGGGCGCACGCACAACTGGGATTGGAGCCGGCGCGTTTGTGCGTTATCACCGAAGCCGGTACACCTGGCCGGTGGCCTGAATGCCGACAACGTGGCGCAGGCAATTGCCGCCGTCGGCCCCTATGGCGTGGATGTGTGCAGCGGCCTGCGCAGCCAGGGCTGGCTCGATGCGGTGAAACTGCAGGCCTTTGTCGCGGCGGTGCGGGCCGCCGGCCCACCACCCAGCCGAGGCGCGATCACGCCAGCGCCGCAATGCTGGCGCGCCTCCCCCAACGACCCCCTCTGGAGACCCTGACCCATGCACATCACCACCGGCCGCCCCGTCACCATGGCCCCATCGGGCATGGTCACCTGCCCCCATTCACTGGCCTCGCAGGCCGGCGTTGACGTCTTGCGCGCGGGCGGCTCGGCGGTGGATGCGGCCATTGCCGCGAGCAGCACGCTGGCCGTGGTCTACCCGCACATGACAGGCCTGGGCGGCGATGCCTTTTGGCTGATCTACGACGCCAAGACCAAGGCCGTGCGCCACCTCGATGGCGGCGGGCGCGCCGCGGCCAGTGCCAGTGCGGCGTGGTTCACCGAGCGCGGCCACACCGAGGTGCCGTTTCGCGGCATCTTGCCGGCCACCTTGACGACACCCGGCGCGGTGTCGAGCTGGGTGGAGGCGCACCGCCAGTACGGCCGCCTGCCGCTGGCGCGCAACCTGGAAGCGGCCATCGGCTATGCGCAGCATGGCTTCCCCGTGACCGAGCGCCTGGCCGGCTGGATTGCCGCCACCGCCGCCGATCTGGCGCCGCATGCCGAATCGGCAGCGATCTTCCTGCCCGAGGGCCGTGCGCCGCGCGCCGGCTGCACCTTGGCTAACAAGAATCTGGCGCGCACCCTCAGCGCCCTGGCCGAGGGCGGGCACGACGGCTTCTACGCTGGCGCGGTGGCCGCCGAGCTGGCGCGATTCTCCAAAACCCAGGGCGGCTTTTTTGACGCCGCCGATCTGCAGGCCCAGCGCGCCCATTGGGGCGAAGCCTTGGTGGGCCGCTACCGCGATGTCACGATCTATGAGACCCCCGCGCCGACCCAGGGCTTCACCGTGCTGGAGATGCTCAACCTGCTGGAGCCCTTTGAGCTGCACAAGCGCCCCTACCTCGGCACCGACCATGTGCACCTGATGGTGCAGGCCAAGCAGATCGCCTATCACGACCGCGACCTGCACCTGGCCGACCCGCGCTTTGCCAACCCGCGCAGCCAGGCCCTGCCCGTGGCGCAATTGATCTCCAAGCCCTACGCCGATGCACGCCGGGCCTTGATCGACCCGGCGCGTGCCCTGGCCTGGGACCAGATTCCGTCCTACGGCAGCCTGAGTGGCGACACCGTGTTCATCGCCGCGGTCGACGGGGAGGGCAATGCCGCGGCGCTGATCAACAGCCTGTACGGCGTGTTCGGCTCGGCCGTGGTGGCCGGCAACACCGGCGTGGTGCTGCAAAACCGCAGCGCCTATTTCTCACTCGACCCGACGCACCCCAACTGCGTGGCGCCGGGCAAGACGCCGCTGCACACATTGATCGCCTCGATGGCCTTTCGCGACGACAAGCTGTGGAGCGTGCTGGGCTGCATGGGCGCCGATGGCCAGCCGCAGATCCACGCCCAGGCCTATGTCGCCATGATCGATTACGGCCGCGACATCCAGCAGGCGGTGGAAGCACCGCGCTGGCTGTCCGGGCGCTTTGCCCTGGGCGAGCCGCGCGACACCCTGCACATCGAGGCCCGCTTCCCGGCTAACACGCTTGATGAATTGGCAGGCCGCGGCCACACACTGGACCGTTGGGCCGATTGGAACGAGCTCGCCGGGCATGCCCACGGCATCAGCATCGATGCCACCAGCGGCCTGCGCCTGGGCGGCTCGGACCCGCGCAGCGATGGTGCGGCGATTGGGTATTGACGGAAGGGGCCGTCGGCCGCTGGCAATGCTGGTTCCTCAACACCGCTGGCCGCGCCCGCATCCATGGTCGGCCTGCGACAAGGGCTGAACGCCACGGGTCGGCACCGATCGCTGCCCTTGCCATGGGTTTTCCCGCAGCACGCGAACACCGGCAGTGTGTAGATTGACTGCCAGGCGCCCTGGCAAAAGCCGGCGCCGTGTTCGGCAATGCACACAAGGGGGAATCACAGGTGAGCCAACCGCCACCGACAAGTCCGCGGCCGGCCCCGCACTGGGGGCGCATCCTGCCGTGGTTCGGTGCACGCGCCTGGGGGCCAGTGCGGCGCGCGATGGCGGCCACGGCGGGCCGTGTCGGCCGCACGATCTGGCCACACCTGCCCCTGGTGGTCCTGCTGTCAATGGGCACCGTCATCCTGCATTCGCTGCATGTGCTCGACGCCACCGAGGGCTACTTCATGCGCTGGGCGGTGCAGGTGCATCTGATGGGCGAAGCCGCCGCCGACAAGCTGCAGCGCACCGCCGATGCGAGCCTGCGCGTCCAGGTCATCGAAGCCGGCGTGGCCATGCGCATCAAGGAGCTGGAATACGGCGACGACGCCCCGATCCAACAACTTCAGCGTGTCGGCGGTGTGCGGCCGATCGACCGCGAAAAGTTTGCCAGGCTGCTGGCCGCACTGGCCACCCGCCTGGCCGACGATGCGCACAAAGCCCATCAAGGCGCCGGAAATCCGGCCCATGGCCCGGCGCCACCGCAGCCATTGCCGCGCGTGGTGGCCATCGATGTGGACATCGCTCCTTTGCCAGAAGATCAAACGCCGGCCCCACAGCCGCAGGTGGCGCAGCGCACGACAGCGGCCAATGCCGCCATGGCCGCGGCGCTGAACGCGCTGCGCCAGCATGCCATGGTGATCGCCGTGGTGATGGACAGAGACACCCCCGAACAGCGCCAGTCACGCAACCTGTTTCTGGTGAATCAGGCAGGGTGCACGCGCGCTGCGGTGCCGGGCGGCGCGGGCCAGCCCTTGGCACCCGCCGCTTTGCGCCAGGCGGTGGCCGATCCGCCCGCCGACCATCCGCTGTACCTGGCGTCATCGCGGGTGTTTCATGATTTGCAGCGCCACCACGCCGGCTATCCCTTGTCCTTTGCCTACGCTGGCGTGGGGTCCGCGGCATCCGCCACCGAACTTGCCGATCCGGCACGCCAGGCGCTGCAGCCCACTGGCAGCCACTTCCCCTCGCTGTCCAACCTGATTCACCTGAGCACACCGTCGGTTTCACGCAAGGATGCCGACCGCTCGGCGCTGACGCTGCTGTGCGATCAAGCCGCGCGCGCGCTGGTCCAGAGGCTGCCCGACGCCCTGGTGCTGGAAGACCTGGCGAGCGGCCATCGGCCCAAAAGTTGCGCACCATCATCGACAGCAGACGAAGCCCACTGCCAAGTCTTTGATCCTGACCAGTACCTGCAGCGCCGCATCAATTGGCGCTTTCAAGACAGCGATCTGCTGGGCCGCACCGAGCTGGAGAGCGCCTGCCAACTGCCCGGCACCTGCAGCGCCAGCACGCAACCAAAGCTGGCCGACGAGCACCTTCACGCCGGCGCCTTGATCATTGGTGTGGACGGCGGTGCGCGCCACGACAAGTACGAGGTGGCCTCGGTCACGGCCGATGCCATCAGCGGTGCCACCTTGCATGCGTTGCAGGCGGTGTCAGCGCGCCCTGGGCATGACCTGCGCGCACTGTCGGCGTGGGCGCTGGGGATCGACATCCTGGCCGGCGCCATCTTTCTGCTGCTCTGGCAGCCGGTGCAGCAGCAGCTGCAGCGGGCGCGCCACGTGCCGCGCACGCTGGTCAATCTGCTTCGTGTTCCGCTGCCGGTGCTGTTGGCCCTGGCGCTGGGCTGGCTGGCCATGCAGCAGATCAGCCCGGCGATGTTGGCGTTCAATGTCTGGGTCAATCCGGCCTACCTGCTGGCCGGCATGGCCATGCATGCCTACATTGAAGGCTGGGCCAGCGCCCTGCAACAGGGCGGCCATGCCCAGCACGCGGCCGATTTCAGCTTTGGCCTGGGCCCGCTGCTGGGCCAAGTGGCGGCCATAGCGCCGTCGCGCCACGGCGGGCTGCGCCCGGCGGGTGTGCTGCCCCGCTGGGCTGCCTTCAGCGACGCCGCCATGAACTGGCTGGCGCAATGGGTGGTGCTGGCCTGTGCCGGCGTCCAGGTGTTCATCCATTACGACGGCGGTGTGGCCTTTGTTGTTGCGCTTCTGGTCATCATTGCCTGGGCCTGCAGGCGCTCTGTCACAAAGGGACCGGACCATGAACATCAACCAAAACACTGAAAGCCGGACCGGCTGCTTGACACGGCGGTTAGCCCTGTCAATGGCCATGCTGCTGGCCTGTCTGGCCACTGCGACCGGTGCATCCGCCGCCACGCCGGCATCGGCGGCCTGCCAGGTGAGCTGCGCCCGCGACGCAGCCTCGTGCCAGTTGCAAAACGTCCACGACGGCCAGGCCAAACCACTGGGCCACGCCAATTTCACGCGCGTCGAAGGCTGCGCCGGCTGGCGCGTGGCCACGGGCAGCGTTGTCATGCGCTACCGGCACAAGGGCCAGTGGTTCGTGCCGCCCCAGGCCCTGGCCAAGGACAGCACGCTGGCCAGCGTCTTTGCCCAGTTCGCGCCCGATGCCTGTGCCGTGCCCACCCCGGCCTGTCTGCAACAGCAGATGGGCAGCAAGGTCACCTCGCGCGCCGGCCATGCGGCCGACAGTCAGGAATCGGCCCCGGCCGGCAGCGGCGAGCCCTGTGCCCGCGGCCTGCCCTGCGGCCAGGTGCTGGGCCAGCCTGGGCCCTGGCGGTTCAGGCTGGAGGACGCCGCCTGGCAGGGTCAGTGGGCGGTGCGCATCCTTCGCGGCAGCCCGCCCGCAGGTGTGCCGCGCGAATTTGCAGTGCCCGTGGTGGCTGGCGAGGTGATCGCTGCGGGGCCGCATTTCGCCGCGGGCGTGGCCTACGCCTATCGCCTGATGGACGCGTCCGGAGCCCTTGTCGCCAGCGGCGAGTTCGAGGTGCTGGGCGCATCGCGCCAGGCGGCATTGAAAAAGCTCGCTGCCGAGCGCGCGGCGCGCGCCGGCCTCAGCGAAGGCGCCGCCTGGACCGACGCCCTGGCTGCCTATGGCCTGGACTGGGACGCCCATCAATCCACATCGACGAGGTGAGGCCATGACATTGAGCCAAACATTCGCTGCCCGCTTTGTGCCGCTGGCCCTGCTCATTGCCCTGCACGCTGCGCCGGCCCAGGCGCAGTTGCTCGACATCTTGAAGCGCTTGCCGTTCCCCCTCGGTGCCTCGGCGCCGGGCCAGGGCGCGGCCCCTGCGGACGCCCTGGCCAGCGCTGGCCCGGTGCAGCCCATCAAGGCCGGGCAGCAGATCGAATCCGAAATGGCGCCCGACACGCAATGCAAGCGGCCGCGTGAGCGCTTCAATGTCGGCGAGAAGTTGGCCGAATACGGCGGCATCGCTGCCGGCCTGCGCCTGCAGCGGCTGATCGCCAGTGACTTCACCCACGCCGAGCTCAAACCCGAAGACCTGCAGATGCTGCGCTACCTGGCCAAGACCACGGTCTGGCTGCCGGCCGAGGCCGAGGCCAAGCTCGGCAGCATCTATGACGGCGCCACCAGCATGTTTGGCCTGCTCAAGTCGGTGGGCGATCTGGACCGCCTGGCCATGGACGACATCGAGGCGCGCCTGGCCAAGCTGCGCGGCACCGTCACCGAATACCCGGCCGACATCCGCCTGTCGCTCGACAAGACCTTGGCCGATGGCGCCTATGCGCGCTTTGGCGGCGTGATCCAGCTGTCGTCACGCTTCCTCAACGGTTTGGTCGACGCCGGCGCGGGCGCCGACTTCCTGCTGGCGCACGAGGTCTCGCACATCTACAAGCGCCATGCCATGAAAGACCTGCAGTTCAAGTTGATCTCATCGAGCGAGGGCTGGGAGCTGGGCAAGAAGGTCCTGCAGCGGGCGCAGCGCGGCATGGAGATTGATCCCATCGGCGACGGTGTCTTCCTGTTCACGACCATTCCGCGCCTGATGAATTTCATACGTTCCGTGCAGCTCAGCTTCGGCCGCGACCAGGAGCTGGAGGCCGACGCCTGCTCGACGGTGTGGCTCAAGGCCGTGCAAACCGATCCCTTCGAGGCCTGGGACCAGTACCACGCCAAGCTCGGCGTCAGCACCAGCTACGCCGTTGAACACCCAACGCATGAAGAGCGTGAGGCGCGCTTCCGGCGCAGGGCAGCGGCTGCGCCGGCGAAGGCCGAAGCGACCCCGGTGGGCGTGGGCACGGTCAAATCCGGAGGGCAGAAAATAGTCACCGAAGCGGGCAAGAAAAAACCTTAAACCTGCCTCGCCACGCCTGCCTCGCCACGCCTGGCAACCATTGCCTGGCACCGATCCACCCACAACCCATCACCCCCACCCAACACCCATGCAGGCTGCCTACTACGAACGCACCGGCCCCGCCACTGAAGTGCTCCAGCTCGCCGAGCTGCCCGACCCCACACCCGGCCCGGGCGAGCTGCGCGTGCGGCTGTTGTGGTCCGGCGTGAACCCCTCGGATGTGAAATCGCGCGCCGGCCTGCGCAGCAGCGTGCTGCCCTTTGCGCGCATCACGCCGCACAGCGATGGCATGGGCGTCGTCGATGCGGTGGGCGAGGGCGTCACGCCCGAACGCATCGGCCAACGGGTGTGGATCTGGAACGGCGCCTGGGGCCGCCCAAACGGAACCGCGGCGCAGTACATCGTCGTGCCGCAGGCCCAGGCCGTGGCCCTGCCCGAGGGCGTGCCCGACGAGGCCGGCGCGTGTTTTGGCATCCCCGCACTCACGGCCCTGCACGCCGTGCTGGCCAGCGGCGGCGTGCGCGGCAAGCGCGTGCTGGTGGCCGGCGGCGCGGGCGCGGTGGGCCACTATGCGGTGCAGATGGCCAAGGCCCTGGGCGCCCACCAGGTGGTGGCCACCAGCAGTGCCGCCAAGGCCGATGTGGCACGCGCCGCGGGTGCCGATGCGGTGGTGGATTACCACGGCAGCACCGTCGCCGCGCAATTGCGCGAGGCCACGCAAGGCCAGGGCTTTGATCGCATCATTGAAGTCGACATCACCGCCAACGCCATGCTCAACCTGGCGGTGCTGCGCAACGGCGGTGAATGCCTGGTCTACGGCAGCGGCGCCGGGCAGTTCAGCCTGCCGTTCTTCCCGCTCATTTCGGGCAATGTGTCGCTGCAGTTCTTCATCGTCTACAACCTGGCCAGTGCCGACCGCGCCCACGCCCTGGTCACGCTCGACGACCTGCTGCGCCGTGGCGCGCTCACGCATCAAATCGGTGAACGCTTGCCGCTCGCGCAAATCGCCCAGGCGCATGAGCTGGTGGAGCAAGCGCGGGTGCTGGGCAATGTGGTGCTGCAGATTTCGTGATGGGCTGATCCCCGCGGCAGCGCCTGCACGCACGCTTGGCGGGTGACGGCTTCTCGCCGCCCCACGCGGCGCAGCGCAGCGCTGCACTGCACTGCACTGCACTGCACTGCACTGCACTGCACTGCACTGCACTGCACTGCACTGCACTGCACGGTACTGCACTGCACTGCACGGTACTGCACTGCGCTGCGGTCAATCAGCGCCCAGATCCTGTAGTGCGGCCGATTCCAGAACGCTCACACCCGCCGGTGCCTGCGCCAGGCCGCGCAGGAGCGCACGCGCCAAGGTGTCGGCGCCGATGGGGCGCCAGGCCTTGGGGATGAGACCGGCCAGTGGCCGGGTCAGCATCAGCGCGAGCTGCTCACCGCGGCGCGGCGCCTGCGCCAGGCGGCTGCGATCACCGGCCAAGAGCGAGGGCCGCGCGATGAGCAGATGGCGCGGGCCCAGGGCACGCAGCGCCGCCTCCATCTCGCCCTTGGTGCGGTTGTAGAAATTGCCTGAGCGCACATCCGCGCCCAGGGCCGAGACCACCGCCAGGTGCGTCACCCCGGCGGCCAGTGCGGCCCGCGCGAAGGCCAGCACGGCGTCGTGATCAACGGCACGAAAAGCCGCCTGCGAGCCCGCCGCCTTGATGGTGGTGCCCAGGCAGCAAAAGGCCCAATCACTGCGCGGCAGGGGCGGCAGGGCGGCGAAATCGACCACATGCACGCGCTGTGCCGGGCCGGTGGGCGTGATCTCGCGCCGCACCAGCAGGTGCAGCGGCTGCGGGCCCGGCCATTGCGCGGCCAGCGCGTGGCCCACAAGACCGGAGGCACCGGCCAGCAGGGCGCAGGCTTGGGCCTGGGGGGTGGTCATGGGCGCAAACCGCAGCGATGGCTTTTGGTGTGGCGCGAATTTGCAAGGACGCCATCGACTTGAAGACAGGTTTTCATGTTTCGAACCTTACGGCTTGGAGTACCAGTGACATGTGCGCCGACCACCCCGATCATCGCCCTGCCCAGGGTGGGATCGAATTCCGCGGCATGGCCGTCGGGCTGCCGCCGATTCTCGGATGGTCACTTAATATTAAAGACCTGACCCCATGGAATTTCCATGGAATTTCCAGAGCCCTCAGGTGCGGCGCACTTCCATCACACCGTGCTCGGTGGCTGGCCCATAAACCGTGGGCAGACGCGAGGCCAGGTGCAGCAGGATGCGCGGCGCCTGCGTCTTGACAAGCCGCCGCAACAGTGCGCCCGCTGCCACCAGCAGCCCGCCCGTCCACGGGTAGCCGACCAGCACTGCGGCGATGCCTGCGCCGATGAGGCCCACCGCCAGCGGCGTGACACGCGTGCAATGGGCCACGAAGGGCACCGCCAGCGCGGGGTTGACGATGACGTGAAAGCGGCCGTGCCGCAGGCCGTTGCGGAACTCTTCGAAGGGGATGTGCTCGGCCGTGTCCTGCGCCGCGGTGGATTGACTCATGGGTGCGTTGGGGTGGCGATGCGTTGCACTGGCGATCGGCAATCACACAGGCCGCTTGCGCCAGCGGCCGGGTGTGGGCGTCGTCGGGCGCAGCAAGCGTGTTGCCGATGCCCAGCAGTTTGCGCTTGTAAACGCCCTGGCCGATGGCGGCCAGACGGAACATGGAAAACGCCAAATAAACATTGAAGCCGGCAATCACGCTGCCCAGAAAGTCTCAGGCCTCGCAGTTGAGCTGCAGCCCCGGGATGGGCCAATCGTCGATGGCGATCAATCTGCCGCTGCCTGAGAGCGTGACAAACGCAGTGCGCCGGCCTGGGCCGGCGAAGCACAGGTTGGTGGTGAACTTGTCGGGCAGCGGCACATGGCTGGCGAGGCTGCCGTCGGGTGAGACGACGCTGATGCCGCCGTGCATCAGCGTGGCCACACAGAGGTTGCCCAGCGCATCGACGGCCATCGAATCAAAGCGCTGCAAATGGCCGCCCGGCGATGCCGTGAGCATGCGCGCGCCGTTGGGCGAGGGCCACCCGTCCTTGCGCACCTGGCCGGGGGCGGTGATGTCGTAGGCCCACAGCCGCGCGCCTGCGGTTTCGGCGTAGTACAGCGTGCGGCCATCGGGCGACAGGCCCACGCCATTGGGTGTCATCAGCGGCCGCGCGATCACGCCGGCGGCGCTGCCATCGGCACGCGCGTAGTAAACCGCGCCCATGTCCATGTCGGTCTCGCGGGACTTGCCCAGATCGGTGAAATAAAAGCCGCCGTGGGCGTCGAACACCAGATCGTTCGGGCCGCGCAAGGCCAGGCCGGCGACGCTCTCAACCAGGCGCTCGCTGCGGCCCGTGGCCAGATCGACGCGCTCGATGCGGCCGCCCGAATAGTCTGCGGCCTGGGCCACCGGGCGCTGTGTGCCGTCGGCCTCGGTGTGCCACTTGAAGCCGCCGTTGTTGCAGACATAAACCGCGCCGTCCGGCCCGATGGCCGCGCCGTTCGGGCCGCCGCCGAGTTGGGCGACGACCGTGATGCGGCCATCCATGGTCACGCGGCTGAGCGTGCCGCGCGCAATCTCGACCACCAGCACCGAGCCATCGGCCAGCGCCACCGGGCCCTCCGGGAACTGCAGACCGGTGGCGATTTCGCGAATCTTCATGCTTGTCCTTGGTGATGGCATCCCGGGGGCGTCCGGGCACCGCCATCAGCTTAGCCTGCAGCCGTCGATCAGACCTTCTTCGGCGGGTTGTTGTAGACAAAATTCGCGTAGGTGTTTTCCGCGAAGCGGTGCCACAGCATGACCTCGTTGCGGAACTTGTTCCACGATTCGAAGAACTTGCGAAAGCTCGGGTTCTTGGCGGACTCTTCGGCGTAGAGGTCGTAGGCCGCGTCCTGCGCGGCCTTCATCAGCTCGTTGGAGTAGGCATGCAGCTTGACGCCGTTGCCCACCAGGCGCAGCAGCGCGGGCGGGTTCTTGAAGTCGTACTCGGTCATCATGTCGATGTTGGCTTCAGCCGCCGCCGCTTCGAAGGCCGCCTGATACTCCTTGGGCAAGGCCTCCCAGGCCTTGGTGCCGACGAAAAACGAGTACATCGAATTGCTCTCCCACCAGCCCGGGTAGTAGTAGTGGGGTGCAACTTTGTAGAAGCCCAGCTTCTCGTCGTCATACGGCCCGACCCATTCAGCGGCGTCGATGGTGCTCTTCTCCAGTGCGCCGTAGATCTCGCCCCCGGGCAGCCGCTGCGGCACCGCGCCCAAACGCGCCATGACCTCGCCGCCGATGCCGGGAATGCGCATCTTCAGGCCCTTCAAGTCGGCCACACCGCGGATTTCCTTCTTGAACCAGCCCCCCGTCTGCACGCCCGTATTGCCGCCGGGAAAGCTGATGAGACGGAGCCCGCCTGCACGGCATCGACAACACCAAAAGCGGGCACCAACTCGCCCGCGGCGTGCACCGAAATGAGGAATTTCCCGCGCCCGTAATTTGTGCGAGGCGGCGCGAAAGCACTTCGGCGCCACCGTAAATCGGCTCCAGGCTCTTCGGGAAGCTCGACGCCATGCGCCAGCGCACGGTCGGGCTGGTCTGGGCGACGGCGGGCAGGGCCACTGCGGCGAGCCAATGCTTGTGCTTTCGTGTCAAGCAACGCTGGGGTCAGGTCTTTAATATTAAGTCCCCTCGAGCAAGCCCATCCTCACTGGCCAAGTCGCCGGGCTACTTGAGAGTAGCCACCGAACGACGCGCTTGGGCACGCTTCAAGATGGGGTGGATGTTGGCTGCGCAAGGCCCGCAGTGATCTGGCTTGCGGCTGGCGGCCAAAGCTGGCCGGCCAGCGGGTGGCGATGCGGCAATAGCGTCCCGTCAGTTGCGTGCTGATCGACAGGTACTTCAGTGGCGCGGCTGAGGTGTTGATGGCGTGGCGCGGGTAGTCCAGCCCGGCCGGGATCGTCATCACATCGCCAGCCACGATCGGCAGCACTTCATGGGCCAGCGCGGTCTGCAGCTTGGCCAGCCCATCCAAGTTGTTCACGCTGAGCAGCCCCTGGTCGGCCACCGGCGCCGCGCGCTTGAGCGGGTGGCGAGCCAGCAGCGCCTAAATCATCGGCAGCAGCATGGTGGCCTCAGCCGTGTTGCCCGGTAGCGCCGCACACGCCCACGTTGTCAGTTCGCAGAACGCCACCGACACGACAAGGACGCTGACCTTGCGCCGCGCAGCCAGCTGGCGGGCTTCAGCGACAAGCCGTTGGCACAACATCGGGCACCAGGCGTCGGGCGCCCGCCCGCGGCCAAGCGCTGCAAGTGATCCTTGGGGCGAACAATCAGCCAAGCCGGCAGCCATGGATGGCGTAATGCGGGAGACAAGGGGTGAGAGCCTCACGGCGGGTCACCGAACCTTGATGTGTGGCCAACAAGCGAACGCGACGGCTTGGTGCGCGCCGAAGTTCTTCCGACCAATTCGGCAAGTTAGGCTTGTGCCCCCGCCGCCACCCCTCCCACCCATGAAAACCCAAGTCGCCATCATCGGCGCTGGCCCCTCGGGCCTGCTGCTGGGCCAGTTGCTCGCCGCCTCCGGCGTGGCCAACACCGTGATTGAGGCGCGCAGTGCCGATTACGTGCTGGGCCGCATCCGCGCCGGGGTTCTGGAGCAGACCACGGTCGATCTCTTGGCCACGGCGGGGGTGGCGACCCGGCTGCGGGCCGAGGGTCTGCCGCACGATGGCGTGGCGCTGTGTTTTGATGGCGCCCTGCACCGCATCGATCTGCTGGGCCTGACGGGCAAGCGCGTCACCGTCTATGGCCAGACCGAGGTGACGCGCGACCTGATGGAGGCCCGCGCCAGCGCCGGCCTGGCCACGGTGTACGAGGCCGATCAAGTCAGCGTGCACGGCTTTGATGGCACCAGACCCTTTGTGCGCTATGTGAAGGACGGCATGGCGCATGAACTGCACTGCGATTTCATCGCCGGCTGCGATGGCTACCACGGCGTGTGCCGGGCCAGCGTGCCGGACGCTTCCATAACGAGTTATGAGAAGGTCTACCCTTTCGGCTGGCTGGGCCTGTTGGCCGATGTGCCACCGGTGGACCATGAACTGATTTACCTCAACCACGCGCGCGGCTTTGCGCTGTGCAGCCAGCGCAGCGCCACGCGCAGCCGCTACTACCTGCAATGCGATCTGCATGACAAGGCGGAGAACTGGTCGGACGAGGCCTTCTGGGCCGAGCTGCGACGGCGCCTGCCCGCCAGCCATGCCGATCAACTCATCACCGGGCCGTCACTGGAAAAGAGCATTGCCCCGCTGCGCAGTTTCGTCGCCGAGCCACTGCGCTTCGGGCGCATGTTCCTGGCCGGCGACGCCGGCCACATCGTGCCGCCCACAGGCGCCAAGGGTCTGAACCTGGCCGCGTCGGATGTGAGTTATCTTTGGCAGGGCCTCGCCGACCATTACCGCGCCGGCCACGGCATGGGCAACAGCGCCGGCATCGACCACTACTCACAGCGCGCCCTGGCCCGCATCTGGAAGGCCGAGCGCTTTTCCTGGTGGCTGACCTCGCTGATGCACCACTTCCCCGACACCGGGGCCTTCGGCCGCAAGATGCAGCAGGCCGAGCTGGCCTACCTGTTTGACTCGCCCGCGGCGATGACGGCGATGGCGGAAAACTATGTCGGGCTGACAATGGCCTGAAACAGGCTGAGCGGCGCTGCCAGCGCCAACGGGGGTGAAGGCGATGAAGACACTTGTGGGCAGCGTGATCGCGGCCGCCTTGCTTGGCGCGCTGGTGATCGCGCCTGGACCGACCCGGGCCAATCCCGCGGTGGCCGCCGGCCCCGCGCCCAGCGGGCTGGCGGTTCTGTCTGCCATGGGCGACTCAATTACGGTGGTCACGCACGAGCCCACCGTGGGCAGCCGAATCGATCGCAATGCAAGGGAGTCCATCGCCCTGCCCGGCGCCGGATTTGACAAGTTGGCCACGGCCACCGTGGCCGAGGCCATGGCGCGCATCGAGTCCCTGGCGGCACGCAAGCTCACTTTGCTGGCGCCTTCCATGGCCAGCGAGCCCGGCCGCTGGGTGCAGGGCCAGGCCACCTTGCCCAGCGAAGGCCTCCGCGCCCAGCTCATGGACATGGGCGCCAGCCAGCTGCTGATCATCAGCCCACACCGTGCGCCATCGGCCTTGCGCACCGCGCAGTCCAGCGTCGGTAGCGGTTACCTGCAGGGCCTGGGTTTCTACATTGACCGTCAAATGTACCTGCGGCGATCGGACACCGGCGAGAGCGGGCGCGGGATGCTGGCGCCCTTCGTCTACCTCAAGATCGAGCTCATCGATCTGGCCACAGCGCAGGTGGTGGCGACGCAGTCGACAACGGCCAGCACGAGCTACTCCGGTGCACGCAGTGCCGACGGCAACGACGCTTGGGCCGCGCTGGACGCCAGGCAAAAGGTCAATGCGCTGAGCCGCATCCTGCGCACCGAGCTGCACCGGATGATCCCGGCGCTGACGAAGTCGCTGCCGCCTGCGAACTGAGCGCCCCATCGGCGCTTTCGATCAAACACCTTCAACGCCCATGTACACCTCCACCCGCATCCCCGGTGTCCGCTTGCTGCATTCACCCGGGCCCACGCCCCTGCCCGATGCGGTGCAGGATGCGCTGCGCCGCCAACCCATGGACCTGGGCGACCCGCGGGTCTCGGCCAATATTGCCGCCTGCGAGGCCGGCGTGAAGCGCTTGCTCAACACCACGCAGGCCGATGTCTTTTTCTACGCCAGCAATGGCCACGGTGCCTGGGAAGCGGTGATCGAAAACCTGCTGCCGCCGGGCGGCACGGTGTTGATCCCGGGCACCGGGCACTTCTCTGAGTCCTGGGCCCTACAGACCGAGCACCTGGGCCGGCGCGTGGTGCGCACGCCCTGGATCGAGGGCCTGCCGGTGGACGTGGACGCCGTGGCCCAGGCGCTGCGCGACGACCCCGAGCACCGCATCGTGGCGATCTTTGTGGTGCACACCGACACCGCCAGCAGCGTGACCACCGATCTGCCCCTGCTGCGCGCGGCCATCGATGCCACCGGCCACCCGGCGCTGTTCGTCGTCGATGTCGTGGCCTCGCTGGGTGCCACGCCCATCCTGATGGATGCGCTGCGCATCAATGTGGCCGTGGGCGCCTCGCAAAAGGGCCTGATGACGCCACCCGGCGTGGGCATCGTGGCGGTGGATGCCCTGGCCGCCAAAGTGAGCGAGCGCAACAGTGGCCCGCGCTTTTATTGGGACTGGACGCGGCGGCGCCATGAGTTCTCTTACATGAAGTTTTGCGGCACGCCGCCACAGAACCTGTTGTTCGGCCTGGAGGCCGCCCTGAGCCTGATCTTCGAGGAAGGCGAGGACGCTGTCTTTGCCCGCCATGCCCTGCTGGCGCGCACCGTGCACGCCGCAGTGCAAGGCTGGCGCAGTGCCGGTGCGCTGGACTTCTTTGTGCAGCGGCCCGAAGACAGGTCGGTGTCGGTGACCACCGTCATGGTGCCCGCGGGGGTGGAGGTCGATGAGCTGCGGCACATCGGCCGCACGCGTTTCCAGGTGGCCTTTGCCGGCGCTCTGGGGCCGCTGACCGGGCGCGGTTTTCGCATCGGCCACCTGGGCGACCAGAACCCGGCTCTGATCCTGGGCGCGCTGGGCGGCGTGCAGGCCGCGCTGCAGGTGATGGGCGTGCCGCATGGCGACGGCATGCAGCCGGCGGTGGCCTGTTTGGCGCGGTGGTCGGCTTGAGCGCTGTGGGAGAGGCCTGGGCGAGCTGCGCCGCCTAAGCCTCCAATCAAGCCGTGGCCAGGGCCTCGGCCTGCAGCCAGGCCAGAAACTCCAGCGCCTCGGGTTTGTGGCGTGATTCGTCGGACTGAAACAGGTAATAGCTGCGCGGCGTGACCACGCTTTTCTTGAAGGGTGCAACCAGCTTTTTCTGCGCCAGCAGCTCATTGAGCAGCGGCACGCGGCCCATGGCCACGCCCTGGCCATTGACCGCGGCCTGAATCATCTGGTCGTACATTGAAAAGTGCAGCACGCTGGCCGGCTTGAGGCCTTCGATCTTCATGGCACGCAGCCAGGGCGGCCACTCCAGCAGCTGTGTGTTGGGCACACCGTCCATGTGCAGCAAGCAGTGGTGGCGCAGGTCTTCGGGCTGTTTGAGCGGCCGGCTCTTGTCGCGCAAAAGACGCGGGCTGCACACCGGCATGACCAGCTCGCCAAACAGCCGCACGGCGTGCGGGCCCGCGCCCTGCTGGGTGTGATAACGGATGGCCACATCGATGCCGTCGCGGTTGAGGTTGACCAGGGCGTTGCTGGCCGAGATGCGCACGTCCACATCCGGCCGCGTGGCGGTGAAGCCGGCCAGGCGCGGGATCAGCCACAGGCCGGCAAAGCCCGCCGTGGTGCTGACCACCACGGTCTTTTGCCGCTGCTCGCCGCGCAACCGGCCACTGGCCTGGTGCAGGGTGTGCAGGGCCAGGGCCACGGCGCGCTGCAACAGCTGGCCCTCATCGCTCAAGCGCAGCGCGCGGTGCAGGCGCTGGAACAGCGGCTTGCCGAAGTGCGCCTCCAGCGCGGCGATCTGCCGGCTCACCGCCGATTGCGTCAGCGCCAGCTCATCGGCGGCGAGGGTGAAGCTCAGGTGCCGCGCGGCGGCTTCGAAGGCTTCGAGTTGATCGAGTGGCGGCAGGTCGAACTGGCGGCGGCGCATGGCCCTCCTGGCGGCTGTTACGCATTCTGAAAATGCATCTTAAGCATGCAAAATCAACGCTTGAGGATCTTGGTGTAAACCCTCACAGTTCCCATGTCTCGCTGCCACACCCAGGCGGCAAGACATCCACAAAGCATGCGTATTCTGCATTTAAAGGAGCTGCTATGAACACCGACCTCAGCCTCGCCGCCAGCCACCTGGCCAAGGCTCAGTTGCTGCGTCTGGAAAACGGTCGCGGCCTGCGCATCCTCAACCTCAGCGGCCGGCTGTGGCTGACGCAAGAGGGCGAGGCGCGCGACACCGTGCTCGAAGCCGGCGAAGAGGTGGCCATCGCCCGCGATGGCCTGAGCGTGCTGATGGCCTTGCAAGACGCCAGCTTCCTGGTGCTGCAGCCGCAACTGCTCAAGCCGCCTGTTGCGCCAGCCGTCAAGGCCAGCGCCGCCAAGCCCTTGGCCCCGTGGTGGGCCATGCGCTGGTCCTGGCTGTGAACTCGGTGCGGCCGGCGGCTCACCTGCGGCAGCCCGCTCGTGGTCGCCGCCGGGCATCAGCCCAGCAAGAACACGAAGCCCGCCGCCACAGCACTGCAGCCACCCATCACCATCAGTACCAGTGACAGCCAGGTGTTGCGCCGGTGCTCGGCGGCGATGATGCGCCGAGACTTCGGTTTGGGCTGGATCACGGTCCTGTGACGCCTGGGCTTGCCGCGCCGCATCGCGCCTGCGCCAACGGCAGAGGACACCACAAACAGGCCGGCCAAGAGGCCAAACAGGCCCATGCCGATGAGCACACCCAGCATCACCCAGGGTTGCCTCGGGTTGCTCTCGACTTCGGCCAGCACGGCCGGCTTTGAGCTGTGGTTTGGGTTGCCGGCGCCGTTGTCGGCACGCGCCTCAGTGGCCTGACGGGCGGCCTCCTTGGCGTAGCGCAGGCGCTGCATCTCCGGCGCCGGCGGCGGCTCCACCGCCGCCGGGCAGCGCCCAGCGACGTAGGGCAGCCGCAGATGCAGCTCCTTGCCGTCGGGCTGTAAGGCCTCAAAGCGCTGGGTGTGCCACCAATGCGGATCGCCATGGCCGACCTGGTGCTCCTCGCAGGTTGCGCTCATCAGCTGTTCGATCACCGCCGATTGCAAGTGCGCATAAACGCCCAGCCGCACGGCGCTGCCCAGGCTGCCCAGGGCCAGGCACAGCAGCAAGTAGGCCATGCCCCATTCGAATCGCCGACGCATGGCCAACATGCCGCCCAGCACCCCACCCAGCCCCAGGCTGATGAGCAGGGCCAGCAGGCCCTGCGCGTAGAGGTCCAGTGCTGGGCTCATGCCTGCAACCTTACACTGCCGGCCTCATTTGCCAGCCCCTTGCGCCTGCCCCGCCCCCTGACTGGGTGCCCCCCAAACCTCTGCCGGAGCCACACCGTGATCCTGGAAATTGCCGACATCCGCATCCCCGTGGGCCAGAACGCCGCGTTTGAAGAGGCCGTCCAGCGTGGCGCCAACACCGTGGCCGCGCAGGCCGCGGGCATGCTGGGCTGGAAGGTCAACCGGGGCATCGAGAGTCCTGAGCGCTACATCCTGCAGATTTTCTGGGCCACCCTGGAAGACCACACGGTGGGCTTTCGCCAGGGGCCCTTGTTTGCCCAGTGGCGGGCGATCGTGGGGCCGTATTTTGCGCAGCCACCGGTTGTCGAGCACTTTGAACTGGTGGGTAAATCCGCCTGACTTGGCATGAGCGTGCCGGGCCGCCCCAAGCGCGAATACCGCAGTGCGCAGCACGAAGGTACTCCAGTGAGCGTGCCGGGCCGCCCCAAGCGCGAATACCGCAGTGCGCAGCACGAAGGTACTCCAGTGAGCAGGCCAGCGATGCCCGACCACACTTCGCCCGCCGCGGCCCAAGCCGCCGCCGCACAGCACTTTGACGGCGGCCAATTCCAGCGCGATCTGGCGCGCCGCGTGGCCATCCCCACCGACAGCCAAAGCGGCGAGCACAGCGCCGACCTGCTGGCCTACCTGCGCGACGAGATCACGCCCAGCCTGCAGGCCCTGGGATTTGCCACGCAACTGCACGACAACCCGGTGGCCGGCGCGCCGCCCCTGCTGACGGCCGAGCGCATCGAAGACCCGGCCCTGCCCACCGTGCTGTTTTACGGCCATGGCGATGTCGTGCGCGGCCATGAGGGCCGCTGGGCCGAGGGCCGCGACCCCTGGGCGCTGACGCCCGCGGCCCACGCCGCCGGCGAGCGCTGGTACGGCCGCGGCACGGCCGATAACAAAAGCCAGCACAGCATCAACCTCGCCGCCCTGGCCTGTGTCATGCAGGCCCGCGGCGGCCGCCTGGGCTTCAACGCCAAGTGGCTGATCGAGATGGGCGAGGAAACCGGCTCACCCGGCCTGGCCGGGTTTTGCAGCGCGCACACCGCGCTGCTGCGCGCCGATGCCCTGATCGCCAGCGATGGCCCGCGCCTGCGCGCCGACAGGCCCACGGTGTTTCTGGGCTCGCGCGGCGTGGCCAATTTCGATTTGACGCTCACGCTGCGCGAGGGCGGCCACCACTCGGGCAACTGGGGCGGGCTGCTGCGCAACCCCGGCACGGTGCTGGCCAACGCCATTGCCAGCCTGGTCGATGGCCGCGGCAGCATCTGCGTGCCGGGCCTGCGCCCGCCGCCCATGCCGCAGGCCGTGCGCGCCGCGCTGGCCGACATTGAGGTCGGCGGCGGGCCCGGCGACCCCGACATCGACCCGCACTGGGGCGAGCTTGGCCTCACCCCGGCCGAGCGGGTCTTCGGCTGGAACACGGTGGAGGTGCTGGCCATCGGCTGCGGCCAGCCTAAGGCCCCGGTCAATGCCATCCCGCCACAGGCCCAGGCCACGCTGCAGTTGCGCTTTGTGGTGGGCACCGATGCGCCGCGCCTGCGCGAGCATGTGCTGGCGCACCTGGCGGCACGCGGCATGGCCGACATCGAGGTCAGCCATCCGATGATCATGAACGCCACGCGCCTGGACCCCGACAACGCCTGGGTGCGCCTGGCGCTGGCCTCGTTGCAGGCCAGCACCGGCACCAAGCCGGCACTGCTGCCCAATCTGGGCGGCTCGTTGCCCAACGATGTGTTTGCCGACATCCTGGGCCTGCCCACGGTGTGGGTGCCGCACAGCTACCCGGCCTGCTCGCAGCACGCGCCCAACGAGCATGTGCTGGCGCCGCTGATGCGCGAGGGCCTGGTGATGACGGCGGCGCTGCTGTGGGCGGTGGGCGAGAACGCCCACACGCTGCCGCGGCGCGCGGTTTGAGGGTGGGTCAGCGCCGCAACACCGTCAACTCACCCGCCCGCTCAAAGCGATCGGCATTGCCGAAGTCGTCGCTGGCCGCCACCTCGATGCGGTAGGTGTGGCCGGCGGCCTTGCCGGCCAGGCTCAGGCCCAGGGTCAGGCGCACGTCCTGACCGGCGGGGCCGCTGCCCTTGACCTCGGTGCTGGCCAAGTGCAGCCGGCCGAGTGGCGTTTCCAGCACCGCCGCGCTGCCGGGCAAGGCGCCGGGGCCGCAGCGCGCGGCCTGTTGCGTCAGGCCACTGGCATGGGCCTCGTCGTCGCGGCCGCCGGGGGCCTTCTCGCACAGGCTGAACAGGTTGCTGGCTTCGTCCCAACGCAGCCACAGCGCGGTGTCGTGGCCGCCGCGCAGGCGCAGGTCGATGCTGCGCAGGTTGCGCCAGACCTGCTGCCGCGGAACGCTCCAATCCAGTGTTACTTGCAGGGGCTGCTCGATGCGCAGCACCTCGGCGTCCTGGCCCAACTGAAAGCCGCCCACCTTGAGCGTGCTGTCGAAGATGGTGCCGCGGCCGCTGGCCGTGCCCAGGGTGGCATTGGTCGGCGCCGACAGGTCCACAAAGAAGGTCTCGTCGGCCTCATTGGCCACACCGCTGCGGATCACCACAGTGATGGTGGCCGAGAGCGCGTCTTGCGGAATCGGCAAGCTGCCCGAATTGGCGTTGTAGTCGGGCGAGATGACCGCCGGTGAGCAGTCGGCGCAAGCGGCTCGGGCCGTGCCATCGCGCGTGCGGAAGTTGACCGCCACGTTCGGCCCCACCGGGTGGCTGGCGGTGACGGTGAAGACGGCCGTGCGCGTGCCAAAGAACGGCTCGCTGATGCCTATGCTGTTGATCGACAGGCGCGGCGGCCCGTCGTCGTTGCGGATGGTGGCCAGGCCGTTGCAGGTGCCCTCAAAGCACTGCGCGCCGACGACACTGGTCATGGACACAAAGATGTGCTCGCTGGGCTCGATGGTGGCGTCACCACAGATGCGGATGTTCACCGTCAGCGTGCCGTTGGGGGTGTTGGGTGGGATGCTGAAGGGGACATTGCTGAACTGTTCGAAATCGACACCGGCTGCGCCGCAACTGGCGCCGCCCACGGGCGTGTTGAAAAAGGCACCGGTCATGGGAATGGCCGACACCAGGCCCGTCACCGTGTTCGGCTGCGGGCCCTCAAAGCGCACCGCCATGCTGAGGATGCGGGTGGTGCCGGCGGCGCCTTCAAACACGCTGGCGTCGTCGATCACCAGCGTGGGGGGCACTTGCGCCGTCGCGGCCAAGGGCAGGCCCAGGGCGATGGCGCATGCCACCGCGGCGGCATGCGCCAGCCCGCGGGCCAGGCGGACAAGTTGCGCCGGGCGGCTGGCCCGCGGCGCTGGGGTGTGTTGCACAGGGCTGGTCATGGTGTTCCTCGTTGGGTTGAACGCGCTGCGATGAAGACCTCATCGAGATCGCGGCGCCAGCTTCGCAGGCGGGCGTCAATGCAGCGTCAATGGCCGCGCCGCGCCCACCCGGCGCACAGTCACCGGACCACCGCACCCAGCGCGCAGTCGCCGGCCACCCGAGCCCTGCGCTCAGTCGCCCGCGATGGCCGCCTGCATCAGCAGCTCCAGCTCAAAACGCTCTGCCTGGCCCTGCGCGCGGCGTCGCTCGGCCGGCGTGGGCGCCAGTGCGGCGACCTGCTGCTGCGCCTGGCCGCGCTCGGCGGCGGGCTGCTGCGGGTGCTCGATCAGGTAGAGCCAGCGCGCCAGGGCCTCGTCGGGCCGGCCCAGCGCGGCCAGCATCAGGGCGTGGCAGTTGACGGCTTCGAGCATGGCCGAGTGCAGGCCCGCCTGTTGCGCGCGCGTGGCCAAGGCGCGCAGGCTCATTTGCGCCGCGGCATGGCGCTGCTGCGCAATGGCCACTTGGGTGCGCACGACGTCGGCGCCGAGCAAGACGCCGATCTCGGCCGCGCTGTCGCCCGCGGCACGCTGCGCGAAGGACAGGGCCAAGTCCAGCCGGCCGGCCTGCAGGTGCACCAGGCCCAGGTTGACCAAGGCAAAGGCGCGGGTCGAGGCCAGGCCATGCTGCTCGGCGATGCGCAGGCTCTCGTCGAACGAGGCCTGGGCCTGCGCCAGTTGCGCCTGCACGCGGTGCACATTGCCCAGGTTGTTCAGGCACATCGCCAGGCTGCGCGGGTTGGCGCCGCGGCGGTGGATGGCAATGGCCTCCTGGTAGAGCGCGGCGGCAGCCAGGAAATCACCCCGCAGCCGCGCCAGGATGGCGCAGGTGTTGGCATTGGCCGCCACCTCGCGCTCAGCGCCGGCGGCGCGCGCGCTCTGCAAGGCGGCCCGGGCGCAGCGCTCGGCCTCGTCGTAATGGCCCTGGTCTTTGAGCACCAGGGCCAGCAGGTTTTGCGAGGCGCGCTGGCCAACGTCGTCACCCAGGCCCATGGCCGCTGCCAGGGCCTGGCGCGCCAGACCCTGGGCGCTGTCGAGCTCACCGGCGCGGTAGTGCAGGTTGGCGGCGGCCTGCAGCACGGCACAGCGCGCGCCGGCGTCGGCGGCGGTGGCCGGCATGGCCGCGGCGATCAGCTGGGTGAGCTCGCGCGCACGCCCCTTGACCGAGCCGAAGGCCGACCAGGCGGCGGCCGAGCGAGCGATGCCCGCGGCCTCGCCCTGGGCTAACAGCTGGATGAAGGCGACACGGTGGTCCTCGAAATCGCTGGCTATGTCTTGCCACAGCGCAGGCAGCTCTTGCGCCGCGGCGCCGGCGCTGGCCTGCAGCCGCTGGCTGAAGTGCTGGGCATGGGCGCGTGCCACCTGCGCGCCATGCTCGGGGGTGTCGGTCAGGCGCTCGGCGGCAAACTGCGCCACCAGGGGGTGCAGCTCGTAGTGGCCGGGGCCCAGCACCTGCAGCAGGCTGCGCTGCAGCAACCGCGCCAGCAGGGGCCCGCTGGCGCCGGCCACGGCCAGCGCCGCGGCGCGGCCGAAGGCGCCGCGAAAGGCACCCAGGGCGGCCAGGGCGCTTTGCTCGTTAGCACCCAGCAGCCGCCAGGACAACATCAGCGAAGCGCGCATGCTGTCGTGGCGCGCCTGCTGCGGCGCTTTGGCCCCGCCCAGGGCGTCGATGGACTGGTGCAGATCGTCCAGCACCGCCTGCACGCCGTGCTGGGCCACGGCCGCCGCGGCCAGCTCGATGGCCAGCGGCCAGCCGCCGGTGGCGCGCAGCAGGGCCAGACAGGCGCCGGCCTGGGCGGCGAGGTCGATGTCCGAGTTGCACACCGCCACGCGCGCGCAAAGCAGGCGCATGGCGTCGAGCTCGAAGATCGATGGCTGGGGGGTGTCGGGAGGAGTGGGCGTGTTGGGGGCCTCGGGGGCCCCGGGCGTGGCGACGCGATGCTGGGCTGAGGCTGGAGCCGAGGTTGAAGTTGAGGTTGAGGTTGAGGCTGACTCTGACGCTGAGGCCAGCGTCTGTTCTGCCTGGACAGACGCGTCCGCCGGGTTGACGCCCCGGTTGCCTTCCTCGCTGCCCGCCGCGCCGCCCTCCAACTCGACCTCCAGGCCGCAATCCAAGCCCTCCAGCGTGTAGTGGCGCTCTTGCGGCAGGCCCAGCGCCTGGCGCGAGGTGACCAGCCAGGTGATGGCGCTGCCAAGTTGCTGCCATTGCCCCAGCAGCACGGGCAAGTCGCTCAGGTGCTCGGCGTTGTCCAACACGATCAAGGCCTGGCGCTGGGCCAGGGCCGGGCCGAGTTGGGCATTCGGGTCCACCGCCGCGGTCAAGGCCAGGCCAAGCTGCTCGGCCAGCCGCCGGCTGCAGGCGGCACCATCGCCCAGGTCGGCCAGGGCCACCCAGATGGGGGCCTGCGGCCACTGCCCCGAAAGCCGCTTGACCAGCTCGCGCGCCAGCCGGCTCTTGCCCACACCGCCGGGGCCGATGAGGCTGACCACGCGCCCAGGGTGGCCGCCATCAGCGCCCAACATGGCCTGCAGTTGATCAAGCTCCATGGCGCGGCCGACGAACAGGTCGCGCGCGGGCGGCGCCGCGACGGCCGGGCCGACTTCGGCGCCGTTCGCCCAGGCGGGCAGTGGGGCCGCGTCGGGCGACACGCTACGGGCGCCCACGGCGGTCTCGGCGGTCTCGGCGCCGACTGTGGCCAAGCCGGTCGCCCGTGGCGCCGGCACCCGCCCCTGCTGCAAGGCCTCAAAGACCTGCATGGCCGGCGGCTCCAGCCCCATGGCATGACGATGGCGCTGGGCGAATTGCTCGTACAAGCGCCGCGCCTCGCTGTGGCGGCCGAGCTCGGCCAGGCGGCGCAGCTGGTGCGACAGCGCGGGCTCATCCAGCGGGTCGGCCAGGAGAAGGATTTGGCACAGCTCCATGGCCGGGGCGGCGGCCAGCTGGGCTTCGCTCAGCCGGGCCAGGGCGGCCTCGCGCCAGAGCTGTTGCAGCGCTGCGCGTTCAAGCTCAGCCCATTCGGCCAGTGCGGCAAAACCGGGCAGGCCCATGCCCGCCAGCAAGGGCTGGCGATGCCAGGCCAGGGCGGCGCTGTGGTCGCCCGTGGCCATGGCCTGGCGCAGCGCGGCGACATCGCTGGGCAGGTTCAGGCGCACGCGGCGGCGCTCCACGGCCAGCTCGGCCTGCACGCCCCAGGCCTGCAACAGGGCCCGCACGCGGTACAGGTTGACGCGCAGGCTGTGCTGGGCATCGGGGGCGGCGGCATCGGGCCAGAGCAGGGCGCACAGGTGTTCGCGCGTCACCCAGGCACCGCGCGCGGCCAGGTAGGCGATGCTCCAGCCCGGCAGGGTGTTGGGCAGCTCGGCCCGGCCTGCGGCATGGCGCCAGTGGGGCGTGTCCAAGAGGTGCAGCATGGGCGGGGGTGAGGCGGGGGTGGGGCGGGGGTGCGCCTTGGTGCACGGTGGTGCACGGCGTTGGTGCGAGTGTGAAGCTTAGTTCGTCCAGGCGCGCACTGCGCCTTGGGTGTGGTCCGGCGCATCGCCGCAGCCGCCATTGATGATGGATTGACGCCGCCACGCCAGACTGTGCCCATGCCTGAGCGCGAACGTCAAAAGCCGGTCCACATGCCCGCCCCCAAGCCTTCCGCCGAGCCGCCCTTGGCCAGCTATGTGCTGCGTGTGCAGGGCCGCCCGGCCACGTTGCGCTATGAATTGCACAACCTGCGCAGCGGCGAGCGGCGGGTGTTTTTCAAGGCCGACCGGCTGGCGGCCCACCTGCGCCAGTTGGGGCTGGAGGGCTTGACCGGTGGCGCCGAGCCAGCGCCCGCCTCAGCCTGAGAGCGCCCCCAAACCTGCCGCTTCGCGTCAGGCCCCCCGCGGGGGATGAGAAAACTTGGGAGCGGCCCGGCGTTTTCTCATGAGCGACCCCAAACCTGCCGCTGCGCGTCAGGCCCCCCGCGGGGGATGAGAA